>CAKTEF010000001.1 GCA_934547065.1 uncultured Faecalibacterium sp.
GGTAACTCTATTTTACACGAAGTCTGCTATGTTGTCTTTACTTTTTTTACCTGTTGCACTTGATATTATAATCTGTCAGCCTCCCCTACCAGGGGAGGTGTCGCCGCAGGCGACGGAGAGGTTGTACGGAGGACCACCTGACCACAGGCCGCATCCAAAATGGCATCGCTTCGGTTGGGTTTTCTCTCTGTCCAACCTCTCAGTCTCGCATTCGCTCGACAGCTCTCCTGGTAGGAGAGCCCTTGGCAAAAAGGGCAGCAATATCTTCTTTGGAAATAATCTTGGGAGTAACATCTATGAAACAGAAACTTTTCGCACTCATTGCAGCGGCCGCCATGGTGTTCAGCCTGGCAGGCTGCGTCATTTCCACCCCGGACACCGTGGGCACCATCGGCAGCGTGGAGATCACCTCCGGGCTGTACCTGCTGGCCCAGTACGATGCCTACCAGAAGGCGGCGGACCTGGCCGACAGCGAGCAGGACACCACCGACGTCAAGGCGTTCCTCAAGCAGACCATCACCCCCGATGCCGACAGCGGCGAGACGGCCCTGGTCAGCGACTATGTGGCCCAGAAAACGCTGGAAAATCTGGAGACCTACGCCGCCGTGGAAACGCGCTTTGACGAGCTGGGCGGCCAGCTGACCACGGAAGAAGAACAGCAGGCCGACAGCTACGCCTCCCAGCTGATGGACCAGTACGGCGACACCTACAAGGCCAACGGCATCGGGCTGGAAACCGTGCAGCGCTTTGAGCGCATCCTGCTCAAGAGCAGCGACCTGTTGGAGCTGTGCTATGGTGCGGACGGCGAGACCCCTGTCTCGGATGCTGACCTGACCAGCCATCTGGAAAACAACATGTACGAACTGGCCTACTACACCATCCCGCTCTACAACACCGGCACCTACGCCTTTGCCGATGACGACCAGACCACCGAGATGCTCAACCTAGCCCAGTCCGCCATCGATGATGTCAACAGCTATGCCGCTACCCTTGCTGACCTGAGCGATTCCACCAACAGCAGTATGTTGATGGGTGCCTTCTCTGGTGTCGTGACCTCTGCCCTGCCGAACATCTACAAGGTGCTGGATTCCACCTATTCTTCTGATTCCGATGCACCCTCGCTGGAGCTCATCGGTGACAGCACTGTGACCTCCGCCTTTACCGCAGAGGGTGCCGCTGACACGGTGCGGAGCCTGTCCATCGGTCAGGCAGCAGCCCTCAAGTACAACGGCTATGCTATGATGGCCGTTCTGCGTCTTGACCCGCTGAGCCTGAACTCCCTGGACAACCTGCGCGGGCAGGTGCTCAACGATATGAAAGGGGAGGAGCTCTCCGAGGCGCTGACCGCCTACGGTGCTTCTCTGGAGCACAACCTGAGCAGCTCCGCCATGAACAGGATGCCCGCTTCCAAGATCGTGAACAGCAGCACCAACTAAGTTTTTATTTATATGCAAAAAGGCTGTTGCCTGAACTCCTTCCGTCATCGCTGACGCGATGCCACCTCCCTCTGAGAGGGAGGCTTTCACAGTTCACCGTTACGCCAAGGCTCCCTCCGAGAGGGAGCTGGCACGGCGAAGCCGTGACTGAGGGAGTTACAGGGTAACAGCCTTCTTTTTTATTCTGTCGCTTTTTCAAATTCCGCTTCCAGCGCTTCGTTCACGGAGCGGACGGCGGCGGCATCGGGCTTCAGGGCGGCGCGGTCATAGGTGAACAGACCGTTCACCTCGTCCTCCACATCGCTTACCTGGGTGTACACCAGCGCCGAAAGCCCGTTTTTCAGCTGCGGAAGCACCGTTTCCAGCTGAAGCTTTTTCCAGCGGGCGGTCAGCTCAGCGCGGCTTTTGGCGGTGCCGTAGCCGTAAGCTTTGCGGGGCGGCTCATGGCCGGGCATGGGCCAGGCGATGCCGCCGTATTCGCTCAGGGCCACAGCCCGCTCTTTGGGCCTTACGCGCAGCGGGTAGAAGTAGTTGTGCAGCGAGTACACGTCTCCCCCGCCCTGGTCGTACCAGCCGCTGGCTTCGTCCACCAGGCGGTCAGCATCCAGCGCACGCAGGGCCGCCGTGGCGTGGGGTGCGTCAAACTGGCCCCACCCTTCGTTGAACGGCACCCAGCAGCCGATGCAGGGGTGGCAGCGCAGGGCCTGCACGGTGTCGTCCAGTTCCCGGTCATACTCGGCCCGCGCGGCAGCGCCGCCCCTGCTCAGCAGCCCCCATAGCGGCTTTTTGTCCGGCAGGCGGCGCAGCAGCGGCTGGAACACATTGGTCAGGTAGGTCACGAACCATGATTTGCAGGGCTCGCCGCCGTTCACCAGATCCTGCCAGACGATCAGGCCCAGTTTGTCGCAGTGGTAATACCAGCGCTGCGGCTCGATCTTTGCGTGCTTGCGCAGCAGGTTGAAGCCCAGCTCTTTCACGGTCTGCAGCTCATGCACCACAGCCGCATCGCTGGGCGGGGTGTACAGGCCTTTGGGCCAGTAGCCCTGATCCAGCAGCCCATTGAGCAGGATGGGTTTGTCATTCAGGCAGAAGCGCAGCACTCCCTTTGCATCGGGCACACAGCTCCACTTGCGCAGGGCAAAGTAGCTGTGTACGGTGTCAAACTCCGCTTCGCCGCCCTGGGTGGTGCCCACGGTCAGGTCGTACAAAAACGGGCTGTCCGGGCTCCAGGGGAAGAAATGCTCCTCCGGGATGTTCAGCGTCACCTCGCCGTCCCGGTCCGCTTCATCACTGCCCCAGTCCTCGGCAATGGTCACGCCCCCGGCCCGCACCACGGCCCACAGGTTCACCGCCCCGCCGGGCATGGAAGTATGGGCCTTTACCGTCACGGTGCGGGCATCGTAGTCCGGGGTCACGGTCAGGTCGGTGATGTAGTTTTCCGGCACGCGTTCCAGCCACACGGTCTGCCAGATGCCGCTCTGGGCCGGGTAGAACATGCCGCCGGGCTTCAGGGTCTGCTTGCCCCGCGCCTGCACGCCGTTTCCCGTGGGGTCCTGCACGGCCACCCACAGCCGGTTATGGTCCGTGCCGTTGAGCTGCCGGGTGATGTCCAGCGTAAAGGGCCAGTAGCCGCCCCGGTGGCCGCCCGCCAGATGGCCGTTGACCTGCACGGCGCAGGCGTAGTCCACAGCCCCAAAGTGCAGCAGCACCCGCCCGCCGCTGCCCGCCGGGGGCGCAAAGCTGCGGTGGTAGTGGAGCCACTCCCCCGGCTGCAAGGTCCGCCCCACGCCGGAGGCCTCGGTTTCCGGCGAATAGGGGACCAGAATGCTGCCATCCCACTGTTTGGGCAGGGCAGCGCTGCGGGTGATGGCATACTGCCAGGGGCCGTTCAGGGATTCAAAGCTGTCCCGCCGCAGCGCAGGGCGGGGGTATTCCGGCAAAGGATGCTGCATGGTGTCACCGCCTTTTCATGCCTCCATTGTAGCACAGCCTAACCGGGTTGTATAGACGCAAAAGCGGCCCCTGCCGCCGGGCATTCCGGGCAGGGGCCGCTGCATGTTTTTTGGGGGATCGCTCAGGCCAGCTTTGCTTCCAGCCGGGTGCGGATGGCCCGGATGAAGCCCTCGCTGTCCACGGCGGTGGGGGTGATGCCCTCGGCCAGGCCGCACAGATCCTTGGTCATGATGCCGTCCGCCAGGGTCTGCAGGCTGGCGGCTTCCAGTGCTTCGCCAAATTTGACCAGCTCCGGCAGGCCGTCCAGCTCGCCGCGCTTTTTCAGCGCACCGCTCCAGGCAAAGATCGTGGCCATGGGGTTGGTGGAGGTCTTTTCCCCCTTGAGGTACTTGTAGTAGTGGCGGGTCACGGTGCCGTGGGCGGCTTCGTACTCGTAGTTGCCGTCCGGGCTGACCAGCACACTGGTCATCATGGCCAGCGAACCGAACGCCGTGGACACCATGTCGCTCATCACGTCGCCGTCGTAGTTCTTGCAGGCCCAGACAAAGCCGCCCTCGCTGCGGATCACGCGGGCCACGATGTCGTCGATCAGGCTGTAAAAATAGGTGATGCCGGCAGCCTCAAACTTTGCCTTGTATTCGGCATCGTACACTTCCTGGAAGATATCCTTGAACGTGTGGTCATATTTTTTGGAGATGGTGTCCTTGGCGCCGAACCACAGATCCTGCTTTTTGTCCAGCGCGTAGTTGAAGCAGCTGCGGGCAAAACTGCGGATGGAGCTGTCCTTGTTGTACTGCCCCTGCAGCACACCGGCCCCCTCAAAATCGTACACGGTGGCGCGCTGCTCGGTGCCGTCCGCACCGGTATACACCAGCTCCGCCTTGCCGGGGCCGGGGATGCGGAACTCGGTGCATTTATACACATCGCCGTAAGCGTGGCGGGCAATGGTGATGGGCTTTTTCCAGTTCCTGACCACCGGCCTGATGCTGTCGATCATGATGGGTGCGCGGAACACGGTGCCGTCCAGCACAGCGCGGATGGTGCCGTTGGGGCTTTTCCACATCTCGTGCAGCTTGTACTCGTCCATCCGCTGGGCGTTGGGGGTAATGGTGGCGCACTTGACGGCCACGCCGTACTTCTTGTTTGCCAGAGCCGCATCCATGGTCACCTGATCGGCGGTGGCATCGCGGTTGGGCAGGCCCAGGTCATAGTACTCGGTGTTCAGGTCCACAAAGGGCAGGATCAGTTCGTCCTTGATCATTTTCCAGAGCACGCGGGTCATCTCGTCGCCATCCATCTCCACCAGGGGGGTGGTCATCCTGATCTTTTCCATCATCAATTCCCTTTCCTCTTGCTGCAAAACAGGCTTTTTATTTTTTCCCCGGCCGCACTGCCAGATGCCGCCGGGGCTTTGGCTTATTTGTTGTAGGCAGCCGCCAGCTTTTCCAGGGCGGGCAGGCTGCGCTCGACCTTTTCGGTGTCGATGCAGTAGGCCAGCCGCACATAGCCGTTGACCCCAAAGGTATCGCTGGGCACCAGCAGCAGGTCGAACTCCCGCGCTTTCCGGCAGAATGCGTTGGCATCCTCCTCCAGCGCCCTGGGGAAGATGTAAAATGTGCCGCCGGGGCGTTCCACCTCAAAACCCAGCTCCCGGAGCTTGTTGTACAGCAGGTTCATGTTCCGCTCGTACACCGAAAGGTCGCTGGTCACATCCAGGCAGCGGGCCACGGCACGCTGGATGATGCTGGGCGGGCAGTTGTGGCCGGTAAAGCGCGAGATCTGGGCCATCATCTCCACCAGCACGTCCTCGCCCTCGCAGCCGGGGCGCACGGCCACATAGCCCAGGCGCTCGCCGGGCAGGCTCAGGCTCTTGGAGAACGAGAAGCAGGTCAGCGTGTGGGGGTAGAATGCAGCCGGATACGGTACGGTCTTGCCGTCGAACGCGATGTCACGGTAAGGCTCGTCGCTGACCAGGAAGATGTTGTGGCCAAAGGCCCTGCTCTTTTCGGCCAGGATCGCGGCCATGCGGGTCAGCGTCCGGGCCGAGTAGACCACGCCGGTGGGGTTGTTGGGCGTGTTGATGAGCACGCAGGTCACGCGCTCGGTCAGCATCTGCTCAAAGGCATCGAGGTTGGGCTGGAACGCCGGGGCCTGGGGCGGCACCACTTTCAGGACTGCTCCGGTTCCCGCAACATAGGGGCCGTACTCCGGGAAATAGGGCGCAAAGGTCAGCACCTCGTCGCCGGGCTGGGTCACGGCGCGGATGGCATGGGCAATGGCACCGGCCGCCCCCGTGGTGGGGAAAATGTGCAGCTGCTCATACGGCAGGCCGAATGTCTGCCGGAGGTGCGCCGCCACCGCCGTGCGGAAGCCGGGGTCGCCCTGGCTGGGGCAGTAGCCGTGCAGAGCCACCAGTTCTTCGTTTGCCAGCAGATCCTGCATAGCAGCCGTGAACCGGGGCGGGCAGGGCACGCTGGGGTTGCCCAGCGAGTAATCGAACACGTTCTCGTACCCGATCTCGGCCGCACGCTGCCTGCCGTACATAAATGTTTCGCGGATGACGCTTTTGTGCGCCAGCATCCCGCGGTAAGTTTCATTCAACACGATTTCCATTCCCCCTGTTAAAAATCGGAACTTTATGTTTCGTGGGCAGCAGCGGCATAGCTCTGTTCCACCTTGATGACACAACTGTATTTCGGGTCCTGCTCGTGGACAAACTGGCACATCCGGGCCAGCATGGCATCCTTGTCCCCGGTATAGCCCGCCGGAAAGACCAGATCAAACAGGACATTGGTGTGGGTGTCCCCCGGCACGATCCGCAGATCATGCACCGAGAGCTGCGGGTCCAGCTGGCGCACCGTTTCCATCAGCCGGGTGCGCAGCACGCCCACCTCGGCATCCGCCGTAACGATGGGGTCGTAATGGATGGTGACCTGCAGGCCGTCCCGCTTGAGAAAATCGTTTTCAATGTTGTCGATCACATCGTGGGCCTTGAGCGGGTCTGTCTCAGCCGGAAACTCGATGTGCAGCGAAGCGAACTGGTGGCCGGGACCATAGTCGTGTACCATCAGGTCATGCATCCCCAGGACCCCGGGGTAGCGCATCACGGTCTGTTCAATGTGCTCCACCAGCTCCGGGCTGGGGCTTTCGCCCAGAAGCGGGCTCAGGGTATCCATCACAAGCCCCCAGCCGGACCAGAGGATGAATCCGGCCACGGCCACACCCATCAGGCCATCCAGCCGCACCCAGCCGGTCAGGCTGCACACCACCGTGGAAACCAGCACCGCGCCGGTGGTCAGCACATCGTTCCGGCTGTCGGCCGCTGTGGCCATCAGCGTTTCCGAGCCGATGATCTGCCCGATGGTGCGGTTAAAGCCGCTCATCCAGAGCTTGACGGCAATGGACGCTGCCAGCACCCCCACGCTGAGCCAGCTGAACGCCACCGGCGTGGGGTGCAGCACCTTGACCACCGACTCCTTGAGCAGCGAGAACCCGATGCCCAGGATGGTCACACTGACCACCAGCCCGGCCAGATATTCGTACCGGGCATGGCCGTAAGGGTGCTCTGCATCCGGGGCCTTGGCGGCCAGTTTGAAGCCGACCAGACTGACGACATTGGAAGAAGCATCCGAAAGGTTGTTCAGTGCATCCGCCATGATGGCAATGGAACCAAACAACACGCCCGCCGTCAGCTTGCCAAGGCACAGCAGCAGGTTACAGACCATGCCCACAATGCCCGCCAGGTTGCCATACGCGGTACGCACGGCCGGGTCTTTGGCGTTGTCCGGGGTATGGATGAAGCATCGGATCAGAAACCGGGTCATAATCACTCTCCATTCTCCTGCACCGGCAAAGGGGCAGGATAGATATAGTATAGCATTTCGCTTTATCATTGTGAAGCGTTTTGCCATGAAAGCACGGCTTGTTTGGCCGTGCTTGGATGAATTTGCGTCTTGTTCCGGGCGACAAAACGGCCCCCGCAGCGGCAGAGCCGCTGTGGGGGCCAGTGGATCCCGGTTCGGTCGTGCCCGGCTCAGATGTTCTTGGCCGAGGGCTTGCTCAGATCCACGCTGCGGATGATCTTGCGCACCGGCAGGATGCTCTTTGCGTTCATCGAAAGCTCGTCCACGCCCATGCGCAGGAACGTCTCGGTCAGGCCGGTATCTGCGCCCAGCTCGCCGCAGATGCCCACCCAGATGCCGTGACGGTGGCCCGCCTCAATGGTCATCTTGATGGCACGCAGCACAGCGGGGTGGTGCGGATCAAAGAACGGCTCCAGCTTGGCGTTCTGGCGGTCCAGCGCACAGGTATACTGGGTCAGGTCGTTGGTTCCGATGGAGAAGAAATCGCACTCGGCGGCCAGATCGTCGGCCACCAGCACGGCGGCGGGGGTCTCGATCATGGTGCCGACCTCGATCTTATCGCTGAACTTTTTGCCCTCGGCGGTCAGCTCTTTCTTGCATTCTTCCAGCACAGCCTTGGCATCCTGCAGCTCACGCAGGCTGGTGATCATGGGGAACATGATGCTCATGTTGCCAAAGGCCGAAGCCCGCAGCAAAGCGCGCAGCTGGGTCTTGAAGAAATCTTTCCGGGTCAGGCAGATGCGGATGGCGCGGTAGCCCAGGGCCGGGTTGTCCTCGTGATCCAGCTTCATGTAGTCCACGGTCTTATCCGCACCGATATCACAGGTGCGCACGACCACTTTCTTGGGGGCCAGGGTCTCCAGCACCTGCTTGTAGGCTTCAAACTGATACTCCTCGGTGGGGTAATCCTTGCAGTTCAGGTAAACGAACTCGGTGCGGAACAGGCCCACGCCGCCCGCGTCGTTCTGCTGCACAGCCCCCACATCGCTCATGCCGCCGATGTTGGCAAACACCTCCACGGTCTTGCCGTCCAGCGTGGTGTTGGGCTTGCCTTTCAGCTCTGCCAGCAGGGCCTGCTTTTTCTGGTCCTCCTGCTGGCGCTTGCGCAGGCTTTTCAGCAGATCGGGGGTGGGGTCCACATACACACAGGCATTGTAGCCGTCCACCACAGCCATCTTGCCGTCCCAGTCGTCCTGGATCTCCTTGCACTGGATCAGGGCCGGGATGTTCATGCTGCGGGCCAGAATGGCCGTGTGGCTGTTGGAGCTTCCCTCGCGGGTGATAAAGCCCAGCAGCAGGCTCTTGTCCATCCGCACCGTCTCCGAGGGGGCCAGGTCGTCGGCCACCAGGATGCTGGGCTCGGTGCCCTGCAGGCTGGCGTTGTCCACCCCCTGCAGAATGTCCAGCATGGCCTGCGCAATGTCGATGACATCGGCGCTGCGGGCCTGCAGATACGGGTCGTCCATGGCCGCAAACACGGCGGCCTGGTTATCGCCCGCCGTCTTGACGGCGTACTCTGCGCACTTTTTCTGCCCGTTGATGATCTCTTTGATCGCATCCACGAAATCATCGTCGTCCAGCATCATGGCGTGGATGTTGAACACCTCGGCAATGTCCTCGCCGGCCTCGGCCAGGGCCTTTTCATACAGGGCCGTCTGCTGGTCGATGGCCTTGGCGCGGGCCTCCTCAAAGCGGGCTTCTTCGGCTGCCGGATCCGCCGCCTCGGCGGAGGAGATCACGGGGTCCTTTTTCTTGTAGATCTTCAGCTTGCCAATGGCAATGCCGTTCAGGATGCTTTTACCGGTACCTACCTGCATGGTTTTTCTCTCCTTTGCAAATCTTCTGTGAGAAAAAGCCCCCGCAGGACTCCCCGCAAGGGCTTTTTTGCTCAACATCACAGGAACATCAGACGTTCTCGCTCAGGAACTTCTGAATTGCTTCAGCAGCGGCTTCTTCGTCCTCGCCCTCGACCTTCACGGTCACGGTGTCGCCCTGCTTGACACCCATTCCCATCAGGGCCATCAGCTTGCGCAGATCGCAGCTCTTGCCCTCCTTTTCCAGGGTAGCGGTGCTGGAAAAGCCCTTTGCCACCTTGACGAGCAGGCCGGCGGGACGTGCATGGATGCCGCAGGCATCCTTAACAGTGTACTGGAATTCCTTCATAATCATTTTCTCCTTACTTGATCCCATCTCCGGGCGGTTCAGCGTTTCCCGGATGCAGCGACTTCTGCCATGGGACTTCTACTATTATTATAAACCCGCTTCGTTATTTTTTCATCATTTTATATCGCCAATTTTTATCCACTATTTTTGTTGCAATTGAACAGAAGTTTTCCCTCTTGTTTTCCACACCCGCTCATTCGACCGGATAGCCCTCGGCATCCAGCGGCAGGTCGGTGTACTGCACCGCCTGCGGCAAGGCTTGGTCTGCCTCGCCGGAGGTCTGCTGGCTCTGCTGCGCAGCGTCCAGTTCCTCGTCATGGCGTTCGCCCCAGTCGCCGCTGTAATCCTCGCCGGAGGTCTGCCGGGCCTGTTCCCCGGCCCCCAGCTCCTCATCGTGCCGCTCGCCCCAGTCGCCGCTGTAATCCTCACCGGACACCTGCTGGGCATCCTGCTGTTCCGCCTGTGCCATCGCGGTCTGGGCATCTTTCAGCCCGATCACCGTGCCGGACGGCTTTTCCAGCAGATAGGCTCCCACGGCCTTTTTCCGGTAGACCAGCAGCACGCCGCAGCGGCTGGTCTCGCCGCTGCTGGCCGCCGGGATCAGTGCCGTCCATTTTTCCACCGTTTTTCCTTTATAGCGGGTCAGATCCATCCCGCTTTGCTGCACCACCCCGTTGAACGCCGAAAAGCTGTCGTCCCATTTGCGGGGGATCTTGACCTTATCTGCCGTGATGGACGCGCCATCCACATCCAGCCCGTAGCCTGTGAACCAGGTCTGGATGTCCTGTGCGCTCTCGATTTTGTTCCCGGCTGCCGCCGCTGCGACCGTGCGGGTGCTGATGTACCGCCCCAGCAGCGCGCTGAACGCCACCAGTACACAGCACAGTGCGCCCACTCCCGCCCGTTTCAAGCTCGTTTTGTTCAGTGTGACCACAAACATGCCCATGCCTCCCACCCTTTTGTTCTGAAAAGAGTATATGGCACGGCGGGGGAAGTTATGAATGCGGAAAAGTCCCGCTTAACAACAAAAAAGACACCTCACATCTTTCTTGGCAGGCATTCCTACCGGTCGGCCCAGGACCCGCATACTAAGGGCCTGTTGCCGCCGTTCCCAGAGTGAAAGAATTATTGTTCGCTTTCGCGGTATAATTTATGAAGTACTTCGGAGAGCAGCGTAGAAGATACATTTTCAGTGTGAGGCAGAAATACAACATCGACCCCAACTGCCGAGAATTCTTCGATCAATTTATTGTACATATTGCTGCCCTTCCAATCAGACCCATGGAACAGTGCATCAAAATGATATTTTTCCCATGCCTCCATTTTGTTCATGCTTGTCTGTGGAACTGCGAGATCCACACATTTAAGCTCGCTGACGATTGCAATTCGTTCTTCGAAAGGTATAATGGGAGTTTTGTTTTTATAGCTCTTTACAACTTCATCTGTACTGACACCGACAATCAGGTAGTCGCACTGTTCTTTTGAGCGTTTCAGAATATTGAGGTGGCCAATATGAAACATATCAAACACGCCCGTTGTATATCCGATCTTGTATTTTTTCATACCTGTTATCCTCGTTTTTTCTTGAGTTCCACAAACAACTGCTGAAGCGATTTTCTTTTTAAGTATAGAATGAATGCGCACAAAGCCAAAACAGAATATCGAATCAGAATGTGAGAATAAAATTGCATGATGATTGCGCCGCTGCCAATCAGGAGGATCCCGATGCCAAAAATGATCCGCCCATGATAGATTTCCTCATCCTGAATATAGACCGCTACGACCTTTTTCATAAAGTGATAGTGCGCTCCGGCATACAGGATATAGCATACAAGGGTCGTGTATCCTGCTGCCGGATATCCAAAGCGAGGAATGAAGATTGCATTCAGCACGATATTCACGATGGCACCAAGAACAGATGCTGCCATAACATACTTGGTCTTTTCGTAATAATATTCAAACGTTGCAAAGAGATTGTACAAAAACATAAAATACACGCTCATGGTAACGGGGGGAATCACCGCAAGCGCGCTCTGATAACTCGCTGGCGCTAGGATCGTCAGAATTTCAGGTGCCACGGCGATCACCATAAAATTGCAAAGAGCGATCAGCAGTAGAATGGGATACGAAGTTTTTCCAATATTTTTTGCATTCCCATCTCGCAGCGATTTATAGATCCAAGGGTTCATTGTTCCGGAAATGGAAGAATTGAGGATTTGAAGCCCCATCGAAAGTGTATACGCTACACTGTAATACGCCGTAGCGGCAGAACCGCAAAAAGAATGAATCATCAACCTGTCCGACTGGCTTAAAACAATTTGCGAAAGATAGTGTAACACCAGTGGTAGATTGAACTTGAGAGCATATAACCAATACGTTTTATCGTAAAACTTTTTTCCCTGCCGCATCATTGAAAAATACAGCGCAGCGAAAAGAATCACATCGACAGCGGTTGCCGTAAAGACTCTGGCCTCAGTTTGGTGATTCTGATTTACCCTTAGAATCATTAGAATACCAAAGATAGGTCTGGCAACAACATAGGTCAACGTGAGAGCCACAAGTTTGCGATAACGGTAGTTTACCCTTTCTCTATTTGACCAAAATTGGTACGCCGCTGTTGCCCAAATTTCAAGGAACATTGCTACCATCAACGCCGACGAAAGATCGAATATGGCATTGAAGAAATCATGAAAGAGAGCATAGATCAAAAACCAGACAAAAATACAGGTCGATGAAAGACCTAGCATGGAGGATGTAAAGACCTTTTGATTATCCTCATTTTTGACAAGCCCTCTCGTATAAACTCCAGCTGCTAAATTCAGTGACACAATAATCTGAACAATACTAAGCCACGAGTTATATACACTAAATCGGCCATACTCAACATCCGTCATCACCCGCGTAAAAATTGGCGTTGTGATCATCGAAATTCCTTTTTGAAGAAATCCACAGATGAGAAACCAGAGGGATGCCTTTACCGGGGCCTTTATCGTTTTATACTTTTGTACGAGGTTTTGTATCATACTTGTCTTTCCTGCATAAGTGGTCAAGAATCAAATTCTACCGTTGTGAAAAAATCCAAATTGGCTTTCTGCTGTTCTTTCGGAGGGAGCTTCATATAATCGCCGTATAATTGTGTCAGATAGGCTTTGTATCTATTGGGAGCATAATATTCTCTCCCCTCAAAGGGCAGTAAAACGGGTGTTCCATAAATAGGTTCATCGATGCACTGCTTTGTATATGAGTAGTGGCTTGCCATGGAACATAGTAAGTCGGAGGGGATTCCGTTGTATTTTTGCATGACTTTCTGCTGTTTCGCATTGATTCTATCAACGGATGTCCAGAAAAGGGCACCTCGGATCATCTTTCTCGCAAAAGATTTGAGCGGGGAGGCGGAATATCTGTAGTTTATCCGTAGCATCTTCAGCTTTTTTAGGCGGATCAGTTCGGTTTCCTGTTTCTCTCTGAGCAAAGCATCATCCGGTGCATAATCAAGCGGAAAAATATCAAGGTATATTCCCAGATTTTGCGCAGTTGGGTTGATCCGATCATGTTTTGTGTAAAGTTTCGTGTTGCGAATACAGATCAACGCATGGGGATGATTGAAATTCCTTGTGTTTTCATAATCTCTGTATATAAAGCGAGGGTTCAATTTTTTACTGCATATTTCCTTAAAGCGAATATACTCCGTTCGCTTCATCGCAATATCCATATCCAAATCCCACGGAATAAAGCCTTTATGCCGAACTGCACCAAGTAAAGTTCCGGCGATCATGTAGTATTCGATTTTGTTCTCGACACATAGTCTATGGATTTCATCCATTATTTCGAGCTGGGCTTTTTGCAGGCGTTTGAAATCTTCCGGTGTCATAAGTTTTCTCTCCTCTATTCGTCTTGCTCAATAGGTTGCGGGGTGCTATGTTCCACACTCAAATTCCAGATAAAAATTGCCGTCAACAGATGCACAGGCAATTCAAAACTGAATAGCTGGTTCAGCGTACAATACATGATTGCGATTCCGATGATTCCACTATACTGGATAATGTTCCGTTTAATGGGGATCTGTGTACTTTGAAGGATGGAACCAAAAACAAAAAACAGCAAACTCCCCCCAACAATTCCTAAATGGTAGAGAGATTCGATGTAGAAATTGTGAGCAGCATAGATTCCCTTTCGTGTGCGTAGATATCCCGCTCCAAGGCCGCTCCCGAATATAAGTTTCCACGGATTGCTTTTCAAATATTGAAAATAGTCCATCCATATTCCTGTCCGTCCGGTCGTCATGGAAGAAATACTGCCATCACCGGTTTGAAAGCGCGCAATGATAATGTCAAAAATTGGAAAGATACCTGAAAGCGCTCCGGCCAGAACGATTGCAACGACCAAAACAGAAGCAATTTGAAAAATGTAGCGTTTATTCTGTTGGTTTTCCTTTATCAGAACCAGAACCGGCAGTGCCATCATAACCGTGATGGTTTTGCTGTATGTAATGATCCCAAAATAAAACAGAATTCCCCCCAGCAACACTGCACGGATCATTCCGATCTCTTTTCTGGAGAACAGAATGACAACGAGACAGAGGCAAAGGATGATATTGACCCCATAGTAGTTGGGATCATCGTATAATGCTGAAAACCGATCCACAGAACCAAAGCCGTAACCGGCACTCAAGGTTTTAGAGGTCACAAAACGCTGGAGTTGAAAGATCCGGGGTTGGATCAGGGTTGCAAAGGACGCTGCCAGGATTCCTGTGATATATCCCAGAAAATAGTTCTTGTGATGCTGTTCGATCTTGGTTCGTGCGCCGTTCCGGATAACAAGAATATTGGCCATCAGCTTGATCGTTCGTTTCCAATCCACCGTATGGAAAACCAGCTGAACTGCGACTACCACAATGAAAAAAATCAGCAAAACCACAAACGAATCGTCTACTTCCTGCTGAATGAACACCTCCTGAGCAATGTCCAAAAGAACATAAAACAGGAGAATGTAGGTTAAAAAGGACTGCCCGGTCGCACTTGTCCGGAAGATCGTGGCAAGTGGCGTTATTGTCAGGTAGAGAAAGACGAAATCCGCTGTATCAACCACATACGTCAAGAGCGTTAAGACACCGAACGCTGCAACGGAAAGGATCGGATAGCTCGTCCCCAGCAAAATCATAAAGAGCAGGATCCCGGCGATGCTCCATCTTTGGATATTCGACATACGATCCAGTCCAAACGGCATCGCTTCACCCCCATCAATCGTTCAGCCATTCCCTTGTTTTTAAGATGGCCTGATCGTTCTTGTATTGCGTTCTCCGGATTTTTTCTTTTGCTGTTTTGATTTTTTCACGATGGGCCATCAGTGCGGAAAACGCTTCTTCAAGCTCCTGCTTTGAGTTTCCACAGATGAAATTCCCCTCATCGGAACCTAAAAGTTCCCTGCTGGAACAGGTTTCTGTTGAAAAAACAGGAACCCCCAGATAATTGGATTCTCTGTAAACAACGGGTGCGGCTTCGCTGTAAGAAACGCTTAAATAGAGATCCGCATTTTTCATATAGGGGTATGGATTCAACTGATTCCCAAGCAAAATAACGGATTCGCCCAACGATTCCGCTTTGATCTTATCTTCAATTTCATGGCGTTCGTAGCCATCGCCTGCAATGTACCAACGAATGTCTTTTTGCTGCCGGAGCGTCGGAGCAAATGCTTCCAATGCCCGGAGGATCCCTTTTTCCTGTGCCAAACGGCAGGCAGAAAAACAGATCAATCCATCCGACGGGAACTCCGTATCCTGCCTTTCCTCACTCATTTTTGTCAGAAATGAAAAATCCTGAAAATTATAACAGTAATCGAGTTTTGGTGCCAGGGCAGGGAATGCTCGATTGCAGGATTCCATGACGGACCTCGAAACCGCAATGACCCGATCCATCTTCTGATAAAATTGCGCATTGTATTGATTGTCGAGATCTTGACCAAGTGGATCGTAATGGATCCACGCGATCTTTTGCTTTGCCTTTACTTTTTGGTTTACCAGTCGAGGGCAGCCTGTAAAAACACGATGCTTGCCAGCTTCGTGGCTAAAGGCGATTGCCAGATCGTAATCTTCAAGCATCGGACAAAAATGAAGTGCGATTTCAATGGGGAAGCGGTTGTCGATGATTTTCGCCCACGCGGTGCTAAAGAGCTTAAAGAAGATGATCCGTGCGTTTCGACTTTTCCATGCCTCCCGAAAAGACATCCCCAAAGCCCGCAGCATCCACGTTGTCGGCAGCAGCCGAACGGTAGATTCAAGCCGTTCCAGCAAGTCTCCCTCTGGATGATAGACGAAACAATCCACCTCATAGGATTGGCTCAGGGCATTTGCCATATTGACATACGCCGTCTGGATCCCGCCGATGTTAAGAGAGGTGGTTACGAGAAGAATTCGTTTCATATCATTCCCATGCACATCTGGTGCAGGCAGTCTTTCAGCAGCTTGTTATAGGTTTCCGTATCTGCAATCTTTTTGTGCTCACGGCAGCGATCGCAGAACGCCTGATAATACCCCGCGTCATCCCGCATTCTCTGCAGCACGGCGGCCAGTTCTTTGGGTTCTCGATGGTCTACGGCAACCCCTACGCCCCAGCGTTCGACCAACTCTGCGAGATAGGTGCCTTTCGCAACGAGGATCGGTCGTTCACAATAAATGGCTTCATAGAGTTTGTTGGGGAGGGCAGCCCGCACGTTTGTCATATCAGCATCGTAAACAGAGTAGATCACATCGCATTTTTCATAGAGTTCGGCAGCCTGCTCTTTGAAATTAAAGCGGCCAAACCATTCACCCCGCGAATACGATCTGCAAAGAGATTCGATTTCGTTTCCGCCCTGTTCGAATCCTGCAAACAGCACTTTGATATCACAGGCTTTTGCCGCTTCGATCAAATTTTTCATTTGCTGCGGATAACGAACGTCTCCGATAAAACCAACCGTAAAATCATTCGGATCGTATCCTTTTGGTTTGTATTTTGCGAAAGCACTCAGATCCGGTGTGTTGGGCATAAACAGGGTCTTATCCTTTGGCACATAGCTGCCCAGATATTCGTCCAGAAACTTTTCAGAGGTAACGATCAGCAACGCGATTTCCTGACAACAGCGCTTTTCTTCCTGACGCAGAAAATGTTGGAGCATCTTTTTTCCAAGATTGTTCGGTTTATCGATCAGCAGCCGATGCAGATCGGCTACTTCATAAATGATTTGAACGGGCTTTGCGGTATGCTCCTTGTACCGGCAGGCGATCCGCAGCATATCCAATCCCTGCACATGGATAACATCCGGGTCGATCCTCCGGAGCAGCCTTTGGGCTTTCCGGGAAAACAAAGTATATGCCGGAAGCCGTTTCACCGGATTTCCGGCAGCAGGAATGGACAGCGAATGCACCGTAAAACCATCTTCCTTTGGTTTTAACTGCATTTCCGAGCCGCGATCCCAGCAGATCAGATGTGTGTCATACTCCTGTTTTTCAAGCGCAAGACGCTTATAGAGCCTTGGATTCGGCAGAAACCCAACCAACATTGCCAGCTTTTTTCGTTTCATCCAATGCTTCCTCCATCCATGTTACCTTGAAGATCTGCTCATCCGCATCCTTGACACATCCCATACTGAAATAGCACACCCGTCCATGGCAGTTTGTAAAGGTTGCGGTTCCATATTCAAACAAATGCAGGGGAAGGCCGTCGTGTTCAAACTCTGCAATTCGGGTCAGCTCACCGGACTGCGCCAGGTGGGATACGGTCACAGACCGCCCTTGAATCCCTTTCCCCGGATGAGAAGTCAGCCAATAGGCGACCCTGTTCGGGATCTGTGCATCCGGCTCACACGTTGTGGAAAACAGCAGACCGTCACCACAGCGCGTTCCGTAAATACAAGTTCCCGGTATAAAATGAAGCGGATGCTCTTTTCCATCGCACAGCTGATAAATATAATTTTCTTCCGATGGCGAATCCGTCAGATAATATGGAAACTGCATTTGGCAGGCTCGATCCTTCTGGCTGCCCGTCAGAAGCGGGGTCACCTCTGCAAAATCGCTCTTTGCGCACCAGATTCCGGATTCAGGATCTTCATCGCCTGTCAGGATATAAACACAGGCTCTCGGAACGTCCGGAACGATATTATGAATGTGGCGGACGGCACCCGCCGGAAATGTATAGCAGATGTTCCATTCCGAAGCCCGATCACAACGACGAAAAATACGAACTTGTTCCCGTTTCGGGTTTGGGCCATAGTCTCCCATTATCCAACCGTCTGCAAAACCATCGACTCCGGCGACCCGTGCGATAAAAAGCGGTTTTCCTCGCACGGGGATCTTTGCCTGCGTCCACTGGTCTGTTTTACAGTTCCACTCATAAAAAGCGTCCTCGCATTGAAAGAACAAAACATCCTTTTCAATTTCAACGGCCCATCGGAGTTCCATATGCAAAAGACGCTCCAAAATCCGGAACTGCCCGAAACCATACTTCCATGCAGGAAAGGGCAGGCACTTTTTTTTCACGATGGAACCGTCCGCAGTCGCAACGATCAAATTGCCTTTCTGATAGGCTGCAACCATCCCATTTTGCAGGATGCAAAGTGCTTTCCCCCGCAGAGGACTTTCTTCAACAGAAAATCTCATTTCAACTTCTCGCTTAGAATTTTTACGATCCGCTCGCAAGCGTGGCCATCACCGTATGGATTGGCGGTACCGGCCATCGCCTCATACAGCGTGGGGTCCATCAGGAGCTTAGTGAATTCCTGATAAATCGTTTCTTCGCTTGTCCCCACAAGTTTCAACGTACCTGCGGCAACTCCTTCCGGACGCTCCGTTGTATCCCGCATCACCAGAACCGGTTTCCCCAAAGAAGGGGCTTCTTCCTGAATTCCGCCGGAATCCGTCAGGATCAAATGGCTCCGTGCCATAAAATTATGAAAATCCAGAACATCCAGAGGTTCAATGATGTGGATGCGATCATCTCCACCAAGGTATTCATTTGCGATCTCTCGTACCGTCGGGTTCATGTGGATGGGGTAGATCGCTTTCACGTCCGGGTGTTCCTCCATTACACGGCGAATCGCACGGAACATATTCCTCATGGGTTCCCCAAGATTTTCCCGGCGATGTGCCGTAATCAAAATCAGTCTGCTATCGGCCGCCCACTCAAGTTCCGGGTGACTGTATTGTTCTTTTACGGTGAAACGCAGAGCGTCGATTGCGGTGTTTCCGGTTACGAAGATCGTATCCGCGCTGCGACCTTCCCGAACAAGATTTTGTTTTGCTGTTTCCGTAGGGGCAAAGTTATAACGGCTGATGATCGAAACGGCTTGCCGGTTGAATTCCTCCGGAAAGGGACTATAAATATCGTAGGTGCGAAGCCCGGCTTCCACATGGCCGACCGGGATCTGCATATAATAACACGCCAATGCCGTTACAAAAGTTGTTGATGTATCGCCATGAACCAGAACAACGTCCGGCCGTTCTTCCGCCAGGACGACACGGATGCGTTCCAGGATATTCGTCGTGATGTCAAAAAGCGTTTGCTTTTCTTTCATAATGGACAGGTCATAGTCCGGCACTACCCCAAATGTGGTTAAGACTGCATCAAGCATCTGCCGATGCTGCCCGGTTACACAAACGATGGACCGCAGATCCGTTTGTTTTTTTAATTCCTGCACCAGTGGGCACATTTTGATCGCTTCCGGACGTGTGCCGAACACCAACATCACTTTTTTCATCATTTTCCTCACCATCAGCTTTTCAGATCCGGTAAACGCCCGGAAGGTCGATCACATTGTGGCAATCCAGAACCACCTTATCCCGGAGCTTTTCTTTGTTCTGCTGAATTTCTGTGTGCTTTACCATCACGACAACAAGATCCACATCGCTTAAAAAGGCATCCAGATCATGATACTGATTTTCCACCACATCTTTCTGGATAAAAGGATCGTAGACTTTCAGAGCTTCCCCAAGGTGGCGCTTTTGGCTTTCCAGCAACTGCAACGTGGGAGATTCCCGCATATCATCTACGTTTTCTTTGTAGGTCAATCCGTAAAGGCCTACCCGGCGCAGATCGTGGAGCCCTTTTTCCTGCATGATTTCGTAGATCCGGTTCAGGACAAAGTCCGGCATACTATCGTTTACTTTCATGGATTCATTGATCACATGAGCCAGTCCCGGATAGTCACCGACCAAAAACCATGGATCAACGCTGATGCAGTGCCCGCCTACACCGGGGCCCGGCTGCAGAATGTTTACCCGTGGGTGCATATTACAGATCCGGATGATCTCATATACATCCATGTTGTCCTGTCGGCAGATTTTTGCAAGTTCATTGGCAAATGCAATATTCACGGCTCGGAATGTATTTTCGACCACCTTTGTCATCTCAGCCGTCCGAATATCCGTTACAACGATTTCTCCCTCGCAGAACGACGCATACAACTGTTTGATCGCTTCGCCGATCTCTTTTTGATCCGCACCGATGGTCCGGTTGTTGTGAAGCAGCTCATACACCATATTGCCGGGGATAATGCGCTCCGGCGCATGAACCAGATGGATGTCTTTCCCGATTGTAAAACCGCCTGCTTCCACGACCGGACGCACATAGTGGTCGATGGTTCCCGGTGAAACGGTAGACTCGATGACGATCGTCGCCCCCTTTGGGCAGACGCGCATCACGTCTTTCAGCGCCTCGACCACATAACCTGCATCTACTTTTTTGCTGAATTTATCATAAGGGGTCGGGACAGAAATAATATAGGTATCCGTTACCTGATACTCCGTTGAAAAGCGTACGCCGGAAGCTCTCGCCGCATCAAACAGTTCATCCAATCCGTTTTCCTTGAATGTCGTTTTTCCGGCATTCAGCTGCGCAACCAGTTCTTTGTTGTAATCGGTGCCGACTACCTCTACGCCATGCGATGCCAGCATCAATGCCGTAGGCAGTCCAATATATCCCAATCCAATTACGTTGACCATCATGTTACCTTTGCTCCTCTACATACACCATCAAATTTTTTTCAAAATCCCTTGTGATCTTCTGTCTGGAATGATGTTCCAGAATATACTGCCGGACCTGGTCTTTTCGTGCTGCGAACGACCGGTAGTTGTTCATAAATGCAGCAAAGACCTCCGGGAGCTTTTCGACATCATCCGGTGAGATCACGCTGCCAAAACCGCTTTCTCGGATAAGTTCTGCTGCATCTCCATCCGCAACCATCAGTACGGGACAGCCCGTTCCAAGAGCCTCGTAGGTTTTTGTTGGAATGCTGTTCTTCAAGTTGGAGCTGACCAGCGGAATGTACGCCGCCGTAGCATGTTTCAGTACCGTGTAAACCGTTCTTTCATCGACACGTCCGCAAAAATGGATCTGCTTCAATTTCTTGTCCGCACACATCTGCTCCAATTTCGCACGTTGGGCACCATCTCCGAACAGGAGGATCTGAAATCCATCGGGGTCCATTTTCTCGGCAAGATCCATTAAATGCTCCAGGCCTTGTGCAAGGCCGATATTTCCGATATAGACGATCGAACAGCGGCTATCCTGAAAATATTTTTGAACGACCTGCTCATCTTCCATTTGTTGAAGAAACCGCTCGTCAAGGCCGTTTTCTACAAGCCAAACCTTTTTTTGCTGTTCTTCCGGCAGCTTTGCCCGCAATGCGCTGACTTTTCCGGGGGACACCGCCGTGATGATATCCGCATGGCGGTACATAAAATTGGCGATCATGCGAAAGGCCTTGCAGTAAAAACTCTCCTCCGAAAAACTCCCCATTTCCAAAGCCACATCCGGCCAGATGTCACGCACATCGTAGACAAGGACCGCGTGTTTGATCCGTGCGATCAGCCACGCAAATGGACCGATCAGGATCGGTGGGGAGGAAGTGATTACAACATCTGTTTTTCCGGTGTGAAAGCTCTTAAAAAAGGAAGTTACGCCAAAGCTCACCTGATTGAACATGCGGAAAAGCGAGCTTTTCTTTTTTAGCGGGATAATGGGGCAGTAGATCGCGTTTTCTTCCGCTTTTTCCCCGCCATCTAAGCTCTCGGCTCCGGTGAGGACCTGGACGACATGACCGTCTTTCTGAAAAACTTCACTGATCACATTCATCCTGATCGCAATTGGAACATGGCGTGGATAATACTCATCGCAATGAAGAAGGATGTTCATGCTCAGTCCCCCTTGATGCCTCGCTGTGCGAGAACATAATTTACAGAATGAAACAGGATCCCGATATCCTGCGAAAAAGAAAAATGTTCCAGGTAAGTACGGTCGTATTGGATCTTCTTGTCGTCCGATAGATAGTCACGACCATTGATTTGCGCGAGTCCAGTGATTCCCGGCCGGATCTGGTAAACACCCTGCTCTTTGCGCAGGGTCTGGATCGGTTCTTCTTCCGGAAGCAGGGGCCGGGGACCAATCAAAGCCATTTCTCCGCGCAGCACATTATAGATCTGCGGCAATTCATCAATGCTCGTCCGCCGAAGAAACCGCCCCAGGCGTAGATAGTACAGTTCCGGATGATCCAGTTGACTGGTTGGAATGTTTTTCGGCGTAAAAGCCCGCATGGTGCGGTATTTCACCATATAAAAAGGTTTTTCATTCATTCCGATTCGTTCTTGCAGAAAGAAAACGCTTTCTCCGGGATTTGCCAGTTTCATCACGAATGTGATGCAGGCAAACGGCAGAAACAGTACCAGAACAGCAAGCAGCGCCAGCAGCGTATCCGCAATCCGTTTGACGGCCCGGTATCGTTTCTGCTGCTTCGAGAGCCAGAATGGAATCCTTTGCGTTGTTACGTCCAAAGCGTAACCCCCTCCACATTTTTACATCCTACTCATCGCCAAACAGCGACGTAATATAATAACGATCTCCACCGTCCGGCATGAGTGCGACAACGGTTTTTCCTTGATTTTCTGGGCGGCGAGCGATCTCCACGGCAGCATTCAATGCTGCGCCGGACGAGATCCCCAGCACAAATCCCTCGATCCGCGCGATCCGACGGACGATCTCGAAGGTTTCTGCATCATTCGCCTCATAGACTTCATCGTATATGGATGTGTCCAGAATCTTGGGGACAAACCCGCAGCCAAGCCCTTGGATGCGATGAATGCCGGCTACTCCTTTTTTCAAGACAGGCGAACCAGCAGGCTCAACGGCGATCACCTTGATGTTCGGATTTTGTTCTTTCAGATAACCGCCAACGCCTGTGATCGTGCCGCCTGTGCCGACTCCGGCGATAAAAATGTCAACGCTGCCATTGGTCTGCTTCCATATTTCAGGGCCCGTTGTGCGTCGGTGCGCTTCCACATTGGCCGGGTTTTCGAACTGGTGCAAAATACATGCGTTCGGCAGTTCTCCAGCGAGTCGTTCTGCTTCCAGAACAGCCCCCTTCATGCCCAAGGAGCCTTTTGTCAGGACCACCTCTGCACCGAATACGGATACTTGCTTCTGGCGGTCAACGCTCATGGTTTCTGGCATGGTAATAATGGCATGATACCCCTTGGCGGCTGCTACGGAAGCGATCGCAATTCCGGCATTGCCGGATGTAGGCTCTATGATGATGGACTTTTTGTTCAGCTTATGACATTTTTCGGCATCCTCGATCATGGCAAGCGCAACACGGTCTTTTACACTTCCGGTCGGATTGAAATTTTCCATCTTGAGCAGAAGTCTCGCGCGCAGCCCCAATGCTTTTTCAAAGCGTTTTGGTTCAATCAGCGGCGTGTTTCCGATCAATGCCAACACGCCGCCGTCCGTTGTCTGAATCATTTTCAACGTCTCCTTGGTGTGGTTCAGATGATGTAATTGAAGGTCTCGGCATCAAATGGAAGAAATTTCCGCACGGTGCGTTCCATCTGCTGCGCATTCAATGGCTTTGCGATCGTTCCAGCGATATGTGCTTCTTTTGCAAGACAGGCTTCTCGTTCAAATGTATTTGCGGACATTGTTACGATGGGAAGCCGTCGCAGATCCGTTCTGTCCATCTGCCGGATTTTAAGGGCCGTTTCATAGCCGTCCATATCCTCCATGATGGCATCCATGAGGATCAGGTCATAATATTTGGGTGCGGATTCCCGAAGCATTTGCAGCGCAATGTACCCATTTGCAGATGTTTCGACTTTATAATCCAGCTTTCGCAGAATATCGACTGCTTCCTTCCGGGTCTTCTCGTTATCTTCCACAACGAGGATCCGTTTCCTTTCATCCGATGCCGTACAAGTTGCTTTTGCCCGGATGATCCGGCCCTGCTGTTGGCTTCTCAACTCCACCAGCTCTTTTTCCAAACACTCGCATTTTGCCTGAAGACTTCGTATCTCCTTCGTCCTCTGTGCCAACTGTGCCGCCATTTGCGTGTGTTGCTCCGGGGTATCCGGAAGTGTTTCGAGAGGGTCCGCGGTTTCTTCCTTGGGCAAGCCATCCGATTCCACGGATGTTCTTCGCCTATCCTTCTTTTTTCGGAAGCGCTTGACAAGAACCGCCAGAAATATCAGCAGCACAACCGCAGCAAGCCCGATCGAAACGATTTGAAAGACTTCTTCGTTGACTCCGCTGCTGAATTTCATTTTTATCATCTCCTGACCCTTTGGGCGCTTTTTTAGTGTTTTGATGGTGGTTGTTTCTTCAGGAAAGAGAAAGCAGGCTTGCGTTTCTTCTCTTTCTCTTTCTTTTCTTTCGGCTTCCGTTCCTTGGGCAGAACAGGCGGAAGCTCTTGGCTGTCTTCGTTTGCCTCCGCCTTTTCATTTACCGCCGGAATTACCGCCGGAATGTTTTTCGGAGGCTTGGTGGCTCTCGAACCATGATAGCCATAACCGTAGGTTTGATAATAATACGTGGTGTTGCCTGCCTTGTCCACATCATTGATGATGCAGCCAAGAATGTGGGCACCGGTTTTCTGAAGCCGCTCAATGTTGTCTTGGATCACATCGATCCAGACGGTATCATAGCGAATGATGTACAGCGCTTTGTCCGTGATCTGACTGGTCTGCATGGTGTCTGCAACCTGACCGACCGGGGCGGTGTCAATTAAGATCAGATCATAGTTTTCTTTGAAAAGATTTATGATGTCGCCCAGACGGCGATCGATCATAATGCGTTTTTTCTCCAGCCGTGTGGGCACGAGATCCAGATTATGCTCCAGAGGAACGATCGCATCCATCGCCGGAATGTCATCGTTTACTGCTGCGTTCAGCGAATGTTCATATTGGGGCTTGTGCAAAAAAACGCCGCTCAAACTCGGATTTTTCACATCCAAGTCGATCAGAAGCACTCGTTTTCCCATGCGGGCAAATCCGATGCCCAGATACGCAACGATCCCGGTTTTTCCCTCGCCAGCCATGGACGATGTTACGAAAAGACACTGGCAGCCTTCCTGTCCCTGCAAGGTGTAGTTGAGAATGTGTATTGCACGGTCAATACTATCCCGATAGAGGTTGGAAGATGCCTTTGCATCCAGTGCGGAAAGGCGACCGCCGCTGTGGGAGATGAGCGCATCATGTGGCAGTTCCGTCAATTCATCCAGCTCGAACAAGCGGTGGACCTCTTTCGTGTCCACCAGTGTCGGGTGAATGTAGAGGGAAGAAAAGCTGTAAATAAGCCCCACGGCGATCGCAATGACGATCGCGCCCGTGAGATATCGAATATTCGGGCGCTGCTCCACCATCGCAACCTTGGCTTGATTTACGACCGTTACGCTGCCAAGCCCTAAGGTCTTGACCAGAATATCCGGTGCCACATTGGTGATCTCGGTCAGGATATTGACTCCCTCGTTGGGGTACTGCCAATAAAACGTCAGCTCAATGATCTGCGTTGTTTTATACTGGGTGATCGTCAGGGCATTTCGGATACTGTCGGCTGTAACGCCAAACAATCCAAGGTTGGAAACGACCTGATCCAGTACGGTATCACTGGTACAGACATACATCACCGATTCTACCATGTTTTCTGCAAGGTAAATGTCTTGTGATTGAGGGGTAGAATTGTTGGAAGAATAATTTCCGCGTCCGTTTTCTGCCACTACGGCAAAGGACGCTGTGATCTTATTGATGGTTTCCGTGCCAGATAAATAGTAAGAAAGAGCAGTCAGACCAATGCCCAGAACGGTTGCAAGTACCACAAGCAAAAGGATGACCTTTCGCTGTTTCCGCAACATATAGACCAGGTCTTTGACCTTAATTTTACGTCCATTATCCATCTGTATTTTTTCTCACGTTTCTTTTCTTGTGAAAGATCCATCCGACAATGCCAAAAATCAAAAGCACGCTCACAACAGCAGCGATTACGATCACCGTATCAACATTGGTCCAGATCCGATAGACTTCACGCTGAATATCCACGGTGTCGATGACATTGATTTGCGTTCGCTTGTTGGGATTCTGGTTGTCTGTAATGATGTAGGTGCCAACATCCAGCCCCTTGAACATATAGTTCTTGTATGCAGAGTTCCAACTGCCTACGATCTCACCGTTCATGTTGTAGAGCGTCATTTCATGGCCATTTACCACATGAGCCAGCAACGCATCCTTAACGGTGATTTCAATGCGGAGCGTGCGGTTCGTCAGCTCCACAGCCAGGTTCGGCTCACTTTCGATCCGGCCTGTGGCATCTACCAAAAACTCAACGGGATCGTTCGCCAGCTGATAGTCCTCGGCCCGCGTTATCTGCTTCAAGGTGTAATTGGCGCGTTTGTCCAACCCGGTGAAGGAGATCGTACCATTTTCGTCTGTCACGGCTCGCTGACGGTCTCCACGATCGCTGGTCAGCTCAAAGGAAACGCCCTCCAGCTTGATGTTTGCCTCCAGCTCATCGCTCAAAGTAAGCGTTACCCTTGTCTGCTGGGTACTCAGCTCCTCCGTGGTATCTTTCTGGACATCCTTTTTTGCCACTTCCACCGTTTTGTCATCCACCATAACATAGCCTTTTGGCGTTGCGGATTGGTGAATGATGTATTGTCCAAGGTAAAGCGGTTTGCTTTCTGCACAGCCGTTGGTGTCCGTTGTGATGGTATCTGCCACTTCGCCCTTTTTATAGCGGGTCGTTCCATCCATCGTAACGATGTCTTCTGCCGCAATGATTTGAAACTGAGAACCCGATACGCCTGCGCCGGTATCCGAATCCGTAAGCAGGATCGGAATGGTGTTTTGACAAGGCATCAGGTCAATATACACATTCAGCGGCTCATTCCAATCATAATCACGATTCACCGTAAAATAGGTATCGTCCGCTGCATCGTAGCCTTTGGGTTCTGTCATTTCATGGAAATAATAGGTTCCATCCGTGATTTTTTCCGGGAGAAAGAACTGGCCTTTCTCTGTGGTCTTGAAGTCGTCATATTGGATCTGCTGCGGATAGTAGGTGTAAAGCCGTGTGAGACCGGTGAGGGTATTGTATAAAGTGAATGTAACATCTTTCTCCTCGATCAAACGCCCGGTTTCTGCATCACGCACCATAACAAGGATCGCGCATTTTCCGCTGCCGTTATAATCTGAAAATCCAATGCCGGTAAATTCGGTGGGGTCCGTTTTTCCACCGCCGCCACCGCCGCCGCTGCTATTGTTGTTTTCCGCGTAGCCGCCTCCATGAGAAGTCCATTCGCCTGCATGGTTGTTATACTCTCCTGTGCCGGTATCACTGTAAGTTCCTTCCGAATCTGCCAGCCCTTTGTCATCGACCTCCGGATTGACCAACCACATCGCCAGCAGAACAAGGATCAGCAGAACGATGAACAGCAGCCCCAGCACGGCATCCAGACTGGTTTTCCAATAGCTGACTTCTTCCTCTTCTATTCTGTATGCATTCTTTTTTGCCATAACTCGTTCCGTTTCTCTTCCCTTTACAGATTGAGAAGCTCACGTTCCCTCATATCGTGCAGATAGTCAAGGATCTCCTTTTGAAAAATATGCTGCTGCTCTTTTTCAACATCCTCTGCACGGCGACGCACATAAGTGTGAAACTCTCGATAAAACAGCTCCATTTCCCGCCGAGCCATATTCAGGATCGTCTTATAAACCATGTTGAACAGAATCGAAAAAATGACACCGGCGATGGAAGTGTAAAATGCAATATTGATGCCGCTCAGCAGCGACTGCACACTGGTGACGACGGTTTCGGCAGAACTGAAACCAATATTGCCGATACCTGCCAGCAAACCGACAAAGGTGCCCAGAATGCCAATACCAGTCTGCGTGTTCGGGATCTGCTGCACAACGCCTTTCCATGTTCTCAAGTCGATATATTGCGCGCTCAACAGATCCTCAAGGTCGATCTGTTCTGCCTTTTGCTCCCTCCGTTCCTTTTCTACGGTAAGTTTATAGTCGTAAAAAATATCATCCATGTCCGGGACCTGAAACAAACTCTCGCTTTGAAGAAGTGCCCCCCACAGCTCATCCGGCTGGACCGCCCGAAGATGCTCGATTCTTTGATAGGCTTCATGAAAACCGATCCCATAGCGGATCAGAGGAAGCAAGGCGATGACCGTGCCGACCGCACACAGCAGCACCATGACGGCGATAAACGCAAGGGTGAGCACATCCGGAGAAAAATATAACAGCAAAATTCCCGGCACGAATAGAAAAACCATCACGGCTACGGTCATTTGGCTCATCGTCAATTTTGTCATAAATTACACATTCCTTTGCTTTTTACGTCTCGTTCATGATCCGTTGTACCAACTTTTTTGCTGCAACGCCAAGCAAACAGCCGACGGTGTTGTTGAGCAGGTCATCCACCGAACTGAATCCGCGATGAAAAATAAATTGGGATGCCTCAATAAAAAGAGAAAATGCAGTTCCGCAAAGAACCAGCCGTGGCAGCTGGCGGGTTCGTCGGCAGGCTGTGACTAACAGCCACCCGATTGGAAGAAAAAGTATAATATTCAGAAGACCATCCATCAGAGCATCCCTGCTGTGGCCCCAAAAGGCTGCTTTCCACACAGCAAGAGGCACCAGTTGTAAGTGCCGCTCCATCGGCTGCCGGGTAAATACGGTGGAGGAGTAAACAAGCGCCATATAAAACTCCAACAGGATCATGCTGGCGATCTGTTTGCGGCGAATGCGGCCTGTGCGAACCGCAAAGCGGAGCCATAGATTAACCGCAATTACAAACAGAAGAAAAATAAGGATCTGTTTCGTTGACCATGGACGCAGGTGTGTTTGCAGTAGCTGCTGCAAATCGATCTCTCCTTCATTCGCCTGATTTTATTAAAAATGAAACGTCATGCAGACCTGCGATCTACTCGGCCATGCAGCTTGAAAAGTATTTTCGGGAGGCACAGCAAATCATTTTCGTTGTGCCTCGGCAAAATCATTTTGTCAGGCATCTTTCCACCTTTATAACGAATTCGCTGATTTCTCACAAAAACACAATAGCTCTTTATAATATTACTTCATATCAATCAGAAATGCAATATTGAGACATTGTGTCAGAGCAATGTTTTACTCTTGAGGTTGTGAGAAAAGCGAGTGTACGCTCTTTTTCGTTGTGAAAAAATATGACTTTCCCTCTCAATATTTTGAGTATTCGGACGATATCGCAGGCGTATTCAAAAGGCGGGAAAGGCGTGAGGCTGCAAAATTCACGCCCGTAATGCCGCAGCTTCGTATTTTTTGAACGTTAAAAAAGACACCCGCATCTTTCTTGGTAGACATTCCTACTGATCCAGGACCCGCGAAGTAGCAGTTGCCGTTAAGCCCTATCGGCCTGTACGGGTTGCGTTTGCTGATTTTTCCGCAGCCCCTCGGCGGGGCCTTGAAAAATCAGAACGCGGCCCCAGCCTCGCCTCCCTGTGTTCCCCTTTTTGTCGCTATGCGACATCTTCCCCCGGCCGGGGGAAGTCTTTGCCGCAGGCAGACGGGTTGCGGCACCCAGCATCCGCTGCGCTTTGCTTGCGTATCGCTGGCCGCGGCCCCAACAACTCCTCGCTGCTTCCGCCGCTGGCGGCGCTCGTCGTCGTTGCAGTCGGCTCCGCTGCTGTTCGAGTCCTGCCTGGCCCAAATAAAAAAGACACCCGCATCTTTCTTGGTAGACATTCCTACCGATCCAGGACCCGCACACTAACAAACAGCCCACCGGGCTGTTTGTTGCCCTGCTGCGCAGGGCCGTGTTGTTCGAGTCCTGCCTGGCCCAAATAAAAAAGACACCCTTGCGGGTGTCTTTTTATGGGCCAGGCAGGACTCGAACCCGCGATAACCCCGTTATGAGCGGGGAGTTCTAACCGACTGAACTACTGGCCCGGAAAGCCCCGGTGCGGCGGGGCACACGGATAAGTATAGCAAAAATCAGGTCAAATGGAAAGCACTTTACCAAAATTATTTTGTGCGGCGGGCCTGGAACTTCTGCTGCATGAATTCGTCCAGCATCTCCTGGGGGAACAGCGGCTCCTTATAGCCAAAGGATTCGCGGAGAAAGATCAGGGTGACGATGGTCTGGCGGCCGGGGTCCAGGCGGAGGGTATACAGGGTATCCAGCGGCTGCCGGGTGGGCTGGTGGAGCGTCAGGTGGAGCAGAAACCCGCCGTCGTTCTCGCGGCGGCACTCGTAGGCAAACACATCGTCCGGGCTGTGCTCATCCAGCCGGTCAAAGCAGTCGTCCAGCGGCAGGTCGGTACGGAACTCGGAAAGCCCGCTGGGGCCATACTGGCTGCGGCGGGTGTTCTCCCGCCGGGTCAGCAGCAGCACGATGGCCCCCAGGGCCGCCGCAAGCAGAAGAATGGAGATCACAGTGTTCATCGGTATCCTCCCGGAATTTTGGGTCAAGTTTTCCTTATTGTAACACAACCTGCACGGAATTGTGTTATAATACTTGAAACATTCCAAAATTTTTCCGGAGGGGACTCTTTATGAAGCTCAAATTCACCCAAAAGACCTGGTACTTTTTCCTGCTGTGCGCCGCAGCCGCTTCGATGCTCAACGGCTTTGCCGTGCTGGGCGGGATGGATTTTTCGTTTTTGGAGATGGTGGCGTTCTGCATCACCGGAATCTCGGTGCTGTTCCTGGCAGCCCGCAAAGGCTCCGACCCCAAGGACAAGCGCAATTACTTCGGTGTGTTCGTGGTGCTGATGCTCAGTTATGTCATCAACGGCTGGGCCGCGTACCTCTGCTCGGCGCTGGTCTGGCCCGCCCTGCTTGCCGTTGAGTACCAGCACGGCCGCCCCATCCAGCGCCAGCTGCAGCTGGTGGGCGGTGCCGAGGTGCTCCACCTGTTCTTTGTGCTGCTGACCGTCTACGGCGGCATGACCACCCTCCGCTTCTGGGCAAACCTGCTCTGGGTGCTGCTGGCCTGTGCGCGCGGCTGGGCCGCCCTGAGCCTGTATAAGCTGCAGGAGGAGCAGCCGTGACCCAGCGCCGCCGCACGCCCCGGCATCGGCGGAGGTTCGGGCGGCGGGTCTTTCTGGCGGGCCTTGGCGGTGCGTGCTGCGCAGCCGGGGCCTTTTTTCTCCGCCGCCGCATCCCGCAGCCTGCCGCCCGGCCCACGGACCCGGCGGGGGACACCGCCCCAAACCCGGCCCTGCCCGCCAGCGAGTGGCGGGCCGTCTGGCTGAGCTATCTCGAATGGGCCGCGATGGATTTTTCCTCGGAAGCGGCGTTCCGGGCCGGGGTTGCCTCCCTGATGGACCAGTATGCCGCGCTGGGGCTGAACACGGTGCTGGCCCAGGTACGGCCGTTCGGGGATGCGCTCTACCGCAGCCGGCTGTTTCCCTGGAGCCATCTGTGTACCGGCGTGCAGGGGCAGGATCCCGGCTTTGATCCGCTGGATGTCCTGCTGACCGAGGCCCACGCCCGCGCCCTCTCGCTGGAAGCGTGGATCAATCCCTACCGGCTGAAAAGCTCCGCCGCCATGCCGCCGAACCTTGCGCAGGACAATCTCGTTCACACCCATCCGGAGTGGCTGTGTACCGTGGGCGACGGGGTCTACCTGAACCCCGCCCTTCCGGAAGCCGCCGCCTATGTGGTGCAGGGCGTGGCCGAGCTGGTGCAGAACTACGCCATCGACGGCATCCACTTTGATGATTACTTCTACCCCGCCACCGATCCCGCGCTGGATGCCGCCCAGTTCGCGGCCAGCGGCGCAGCAGACCTTGCCGCCTGGCGGCGGGGCAATGTGACCGCCCTGGTCAAAGCGGCCCACGATGCGGTCAAGGCCGCCGACCCCACCCTGCGGTTCGGGATCAGCCCCCAGGGCAACCCGGACAATGACCGGGACCAGCAGTACAGCGACATCTCCGCCTGGCTCACCGCCGCCGGGGAGGATGCCGTGGTGGATTACCTCTGCCCGCAGGTCTACTGGGGCTACGGCTACCGTCTGCAATCGGGCAGCGCCCGCTTTGCCTTTGAGCACATCGTGCCGGAGTGGCTGGCTATGCCGCGCACCGACGGCGTGGCCCTGTATTTCGGGCTGGGAGCCTACCGCGTGGGCACCGGCGACGGCGGGGCCAATGCCGACAGCCTCAGCCAGTGGTGTACCGGCAGCGCCCTGGCCCGCCAGGCTGCCGATCTGCGCGCCTGGGGAGCCGTGGGCTGGGCGCTTTACCGCTCCGGCTCCCTGTTTGGCCCCGGTCAGACCGAGCTTGCAGCCGCCGAATGCGCCGCCCTGGCCGCGCAGAACGGGGAATGACGTGCAATTCTCTTGTAAGCAGGAAAAAAATGCGGTATACTATGGTATCCATGTAAGAATATCGCATCTTCTGCTTTCCAGTATTTGAGGATCAAAAAGCCATGAAAAAAACAAAACAAATCGCTGCCCTTGCCCTGGCGCTGGTGTTGGCCGCTTTGCTGCTGACCGGCTGCAAAAGCACCCTGACCGGCATCGCCCACAAGATCCTGGGCACTTCCAACGAGGTCCAGGAGGAGGACACCACCCAGTGGGCCGCCCCCAGCACGGACCCCCTGATGATCGACGGCATCGCCGACACCTCGGCCAAGTATGCCACCGCCACCGCCAACGGGGCGCTGAACATCGTGTTCAACGGCATCTGGACCCGCCAGACCGATTACTTCACTGCGCCCAACGGGATGATCAGCGTGTACGGCTGCGGCACGGCCGAGGGCGTACAGAAGTTCAAGGTCTCGCTCTGGCGCAAGGTGGACGGCGGCACCCAGTATGTGGATAACACCACGTTCTATTTCACGACCGACGGCCAGAACTACCACTGCGACATCGGCGGCCTGGACCCCAATGCCAGCTACCGGCTGACCATCTCCTACGATTCCAGCCGCTACTACCTGTACGGCCTGCTGAAAGTGGAGGGGATCGCCTGAATGCACAACACACAAACCAGACATTCCCTCATGCTGATGCTCTGCGCGTTCATCTGGGGCACGGCTTTTGTGGCCCAGAGCGCGGGTTCCGGCATGGGGGCCTACTCCTTTCTGGCCGGGCGCAGCTGGCTGGCCGTGCTGGTGCTGCTGCCCACGGTCCGCGCCTTTGATGCCATCCGCAGCCGTCAGGGCATCCCCGGCGGCAGGCCAAAGGACCCCGCTTCCCGCAAAACGCTGTTGTGGGCCGGGGGGTGCTGCGGCACGCTGCTGTTTGCGGCCTCGGCTGCCCAGCAGATCGGCATTACGCTCAACCCCTCCACGGCCAAGGCCGGGTTCCTGACCGCCATGTATGTGGTGCTGGTTCCGGTGTTCGGGCTGTTTTTGGGGCGGCGGGGCAGTGCCCGGCTCTGGCTGAGCATGGTCATCGCTGTGGGCGGGCTCTACCTGCTGTGCATGAAAAACGGCTTTGGCGGCATGGAATCCAGCGACTGGATCCTGCTGAGCTGCGCCGTGCTGTTCAGCTTCCAGATCATGGCAGTGGACCATTTCTCCCCCATGGTGGACGGCGTGCGGCTGAGCCTGCTACAATTTTTTGTCGTAGCGGCGGAAAGCACCGCTGCGGCGTTCCTGTTTGAAACGCCCACCCTGGCCGATTTTGGTGCCAATCTGCTGCCGCTGGTCTACTGCGGCGTGCTTTCCAGCGGCGTGGCCTATACGCTGCAGATCCTGGGCCAGAAAGACCTGAACCCCGCCATTGCCAGCCTGATCATGTGCCTGGAAAGCGTGTTCAGCGCCCTGGGCGGCTGGCTGGTGCTCCACCAGACCCTGACCCTGCGGGAGGGCTTTGGCTGCGTGCTGATCTTTGCCGCGGTCGTGCTGGCCCAGCTGCCGGTGGAGGAATGGCTCCGGTGCCCCGCACACCGGCAGTGACCCAGCGCTGTGCAGGCGGCATCCTGTATGAAGCCGCCCGCCGCCGGGTCAGAAACCTGAACCTCCGGGTGCGGCGCGACGGCACCGTGGCCGTGAGCATCCCCCTGCGCACCAGCTGGGAGGCGGCCGACCGCTTTGTGCTGGAACACGCCGACTGGATCGCGCATTCCCGCGCCCGGCTGGCGGCCCGACAGGCGCGGGTGGACTGCCGCCCCCTGCCGGAAAAGGCCGAGGCACTGGCTCATTTTACCGCCCTGAGCGAAAAAGTCTACCCGGCCTTTGCCGGGGTGCTGGACGGCCGGCCGCCCGCCATCAAGGTGCGCAGCATGACCAGCCGCTGGGGCGTGTGTGTGCCTGCCAAGCGGCAGATCACCTTTGCGCTGCAGCTGTACAATATGCCCCCCGCCGCACAGATCTATGTGGTGGTGCATGAGTATTGTCACTTTCTGGTGCCTGACCACAGCCCCGCGTTCTGGGCCGAGGTAGAGAAGCTGCTGCCGGACTGGAAGCAGCGGAGGGAGCTGTTAAAGTAGCCTGCCCACCTCGTCAAAAGCTCTCCCTTTGGGAGCAACGACGACGACCGCGGCCTGCGGCCGAAACAGGGAGGAGTTGTTGGGGCAGCGGCCAGCAAGACGCGAGTGCCGCCAAGGCACGAAGCGGATGCTGGGTGCCGCAACCCGGCGCTGGCGCGCAGCGCCTGAGAGGGTGAGCCGGGCAGAGTCAGTGCCACAAGCACTGTGATAGCATCGCTCTTTCAAAGAGATGTGCCTATCGCTGTGTGGCAGCTTTTTGTCAGCATCCTCACCCTCTCCGCCGCCTACGGCGGCACCTCCCCCAAAGTGGGAGGTTTTTCATCGCGGGAACATATCTCAAAACTATCAAGGAGTGAAATTTCCTTTGGAACGTGAAAAGAAACCTTCCGGCGGCGACAAGTATTCCCGGCTGGCCGGAAACACCCTGATCTTTGCCATTTCCAGCTTTTCGTCCAAATTGCTGACGCTGCTGGTGCAGCCGTTTCTGACCTACGCCATGGCCGAGATCTCCGATCTGGGCCTTTCCAAGATCCTGAGCCAGTATGCAAACCTGCTCATCCCGTTTGTGTCCATGGGCATGTCCAACGCCATCATCCGCTTTGGCCTGGACAAGGGCAACAGCGAAAAGCAGGTGTTCACCAACGGCCTGCTGACCATCCTGGGCGGCTTTGGCCTTTTGGTGCTGTGCTGGCCGCTGGCGCAGTTCTTGCCCGACATGGCGCAGTACGGAATGCTGATCTACCTCTACGTTCTGATGAGCTGCCTGCGCACGCTGTGTACCCAGTTCGTGCGCAGCCGCCAGTGGAACAAGCTGGTGGCCGTGGACGGCATCCTGTGTACCTTTGCCACATTGATGTTCTATGTGCTGTATCTGGTGGGCTTCCGGTGGGGTGCCAACGGCTACCTGCTGGCCATCATCAGCGGCGACTTTGTCAGCGTGCTGTTCCTGTGTGTTACCGGCAAACTGTGGAACTATGTGGAGCTGAAAGGCCTGAACAAAAACCTGTGGCAGCAGATGCTCCGCTTCTCGCTGCCCATGATCCCGGCTCAGATCAGTTTCTGGGTCATCAACGCGTCGGACCTGTTCTTTGTGCGTGAGATGTGCAGCGGGCTGGAGGGCCACAGCGGCGATGCCTGGAGCGGCCTGCTTTCCACCGGCTACTTCCTGCCCACCATCCTGACCACGCTGGGCCTGATCTTCTACGATGCCTGGCAGCTTTCCGCCGTGACGGAGGAGGAGGGCCGCGCCCGGTTCTTTACCAAGATCTTCCGCACCTATTCCAGCGTGCTGTTCTGCTGCGCGGCGGGCATCATCTGGCTGTGCCGCCCCGTGATGCATGTGATGAAGTCCAACTACTATTACGCCTGGCACTTTGTGCCGTTCCTGACGCTGGCTTCCACCTGCAGCTGTTACAACCAGTTTTTGAACAGTGTCTACGTTGTGAACAAAAAATCCAGCCACAGCTTGTTCACCATGCTGTCCGGTGCGGTGAGCAACTGCCTGATGAACTATTTCTTCATCAAGTGGTGGGGGCCTGTGGGTGCCACTTACGCCTCGTTCCTGGGGCTGGGGCTGGTGTTCACCCTGCGTGCGCTGGATGCCCACAACATGATCGGCATGTCCATCCACCCGCTGCGGGTGGTGCTGAACTTTGCGGCCCTGGCCGCCGAGGCCTTTGTGCTTTTGGCCGAGCCCCCGCTCTACGGCCTGTGGACCGGCCTGTTCACCGCCGCCATCATCCTGTTCAACTTTTCCGGGGTGTGGGCCATGGCCCGGATCCTGCTGCCGAAACTGCTGGGCCGCCGCGGCAAAGCGCTGGTGGCCGCCGTGGACGGCTGGGCAAAGCCGAACGCCAAAAACTGAATGTTTTCCAACCAAAAACGGGACTGCCTGCACGACAGTCCCGTTTTTGTTACAGCTGCTTTTCGATCCAGCCTGCGATATCCGCAAACACTTCCTGGCGGTTCGTTTCCACCAGCAGCTCGTGCCGGGCACCGGGGTAGAACTTGACTTCTATGTTCTGCACCCCGGCATCCCGCAGGCTCTGCACCGCACGCTCCACGCCTTTGCCGCGCTCTCCCACCGGGTCTGCATCTCCGGCCAGGAACAGCAGCGGCAGGTCCTTTGGCACCTGTGCCACAAAGGCCGGGTCATGCAGGCGCAGGATGCCGCTGAACATACTGTAATAGGCGTTTACCGTAAACGTAAAGGTGCAGCGCTCATCGGCCAGATACTTGTCCACCTCGGCGGCATCGCGGTTGAGCCAGTCGTGGGTGGTGCGGCCCTCCAGGCCGTTGTTGTACCCCGCAAACGAGAGCCGTTCCACCAGCTTGCTGCGGTACTGCCAGCCAAACAGGGCGGCCTGCACGCGGCAGACCCCCTTTGCCAGCCGCACCAGCGCCTTGGGCTGGAAGCCGGTGCCCAGGATGATGGCACCCTCCAGCTCGCTGCCCCACTCGCACAGATACTGCCGTGCGTAAAAGGAACCCATGCTGTGCCCCAGCAAAAAATAGGGCACACCGGGCCAGCGCTGTTTTGCAAACTCCGTCATCCGGTGCAGGTCGTCCAGCAGGGCGCGGTTGCCGTCCGGCTGGGCAAAGTAGCCGTAATCGGCTTTGGTGCGGATGGAGCCGCCATGGCCCAGATGGTCGTTTCCGGTCACTGCAATGCCCCGGGCGGCCAGTGATTCCGCCAGCGGCTTGTACCGGTCAATGAACTCCACCATCCCGTGCGAAAGCTGAACCACCGCACGCACCGGGCCGTCCGGCTCACAGTAAAATGCGTGCAGCGTCCGGCCCGGTGCCGTGGACGGCAGGGTGAAATCAACCATCTTGCTCATCGCAGTTCTCCATCCTTGTTACATTGCGCCGATCTTCTTGCGGCAGGCCGAGCAGATGCAGTAGCCCGCATACTGTGCGGCGTTGCTGTCCACCTCACCGCAGAAATCACAGCTGCCGGTGGGGCGGTACTTTTTGAGGATGATCTCATCCCCATCCACAAAAATTTCCAGCTTTGCATCGTTGTCCAGCTTCATGCTGGTGCGCAGCTCTTTGGGCAGAACGATCCTTCCAAGACCATCTACCCCACGGACGATACCAGTGCTTTTCATCGTCTATCCTTCTCCTTTTACCAGGTTAACCGATGCTCCGGCTGCGATTCTCCCCCTTGCTTTCCCGGAGCGCATCCCGCTCCCGAACCCAACAGGAAAATTGTGCCAGTGCTTCCTTTTCAGTATACAGGAAAACCGTTCTTTCGTCAATCATTGTGCGCGGTTTCGACAAAAAACATTTCCGTTTTTTCAAGTACCACAAAAAATGCCCGGCAGCTTCCACCGCCGGGCATCTTTTTGGGGTTTATTTCAGAACCATGCTCAAAAAGGGGTTATTTCGCCACTGCACGGCGCAGGTTGGCAAGTCCGGCACGCAGCGCGTCGGTTGCCGTGGCATCGCCGTAGGTCTTGGTCTGAATGGTCTGACCGTTGATCGTATAGGCCACGGTCTTATTTTTTGCAGCATCCGGCAGCACCGTGAGCAGCTGCACGATGCTCCGGGACATCGGGCCATACTTCCAGTCCGGATCGTCCATCAGGATCACAACGGGGTATTCCTTGCCGTCCACAACAGCCTTGATGTTTGTATCCGCATACTGCTCGACTGCGGCATACAGTGCTGCGGCCTGTACAGCGGCCAGCCGGTCCGGATCCTGCTCGCCGTTCACATCTCCGCCCTTATAGGTCTGGTCAATGTGATCCTCCACATACTGGTTGCAGTATGCTTCGATCTGGCTCTCGGTCACAGTGCCTTTCAGCCGCAGGGAAGTATCTTCGGACGTATTCTTCAGGCCCACATAATGCATCACAACCCATGCATTGCTCAGCTGTTTATCCGTGAGGTAATCCGTTTCTTCCTCCCAGGCCCATCTGCTGTCGCTGGAATACGCATCCATCACGGAGGTGGTATCCTTATCTTCTTCAGAGCCGGAACCGCTGCCAGAGCCGGAACTGCCGTCCGAGCCGGAATCGCCGCCGGAGCTGTCCTTCATTTCATCGTTCACGGTCAGACGGAAGCGTGCATAGCTGCCATCCGGGAACGTGTAGCGCAGGATCACTTCGCTCCAGCCCTCCGGCACGCTGAACGTGACATGAATCAAAGCTCGATCGTTAACGCTCAGAGCGTCCGCCGATGTACCAGAAACAAACGTCAGCACCTGGACTTTCTCGCTGCTGCCCTCGATCGTCAGGTATTGGGAATCTTCATACCTGTACGACTGCTGACTTCCGGAAACATACGCGTTTTCCAGCGGGAATGTTGCTCCGGTATCGCTGGCGTTCACCACAGCCATTTCCACGCCGATCCAGTTCGCAACGCTACGGTTCTTGACATAGCCGGACATGGCCAGATAGTTGCCATTGTACAGGACCATATTCGCCGGGCTGCTCTGGGATTGGTCCTTGATGGCGGGGTAGAGCTTCCCGTTGCCAATGTCCTTTCCATCCGACGGTTCAGACGGAGTCGTGCTCTGGTTCGGGTTGGGGAAACTGAGCATATTGACGGGTTTTCCGTCCACCGTCATATAGAACGTGATGTACGTCCACTCGTTGCTTTCGCCGCAGGGGACAAAGGTGAATGCAAACAGACGGTCGATCGCGTCTTGCTTGAGGATCGGGTCCACACCATTTCGGCGGGCAACGACCACAGGCAGATTCGCATAGGTCTTGCCATTTTTGGTGGAAACCGTCGCCGTGATGGTTGCTGCCGCCTTGCCGGAGCGGACCTTTGCCAGCGTCAGGTCACTGAGCTTCTCGCGGTCCATGATGCCCAGCGCGGTCAGGGTGTTCCAGGCGTTGAAATCTTGGTTGGTCGAGTTTGCCACAGGCGCATTCACCTGGATCAGCTGACCGGCCGTCTCGCCCTCTTTCTGCCAGATGTCACTTACACCGACCTGACCCACGATCTGCGGGGACTTGGTATAGTTATCGCTGGTGATCTTGGTGGAGTTTTCCTCCGTCAGGTTGTTATAATCCTCGTCTTTCACGGCAAACATCTCGTTGCCGTCAAACTTTGCGGTAAAGCCGCACTTGGTATTCTTCTCCACATAGACCGACACCTGGACCTGCACGCTCTCGCCCGGATTCAGGTACTTCTTCTTCGCAGTGTTCGGATTCTGCGCTGCTACGAAGGGAGCGCCGCTGGTGATCTCAACGGCCTTGCTGCCGTACTTGCCGCTCGTGTATATTTCCTGATATGCCTGTGCGGTCGCTTTCAGCATTCCGGAATAGGTCGTTGCAGTGCTTGCCAGCTCCGTAGCGCGGGTCTGGAGCGCAGCAGCCATTGCCTGCGTCTCCTCCTTGCCCATAAAGCCGGAGATGTCCACCGCGCTGGCGCTGTTTTCCTCGTTGGTGATCGTGATGAGGTGGTTCACTATGTAGAAATCATCATACTCGACATAGGCATTCTCTCTAAGTTCGATTGCCGTCTGATCCTCAAACGTCAGCACTGCCTTGGGGGCCTTGCCGTCGCTGGTCACAGCAAAGCTTGCGTTCACTGCCTGAACGGTCACATTGCCCTCGTCGTCTTTCTGCTCCGGCAGGGTATAGTTCACTTTCAGGGGTTCGTTTTTCTTGACCCAGTCCGCGTCCGGCACCCGTGCCACAACGTCGAACTCCGCATACCAGCCCTCTTTTTCCAGGACGGTGCCGCTTTCCTTAACGCCCGCGGCATTGTAGACCTGGATCTCCACCATGGCCGGGACATCCTCGCCGTTCATCTTCACGGTCAGATTCTGGGATGGTTTTCCGCTGTTGAATTTGTCCGCCAGGCTGGTGCTCTCCTGCGTGTCCGCACACAGTGCGATCATGCTGCGGGCGCGCAGCTGCACAGGTTCTTCGTTCAGATCAATGCGTTTGCCGGACGTGTTCTTGATATTGAACGTGAACGGGGTGTAGGTAACGCCGGCATTCTGATCCGCTTTCACGTTTCCCGCAACATCATCCGCAATGTCCACTTTCATCGTGACTGCCTCGGTTTTGATCTCCTCACCGGGTGCCGCGATGGTTTTCGTCTCGTCCATTTCTTCTTTCGGTTCTTCCGGCTCCACCGGTTCCACCGGGTTCGGGTTGGGCGCGGGGGTCGAGCCGCCGCCGCCACCGCCGCCATCGCTGCCGCCGCAGCCGGTCAGCAGAACGGCCGCTGCAAGAGCCACCGATGCCGCACACAGGGCCAGGGAGCGCTTTTTTGAAAAAAGCTTCATTTTTTACAGTCCTCCTGTTCAAAACATAATAGAAACCCCAGATACCACAACTTTACCCCCCCCCCTATACCTTTGTCAAGAGTTTTCCACAAAAACTGTGAAATACTTTTTCAAATCTTTTTCACTTTTTGAACACAGGAAATGAACCGTCCGGTTTTACACGTTCCGGCGTTGACAAATATCCTGCCGCGGGTTAAACTAAAGGGTACGGAATCGCATTTTACTTACTATCATATAAAGGAGCGTTTTTTATGCCCAGCAAGAAAGTCCGCACCCGTTTTGCCCCCTCGCCCACCGGCTACATGCATGTGGGCAATCTGCGCACCGCGCTGTACACCTACCTGATGGCCAAGCATGAGGACGGCACGTTCATCCTGCGCATTGAGGACACCGATCAGGGCCGCTATGTGGAGGGCGCTGTGGATGTCATTTACAACACCCTGCGGGAGACCGGCCTTTTGTGGGACGAGGGCCCGGACGTGGGCGGCCCCGTGGGCCCCTATGTGCAGAGCGAGCGGATGAGCATGTTCAAGCAATATGCCGAACAGCTGGTCGCCGAGGGCAAGGCCTACTATTGTTTCTGCACCGAGGAGCGGCTGGAAGCGCTGCACGCCGAACAGCGCGCCCACGGCGAAATGACCCACTACGACGGCTGCTGCCGCGACCTGCCCAAGGAGGAAGTGGAAAAGCGCCTTGCCGCAGGCGAGCCTTATGTCATCCGCCAGAAGATCCCCAAAGAGGGCATCACCGGCTTTGACGATGTGGTGTACGGCCACATCGAGGTGGAAAACAGCGAGATGGACGACCAGATCCTCATCAAGACCGACGGGATGCCCACTTACAACTTTGCCAACGTGGTGGACGACCACCTGATGGGCATTACCCACGTCATCCGCGGCAGCGAGTATCTTTCCTCCACGCCCAAGTACAACCTGCTGTATCAGGCCTTTGGCTGGGAGATCCCCACCTACATCCACTGCCCGCCGGTGATGAAAGATGCCCAGAACAAGCTTTCCAAGCGCAACGGCGATGCCAGCTACCAGGACCTGGTGGCCAAGGGCTACCTGAGCGATGCCGTGATGAACTACATCTGCCTGCTGGGATGGAGCCCCAAGGGCGAGTATGCCGAGCAGGAGATCTTCAGCCTGGACGAGCTGGTGAAGATCTGGACCCCGGACGGCATCTCCAAATCCCCCGCCATCTTCGACCCCCTCAAGCTGCGGGCCATCAACGCGGAATATATCCGCCGCCTGTCGCCGGAGGAGTTCCGGCAGAAGGCGGAGCCGTGGATCGACCGGGCCGTGCATCGGGACATCGACAAAAAGCTGCTGTGTGCCAACCTGCAGCCCCGGTGCGAGGTGCTGGGCGAGATCCCCGAGCAGCTGGATTTCTTTGATGCCGTGCCCGATTACGACCTGAGCCTGTACACCAACAAAAAGCAAAAAACCTCCCCGGAATCCGCCAAGGAGGCCCTGGAAGCCCTGCTGCCTGTGCTGAGCGACGAGGCTCTGGATTTTGCCGACCGCGACACCGTGTTCAACGCCTGCAAGGCCAAGGCCGAGGAGCTGGGCAAAAAGAACGGCTGGCTGCTCTACCCGCTGGGCATCGCCCTTTCCGGCAAGCAGCGCACCCCTGGCGGCGGCACCGACCTTGCCTGCATGATGGGCCGCACCGAGACCCTGGCCCGCATCCGCGCCGCATTGGCAAAGCTGAACGGCTGATTTGCAATCCTTGGACCTGTGGAGGTGAACCGCAATGATGTATCCGTTTATGACCCTGGACGACAACACCGAGATCGTCCATTCCGAAATGCTCCCGGATCAGCGTGTCAAGGTCTATTTTGAAAAGCCGGATGCCAAAGACTGTTTTCATTCTGCGGTCTGCTATCTGCCGGATTATGCCTGGCAGGAGATCAGCGGTTTCACACCGCAGGAGATCGACCGGTACCAGAAGTTTTTGGAATCCACTGCCCATCTAATCCTCCAATTTTCCAAGGAGGGAGGGGTCGAAAATGCCGCAGGTTTTTAAGATCGGCTCCTATTGGGTCTATTTCTGGGCCAACGAGAATGAGCCGCTGGAACCGATCCATGTTCATGTAGCGCAGGGTGCCCCCACGGCAAATGCGACCAAGATCTGGATCACCCGTGCCGGAAAATGCTATCTGTGTCATAACAATTCCGGCATTCCGCCCCGTGTGCTGAGGAATATTATGGCAATTATTGAAGCCCGAAGCGAAGAAGTGGTCACCAAATGGAAGAATTTCTTTGGGGAAGTCCGCTATTTCTGCTGATTCCCGCCGCTTCTCCGCACAGTAACAAAAAACGCCCCCGCCCCGCGCTAAAGTATATGCACAAGGCGCGGGAAACAGAACAACGTCAAAAAGATCCCCGCCGGAAAGCGGGGATTTTTTCATGCCTGGAATCACAAGACCACACCTGGACCATCCCTTTGCGGCGGCGCTGGCCCCACGGGCCGCCCTGCGCCCGGCGCTGCGGCAGGGTGCCGCCTTTGCGCTGGGGTTTGCCGGGGGCTGGGCCGTTTTGTACGGGGCACTTTTGCCCTTTGGGCTGGGGCTGACGCTGGGCCTTGCGGACGACTGCTTTGCCGCCTGCGCGGCCGGGGCGGCGCTGGGGACCCTGCTTCACGGGTTCGGAGCGCTTTCGCTGGACAGCGTCTGCCTGCTGTGCGCCGTGGGTGCCGCCGTGGCCGCCCGGTGGCTCTGGCCGGGGCAGTTCAAGCTGGCCGCGCTCTGCGGCTGCGGAGCGCTGCTGGTCAGCGGCGGATGCTTTGCCCTGGGGCCGGACGGCGGCGGGGTGGAGCTGGTGCTGTTCTGCGGGGCCGATGCTCTGCTGGCCGGGGCTGTCGGGTTCGGGCTGCGGCAGTTCCCGCCCGAAAAGCCCGGCCCCGGCACCCTGCTTGCGGCGGCAGCGCTGGCCGCTGCGCTGGGCGGGGTGTCCATCGGGCCGTTCTGCGCCGGGGCGGCGTTCTGTGCCGCGCTGGATGCCGCGCTGTGCTGCCGGGGGCAGAGCACCGCCGCGCTTTCCTGCGCAGCCGTCACCGGGGCGGCCCTGTGTGCGGCAGACCCGGCCCTGGCCCCGGCCGCTGCCGGGCTGTGCTGCGGGGCAGCGGCGGCAGTTTTGCTGGTGCCCGGGCGGCGGATCGAGAGCCTGGCCGCCTGTGCGGGCGGATGCGTAACCGGGGCGCTGGCGGCCCAGCCGCCCGGAGCCGCTTTCGGCCTTTTGCTGAGCACCGGGTCCGGGCTGTTCATCACGGCCCTGCTGCCCCGCCGGTGGCTGGCTCCCGTTCCGGCCCAGCCTGCCCCGCCGCCGGACCCCGCACCCCGGTTCTCGGCAGCCGCCACCCGGCTGGAAGCCGTGGCCGAGAGCCTGTCTTCGCTGGCGCAGACCGTCAACGAGGTATACGATGCCTTTCCCCGCCGGTGCGAGAGCTTCCGCTGGGTCATTGACAACACCCACGACACCCTGTGCTTCAACTGCGGGCGGCGGGAACTGTGCTGGCAGCAGGAGCACGCCGCCACCCTGGAGGGGATGAACGCTCTGCGCCTGCCGCTGGAACAGAACGGCAGTTTGCAGACCACCGATCTGCCGGGCCAGCTGTCCCGCTGCATCCACCCGGCCGCGCTCTGCGCCGCCGCCAGCCGCTCGTTTGCGCTTTACCGCAGCCGCAAGGAGGCACATGTCCACGCCGAGGCCATGCGCACCGCCCTGACCGAGCAGTACAGCGCCGTGGCCGACGCGCTGGGCGTGCTCAGCGAGCAGCTGGGCCGCCCCGGAACGCCGGAACCTTACCGCTCCGGCCGGGTGGCCGCCTTTTTTGCCGGCCTTGGCTCGCCCCCGCTGGAATGCACGGTCACACTGGACGACCTGGGCCGGACGCGGGCGGCCGTTTCCCTGCCGCGCACCCGGTTTTCGGGGCCGGAACTGGCGGCGCTGGCTCAGGAGACGGGCCACATCTGCCGTCGGGCGTTCGACCCGCCGCAGGTGCTTTCCTGCAAGGGGATGACCACCCTGCTCTTTTGTGAAAAACCCGCACTGCGGGCCGTGTTCGGCTTTGCAGGGGCGGCCGCCAGGGGCAGCATCTCCGGCGATGCCGTGCAGCAGTTCTGCAGCCCCACCGCCGCCCAGATGATCCTGTGCGACGGCATGGGCACGGGCCGCCCCGCCGCCGTGGACGGCAACCTGGCCGCCGAGCTCACGGCCCGCCTGCTCAAGGCCGGGTTCACCGCCGAGCTGGCGGCCCGGCTGGTGAACGTGGCGCTGGCCCTGAAAAGCGACGAGGAGAGCGGGGCCACCCTCGACCTCATCAGCGTAGACCTCTACACCGGCACGGCCCGGCTGTTCAAGGCCGGGGCGGCTCCCGGCTTTCTGGTCCACGGCGGGCGGGCGCGGACCGTGGGCGATGCCAGCCTGCCCATCGGCATTTTGGGCGGCGTGAACGGCCAGAGCCGGGTGGTACACCTGGCTGCCGGGGATTACGCCGTGCTCGTCTCGGACGGCCTGCTGGTGGACGGCACCGGCTGGGTGCTCCAGCAGCTGGAACTCTCGGCAGCTTCCGCCGCCCCGCCGGATCAGCTGGCCCGCACCCTGGTGGAGACTGCCCGCGCCCGTGCGGCCCGCACCGGCCGCCCCGACGACATCACCGCCGCCGTGCTCCGGCTGGAAGGCGGCCATTGAAAAATTCATAATCGGAGTGTATACTGGAACATGAATTCCGGCAGGAGCCGCAACGGGGCCTGCCGATAAGGAGGCCCTTTTATGTTGAAACTGACCGTCGCACAGGACGGCACCGGCGAGTTTGCTTCCATCTCGGAAGCCGTGCTGGCCGTCCCCTACGATCTGGAAGCAGAGATCACCATCGGCCCCGGCACCTACCGGGAAAAGCTGGTGTGTGAAAAGCGCTGCATCACCCTGCGCGGCGCGGGCATGGATGCCACCCGCCTGGTGTTCGGCGATGCGGGCAGGCTGCCCCACCCCGATGGCCGCCCCACCCACACGTTCCGCAGCTACACCGCCTTTTTCAGCGGCGAGGAGCTGACCGTGGAGGATCTGACCATTGAAAACGACGCAGGCCCCGGCAGGGAGGTGGGCCAGGCCGTGGCCGCCTATGTGGACACCACCCATGCCGTGTTCCGCCGGGTGCAGCTGCTGGGCAACACCGACACGCTGTTCTGCGCCCCCCTGCCCGAGGCCGAGCGCGAAAAAGACGGCTTCCTGGGCCCCCGCAAGTTCTCGCCCCGCAAGCCGACGGCGCAGTATTTCCAGAACTGCATCATTTCCGGAGACATCGACTACATCTTTGGCGGGGCCGATGCCCTGTTTGAGCAGTGTACCGTGTACACCGTGAACAATGCAGACGCTCCCCACCGCTACATCACCGCCCCCTCCGGCCCGGCCGACGGCCTGGGCTTTGTGTTCTGGGACTGCGATTTCGTCTCCGACTGCGATGCCGGGTCGGTCTACCTGGGCCGTCCGTGGCGGCCCACCGGCAAGACTGCCGTGCTGGACTGCCGCCTGGGCGCTCACATCGCCCCGGAGGGCTTCAGCGGCTGGCGTGACCGCACAGACACCAGCCTGGCCGGTTTTGCCGAATCAGGCAGCACCGGCGCAGGGGCGGCTCCCCGCCCGGACTGGATCCGTGTGCCGGAGGCCGCCGAGACCGCCGCGCTGCTGGCCGCCGCCCGCAAACGCTGCCGCCCGGCGCACTGAGAAAGGGCGGTCTGCCATGAAAAATCTCCCCAATGCCGTAAAATGGCTCATCATCCTGGTGGTGCTGGCCGCCATGGGCTGGATCCTGATGCAGGTGAACGACCGCGCTTCCCGCGTGGAGATGCCGGCCCCGGATAACACCTTTGGCATCTACCGCTCTGCCGCTTCCGATTAAGCAAAAGACGCTTCCGCCGATCTCTCTGCGGAAGCGTCTTTTTTCTGTTTCTGGTCAGGTCTGGTTCTCGTCCGGGGCGGCATCGGTCATCAGGAACCAGAACGTGGTTCCCTTGCCCACCGTGCTCTGCACCCCGAACCGGAATCCATGCTGCTGGAAGATGGCCTTGGTGATGGAAAGCCCCAGGCCGGTGCCCTGCTTGCCCGCATCGGAGCGGGAGCGGTAATACCGTTCAAAAATGTAGGGCAGGTCCTCGGCCTGGATGCCGGGGCCGTGATCCTCCACCTCCACCCGGACCCCCTCCGGGCAGCGGAACGCCCGCAGCACGAACACGCCGTCGGACCCGATGTGGTGCATGGCATTTCCCAGCAGGTTATGCAGCGCCCGCTGCATCATGTCCGGATCTGCGTACACAGGCAGCTCCTCGTCCGGCAGCTGCAGTTCCAGCTTCCAGCCGTTCTGGGCACACACGGCATCGTACCGCTCGCTCACCTCGTCGCAAAGCTGGGCCATGTCAAAGTGGACCCGCTCGCACTTTTCGGTGCCGCTGGTCACCTTGCTCAGCTCCATCACGCTGGACACCAGCGCGGTCAGGCGGTCGGCCTCGTCCATAATAATGTTCATCTGTTCATCGCGGTGGGCCTTGTCGTCCCCCGTGATGTCCCGCACGGTCTCCGCATAGCCCTTGATCAGGGTCAGCGGGGTGCGCAAATCGTGGGAGACATTGGCCAGCAGGTCGCGCTGCATCTGGGCTGCGTACTGCACCTCCTGCGCCATGTGGTTGAAATCCTGGGCCAGGTCGCCCAGCTCGTCGTTCCGGCGCGTTTCCACGTGTACGGCATAATTGCCCTGGGCCACCTGCCGGGCCGCACCCGAAAGCTGGCGCAGAGGCTTGGTGAACCACTCGCTGAACAGCCACGCCGCGCTCATGGAAAAGGCAAAGATCAGCGCCGCCGCCAGCGGCAGCACCGTACTCATCACCTCGCCCGCCTCGGAAATATGCATCAGGCTGGTGGTCACCAGAACCGTGTAGCTGCCGTCCGATGTCAGCCGCCCCACCATCAGCTGCACCGAGCCGGAGGGCGTAGGCGGATTGATCTTGCGCACACAGCCGCCGGTGTCGCGGCAGAGCTGGCGCATGGCGCGGGCCGTGCTGTAACTGGGCAGCTCGCCCCCGGTGTCGGTGGGCTTGGTGCGGTGGAGGTTGCAGTACGAGAGGTTTTCGATCTTGAAGATCTGACGCAGGGTATTATCGGAGATGTCCACGCAAAAGCTGCTCATCCCGCTGTTTTCAAAGATCTCGGCTCCCAGTTCATCAAACAGCTCGGTGTTGACATACAGCTGGCTGCCGAACCCCCAGTACGAGAGCGTTTCGCCCGCATCGATGGCCGAATCCAGCTTTTGCACAATGGCATCGGCCTGTTCGGTCAGCTGTTTCTGGATATGCCGGGTATACAGCGGCTCCAGCAGCTGGGTACACAAAAACCAGAACATCCCCAGCAGCAGCAGGCAGATGAAGCACAAAAACCACATCAGCTGCCCGCGGATGCCCACTGTTTTCCGCTTTTTTTCGGTTTTGGCTCCGCTTTTCTGCCGCATCCTGAGCCTTTCCTCCGTTTAGCGGGCCGCGTCGGGGTCGAACTTGTAGCCGATGCCCCAGACCGTGGCAATATAGCTCCGGCACTTGCCCAGATGGCCGCGCAGCATCTTGACGTGGGTATCCACGGTGCGGTCCTCGCCGAAATAATCGTAGTTCCACACCTTTTGCAAAATGCGCTCCCGGCTGAGGGCGATGCCCTTGTTGGAGGCCAGGAACACCAGCAGATCAAACTCCTTGGGGGTCAGGCTCACGTCCTCGCCGCCGACACGCACGGTATGGCTGGCGGTGTCAATGGTCAGCTCGCCAAAGGTCATGGTGCTGTCGGCGGCATCCGCGCGGGGCATCGTGCGGTTGAGCACCGCCTTGACGCGGGCCACCAGTTCCCGCGGGGAGAACGGCTTGACCACATAATCGTCGGCTCCGCCCTCCAGCCCGGCCAGCTTGTCGTACTCCTCGCCCCGCGCGGTCAGGATGATCACGGGGGTGTTGATATGGCGGGTGCGCATCTCCCGCAGGCAGGTCATGCCGTCCATAAACGGCATCATCACATCCAGGATCACCAGATCATATCCGCCGCCGGAGAGCAGCGAAAGGGCGGCCGAGCCGTCTCCCGCTTCCTCGCAGACATAGCCCGCATACTGCAGATGCTCCCGGATCAGTTCCCGGATCCGGGGCTCATCATCAACGATCAAAATTTTTGCCATCTGAGGTTCCCTCCTCGTTTGAATGATTTGACAGGATGGTCTGAGGATATCATAATACGATATTTGGAAAATTCTGTGAAGTTTGAGTGAATGGTTTGGAAAAAGGGCCCTTCCCGGCCTTAGTATACCACAGAACCCGCCTTGGAAACAGTGCGGGTGCAATTTCTGCTGCTCTCCCCGGCAGACACGAGGGGGCGCTCCGGTAGTTTCCCCGCAAATGAAGTCCGGAACCCGCCTGTTGCTTCTTTCCGGGCAAGTGTGCTATACTGTTTTGACACAAAAGCCACCGATTTTTGACTGATATAAAGGAGTCTTGCCCATGCGGATAGGACTTGTTGAACTGTTGTTGATCCTGCTCATTGCAGCACTGACCGTCGGCCCCAGCGCGGCGCTGTGGGTGGACCGCTGGCTGCGCCGTGCCAACCGGGCCGGTGCGGCCGCTGCCCGCCGCCGGGCGGCCCAGGAGGCCCAGCGGGCCGCCGAGCGTGAGGCCGTGCTCCAGCGGTTCCAGAAATTGAGCATCGTGTTTGCGCTGGCGGCAGCCGCCGCCCTGGTCTGGGCGCTGGTGCTGCGGCCCATTGAAGCCGCACCCAAAGCCTACACCGCCCCGGACCCTTGCCCGGACACCGGCGCGGCACAGGTGGAAGTTTCCACCGACCGCAAGGGGATCTGGGATCTGGGCGAGTATCAGGGCGTGGACTGCATCCGCACCCGGGAGGGCCTTATCTATGCGGCGGTCTGGAACGGCACCCCCCTGAAAAAGCGCACGAGCGGCCTGGTGCGCACCGACGGCGGGCACAATGCGGCCATCCTGAGCGTGGAAGGCGAGCTGACCGGCTTTGCCTTTGATGCCGACGGGGACCTGTGGCTCACCGTGCTCACCCCCGGCGGCGGCACGCTCTGCCGCGCCCGGCACGACAGCTGGGGCGCTGCGGTGGAGCAGGTCGTCACCCAGATCGACGGGGCCCCGCTGGGTGCGCTTTCGGCTGTGGAAACAGGCCCGGACGGCAAGGTGTACTTTGCCGCGGTCAGCCGACAAAGCGCCGAAAACGGGCTGGACAGTGCCCTGCGCACCGAGCTGTTGGCCCACACCGAGACCGGTGCCGTCTATGTGTATGACCCCGCTGCCCGCACCGTGGAGCAGGTGCTGAGCGGCGTTGCCGGAGCGGCGGGCCTGGCGCTGGATGCCGACACCAACACGCTTTACGTCTCCGACCTTGGCAGCCGCTGCGTCTGGAGCATGGACGCTTCCGCCCGCGGGCTGACTGCGGGCGGCAAGGGCTGCCGGAGCAGCTTCAGCGGCCTGCCCGGCTACCCCGGCGCGCTGGCGCTGGACACCGACGGCACGCTCCTCATCGGCTACCGCTGGGCCCGTTCCGACTGGCTGGAAAATCACGCGGGCAGCACCCTTTTGCGCGGGATCGCCCTGCGGCTGAGCCAGACCATGCAGGAGAACCTGTTCTCCCTGTCGGCTGACGGCATCCGTGCCGAAGCCGTTTCCCCCGCCAGCGGGGCCAGGCTGTGGGCCGTTTCCGGCAAACCCCAGGGCGGCAGCACAGCGCTCTGCCCCGATGGGAACCGGGTGTTCTTTGGCATCCTGGGCCAAAAAGCACTTTATTGTGCAAAGGTTTGATCTTTCTGATATATTGTGAGGTGTTCTACTATGACAGACGCATTCAAACAGCAGATCGAAGCCGAGGCACGGCAGGCCGTGACCGAGCTTCTGGCACAGGCTCAGCTGAAGCCGGGCACGGTGTTCGTGGTGGGCTGCTCGTCCAGTGAGATCGTGGGCGGGCACATCGGCAAGGACAGCAGCCTGGAAGCGGCGCAGGCCGTGTATGCGGGCATTGCCCCCGTGCTGGCCCAGCAGGGGATCTGGCTGGCCGCCCAGTGCTGTGAGCACCTGAACCGCGCCATCATCATCGAACGTGAAGCCGCCGAGCGCTTCGGCTGGGAGGAAGTGTGCGTGGTGCCCCGCCCCCACGCGGGCGGCAGCTGGGCCACCACCTGCTGGAAGCGGTTCCGCGACCCTGTGGCCGTGGAGGAGATCCGCGCCCATGCAGGCATCGACATCGGCGGCACGCTGATCGGGATGCACCTGCGCCGGGTGGCCGTGCCCGTGCGGCTGAGCCTTTCTAAAATCGGCGAAGCAAACATCCTGTGCGCCCGCACCCGCCCCAAGCTCATCGGCGGCGAGCGTGCAAAGTATACCGAGGAGGATTGAGGAAGATGGCAGAAAAGACCCTGGAAGAAATGCGACAGGCCGTGGAGGAGATTCGCGCCCGGATGGCCGCCGCCGCCCGTGAGGCCGGGCGCAGCCCGGACGCGGTCCAGCTGTGCGCCGCCTGCAAGACCCGCACCGCCCAGACCGTGGCCGCCAGTGCGGCGCTGCCCATTGATGTGTTCGGCGAGAACCATGTGCAGGAGCTGTGCGCGAACTACGATGCCGGGGCTTACTGCGGCAAGCCCAGCCATTTCATCGGTCACTTGCAGACCAACAAGATCAAAAAGGTGCTGGGCCGCGCCAGCCTGATCCAGAGCGTGGACAGCGAGCACCTGCTGGCCGCCATTGAAAAGGAAGCCGCCAAGGCGGGCCTCGTGCAGGATGTCCTGCTGGAAGTGAACATTGGCGGCGAGGAAAGCAAGACCGGCGTGCTGCCCCAGCAGCTGTGGCCGTTGCTGGATGCTGCCGCCGCCCAACAGCACATCCGGGTGTGCGGGCTGATGGCCATTCCACCCGTGAACAGCGACGATGCCCAGAACCGCCGGTATCTGGCCGAAGTGTACCAGCTGTTTGTCCGCGCAGGCGAGCGCGGCTACGCCAACGTGAAGATGCAGACCCTTTCCATGGGCATGAGCGGCGATTTCGAGAACGCCATCCGCGAGGGTGCCACCCTGGTCCGCATCGGTACCGCCATCTACGGCGAACGGGATTATTCAAAGAAATAAACCTCTCCGTCATCGCTTCGCGATGCCACCTCCCCTAATGAGGGGAGGCCTTGGCAGTCGATTTTAGTCCATCAATACGCCAGAGGCTCCCCTACTAGGAAAGACTCCCTCCGGCCGGAGGGAGATGTCGCGCAAGCGACAAAGGGAGGACAGCTGGCGGGCGTTAGCCCGACTGAGAGGTTGTACGAAGAAAATGTGAATCTAGGAGGAATCATGCAATCGAATCAAACCAAATCCACCCAAGACCCCGGCGCACACCACACCAGCAGCGGCGCACTGATCCGCCGCTTTCTGCCCTATCTTGCCAAGCACAAGGGCGTGCTGTTCCTCGACCTGTTCTGCGCCGCCTTGACCACCCTGTGTGATATCATCCTGCCCAAGATCATGAGCACCATCACCAACTCGGCCATGGGGGTGGGCATCACCCTGACGGCCGGCATCGTGCTCAAGCTGGCGGGGCTTTATTTTGTGCTCCGCATCATCGACGGTGCAGCCCAGTACTTCATGTCCGGCATCGGCCACATCATGGGAGTCCACATTGAAACGGACATGCGCCGCGATGCCTTCGACCACCTGCTCAAGCTCGACCACACCTACTACAACAACACCAAGGTGGGCACCATCATGGGCCGCATCACCAACGACCTGTTCGATGTGACCGAGTTTGCCCACCACTGCCCGGAGGAATTTTTCATTGCGGGCATCAAGATCCTGGCCTCGTTCGTCATCCTGTGTCAGGCCAGCATCCCCCTGACGCTGGCCGTGTTTGCCTGCGTGCCCCTGATGGGCATTGTCTCGGTCAAGCTGAACCAGCGGCTGCGGGCCCGGTTCCGCCAGCAGCGTGTCCAGATCGGCGAGCTGAATGCCACCATCGAGGACAGCCTGCTGGGTCAGGGCGTGGTCAAGGCCTTTGCCGCCGAGGACCAGGAGCGGGAAAAATTTGCGCAGGGCAACAAGGATTTTGAGCACATCAAGACCCTGGGCTACTACGCCATGGCCGCGTTCAACACCTCCACCCGCCTGTTCGATGGCCTGATGTACCTGGTGGTCATTCTGGCAGGCGGCCTTTCGCTGGTGTACGGCAGGATCACAGCCGGTGATCTGGTGGCCTACATGCTCTACGTCACCACCCTGATCGCCACCATCCGCCGCATCGTGGAATTTGCCGAGCAGTTCCAGCGCGGCATGACCGGCATCGAGCGCTTTGCCGAGATCATGGACACCCCCGTGACCATCGACGATGCCCCGGATGCCGTGCCCCTGCAGCCCGGCCCCGGTGCCATCCGGTTCGAGGATGTCAGCTTTGAATACCCCGACGACCACAACAAGGTGCTGCACCATGTCAGCCTGGACATCCGCGCGGGCGAACGGCTGGCGCTGGTAGGCCCCTCCGGCGGCGGCAAGACCACCCTGTGCAACCTGATCCCCCGCTTTTACGATGTCACCGGCGGCCGCATCCTGATCGACGGCCAGGACATCCAGCACGTCACCCTGAAAAGCCTGCGCGAGGACATTGGCATCGTGCAGCAGGACGTTTACCTGTTCAGCGGTTCGGTGGCCGACAACATCGCCTACGGCAAGCCCGGTGCCACCCGTGAGGAGATCGTGCAGGCAGCCCGCCTGGCCGGTGCCGAACGGTTCATCCTGGCCCTGAAAGACGGCTTTGACACCTATGTGGGCGAGCGCGGAGTCAAGCTTTCCGGCGGGCAGAAACAGCGCATCGCCATTGCCCGCGTGTTCCTGAAAAACCCGCCCATCCTGATCCTGGACGAAGCCACCAGCGCCCTGGACAACGAGAGCGAGATCCTGGTGGGCCAGAGCCTGGAGAAGCTGGCCCATGGCCGCACCACCCTGACCATTGCCCACCGCCTGACCACCATCAAGAACTACGACCGTATCCTGGTGCTGGGCTCCGAAGGCATTGAGGAAGCCGGCACCCACGACGAACTGCTGGCAAAGCAGGGCGTGTACTACCGCCTGTGGAACCAGCTGCCCGGTGAGGACACGCTGTAAACCCGATTCATTGCACGCAAAAAAGCGAAGCGGCTGAGTTTTCAACCGCTTCGCTTTTTGTTGTGGAAAATTAGGGTGTTACTTTTCTTCCGGTTCATCGTCCAGCTTTTTCCGATTCTTCTGCACCAGATGTGCACAGAATTGGAGCAGCGCAAAGCAGAGCAGACCTGTCATAACCCCAGTAAACGCAGCGCCCATCCAATAGCCACAGGCCAGGCCACACAGCACCGTAACCGCCACGGCCGCCAGCAGAGAATAAACCGCATTGGCTCCCATACTGGAAGAAAGATGGCGGTCCCACAGGCCATTCCGGACGCACTCTGCACAGGTGTAACCACATCCGGCCATAAAAACGACCCATTCTCCGGTCACTTTCTCTGCATTGCCCGTCAGCCGCTGAATCACCATTGCGGCCAGCAGACCGCCCCACATCAGCCAGAAGCCACGCCTCTCAATTTGGGACATGGTCTGCTCCTGCATCTCATCCAGAACATTTTTCTTGCTGTACAGTGAAAATTTCATTGCTTATTCCTCCCAGAACAGTTCATCCAGTGTTTTTCCCAGAATTTTGCAGATGCTGCGGCAGAGATTGATGGTGGGGTTGTATTCGCCCTTTTCGATCGCGTTGATGGTCTGGCGCGAGACCCCAGCCGCTTCTGCCAATGCCCCCTGCGTCATATCTTTTTCCGCGCGGGCAGCTTTCAGTTTCAGATTCTTCGGCATCCTGTCACCTCGTATATTTCCTGTGAGGGTGAACTCGTTCCCTCTGGATACAGAATAGCACTCGTCAGACATTATGTCAAGTATAATTTACTTTTTGTCTTATATTTTATATTTCGAAAACAGAAAAAGCCCCATACCCACACACTCAAGGTGCAGGTATGGGGCCATGAAATATCAGGTGTTATTCTCCCACGATCAGGCGCACCGAGCCATAGATGCCGGCATCATTGCCCAGCGTTGCCGCCACGATGGGGGTCTCGCGGCAGGAGGAGAACGCATAGGTCTTGAAATGCTCCCGCAGGGGGGCAAACAGCACGTCCCCGGCGCGGGCCACGCCGCCGCCCACCATGAACATTTCCGGGTCCACGGTGCTGGCCACATTGGCCAGTGCCATGCCCAGGGTATCGGTCATTTCGTCCACCTCGCGGGCGGCCAGAGCGTCGCCATTGCGGGCTGCATCAAACACATCCTTGGCCGCGAACGCGGTGCCGCGCAGGGTGCAGGGGGTGTCCGGGTTTTCTTCCAGCAGCTTCTTCATGCAGCGGACCACACCGGTGGCGCTGGAATACTGCTCCAGGCATCCATGCTTGCCGCAGCCGCAGGCGGCCGTCTCGTGGCGGTTCACGGTGATGTGGCCGATCTCGCCGCCTGCGCCGTGGGTGCCGTCAATGACTTTGCCGTTGACGATGACACCGCCGCCCACTCCGGTGCCCAGCGTGACCATCACCGCACTGCGGCAGCCTTTGGCGCAGCCCATCCAGATCTCGCCCAGAGCCGCCACATTGGCATCGTTGCCCACCAGGACACGGATGCCGTCCAGCAGCTCCGACAGCTCTGCGGACACATTCCGCTTGCCCCAACCGCCCAGGTTTGCGCAGACGATGGGCACCACGCGGGAGTCCAGCACAGGGCCGGGCACGCCAACGCCCACGCCTTCCACCTGGGCAGCGGTCAGGCCTTTTTCCTGCATCTTGCCCTGAACAGCGGCGGCCAGGTTTTCCAGGATGTGCTCCCCGGCATGGGAGGTGTCGGTGGGCACCTCCCATTTTTCCAGCAGCTCGCCCCCTGTGGTGAACAGACCGATCTTGGCGGTGGTGCCGCCCAAGTCAATGCCAAATGCGTATTCTTTCATGATTCATTTACCCCTTTTCATGGCGGTCGCCCGCCCGTTTTGACCTTCGCACACAGTATAACATACTCCGCTGGAAAAAAGCAGGGGCTGGGCCGCATTTTATGCAAACAGCCAAAAATACGCCCCGAATTTTGGGCATAACAAAAGGCCCTCCCGCAAAGGGAGGGCCGGAAAGCCGGGAAAAGAGTGCTTATTCTGCGTCCGAGGCTTCCTCGTCGTCCTCGTCGTCTTCGTCGTCATCGTCCGTCTTGGGCTTGTAGAATATGCCGCTGAGGAAGATGCTGATAAAGTACAGCAGGCACATGGGGACCGCCACAAAGCACTGCGACACGATATCGGGCGGAGTAATGATGGCAGCGATCAGGAAGATCAGGACGATGGCAACGCCGCGGCCCTTCTTCATGATCTCGGGGTTTGCAATGCCCATCTTGGCCAGGATGATGGTGACCAACGGCATCTCAAACACGCAGCCAAAGATAATGAACATCGTCAGGCAGAGGTTGATGTAGCTTTCGATGCTGATGGAGGCCGTGATGTAATCCGTGCCTTCCAGCGTGACCAGGAAGTTCAGCATGAACGGCAGCGTGACCTTGTAGGCAAACAACACGCCCACACAGAACAGAGCCAGACCGAACACCAGCACCAGCTTGAAGAAGAAGCTCTCGCTCCGTTTCAGGCCGGGCTTTGCGAAAGCATAGATCTGATACAGCGCCACCGGAATGGTCACGATCACGGCCGCGATCAGCGACACGCGGAAATACTGCATCAGCTTTTCCTGCGGGGCCAGGAACACGAACGTGTAGTTCGCATTCATCGCCATGGCCGTCAGCAGGTCGATCAGCTTGTCCGAGATGGCCAAAAAGCCGACCACACCCACTACAAACACCGCCGCGCAGATGATCAGCCGGTTCCGCAGCTCTTTCAGATGGCCGGTCAGCGTCATGCTGCCGTCGTCCGACATGACTTCGGCTTTCTTTTTGCGCTTCACGTTTGTAGCCACTGATTACTCCTCGTCGTTCTTCTCAGCCTTGGTCTCGGCAGGTTTGGTCTCGGCGGTCTTGGTCTCGCCGTTCTCGTCCACGTCGTCCATGCCTTCCTTGAAGTTCTTCATGGTCTTGCCGAACATCTTGCCCAGCTTCGGCAGGTTCTTGGGTCCAAAGATGACCAGAACGATGATCAGAACAATGATAAGCTCCTGAGGTCCGATTCTCATAATAATAATCTCCTTTTGTTTGTTTTGCCGCGCCGCAAGGCGGGCTTTGTCAACCGTTTTATCCTACAACCGCGGACGCGGGTGGATCCATGTACTTAAACCTTTGCCTCCTCGGCAGGGGCAGCCTCCTCAGCGGGAGCGGCTTCGGCAGGGGCTTCGTCCGCAGCGGGGGCCGCAGGTTCTTCCGCCTTCTCCTCTGCCTTCACAGGCTCAGCGGCAGGTTCCTCTGCCTTGGCGGGTTCTTCGGGCAGCTCCTCCACGGAATCCTCCAGCTCGGTCACTTCCTCGGCCTCCTCGGCTTTCTTGGCTTCCTCCTTGCTGGTCTTACCGATGTTGGTAAAGCTCTTGGTGACATCCTTCATGCTGTCGTCGATGTCCTTTTTCAGGTCGGTCAGGGGAGCAACGGCTTCCTTGATGGGGGCCTGGATCTCGTTCAGGGGCTCCACCACGTTCTTCTGGATCTCCTCGGAAGCGGCACCGGTGTACTTTTTCAGCTCGCGCAGCATCTTACCAAGCTTGCGGGCGTACTCGGGCAGCTTATCGGGGCCGATGACCACGAAGGCCACGATGACCACCAGGATCAGCTCTGTAATACCAATTTTCATAGCGTTCCAATTCCTTTCCTCTCACACAAGACTCCCGTCCGGAAGCGCTGCTGTGCGGTACTGTTCCAATGGATCGGCGCATTTTGCGCCTGCGTTGCCCTACATATACCGGAAGTGCATGAATTGTATATGAATTATTTATGAATTATTTATGAACAGCAGGGTGTTTTTGCTCATTTCGTAAACAAATCGCAATTTGAACAATTCATTATACGTTTTGGATTTTCTTTTCCCGTACCACAGCCTTTGGCAGCTCACTTCACCGGGTTGGTCAGCGTACCAATGCCGTCGATCTCACACCGGACCACATCGCCGGGGCAGAGGAACTGCGGCGGGTCCATGCCCATGCCGACCCCCGCCGGAGTACCGGTGGCGATCACCGTACCCGCTTTCAGCGTCATGCCCCGGGAAAGCTCCGCGATCACATGGTCGATATCAAAGATCTGCAGTGCGGTATTGGAATCCTGCCGCTTTTCGCCGTTGACAAAGCTCCGGATGCCCAGCCTGGGCGGGTAGTCGGCAAACTCGTCCGCCGTCACGATGCAGGGGCCCATGGGGGTAAAGCCGTCCAGGCTCTTGCCAAAATACCACTGCTTGTGGGCGGTCTGCACATCGCGGGCCGAAACGTCGTTCACGATGGTGTAGCCAAACACATAGTCCCCGGTCTGCCCGGCCGGGACATCCTTGGCATCGCGGCCCAGCACCACGGCCAGCTCGCACTCGTAATCCAGCTTCTGCACCAGATCGGTGTGTGCCTGGATGCAGCCGCCGTCGGGCACGGCCCGGGTCACCCGCTTGGAAAAATAGATGGCATCCTGATGTTGGGTGGCAAAGGCATCGGCAGAGTATTTTTCCGCTTCGTCGGAGTGAGCCATGTAGTTGATGCCAAGGCAGATCACATCCTGTGCCGGGGCCGGAATGGGGCTTTCCAGCGTGACGGCCTCGACCGGCAGAGCCGGGATGCCGCTGATGGCCAGTTTCAGCCCGGCCCGCACCTGCGCAGTCAGGAACGGGATCGCATCGGCCAGGGTCTCATAGCTCAGGCCCAGCCAGCTCAGCGGCCAGACCTGGCGGCCATCCTCCGAGAGGATCGCCGGATCTTCCGCGCCATCCGGCAGGCGGCAGGTAATAAAACGCATAAAGGGAGCCTCCTTATCATTCCGGATGGTAGCTTGCTCTCCGGTAGAGCAGCGTTTCCTCTCCGGTTTCCAAATTGATCTTTTTCTTTTCCAGCACGATGTACTTCATTTGCCCGGCGCTGTAATCCAGCCGATCGTTCGTAAACAAAGAGCACCCGCAGTAGGTGTCTCTGTTCCGGATCGAGAAGAAGAACGTCGTTCCGTTCTGAAGTTGAAACTTGACAAGATAATCTGCGTTGATCTGCGTCCGGATCGGCGGTCTGGCATTCAGAAGCGCCTGTTTGGAAAACCCATAGATCGTCTGGAAGCCATCCATCAAGAACTCTAATTGTGCAAGTGCTTCCAGCCGGGCCAGGGTGCTTTCTTTCACTTCCTCCCAGTTGGATGCTGTTTGAAGCAGCTCCAGATCGATCTTCTTTTCCAGCACATCTTTCATGACACGCTCGGAGTTTTTATGAATGCCGGGGTGTTTCAGATGCTGTAAGCCTGACAGATGATGATACTCATACGGCGAAAATGCAAAGCGGAGCGTAACAGAAGTATTTTTCCTGCCGATCACGCAGTCGTACGCGTAACGACACAATCCCGCATATTTTTGGGTGGAGAACAGCAGCGCATCCATCACTTCACATCCTGTTATGGTTCAAAATAAAAAATGCGGAAGCTCCAAAGAACTCCCGCAGCACATTTTCTTTCAGCGGACAGCCGCCTGAGTCAAGACGTGGAATCTGTGCAACCCCCTGAGAGAAGCTCCATGTCATCATCGCTTGACCGATACGACACTTCTCAGCTTCAGACAAGCACTCAAGTTGCCTGTTTTCATCTTTATTATATGCGGTGTGTTTATTTTTGTCAATAGAAAGTCATTTTTCTTTCAATGCCGATAGGCAATGGCGTTCTGGATGCGCTCGGCTTCGGCGGGGCCGGCCAGCTGGCGCACCAGTTCCAGCGCAAACGGGATGGCACCGCCCAGGCCGTAGCTGGTGGTGATGGCTCCGTCCACGACCACTTCTTCATCGCGGACTGCGGCACCGGCCAGCTGATCCTGGAACGCGGCATGGGCGGTGGCGTTTTTGCCCTCCAGCAGGCCGAGCTTGGCCAGGATGCTGGGGGCCGCACAGATGGCGGCCACCTTTTTGCCCGCCTTGGCAAAGGCCGTGCAGGTGTCGGTCACGGTCTTGTTGGCCGCCAGGTTCGGGGTGCCGGGGATGCCGCCGGGCAGCACCACCAGATCCACATCGGTGTAATCCACTTCCTCGGCCAGTGCATCGGCGGTCAGGCGGATGTTGTGGCTGCTGACCAGCTCTTTGCGGCCCATGGCGGAAGCCACGATCACCTCCACCTTGGCGCGGCGGAGCAGGTCCACCACCAGCAGGGCTTCACATTCTTCGGTCCCATCGGCAAAAAAGACAACTGCTTTGCTCATGTTCAGATACTCCTTTCCGGGCAGGCGGCGTGTGCTGCCTGCGGCTGTGTGCCCCCGCCTGCTTTGCACGGCAGGTGCGGCGGCACAATGAAAAGCGCACCGCAGGGCGGGGGTGTTTCCCGGTCCCCGCAGTGCGCGGCTCGATCATTCTTCTGCGGCCTGTTCCGCCTTTTCTTCCAGCAGGCGGCGCAGCACGCTGTCCTCCCGGCTGATGACCCGGCTGACCCGGCTGATGATGGCGCTGGACGCGCCAATGTTGCCCATGATGCTGGTGTAGCTCTGCTTGCTGACCAGCTTTTCTGCAATGTTGTAGCGCTGCTCCATTGCACTCAGCTCCGCATAGCTGCACACATCCTGCAAAAAGCGGTAGCATTCTTCCGGGGTCTTCAGCTCCAACAGTGCCGAATACAGGCCGGACTCTCCGGTGGGATGATCTTTTGCCATGGCTCGTTCCTCCCTGTGGTGTTTGTTTGGGTCTGGCCCGCGCGGGGCGCTTCAGTACACTACTTTAGTGTAGTACAAACCAGGAAAAAAAGCAATGACAAATTCACAGCATCTTTTCCAGGGTGGTCAGCTGCATGGGGATCCCCTCCACCACCGTTTCGGCCGGGGCAAGCACGCGGTAGCCGCGCGCCTTGAAGAACTGCATCACCGGCAGGCATTTGGCGTGTACCTCGCAGGAAACGCGGCCCCGGCCCTCGCCGCGGGCCAGCCGCTCGCAGGATGCCAGGATATCCCGGCCCAGGGCCTTGCCCCGGTACTCCGGCTTGAGGTACAGGTGCAGCAGGTGCAGGGCGGTGTTCTCCATCTTCCAGGCAAAGTAGCCGATGAGCTTGTCGCCCAGGAACACCAGGAAGTAGTTCACATCGTTGTCGATGTCCTCCTCGATCACGTCGGCACTTTGCAGCGTATCCACCAGCGTATCCAGCTGTTTTGCCGGGTAATAGCGCTTGTAGACTTCGTGCCACAGCTCACCGGCAAGGTCGGCTGCCGCGTGAATGTATTTGGCCTTTGCGACCAGTTTGTAATCCGGTTTCATCCTGTCTCCTTATACTCTGACGATGTAATCTGCCTTGCGGGGTGCGGCGGGCTTCGGCTCCTCGGCCGGGTAGCCCAGGATGCAGTGGCCTACGCCGATGTACTCGCCCTCCAGGCCCCACTGTTTGAGCAGGGCTTTTCCCTCCTCGGCCTCCAGTTCCTCTTTGGCACGGTTGATCCAGCAGCTGCCCAGCCCCAGGGAGGCGGCGGCGTTCATCAGGTTGCCCATCACCAGGCTGCCGTCGGCCACCGCGTTGGGGTTGTGGGCATCGGCCACCACCAGCAGGATGGTGGGTGCGCCGTACATCGGGTCCTTGTCCGAGCCCATCACGGCGGCGTTCATCCGGGTAAGCCTGGCGCGGGCGGCGGCATCCTGCACCACCACGATCCGGGCGCTTTGCCGGTTTTTGCCGCTGGGCGCATACATCCCGGCGCGCAGCACGGCGGCAAGCTCCTCCTCGGTGATCTGCTGGGGCTTGTAGGCCCGGCAGCTGCGGCGCGTTTCAAGGGTGTGTAAGGTTTCGTTGGTCATATCCATTCCCTCCCTGATCGGATTTTCTTTTATTGTATCATACCGCCGTGCAAAGTGCAAAACAAAAAGGCGGCTGCGCCTCCCGGTTGGAATGCGCAGCCGCCTGATCGTCGTTGCGGTTGGAACGAGTGTGTTTTACAGCGCGGTCTTGATGTTGTGATGAGTGGAGCTGTAACGAACAACTGCTTCCATCAGGGCAACCGGCCACAACAGGACCTTGCCCAGGATCTCGGCCGGCTTGACATCCACTGTATCCATGCTGTTGATGCCCAGCAGAACCAAACAAGTAATCCCGCAGCCCAGAATGTAATAGTACATAAGTCAAACCTCCTATATTTTTCTCACAGGCTTCTGCCTGAAGTTCAAGTGTCGGCGGGGCGCTTTCCGCTCTCCGCAATCCTACTATACCTCAATTTTAATCTAAAGTCAATATCCGGAATCGTGAAACAAATTAAAGCTTCTTCTGAATGTTCTTTTGCTCACGAAGATAAAGTGTGAAAGTGCGCTTTGCTTTATAAACATAAAGTCAGTGTTCTGAATTGGCCGCGAGCCGGAAACATTTTGTTCACATTTGGCCCCGGAACGGCCCGAAACCGGGCGTTTTGTCCTCTACGGAAAAACAGGGAATGCTGCACAAAGATCCATCTGTGATTTTGTTCAGAACGCCCTGCAATAACATCTGTTTTTCATACGTTTACAGGTTAAGGAAAGACGTGTCGGAATTTTTTGTTTTTTGAAGCGAGGACACCGCCATGAAGAAATTTTTTCGCAAAAAAATTTTTGCTTTTTTCCTCTCGGCCCTGCTGGTACTGGCCCTTTCCCTGCCCGTTTTTGCAGACATGGGCCCCAAGCCCTCGGTCACACTGAAGCTCTATTTCTACCCGCAGCATCGCTATGCTGTCACCCTGCTGGGCAATACGGCCCTCAACGGCCCCTGGACCGCTCCGGCAGACTACCGGGAGCGGATGGGTTCCCGCGAGGCCTGGGAGGCTTTCCGGAACTACCCCGCCCCCGAGGGCTACTACTTTCTGGGCTATTTTCAGGAATACCCCGGCATGGCCGACGAGGAGTTCGTCTGGGGCTACTACCCGCCCAACCAATTCTATGTGCTGCTCTACGATCTTGAGACCGGCGTGTTCTACCGCAGCCAGGAGCCGGTGGAGCGCTATGCCTTTTCCAGCGAGTGGCAGGTGCTGCTGGACCCGGCGGACGGCTGGCTCCGGGTCTACCACAACCGGAACGACTCCGACATCCTGTCCTCCTTTGCCGCGCGGGTGCTCATCACCCTGATTCTGGAGCTGGTATGGGGCACCCTGCTGTTCGGGCTTTGCGGCACGGCCCAGCGCAATCTGATCGGCAAAGTCAACCTTGTGACCCAGATTTTGCTGAATCTGGGCCTGTGCTACGGCACGCTCTCCCTCGGTCCCCTGTGGGGCAGCTTTCTTTACTTTACGCTGGAGGTCCTGGTGTTCGGCATCGAAGCCTTTGTCTACTGCCGCTGGCTGCCCTGGCCGGAGGGCAGAACGCCCCACCCGGTGCTCTATGCCCTGACGGCGAACCTGTTCTCGTTCGGGGTGGGCTGGGTGCTGAACGAACGCTGCACCAACACGCAGATCCGGCTGATCGGCCTGCTTTGCCTGGTGCTGTGGTACACCGGGCCGTGGCTGGGCCGGAAACTGCGGCAGCAAGGGCAGAATGCACAATAAAGCAGAAAAAATTTATTAAAAATCAGTCTTGTTGCCCGTCTGGAATTCCGCTATAATAAAGCTGTACATCAGGATTTTTTCCCGGAAAGGAGACACGGACGTATGGCAAAAGCTTCACAGGTCATTTTAATGGAAAACGAATTTTACCTCATCAAGGCCCCGAATGGAAAGGTGCTGGAGATCAAGAACTTCAACACGGAGAACGGCGCGTCCATCCGTCTGTGGGATTACGCCGGGCATCCGTGGCAGCAGTGGCAGTTCGTGGACGCTGGCGAGGGCCGCTGGCGGATCAAGAACCGCTTCACCGGCAAATTCATCGACCTTGCCCTGGGCGGCGTGATCGAGGGTACCTGGCTGCACCAGTGGGGCCGCACCAGCGGGCTGAGCCAGTGCTGGGCACTGGAACCCACCCGCAGCGGCCGCACCCGCATCCGCAATGCGCTGGCGGATAAGTACATCGACCTTGTGGGCATGAACACCGCCAACGGTGCCCAGGCCCAGATCTGGAACTATGTTTCGGGCGGCAACCAGGAGTGGAATCTGGTGCGGGTAGACCCCGACACCGCCCGCAGCGATGCCAAGGCAGAGGAGACCCATGACCCGGAGCCGACCCCCTCTCAGCGCAAGCACCAGAACGATCTGGTCCGCAAGCTGAACAATGCGGGCAAAGGCCGTGCCGCACGCAAATAATCACAAAATCAAAAAAGGTGTCCCGCAGGGCAGCCTGCGGGGCACCTTTTTTATTCTCAGGAGGGCAGTCTTATGAGCGCAGAATTCCCCATGGTGAACACGACGCCGTGCTACTTGGAGCAGGGCGGCCAATGGCTGATGCTCCACCGCGTGGCCAAGAAAAACGACATGAACCACGACAAATGGATCGGCGTGGGCGGCAAATTTGAGCCGTTTGAAAGCCCGGAGGACTGCCTGCTGCGCGAGGTGCAGGAGGAAACGGGCCTGACCCTGACACGTTACCGCTGCCGGGGCATCGTGACGTTCATTCTGGGGAACCTGACCGAGTACATGTACCTTTATATCGCCGACGGCTGGACCGGCGAGCTGGTCCGGGACACCGCCCGCAACGAGGGCGTGCTGGAATGGGTGCCCAAAGAACAGGTGGAGCAGCTGCCCATCTGGGAGGGGGACAAAATTTTTATCCGGCTGCTCAGAGAGGAACGGGGGTTCTTCTCGTTGAAGCTGGTGTACGAGGGGGATACGCTGACCGAAGCGGTGTTGGACGGGAAACCTTTATAACTCCCTCCGTCACGGCTTTGCCGTGCCAGCTCCCTCGGAGAGGGAGCCTTTTAGCCTCCCTCATTGAGGGAGGTGGCATCGCGTAAGCGATGACGAAGGGAGTTTAATTCAGCTTCAGGTCGCCGTCTTTGATCCAGCCCAGTTTGCGCTCGATCTGGCAGAACACCACGCTGAGCACGGCAGGCAGGACAAAGCAGATCAGCAGCATGGCCGCCCAGTCCATGGGAGTGATGGCGGTCTTGGTGCCTGCGGCAATGTCGCTGACCCAGCCGGTGTACACGCCGATCTGGCCCACCAGGCCGCAGGTGCCCATGCCGGACGAGACCGCCGCGCCGTTCATCTCAAAGTGGAACAGGCAGGTGGCCAGCGGGCCGGTGATGGCCGAAGCCAGCGTGGGGGCGATCCAGATGCGGGGGTTCTTGATGATGTTGCCCATCTGGAGCATGCTGGTCCCCAGGCCCTGGCTCACCAGGCCGCCCACGCCGTTTTCCTTGTAGCTCATGGCGGCAAAGCCGATCATCTGGGCGCAGCAGCCCGCCACAGCGGCACCACCGGCCAGGCCGGTCAGACCCAGGGCGGCACAGATGGCAGCCGAGGAGATGGGCAGAGTCAGCGCCACGCCCACGATCACCGACACCAGAATGCCCATCAGGAACGGGGCCTGCTCGGTGGCCCACATGATCAGGGTGCCCACCTGGCTGGCCGCTGCGCCGATGGGGGCCGCGATCAGCATGGAAAGGCCCACGCCCGCAAAAATGGTCACCAGCGGCGTGACCAGAATATCGACCCGCGTCTCCTTGCTCACGGCCTTGCCCAGCTCCGCCGCCACAATGGCGATGATGAGCACGGCCAGCGGGCCGCCTGCTCCGCCCAGGGCGTTGGCCGAGTAGCCTACCGTGATCAGGCTGAACAGCACCAGCGGCGGGCAGTGCAGCGCCCAGCCGATGGCGCAGGCCATGGCCGGGCCGCTCATGGCCGTGGCGTAGCCGCCCAGATCCACCAGCGCGTCCAGCCCGGTCTGCTGGCCCAGCGTCTTGATGATGGTGCCGATCAGCAGGCTGGCAAACAGGCCCTGCGCCATGGCACCCAGCGCCTCGATCAGGTAGCGCTGCGGGGTGATGACGATATCTTTCCGTTTCAAAAACTCTTTCACACTTGACATTTTGCTTCCGCCTTTCTCTCCCGGCGCTGCGGCACGGGAACCGTGTCAAGTATCATACCATACACCTGTCAAGACAGCAAGAGAAAACCGCATTTTTCGTCCAAAGAAACAAATTTCACAGCTTTGGACGCAATGATTCTGCCGTCTGATCCGTTTTTACCGTGGAGCGAAGTTTTTCTCTTGCCTGGCACCCAGTTTCCCCGCGCCGGAGCACGCAAAGCCGATTGACGGCAGACGGGGGCAGGGTGTATACTGTAAGAGTGAAATCAGCATTTTTTTCAAATGCATTCAAGATATAAACTATGGGTAGGCAGCCCCGTCGGGCCGTGTACCCGCATCGGAGGCAGAGCAAGCGGCATGAAACCTGAATTTTCTTCCCGAACGCATCCCAAGCGCGCCAAGGGCCGCAGCATGGGCCAGGCTGTGGCCGCCCTGGTCATGGCAGCCGCCCTGGCTGTGGGCGGTGCCGGTACCACCCTGCTGCTGACATCCCAGCCTGCGGGCCTGACCGTGGAGCCTTCGGTCCTGCAATGGGAGAGCCGGAAGCCCCTGCCCGGCAACACCCGGACGGAAGCCGCAGCTTCCTCTGCCGCGCAGGAGCCTGAGACGGAGCCTGCTGCGGAAAGCACGCAGGAACCGGCCGCCGACAGCACGGCTGCGTCCGTGAGCCAGCCGGTTTCGTCTGCCGCGCAGGAGCCGGCTGCGGAGAGCACGCCGGAGCCTGCCCAGCCGGAGCAAGCACCCGCACCGGCCGACCCCATGGCGGGTGATATCGAAGAAGAAAACTCTCTGCCGCATTTCCTGCCGGAGACCGAGGCCCTGGCGGCGGAAGACCCGCTGGCCGCACCGGAAGCCGCCGCCGAGGAGACCCCTGCACAGGAGTCCGCGGACGTGCCGCAGACCCCGGCCGGAGAAAACGGCGAGGAAACCCTGGCCGAAGCCCAGATCAAAACCGAGGACGGCACCGTGCTGTTGACCCCGGAGGAGATCCGCGCCGCGCTGGATGCGGGCACGCTGGACGAAAGCGGGCTGGAGGCCACCTGCCTGACGCAGGAAAACGGCTTTTTCCAGTGGCTGTGGGAGCTGCTGTTCGGCAAACCGGAAGAACCCAAATATTCCGGCTGGCGCACCGACAACGGCAAGACCTATTACTATGACCAGAACACCAACACCCCCGTCACCGGCATCCAGTGCATCGACGGCAGGCTTTATTATTTTGATGCCAGCGGCGTGCAGCAGCCCGCCACGTTCGGCATCGACGTTTCCAAGTATCAGTCCAACATCAATTGGGAGCAGGTCAAGAGCGCAGGCGTAGAGTTTGCGATCATCCGCGTAGGCTACCGCGGCTACGGCTCCGGTGCCCTGGTGCAGGACCCCAAGTTTGAGGAGCACTTCACCAACGCCCGCAATGCCGGGATGCGTGTTGGCATCTACTGCTTCAGCCAGGCGGTGAACGAGGCCGAGGCCCGCGAGGAAGCTCAGGCCTGCGTTTACGTCCTGAACGGCCGCCTGCTGGACTACCCCATCTATTTTGACACCGAAGCCTCCGGTGCCGGCAACGGCCGTGCCGACGGGCTGGGCGTGACCGACCGCACCAAGTGCGCCGTGGCATTCTGTGAGGAAGTCAAGGCTCTGGGCTATCAGCCCGGCGTGTATGCTTCCACCATCTGGTTCCGCAAGCGGCTGGATATGAGCCAGCTGGGCGGCTATGCCATCTGGAACGCCCACTACAACGTAGCCAGCAGTCCCATCGCCTGCAACATGTGGCAGGGCACCTGCACCGCCCGCCTGCCCGGCTACGGCGGTCAGTTGGATGTGAACATCAGCTATATGGGGTAACCGCATGGACAAGATCCGCCTGATCGCATCTGATATGGATGCCACCCTGCTGGACGAGCACAGCCGCCTGCCCGCCGGATTTGAGCAGACGGTCCGCGCCCTGGCGGCGCTGGGCATCCGGTTTGCCCCGGCCAGCGGCCGCCCGCTGTACACGCTGGAGGAACTGTTCCCCACCCTGCGGGACGAACTGGTGTTCATTGGCGATAACGGCGGTGCCATCCGCTGGCACGGTCAGGACCTGTTCACCTCCGAGATGGACCCCGCAGGCTGGCGCGTCCTGAGCGCCCAGGCCAGGGCACAGGGCAGTGTTGCCGTGCTCTGCGGGCTGGAAAGCGCCTATGTCGAGCGGCAGTACCGGCAGTACGATGCCGTGATGAAGCAGTTCTACACCCGTGTGACCTATGTGGACCGGCTGGAAGCCGTCACTTCCCCGGCGGACAAGTTCACCCTTTATTTCCCCCAGCATGATTCCCAGCAGGCCTTTGATGCCGTCTACCACCGCCTGGATGCGTTTTCCGTCACGGTGGCCGGAGAATGCTGGATCGACATTATGAACGCCGGGGTCACCAAGGGGGCCGCGCTGGAAGTGCTGGGCCGCACCTGGGACCTGCCGCCGGAAAGCATGATGGCCTTTGGCGATACCTACAACGATGCCGAGATGCTGTGTACCGCAAAATACGGTTTTCTGATGGAAAACGGCAGTGCTCCACTGCGCCGGAGCGTGCCGTTCCTGGCTCCCTCCAACCGGGAAGCCGGCGTGATGCAGATCCTGCAAAAGGTGCTGGCGCAAAACGGCCTTGTCTGCCCCGCAGATTTCACCCCGGCACAGGAATAAGAGCAAACGAAAAGAGCTGTGATCCGCTTCCCTTGGATCACAGCTCTTTTTTGATGGACAGCTTATGCGAACATATCCTTCAGCTTTTTGAAGAAGCCCTTGCGCTTTTCGTAGTTTTCCTCTTTCAGGGTGCCCTCAAATTTCTTCAGGGCATCCCGCTGGGCCTTGTTCAGCTTCTTGGGGATCTCCACTTCGCACTTGACGTACATATCGCCCCGGCCGCGGCCATTCAGGTACTGGATGCCCTTGCCGCGCAGGCGGAACGTCGTGCCGCTCTGGGTGCCTTCCGGCACGGTGTACTCCACCTTGCCATCAATGGAGGGCACCGTGATCTCATCGCCCAGCACGGCCTGGCTGTAAGTGATGGGCACCGTGACCCACACATCATAGCCGTCGCGCTGGAACACCTCGCTGGGGCGCACCGTGACCATCACGATCACATCACCGGCCGGGCCGCCGTTGGCACCGGCATCGCCCATGCCGCGCAGCGCAAAGCTCTGGTCGTCGTCGATGCCCATGGGGATGGACACCTCCAGCGTTTTCTTGGCTGCCGTTTTGCCGGAGCCGTGGCACACCTTGCAGGGGTTCTTGACCAGCTTGCCCTTGCCGCCGCAGCGGGAGCAGGGCTGCTGGGTCTGCATCACGCCAAAGGGCGTGCGCTGCTGGCGGATGACATAGCCCCGGCCGCCGCAGTCCGGGCAGGTCTCCGGGCTGGAACCGGCAGCACAGCCGGAGCCATGGCACTCAGTGCATTCCTGCTGGCGGGTGATGGTGATGTTCTTCTTGCAGCCGTGTACGGCCTCGTCAAAGCTCAGGGTGATCCGCACGCGGATGTCCTGGCCCTTGCGCGGGGCGTTGGGGCTGGCCTGGCGGGACGAACCGCCAAAGCCGCCGAAGCCGCCGCCAAAGATATCGCCAAAGATGTCGCCCAGGTCCACACCGTCGCCGCCAAAGCCGCCGAAGCCGCCCGCGCCGGGGCCGCCGCCGTTCTGAGCCGCATAGGTGGGATCCACACCCGCAAAGCCGTACTGGTCGTACAGCTGGCGCTTTTTCGGGTCCGAAAGCACCTCGTTGGCCTCGTTGACCTCTTTGAATTTTTCCTCGGCTTCCTTATCGCCGGGGTTATAGTCCGGGTGGTACTTCATTGCCAGCTTGCGGTAGGCCTTTTTGATCTCCGCATCGGTGGCCGTTTTGGATACCCCCAGCACTTCGTAGTAATCACGCTTTTCCTGTGCCATATCCACTCACCTCTCCGGGAACGCCCTCCCCGGGAAACGCCCCGGTCGGTTCCTCACTCTATAACCAGCAAGAGCCGCCCCGGCAAAACCGGAGCGGCTTTTGCGTTTTCAGCCGGTGCTGCCGCCCGCCGGTTTGGCCGGGCGCGCACCGTTTGTGTCAAAATTTAGACTTCCTTGAAGTCGGCATCCACAACGCCGTCGTCGTTCGGCTTCTGCTGGTTGTTGGCTGCACCGGCATCGGGGCCGGGCTGTGCGCCTGCGGCCTGCTGTGCGGCAGCAGCTGCCTGATACATCTTTTCAAAGACGTGGCTCAGGGCATCCTGCTTTGCCTTGATGTCGTCGATGGAGCCGGACTGCACGGCGGTCTTGAGCTCAGCCAGCTTTGCCTCGGCCTCGCTCTTGACATCGGCGGGCATCTTGTCGCCGTTCTCTTTCAGCATCTTCTCGGTCTGGAACACCATCTGGTCGGCACCGTTGCGGATATCGACCTCCTCGCGCTTCTTCTTGTCGTCCGCGGCAAACTGCTCGGCTTCTTTCACGGCCTTGTCGATATCGTCCTTGGACATATTGGTGGAAGCGGTAATGGTGATGTTCTGCTCCTTGCCGGTGCCCAGATCCTTTGCGCTGACCTTGACGATGCCGTTGGCATCAATATCAAAGGTCACTTCGATCTGAGGCACGCCGCGGGGAGCCGGAGCAATGCCGTCCAGGTGGAACACACCCAGGCTCTTGTTGTCGCGGGCAAACTCACGCTCACCCTGCAGGACGTTGATCTCGACCGAGGGCTGATTATCCGCAGCGGTGGAGAACACCTGGCTCTTGTGGGTGGGGATGGTGGTGTTGCGCTCGATGATCTTGGTACACACGCCGCCCAGGGTCTCGATGCCCAGGCTCAGCGGGGTGACATCCAGCAGCAGCAGGCCCTTGACATCGCCCTGCAGAACGCCGCCCTGGATGGCAGCACCGACCGCCACGCACTCATCGGGGTTGATGCCCTTGAACGGCTCGCAGTTCAGCTCTTTCTTGACGGCATCGTACACGGCGGGGATTCGGGTGGAACCGCCGACCATCAGGACTTTCTTCAGGTCGGAAGCGCGCAGGCCTGCATCCTGCAGAGCCTTCCGCACAGGGGTCATGGTACGATCGACCAGATCCGCAGTCAGCTCATTGAACTTTGCGCGGGTCAGGGTCATATCCAGGTGCTTGGGGCCAGTGGCATCGGCGGTGATAAAGGGCAGGTTGATCTGGGTGCTCATGGCACTGGACAGCTCGATCTTTGCCTTTTCAGCTGCTTCCTTCAGGCGCTGGGCAGCCATCTTGTCCTTGCGCAGGTCAATGCCGTTCTCCTGCTGGAATGCATCGGCCATCCAGTCGATGATGCGCTGGTCGAAGTCATCGCCGCCCAGGTGGGTATCACCGTTGGTGGCCAGAACTTCGGTCACGCCGTCGCCCATCTCAATGATGGAGACATCGAACGTGCCGCCGCCCAGGTCGTAGACCATGATCTTCTGGTCGTCCTCTTTATCAATGCCGTATGCCAGAGAAGCGGCAGTAGGCTCGTTGATGATCCGCTTGACGTTCAGGCCCGCAATGGTGCCTGCGTCCTTGGTGGCCTGGCGCTGGCTGTCGTTGAAGTATGCGGGAACGGTGATGACAGCCTCGGTCACAGGCTCGCCCAGATAAGCCTCGGCATCTGCTTTCAGCTTCTGCAGGATCATTGCGCTGACCTGCTGGGGGGTGTACTCCTTGCCGTTCAGGGTCACCTTGTGGTCGGTGCCCATCTGGCGCTTGATGGAAGAAACCGTGTTCTCCGGGTTGGTGATGGCCTGGCGCTTTGCCACCTGGCCCACCAGACGGTCGCCGGTCTTGGTAAAGCCGACAACAGACGGGGTGGTGCGTGCGCCCTCAGAGTTTGCGATCACAACGGGCTCGCCGCCCTCCATCACAGCCACGCAGCTGTTGGTGGTGCCAAGGTCGATACCAATAATCTTACTCATAATGAAAGCTCCTCTCAAATCAGAACGTTTTGTTTATGTGATGCTCAAGTGTTTGTAAGCGGATGTTTATTCAAACTCCCCTGCGGGAGGTTTGGCCTGTTTATTCGGCCACCACAACGGTTGCATGGCGGACGATCTTTTCGCCCAGCTTGTAGCCTTTCTGGTAGACCGTGATCACGGTGCCGCTTTCCTGGCCGTCCGGGGCGGGGATCTGCTGCACCGCATTCATGAAGTTGGGGTCAAAGGGCTTGCCCAGCGCTTCGATCTCCTCCACATGGAGGGCATCCAGCGCCTTGGCGGCTTTGTCCAGCGTCATGGTCACGCCCTTTTTGTAGTTCTCGTCGGTGGTGGGGGCATTGGCCGCCATTTCCAGCGTATCCAGGATGGGGATGATCTGGTTCACGGCAAACGAAACGCCGTCGTTGAACTTCTGGTCTGCCTCACGGGTGGAGCGCTTCCGGTAGTTCTCGTACTCGGCGGCCATCCGCAGCAGCTGATCCTTTGCCTGGTTGGCATTCTTCTCGGCTGCGTCCAGCTTTGCCTTAACAGCTTCCAGCTCGCGGGCCTTTTTGTTGAAGAAGCCGTCTTTCTTTTTGGCATCGTCTGCCTTTGCCTCCTCGGCGGGAGCCGCTTCCTGTTCGGGTGCAGCCTCCGGGGCGGCCTGCTCCGCCGTTTGGGGCTCCGCTTCCGGCTGCTCGGCCTGCGGGGTCTTTTTGGTTTCTTCGCTCATTCCAGATCCTCCTTATAGATCACAGTCCGCCGCGGTGCGGCAGCCTGCGGGGTGTCTTTTCGTTTTCCGCTCATGCCCTCGCCCAGTTGATCGGCAAAGGTGTGGAGCAGCGGCATCAGCTTCTGGAACGGCATCCGGGTGGGGCCGATCAGGGCCACGCTGCCCCACAGGCCGCCGCCGACCAGATACCGGTCGCTGACGATACACAGGCCGGGGATCTGCGGATCCAGATCCTCGCCCAACAGCACGCTTTCCGTCCGGTCCGACGCAGGCGCGATCAGCGCTGCGGCCTGCTCCTCGTCGTTCAGCAAGGTCAGGATCTCACCCACCTTGCCGTCCAGCTGCGGCCACTCCAGCAGGTGCTGCTCGCCGCCCAGATAGACATGGGGCGTGGTGGAATCCTGCAGAATAGCCGCTGCCGCGCTGACCACCGGCACCAGTTCCGGGTGGATCTGGCTGCACAGCTCTGCCAGGAGCCGTGCCGAAAGATCCATCGGTGCCACAAAGGTCAGGTTCCGGTTGAGCAGGGCCGCCAGGGCCGCCGCGTTCTCCCGCGAGAGCCCGGTGCGGACCCGCGCCACACGGGTGCGGACGTAACCGGCCGTTGTCACGGCCAGCACGGCCGCAGCGCTGCGGCCCACCTGCACCACCTCGTAATGGGCGATGCACAGGTCTTCGGCGCAGGGTGTGCTGACCGCTGCGGTGCAGCCGCTGATGGCGGCCAGCGCCCTGGCAGCCCCCTGGGCCAGCTTTTCCGGCTCATGATCCATGCTGGCGAACACCGCATCCACACGGGCGCGGGTCACACGATCCAGCGGCTGATCATCCGTCAGCAGATTGTCCAGATAATAACGGTAGCCTTTGGCGCTGGGCACACGGCCCGCACTGGTGTGGGGCTGCTCCAGCAGGCCCAGCTTTGTCAGTGCCGCCATCTCATTGCGAAGCGTTGCGCTGGAAACCGCCATATCAAAGTAGTTTGCCAGAACGCTGCTGCCAACCGGCTCTCCCTCGAGACCATACAGCGCCACGATCGCCTGCAAAACTCGCTGCTTGCGTGCATCCATCGTCATAGCGCCTGCCTCCTTCGCTCCGTTTTTCTTGGTTTAGCACTCCGTCTTCCTGAGTGCTAAGACCATTATAGCCAATTTTCCGGCGCTGTCAATAGCTTCCCGAAAAAGTTTTGAAAGATTCACAGTTCTGTAATAAAAGGGGATGTTCTCTTTTGCGTGCCAAAAGAGAACCAGAAAAGCACCCGCTACTTTCGAAGCGCGGGAGGCACGAACTAGGGGCTACTCGCCCCTAGTAACCCCAAAGCAGAAGGCTCCGAACAAAAATGCTGGAGATTCGCGCATCCGCGCGAAGATCTCTTAACCGCATTTTTGTCCGGAGCCGATCTTGATTTTTCTTTTTATTCCTCCATCTGCTTGGCCAGAAACGCCGCCGCCACAGTCAGTGCTTTCTGCTGGGCGGCATCCGGCTGGGCGGCGCGGTCCTCGGTCAGCAGACCCACCGCGCCGGCAACATCCCCTGCTGCGATGATGGGCACCGCGCACAGCAGCGCCCGCTGCGCCCCCTCACAGGGCAGCATGGCCTTTTCCGGGATGCCGTCGCTCCAATAGGTGCGGCGGTTATCCATCAGCTTTTCCAGCGGCTGGCTCACCGTGCGGTCCGCAAGGTCCCGCCGCCCCGCACCGGAAGCCGCCAGGATGCGATCCCGGTCGCAGACAAAGGCCGTCAGTGCCAGGCTCTTGCTCAGCACCTCCACATACTGGGCTGTCACCCCGCTGAGCTCGCCCATGGGGGAATATTTTTTGAAGATCACCTCTCCCTCGCCGGTGGTAAAGATCTCCAGCGGGTCGCCCCGGCGGATGCGCTGGGTGCGGCGGATCTCCTTGGGGATGACCACCCGTCCCAGCTCATCAATGCGGCGTACGATTCCGGTTGCTTTCATCTGCGTTCTCCCTTTCCGTGTTCTATTCCTGTTCTGAAAATTTCCTCCGTTCCCAAGGACTGAGAAACAGTAGTAGTATGTGGAAAAACCGGGACGATTATGCGATCGTTTTTTTCTTCCTGAGATCCTACCGCTCAACGGCTCCGGCTCTGGCCGGAGCCTGTTTTATCCTCGTACATCCGCCGGTCGGCCAGGATGCGCACCTCCCGCACGTCCCGGCACTCGGCCGGATAAAGGGCGCAGCCGCAGCTGGTGTCAACCTCAACGGAATGTCCGCCCAGCACATAGGGGACACGGATCGTCTCCTTGATCTTCTGGGTGCGTCGGCGGCAGAACGCTTCATCCACATTGCCGTTCACGATCAGGGCAAACTCGTCGCCGCCAATGCGGAACACCGCATCACTGGCCCGCACACAGCCGTGCAGCCGCCGGGCCACCGCTTTGAGCAGCTGGTCGCCCATATCGTGGCCATAGAGATCGTTCACAGGCTTGAACTTGTCCAGATCCAGATAAAACAGGGCAAACGACTCCTGCGCTTCCTCTTTTTGTTTCAACATTTCGTTGAAACAGCGTTCATTATACAGTCCGGTCAGGCCATCGGTGTTGGCGAGATCCTCCATTTTCCGGCGTTCCGTCTCCTGCCGCCGCAGTTCGCGCTCCTTTTCCTCCACCCGCAGGCGGGCGGTGGTGCGGGTGCTCCACACCACCAGTGCCGTGATCAGGAAAAACAGCACGGCCAGCAGCAGGATGGTAGCGTTCTGGATCTTACGCATTCCGGCATCCACCACGCTGCGGTCCACGATGCCGATGATGGACAGCTGCTGGAAGCCCACGGGCCGGTAGACCAGATAGTAGCCCTTGCCGCCGTACCGGTACGCCAGGCTGCCGCTGCCGCCGTCGGCCACACCCTGCCGCGCCTTTTCAAGATCGTTGGCCTTTATCACCGTGTGTTCGGCCAGATAGTCAAACAGATTGACCATCCGGGCTTCGATCTCACTCTTTGGCTCCTCCGTGAGCATGATATCGCCGTCTGCATACACGATGTAGCAGTCGCTCTGGCCGCCATAGGAGTGGCCGCCGATCAGCTCCTCCAGCACCTCGTTCCGATAGCTGACCACAAGGCAGGTATAGGGGATGCCATTCACCTGCACCGGCTCGATGGGGACCGCAAACACGACCCGGCGGTCGCCCGCCAGGGTCGTATAGCTGGACACCGTTTCCGTTCCGGTGCGGTACAGCTCCTCAAAGGCCGGGGCCAGGTACGCGGCGGTATCGTGGTTGCCCTCGGTGTCCACATACTGGCAGTCCTGGCTGAACAGATAAACATCGCTGTAATGCCAGGTGTCGCGCTGGGGCTCAAAGCTTTGCAGGATCTCAAAGGTGCGGCCCTCCCGGTTGGCGTTCTGCAGGCTTTTGCCCCACCCGTTCAGCATGTTCCAGTTGCGCTGTGCAAACATGGTAAAGGTCTTGTTTACCTGCTCATACGTCTCCAGCAGGTTGCGGGTGCTCTCCTGATAAAACTGCGTCCGGATATACAGGCCGTATATGCCGATGCCCAGCAGGAATACCGCCGCCGTCAGCAGGGAAAGGATGATTTTTTCCTTGCGCTTTTTCATGTCTGCTCCTTTCCCGGCAGGTGTCCGGAATTTCACACACGATCGGCATATTTTGGAACAAGGCCGCAGCTTGCGTTAAATCACCCTTAATTTACCAAATCGGCTTTCCCGTGTCAAGCATCCGGCAAAGGCTCTTTGCCCGCAATTCGTCTGTGCATCCTGTCTTTTTGCCGCCCGCCATGCTATAATAAGGAAAAGGGCAGGCTTTTTCCGATGCGTCCCTTTTCAGGAGGAACTCTATGCAACAGATCGTGATCCTGGGCGGCGGTGCCGCCGGGCTGGCCGCTGCCTTGGCCGCAGCGCAGGCAGCCCCCGCCGGGGCTGTGCGGATAACCGTGCTGGACCGCAACCCCCGCTGCGGCAAAAAGCTGTTGGCCACCGGCAATGGCCGCTGCAACCTGGACAATACCGGCATTGCGCCGCAGCACTATTTTACAGCCAGCCCCGCCGCGCTGGCCCCCCTGCTGGCGGCTGTGAACGCCGCCGCCCCGCTGGAATGGTTTGCCGCGCTGGGGCTTTACACCCGCACCGATGAAGCCGGGCGGATCTACCCCTACTCCAACCAGGCCGCCGATGTGCTGGCTTTGCTGGAGGGGCACCTGGCCCGGCTGGGGGTGGAACTGCGCACCGGCTGCACCGTGAACACCCTGAGCCAGAGCCGGGGCGGCTACACCGTTCTGCTGGACGATGCCGAGGGCCGTGCCCAGACCCTGCGGGCCGATGCCGTGATCTGCGCGCTGGGCGGCAGTGCAGGCCCGCAGTTTGGCACCGACGGCTTCGGCCCCAGGTTCGCCGCCCAGTGCGGCGGGCGGCTGGAACCGCTCTACCCCTGCCTGACCGCCTTGCAGGCGGCCCGGCCCAACAAAGCGCTGGCCGGCATCCGGGCCAAGGCGCGGGCTTCCCTGCTGGATCCGGACCGCCACTGCACGCTGGCCGCCGAAACGGGCGAGGTGCAGTTCACCGAATACGGGCTTTCCGGTATCTGCATCATGCAGCTGAGCGGCCTGCTGGCCCCCGGCCGCGGCCCCAAACACCCCGCCGTGGAGCTGGATCTGTTCCCTGCGCTGGACGAAGCCGGGCTGACGGCCCTGTTTGCGGCCCGCGTTCCCCTGCTGCCCGGCCGCGCCCCGGCCGATTTCTGGACCGGCCTGCTCCACCCCCGGCTGGGCAGGGCGCTGTGGGCTGCCGCACGGCTGCCGGATGCCCCGGTGGACACCCTGCCGGATGCCGCCTGGCAGGTGCTGGCCAACACGGCCAAGCACTGGCTGTTCGAGGGGCTGACCCCCTGCGGCTGGAAACAGGCCCAGACCACCGGCGGCGGGCTGGCGCTGGACGAGCTGGAACCCACGTTCCAGTTCAAAGGCTGCCCCGGCCTATACTTTGTGGGGGAAACACTGGACTGCGCGGGCAGCTGCGGCGGCTTCAACCTCCACTGGGCTTTTGGCAGCGGCATCGCCGCCGGGCGGGATGCCGTGTACTCCCTGCACCGCCCCGCCAGAGCGGCCCGGCCCGCAAAACCCCATAAAAAGAAAAAATAACCGCAAAAAGACCTCTCTGCCGGCAACGTGTGCCGCAGAGAGGTCTTTTGTTGTTTCAGCGTGTGCTTATTCGTTCACCGCCCGGTCCAATGCCGGATCGGCAGCGGCTTCCTCGGCTTCTTCCTCGGCCTGATACTCCGCAAAGGCCGACCAGAGCGGTTCCACGTCCTTGGCGTGGAACTTGCGGTCGATGTAGTTCCGGGTGATCCTGGCCACCGTGCCCGAAAGGGCCAGCACGCCGATCAGGTTCGGCAGCATCATCAGGCCGTTGAACGTATCGGACAAATCCCAGGCCAGATCCAGCTTCATGGTCGCGCCCACCAGCACCATGCCCACGAACACGGTCTTGTAGCCCACGGTGGCTTTCGTGCCGAACAGATACTCAAACGCCTTGGTGCCGTAATGGCTCCAGCCCAGGGTGGTGGAATAGGCAAACAGCAGGATGGACACCGCAATGAACTTGGGGCCGAACGCGCCGAACACGGTGGAGAACGCCTCGCCCACCAGTGCCGATCCCTGCACCTCGGTCAGCATATGACCGGTTTCCAGGTCCACAAAGCCGGAAGTCAGCACGACCAGAGCCGTCAGGGTGCAGACCACGATGGTGTCCGCGAACACCTCAAAGATGCCCCACATGCCCTGCTGCACCGGCTCTTTGACGTTGGAGGACGAATGCACCATGACCGAAGAACCCAGGCCCGCCTCGTTGGAGAACGCGCCGCGCTTGAAGCCCCAGGTGATGGCACGGGACACCCCGTAGCCCAGCACACCGCCGCCCGCCGCCTTGGCGGCAAAGGCTCCCTTGAAGATGGCCGCAAAGGCTGCCGGAACTTCCATGACGTGGGTGAACACCACGGTCAAAGCCCCCACGATGTAGAACAGCGCCATCAGGGGCACGATCTTTTCGGTGACAGCGGCCACACGCTTCAGGCCGCCCAGGATGACCAGCGCCGTCAGGATGGCCAGCAGCACGCCAGTGATCGCGTTGGGCACCCGGAATGCCGCCTGCATGTTGCCCGCAATGGAGTTGATCTGGCTCATGTTGCCAATGCCGAACGAAGCCAGCACACAGAAACAGGCAAACAGCACCGCCAGCACCCGGCCCAGCTGTTTGCAGCCCTTTTTGCCGCCCAGGCCGTCGGCCAGATAGTACATGGCACCGCCGGACCACTCGCCGTTGGCGTTCTTGCGGCGGTAGAAGATGCCCAGCACGTTTTCGGAGTAGTTGGTCATCATGCCCAGGACGGCCATGACCCACATCCAGAAAATGGAGCCGGGGCCGCCGCTGATGATGGCCGTGGCCACGCCCACGATGTTGCCGGTGCCGATGGTGGCCGCCAGCGCCGTACACAGGCTCTGGAACTGGCTGATGGCCTTATCGTCCTTGCCGGTGTGGGCCGTGATGTGCTTATCGGCAAAAATGGCACCGATGGTGTTCTTCATCCAGTAGCCAAAGTGCCCGAACTGGAAAAAGCCGGTGCGGGCCGACAGGATCAGCCCTGTGCCAAACAGCAGCGCCAAGCCCACAGGCCCCCACACGATGCCGTTGACAACGCCGTTTACGTTTGTGATCGTCTGTAACATCCGTTCATTCCCCCTCAATGTGTGTCAAAGAACAAAAAAGCAGGCAGAACCGCCAAAGGCTCTGCCTGCACAAAAGTCCGCTTCCTCCGCGCACGGATGCGCCTGCCGCAGGCAGCCACACTCCATTGTGTGCGCAAGACGAATGCTCTGTCCTTTTGCCTGAGAGACTCGACCGCTTTCCCACCGGTCTTACACCTTCGGCCCCCGCGTTGTGCGGGTTTCTCCAGAGTACAGCCCGCCCCAAAATCCGGCGTACTGCCCGTCCTTGTTTCTGTTTTGTTCTTCATGCGTGTACAGTTGTTTGTTTTCCGGAAACGTTAAAGAAAATTTACCACATTTTTTCCCGTTTGGCAAGCCCTTCGTTTTAATTTATGGTGCAGTTTCATCTTTGATGCCGTGGGCATGAAGTTTATTACGGTATGACTTTTTTGCATAAACCGGCCCGCCCCGGCCAAAGCTGTTCCCAAACGCAGCGGGGAGGGTTCCGGATGCACAAAGAAGGTTGGCGGCCATTCTGGGCCGCATTGGGGGCAGCGCTGCTGGTGCTGCTGCCGCTGGTGGGCGGTACGGTGCTGCTCACCCGGCAGATGGTCCGCGCTCAGGTGCAGACAGCTGAGCCCCAGCGCGGGATCCCGGTGCAGCTGCCCAAGGCGGAGCACCACATGACCGTGCTGCTGTGTACCGCAGGCGAGCAGCCGGGCTTTGTGCTGGCGTACCTGAACGCTGCCCAGAACTGCCTGAACCTGCTGGCGGTCCCGGCGGAGCTGACCGTGCCGTTTGGCAGCGGCGAAGCCACCCTTGCCCACTGCTACGCAGCGGCCGGCCCGGCCCGGTGCCGTCAGGCCCTTTTGGAGGTGCTGCCCCTGCCGGAGGATACCGCCTATCTGGCCTTTTCCGCTGCGGTGCTGGAAAAGGCAGCCGCGCGGTACGGCCCGGTGCGGGTCAGCTTTGCAGGCGCACTGACGGCCCAGGAACTGGCCCAGACCGGCCGCACCCCGGCTGTGGAAAGCCTTTCGGCCAAAGAGGCCCACCGCTTTCTGTCCGGGCTGGATGCCGCAGCCGCCCTGCCGCCTTTCCGCCGGGCCGCTGCGCGGGCCGCCGTGTGGGATGCCTTTTTCCGCCAGAACCTGGAACTGCTGCCCACCACCCTGCCGCAGGTGCTGCGGGCCAACAGCTCGGCCCTGCTCACGGATTTTTCGGCGCAGGATTACACCCTGCTGGGCGAGATCCTGGAGTTTCTGGCCAACGGAAACGCCCTGCCCGGCGCACAGGCCCTGCCCGGCGGGTGGGACGGCACCGCTTACCGGGTGGACGAAGCCTCCCGTGCCGCCGTGCAGACCCTGCTCAACGTCTCGCCCACGGCCGGGCAGGCTGCATCCGCCAGCGAGCCGTAACCCAGCACCATCGTCCCGGCCGGAGCGGCTCCGCTGCCGGTCATGTCGTAATCGCTCAGCAGGCTCAGCCGCAGGCCCTCGGCCCGGGCCGCCGCTTTCAATGCGGCATCCGGCGGTGCATCCTGCAGCCGGGCCAACAGGTGCAGGCCGGTGTGCAGGCCGCTCAAGGTCAGGGTACCCGGCGCAAAGGCCGCGTTCAGGGCCGATGCCAGCGCATCCCGCCGGGCCTTGTAGGCCACCCGCTCCCGCGCCAGATGGCGGGTAAAGTAGCCCCCGGTGATGAACCGGGCCAGGGTCTGCTGCTCAAACCGGCTGACCGTGCTGGAATACAGCCGGTAGGCCTGCCGCCAGGCGGGCAGCAGCTGCACCGGCAGCACCATGTAGGCAATGCGGATGCTGGGGGCCAGGCTGCGGGAGCAGGTGGAAAGGTAGACCACCGGCCCATCTGCCCCGGCCATGCCCTGCAAACTGGGCAGGGGCCGCGTGTCAAACCGAAACTCGGAGTCGTAGTCGTCCTCGATGATGTACCGCTCGCCCGGCCGCCGGGCGGCCCAGTGCAGCAGTTCGGCCCGGCGGCCCGCCGGCATGGTCACCCCGGTGGGGAACTGGTGGCTGGGGGTCACATAGCACACCGCCGCCCCGGAGCGGGACAGCGCCGCAATGGAAAGCCCGTCCTCGTCCACCGGCAGGCAGCAGCACTCCACGCCGTTGTTTTCCAGCACCTGCCGGGCACGGGGATAGCCGGGGTTTTCCACGGCGGTCCGCCCCGGCAGCAGCGGGGCCAGCAGGCCCAGCAGATATTCCAGGCCGGCCCCCACCACGATCTGTTCGGCACTGCACCGCACCCCGCGGTACTCCTCCAGATAATCGGCCAGCGCCTGCCGCAGCTCCACGTCGCCCTGCGCGTCGCCGTGGGTCAGCAGCTGGGGCGAGGAATACAGCAGTTCCTTTTGCAGCCGCGCCCAGGTGCGGAACGGGAACAGCGCCGGGTCCACGCCCTGGGTGGAAAGGTCGAACCGCACCGGAGCGGCCTGCGCCGGGCCTGCCGGGGCCGGTGCGGCGGGCGGGGCTTGTGCCCGGATGGGCAGAGCCAGATATTCCTGTACATAAAAGCCGCTGCGCTCCCGCGCTTCCAGATAGCCCTCGGCTGCCAGCAGCTGATAGGCCGCATCCACCGTGTTCACCGAAACGGAAAGCTCCGCCGCCAGCCTGCGCTTGCCGGGCACCCGGGTCCCCGCCGGGATGGCCCCGCTGCGCATCTCCCCCGCCAGGCTCTGGTAAAGCTGTTCATACAGGGCAACTCCGCTGTCCGGCTCCAGAGCCGTGGTCAAATGGAACATAAAACCCCTCCTGTTTTTGGGCATTCCCTCAAACTGACCCCATAAAAAAACTTTGTTCTGGGTATTTTCACGGGTTCAGTTTTGCGTATAATAGGAGCATACCCGCTGAACACCCAAATGTCAAGTAGTTTTGTGGGTAAGCTGCCGGACTGTCCTGCACCAGGCAGGCCGCCGGAGGATGTGAAAAATTGGAGGGAACTATCATGTCAACAACTGCAATGTGGCTGCTGCTGGCCGTCATCGTGATCGTCATCGTCTTTGCCAGCGTCCTATATAAGCGCACCTTCACCGTACACGAGCTTGCGCTCACCGGTGTGATGGCCGCGCTGAGCCTGGTGGCTTATCTGTTCTTCCGGGTGCCGTTCTACGGCGGCTCCTCGTTCCACCTGGGCAACACCTTTACGGCCCTGACGGCTCTGCTGCTGGACGGCGTATCCGGCGGCCTGGCCGGTGCCATTGGCCTGGCCCTGGCCGACATCCTGGCCGGTGATCCGGGCTATGCCGTCACCACCTTTGTGCTGAAGTTCCTCATCGGCATCACCTGCGGTGCCGTGGCCCACAAGATGTTCCACCTGCGCGACCTGGACCGTCACAGCAAGGGCTACCTGCTCAAGGTGATCGCCGCCGGTGGTTCCGGCCTGCTGCTCAACGTGTTCACCGACCCGTTCCTGGGCTATTTCCGCAACGTGTACATTTTTGGTCAGGAATACACCGTGGCACAGGCCCTGACCAAGATCGCGGGCGGTGTCACCTTTGTGAACAGCGTGGCCTCCACCGTCTGTGTGGTCATCCTGTATCTGGCCCTGCGCCCGGCTCTGGACCGCGCAGGCCTGCTGCCCAAGGGCAAAAAGAACTAACCAAACCTCTTTTCTGACGGAGAAAGCTCCCCGGAAGATGCATCTGCTGCATCCCGCCGGGGAGCTTTCCGTTTAGTTTTCTTTTTCAAACACCAGAAACCGGAACGCGATGTCGGTGGTCAGTTCTGGCAGGGCGGCCAGGCGGGCCGCACCGTCGCGCGGGGTCTTCCAGTAATAGGGGGTCATGGCGAACAGTGCTTCCAGCTGGGCAGCCGGTACGGTGATCTGCCCCGCCGCTTCCCGCTCCCCGATGGGGCGGAAGCCCTCGTAGGCCACCTCCTGCACCGGGTTTTTGTAGGGCGTGTCGTAGAGCACGGCCTTCATCTGGTAGAGGTGTTCCGCCCCCGGCACCACATAGATCATCCGTCCACCGGGGCGCAGCACCCGCAGAAACTCCTCCCGCGCAAAGGGCGAAAAGCAGTTCAGCAGCAAGTCGGCCCAGCCGGTGCGCACGGGCTGGGCAAAGCTGGAAGCCACGGCATATTCGGCACCGGGCAGAGCCTTTGCCGCCAGGCGCACCGCCGGTTTGGCAATGTCGAACCCGGCCAGCGCCAGCGGGCGGCCCGCTTGTGTGAACTGCTGCGCGATGCAGCGGTCATACCAGCCCTCGCCGCAGCCTGCATCCAGCAGGTGGAGCGGGGCATTGGGCGCGGTGGAGATGCCGTACTCCAGGCACAGCTCCCCCAGCGCCTGCCCGAAGATGCCGTAGTACCCGGCGTTCAGGAACGCGCGGCGGGCGGCTACCATCTCCTTGCTGTCGCCGGGGGCCTTGGTGCGCATGCTCTGCACCGGCAGCAGATGCCAGTAGCCCTCCTTGGCGCGGTCAAAGCTGTGGTGTTTGGGGCATTTCAGGGCTGCCTGTCCGGCCAGCGGCCCGCCGCACAGGGGGCAGCGCCAGGGCAGGCCGCCCTGCGGGGTCTCAGGTCTCATCGCTGTGATCCTCGATGGGGGCGGTCGCGCCGCCGTGGGCCGTCATATATTCCTCAAAGCTGGTAAACTTCTGCTGCGGCGGGCGGCGGCTGATCAGGACAAGGCCCGGATCTTCGTCGCGGCCGGCAGACACCGGGGCGCGGCCGGAGCGGCCGCGGGGTGCTTCGCCTTTGGCCGGGCGGCTGTTGGCACTGCCGCTGCGGCCATTGTTCCGGCTGCCCGGCTGGCTCTGGGCCGGGCGGGCGCTGCGGTCGGTGCGCTGCTCCGTGCGTTCATTGCGGCCGCTGCGGGGCTGGCGGTTCTCCCGCTCGGTGCGGGGCTGCTGGGCATTGCGCTCCCGGCGCTCGTTCTGAGCGGCGGGCTGGCCGCCGGACGCAGACTTTGCAGCGGGCTGGGCCGGGGTCTTTTTCAGCGGGCGGAGCGGCGTTGCCTCCGGGGCACTCACAAAATGGGGGTCGAACTTCGGCTGTGCGTTGCTGCCCCGGTTTGCGGCAGACTGGGTGCCGCCTTCGCGGCGGGGACGGTTATTGGAACGGCGGTTCTCACTGCGCCCGCCGGGGGTGTGCTTCTGGTTTTCTTCCATGGACAATTCCTCTTTCGGTTCGGTTGGATTGGGGTTCGGCTGTTTTGCAGCCGTTTTTTCCTTTTTGGGGGCAGCAGGCTTTTCGGCCCTGGCTGCTTTGGCCGGTTTTTCCGGCTTTGCGGGCTTTTCCGCTTTGGCAGGAGCCGGTGCGGCTTCGGCCTTGGGCTTGCGGCCCCGCACCGGGGGTTCCGCTTTGACAGGGGCGGGCACGCCGTCCCACGGGTGGCCGGTCACCACCGGGATCCGGCGGCGGTTCAGTTTTTCGATGCCCGCCAGAAATTCTTTTTCCTCCGGGGCGCAGAAGCTGATGGCCGTGCCGTCGGCACCGGCGCGAGCCGTGCGGCCGATCCGGTGGACGTAGGTCTCCGGCACTTCGGGCAGGTCGTAGTTGAACACATGGGACAGCTCGCTGATGTCGATGCCGCGGGCGGCAATGTCGGTGGCCACCAGCACCTTGGTCTGCCCGGCCTTGAACCCCTCCAGCGCGGCCACGCGGGCCGACTGGCTCTTGTTGCCGTGGATGGCAGCCGCCGGGATGCCCTGCTTGTTCAGATCCTTGGCGATCTTATCCGCGCCGTGTTTGGTGCGGCTGAACACCAGGGCGTTTTCCACCGGCGGATCCAGCGTTTTGAGCAGCCAGGGCAGCAGGAATTTCTTGTTGCCCTTTTCCACAAAATACAGGCTCTGCCGGATGCGGTCCACGGTGCTGGACACCGGGTCCACCTTGACAAAGGCCGGGTCGCGCAGGATGCCTGCGGCCAGCTGCTCGATTTCCTTGGGCATGGTGGCGCTGAACATCAGGTTCTGGCGCTCTTTGGGCAGCTTGGCGATCACCTTTTTTACATCGTGGACAAAGCCCATATCCAGCATCCGGTCGGCCTCGTCCAGCACAAAAATCTCCACATCCGAAAGGTCGATCAACCCCTGGCCCACCAGATCGTTCAGGCGGCCGGGGCAGGCGATCAGGATCTCCACACCCTTTTTCAGCGCCGCCACCTGGGGGGCCTGCCCCACACCGCCAAAGATCACGGTGCTGCGCAGGGTCAGGTACCTGCCGTAGGCTTCAAAGCTCTCGCCGATCTGGAGAGCCAGCTCACGGGTGGGGGTCAGGATCAGGGCACGGATGGCCCCCTTGCGGCGGGGCGGGTTGGCCGTCAGGCGGTCCAGCATGGGCAGCGCAAATGCCGCCGTCTTGCCGGTGCCCGTCTGGGCGCAGCCCATCAAGTCCCTCCCGGCCAGCACAGGCGGAATGGCCGCGCTCTGGATGGGCGAGGGGGATTCGTAGCCGGCCTGCGCCACAGCGCGCAGCACAGGTGCGGACAGATTCAGTTCATTAAACGTCATGATTCTCCTACAATGCTTCTGCATTCGATATAGTAGCGCTTTTCCTCTGCGTGGCCCATACTGAACGTTTTGCGGGGCAGCACGCCGCCCATCACGATGCCCTTGAACAGATCGCTCTTTTCAAAAGCGGGCAGCAGGAACGCTACGCCGCCCTGCTTGCACAGGGCGCGGACAGCAGGCTCGTCGTGGACATAATCCACCCGCGCTTCGATGTGACGAGCCATGAAATATTCGATAAAGGTGTCGATGGTGCCCGCAGCCAGCGGGGCCACCGGGTGCTCAAAGCTGAGCACATTGGCCACATGGGGGCCGGCCAGGGTAAACGCCTGCCGACGGCCATTGCCAAAGCAGATGCCGGCCGCGTTTGCGTCGCTCCAGGCGATCAGGGCCAGCAGCACCGCGCCGCAGTCCACATTGAACAGCACCCGGTGGATGGGCTCGATCTCAATGGCCGGGGAGTGGACATTGCATACCTCCGCCAGGCACCAGCGGGCCGGGTGGGTCAGCCGCTGCTCCGCCGTCAGGGTAGGCTTGAGTTCCTCCCAGTAGGCCTTGGCCGAAGCCAGCGAGTGGTTGCCGTCGCCCACGGCCAGCGTCAGGGGCGCTGCCCCCCTGGCCTGCGGGTATTTGGCATCAAAGGCCTCCTGGCTGCCCAGGGCCGCCAGGGCCGCGTCGATCCGGGCCAGCAGGGCCGGGTCCTCCACGGCCCAGCCTGCCACGTGGCCGCCGCCCAGCATCAGCTCGCCCTCGTACAGCTTGCGCAGCCGGTCCTTTTGGGCCCCGATGGGCTCGATCAGGGTGCAGCCGGGGTCGTCGGCCAGCATCATGATATGGGGCGTTTCCAGGCAGGCACCGCGCCGCACCGCCACACGGGGCGGGATGCGGCTTTCCACCGTGTGCTCACTGGGGCGGATGGCCGTACCGGCACCGGGAGCATAGCTGTATGCCTCCAGGTCCACCTTGCCCACCAGGCCCTGGCGCACCCGGCCGCTCTGCTCGGTGCGCTCCACATACACAAAGCCGTCCACGGCGCGGGTCAGCACCGTTTGGGCATAGCGCTCCATGGAGGCATGGATCGTTGCGATCCGCTGCGGAACGTCAGGTTCCTCCAGATACACCTCCGGCAGGATCAGTTCCAGCGCACTGGGGCCGCCCTTTGCGGCATCTGCGGCCTTTTCCCAATAGGAACGGTCGCTGGTGAACTGATCGCAGGCCACACAGCCCCACTGCTCCATCGGAACATTCTCCGCAGGCAGCAGGATGTGCGCCGGGGAAAAACAGGATGTTTGATTCATACTACCCTCCTCACTCTCTGTTGGAAAACCGCAGGATCATTCAAACCAGGCAGCCGCGTCGTCCCGGATCACAAGGTGCTCCACACCGGCCTCGGTCAGGCTCCGGGTCAGCTCGGCGCGGCCCGCCTCGTCCAGGGTGGAATCCCCGGGCACGCGGACCAGCAGGTTCCGGATGCCAAGCCGGGCAGCCGGAGCCCCCAGGGCGGGGGCGGTATCGGTCACTTCAGCCAGCGAATAGCCGTACCACAGCGTCACGCTGCCCTCAAAGCGGGTCTGCCATGCGGCAATGTCTGCGGCCAGCTGCCCGGCGCGGTCCACGCCGCCGGTGCTGCCAAAGTCCTGCTTGCTGCTGACGGCCGAGGGGAACTGGACATTTTCCAGCAGCACCTGCTCAAAGCCAAAGCCGTGCAGCTCGTCGATCAGATCGCCGATGTAGCCGACGGCCTCCTCCGAATAGGGGTTGAGCCAGGGATTGCCCCCGGCAGAAGCCTTGTTGTCCAGCCACAGGTATTCCTGATCGCGGTAGTGGATGGCCATGGTGCGCACGGCACGGGCGGCGGCGGGGTCGCGGAACGCGGCCAGCCGGGCCACCGGCACCAGGCCCTCCTCTTTGAAGATGGCGGCTGCCTTTTCCGCATCCACCGGCACTGCGGCCGCATTGGCGGCCCCGGCCTGGGTCTGCGAGGCAAAATATACCGTTCCGGCGCTGTCTTTCATCCGGATGAGGGCGTAGGTGATGCCCTGTGCTTTCAGCTGCCGGGCCGCTGCGCGGATGGCCGTTTCATCGGTCAGGGCGGCAGGATCCACCTCCGCCCACTTGCCGGCAGCGATCTCGGTGCCGGCGGGTTCGGGTTCCGGCTCCGGCTCCGAGGAAGCAGCGGCTGCACTCCCGGCCGCCTCCGATGCCGCCGCGCTGGCCGCCGCCTCGGATGCCGCGCGGGAAGCGGACTCCGCTTCCAGGTCGCGGTCTTTCACCACGGTGTACCAGGTGTGCGTGGCCCAGTCCAGCACATGCGGCGCAGCAAACCAGGCTGCGGCCAGCGCAGCCACCACCAACACCGCGATGCCAATGCCCTTTTTCAGCTGCATCTCGCGGCTGTAAAAGCTGCGCCGGTAGCGCTTGACTTTCTGGCGTTTGGGATATTTTGCCATAATGTAACCACCCTCCCTCAGAGGTCCTTTTGGATCACAGGATCACGGAATGGCCGGTAAAGCCGTAGATGGCCAGCGCCAGCACCCCGATGTAGATCAGGGTGATCGGCAGGCCGCGGAATGCTTCCGGGATGGCGCGGCTGCGCAGGCGGTTCCCCGCCTCCGTCACCAGCATCACCGCCAGCAGGTAGCCCAGGCCGCTGCCCAGGCCAAAGCCCAGCGACTGCGGCAGGGTAAAGCTCTGGGTGCGCTCCACCAGCACAGTGCCCAGCACGCAGCTGTTCACGGCGGCAATGGGCAGGATGCGGAGCAGCAGGCCGCTGCGGGGCCCTTTGAAGATGCGCAGCACCAGGTGCTCAAACACGCACACCAGCGCAACGCAGCCCAGATACACCAGCGGGCGCAGCTGGGCACGGCCGGTGACCCAGCCGCCCGCAAAAAAGGCCAGCGGAGCCACCAGCATCTGCGTCACGCAGAGCATCAGGGCAAACCACCAGCTGCTGGTGCGTTCATCGCCCACCAGCTGGATCAGGCGCGAAACGCCCAGTCCGCGGGTAAAGATGGCGTTCTGGGCAAAGATGGCCAGCACCGCATAGCCAAAGGCAATGCCGATGGCGTGCATTACTTCACTCATCGTTCATGCCCTCCTTTTTGGGGTACACGGCCAGGCAGCTCTGCGCCTCGGTCTTGAGATATTCTTTCTGCCTGCGGGCCAGCGCACGCCACACGGCACACACCACGCCCAGCACCACAAAGCCGCCGGCCGGCATCCCGGCCAGGGGCAGCACCGAGCGGCTGAGCTGCACCCCGAACACGGTGCCCAGGGCCAGCCACTCGCGCAGGCAGCCCACCAAAAACAGGATCAGCACATAGCCCAGCGTGATCCGCAGGCCCTTGGAAACAGCTTTGCGCATCGTCTCCTGCACGCGGCCAAAGCGGTAGGTCAGCAGCGGCTCTACCACCAGCATGGGCAGGTAGATTCCCAGAGCCAACAGGTCGGTGCCGAACACAAGGTTCAGCAGCGGGTACACGGCCAGATACACCGCAGCCGCACTGCCGCTGTACACCAGCGCACGGGGCAGCAGCTTTTTTTCCAGCTGCTCCGGGGCAGGCTGCTCGTCCCACAGGGGGAACAGGCGGCTCAGCAGGCAGGCCAGCATCCGGGAGGGGGTCAGCAGCAGCGCCACGGCCACCGCCAGCATCAGGGCGTTTTTGCCCGTGGTGGCAAGCACCACCAGCGGCGCCAGGCCCATGCCCTGCATGACCACCGGGTTGTTTTTGAACACCCGGTCATGGTGGGCAAACTTTTCGGGGTCGCGGTTGATCATTTCCGCCACAACACGTTTCATTCGACCCCCTCCTTTCCGGCTGCACGGCGGTACAGCATCTGGTACAAACGGCTCTCGGTGCGGTCCATCCAGCCGGAGATGCTGTTGACCGTGAGCAGAGCAAAGCAGACGCCCGTCTCATACACGCCAAAATAGCGGAACGCCATGGTGGCCGCACCCACCAGCACGCCGTACAGGATGCGGCCCAGCCGGTGGTGGGCGCAGGTGTAAGGCTCGTTGAGCAGGAACACCGCGCTGAACAGCATGGCACCGGTCAGCAGCTCATCCCGCACGCACTGCAGCCGCAGCGGCAGGCCGGCAGCAAAGCCCGCATCGGCCACGCCCACCTGCCGGGGGAACAGGAACGCGATCAGGGCGCTGGTGACCAGAAAACTGACGGCGGCGCTCATCCGGACATCTTTCTGCATCCACAGGAACAGCCCGCAGGCCAGCAGGATCAGAGCTGCGCCCGTGCCCATGGGGGCTGCGTACTCGCCCAGCCCCAGTGAAAGGGTGCCGATGTTCAGGCTGCCGCCGCTGCGCAGGGTGTCGGAGATGGTGCTGGACACCGGCACGCCGGAGGCATCCCACAGGGGGATGTTCGTGTAGGGCTGGGGGTACCGGAACACCTGTTCCGGCCAGGACACGGCTGCCACGGCGTAGCCCACGGCTGCGGGGTTGAACGGATAGCTGCCGTAGCCGCCGAACGCTTCCTTGCCGATCAGGACACCGGCCAGCACCGCCGCAACGACCACATACCAGTCCACCGTAGCGGGCATGAGCAGCGCAATGACCAGGCTGAAGCTCTCGTTGGAAAAATCACTGGCCTGGTACACCCGGCGGCGCAGCAGCGACACCAGGCGGTCACACAGGTTGCCTGTCAGCACAGCTGCGCCGCACAGCAGCAGCGGGCGCAGGCCGTACAGATAACAGGCCATGCACAGCAGCGGGATGGCCATAAAACAGACGTTCCGGTAATAACGGCCCGTTTTTTCCAGCTCCCGCTCCTTCATCCGGATCAAACTTTCTTCCATGGTGTACCTCTCACAGGGCAGCCAGACGGCGCACGGCTTCTGCCGGGTCGGCCGCGCCGAACACGGCACTGCCCGCCACCAGGATGTCGGCACCGGCCTCCACGCACAGCGGCGCGGTGGCATCGTCCACACCGCCGTCCACTTCCAGCAGGAAATGGGCGCTGCGGCGGGCGCGCTCCTCTTTGAGCCAGCGCAGTTTTTCCAGCGCCGAGGGCATGAACTTCTGGCCGCCGAAGCCCGGCTCCACGCTCATGACCAGCACCAGATCCAGCTGGTCCAGATACGGCTCCAGCGCCTGCGGGGCGGTGCCGGGCTTGATGGTCAGGCCCACCTTGCAGCCCAGCGCCTTGACGGTGTTGATGGTTTGCCGGATGTCATCCTCACACTCCAGGTGGAAGTTGTACAGCGTGGCACCCGCCTTGATGAACGGCTCCGCGTAGGCCAGCGGGTGGCTGATCATCAGGTGGACATCGTAAAACGCGGCGGGCATCCCCTTGTGCAGGCTTTTCAGCACCGGAACGCCAAAGCTGATGTTGGGCACAAAGTGGCCGTCCATCACGTCATAATGCAGCATCTGCGCACCGGCATCCAGCACCATGCGGCAGTCTGCGCCAAGCCGGCTGAAATCGGCCGAAAGGATCGAAGGACTAATGATCGTCATGATTGTTTTGTACTCTCCGTTATTTTTCAGAAAGATTCTACCATTTCGTCCGCCTGCGGGGCCGCTTTCGGCTCCGGCAGACAGAGTGGACATGGATACATTTAGTTTACACGAAAACGCGCAAAAAATCAAATCCGGCGCAGTGTTTTTCACGGAAAACTCGCAAACAGGGCCTGCCCCGGCTCCGGCAATGCAAAAACGACCAGGCCGCCGACCCGGTTCCGGGCGGCAGTCTGGCCGAGCGTTCAGTTGACAGGCTTCATGCTGGCCGGGTCTTCCACCGGCACCGGCTGCCCGGATTCGTCGGGCAGCCGCTTCATGCCGCCGGGGTTGGGCGGCTGGGTGGGCAGGGTGAACACAAAGCGGCACCACTCGCCCTGCCGGCTCTCCACCCGGATCTGCCCGCCGGACAGGTTGACCAGCACCTTGCAGATGTTCAGGCCCAGGCCTGCACCGCGGGCGTGCAGCCCACGGGAACGGTCCTCCTTGTAGAAGCGCTGGAACACATAGGGCAGTGCTTCCGGGCTGATGCCCTGGCCGGAGTTCCAGATGGAGATTTCCACCTCCGGGCCAAGCTTTTCGACCCCAAAGCGGATGGTCCCGCCCGCCGGGGTGAACTTGATGGCGTTATCCAGGAGGTTGTACGCCACCTGATGGATCAGATCCGGGTCCGCATACACCAGCACCTTTTCGTCCATGGTCAGGCCGTCGATCTCGATCATGCCGTCGTTGATCCGCTGCTCTGCCGAAAGGGCCACCCCGGTCAGCGTCTCCCAGATGTTGAACATCCGGGCATTGACCTGGTACTCCCCGCTTTCCAGCTTGGAAAGATCCAGCATGTTCTGGATCAGGCGGGCCAGGCGGCCCGTCTCCTCACTGACCAGCTGCAGGTAGTGGTTCTGCAGATCGGGCGGGATGGTGCCGTCCAGGATGCCGTCGATAAAGCCCTTGATGGTGGTCATGGGGGTGCGCAGCTCGTGGGCGATGTTGCCCATGAACTGGCCGCGGGAGTTGTCGTTGGTCTGGATGTTCTCCGCCATCTTGTTGAATGTGCGGGCCAGGTCCGCCACCTCGCCCTCGCCGTCCACGCCTTCCACGCGCACCGAGAAATCGCCCCCGCCAAAGCGCTGGGCGGCATCGGTGATCTTCTGCAGCGGATCGGTCAGGCGGCGCATCAGGATACTGGTCAGCACGCTGGCGCACAGCAGCATCACGCAGGCCGAGAAGAAGAAATTCGACCAGAACTCCTCCTGGAATTCGGTCAGCCGCGCACCGGAGGAACACAGGAACAGGTAGCCGCTGCCGGTGCCCTGCTCGGTCTGCATCCGGCGCACCGAAACATAGCTTTTTTCGGCCAGCACGCCATCCAGCGTGCTCAGGACATGGTAAGGTTTTTCCTCTGCGGCCTTGGCGAACCACCGGGCCGGGACCGTGTCGCCGGTCAGCTGCTCGGGGCTGGAAGAAATGAGGACCCTGCCGTTTTCATCCGTAAAAAAGAGGTAGGCCTCTGCACTTTCGCCGATGATCTCCAGCTTGGTGCTCAGCACATCCAGCTCTGCGCCTTTGGGCAGGGCCGCCTGCTGCACCACATAATCCGCCGCACGCCGGGTGACATCCGCCACGCTGTCCAGCGCGTTGTAGCGCTCCTGGGCAAAGTAGCGGCTGAACAAAAACCATTCCGAGCCGCCCAGTACCAGCGTGCCCAGCACCAGCAGCGTAGCCACCATGGAAAAGAAGCGGACCGAGATACTTTTGCGCATTACTGACGCACCTCGAACTTATAGCCCACGCCCCACACGGTCTTGAGTTCCCACTTGTCGGAAGCACCGGCCAGCTTCTCGCGCAGGCGCTTGACATGCACATCAATGGTGCGGCTGTCGCCGTAATACTCAAAGCCCCACACCTCGTCCAGCAGCTGATCGCGGGTGTACACACGGTTGGGGTGGGAAGCCAGGCAGTTCAGCAGTTCCAGCTCCTTGGGGGGAGCCTCCACCACCTTGCCTTTGACCCGCAGTTCATAGCTGTTCATATCCAGCCGCAGGTTGTCGAACTCGATCACGCCCTCGCTGGCCTCGGTCTGGGTGGCCGTGGCGGTGCAGCGGCGCAGCACCGCCTTGATGCGGGCCACCACCTCTTTGGGATCAAACGGCTTGACCATGTAATCGTCAGCCCCCAGTTCCAGGCCCAGCACCTTGTCAAACGTTTCGCCCTTGGCCGTCAGCATCATCACGGGGGTATTGCCCAGCTTGCGGATGCGGCGGCAGACTTCCAGGCCGTCCATCCTGGGCATCATCACGTCCAGCAGCACCATGTCCGGCTTGACCTGGTTGAACTTTTCCAGGCCCTCCTCGCCATCGTTGGCAAGGGTCACCTGATAGCCCTCCTTGGTCAGGTAGAGCCGCAGCAGCTCGCAGATGTTGCTGTCGTCGTCCACGACAAGGATCTTTTCGTTGGCCATAGCATGTTCCTCCTGTATCTTGCAGCAAACCCTCCCGCACACAGCCGGGAGGGTCTTTTTTCCAATAAGTCCCTATCTTTTATTATACGGAACAGTTATGACAAAATAAAGAATGTTTTGTATGATTTTTTGGATTTTGTGCAAAAGCCTTTTGCGCCGGTTCCCGCAAGTCAGTATTGAGAAAACCCGCTCATTGTGCTACAATTATCCTGTTATATTAGGGCTTTTCGCCGATGTGCCAAACGATTTTTCAAAAAGGTTTCCGGATCGGTTTTGTAAGGAAACGGGGAAAATCGACGGCCGCTCCGTTTGTTTTTGCAAAGCAATCCTATTTTAACGACATCACAATCAATTTCTGTAAGGAGTATCCAAAGATGAAATTAGGAATCGTCGGTCTGCCGAACGTCGGCAAGTCCACCCTGTTCAATGCCATCACCTCCACCAAAAACGCGGAGGCCGCCAACTACCCGTTCTGCACCATCGAGCCCAACAGCGGCATCGTAGCCGTGCCCGACAAGCGCCTGGACAAGCTGGCCGAGATCTGGCAGACCAGCAAAAAGACCCCTGCCATCGTCGAGTTCGTAGACATTGCGGGCCTGGTCAAGGGTGCCAGCCAGGGCGCAGGCCTTGGCAACAAGTTCCTGGGCCACATCCGGGAGTGCGATGCCATCGTGCATGTGGTGCGCTGCTTTGACGACGACAACATCATCCATGTGGTGGAGGACGTGACCAAGGCCGAGGCCGTGGATCCCATCTCCGACATTGATGCCATCGACTACGAGCTGATCCTTTCGGACCTGGAAGTGGTGCAGAACCGCGCAGGCCGCATGGCCAAAGCCGCCAAGAGCGGCAACAACAAAGGTGCCGCTGCCGAAGCCGCCTGGCTGCAGCAGCTGGCCGACCACCTGAGCGCCGGCAAGCCCGCCCGCAGCTTCGATTTTGACGAGAGCGATGCCGAGCAGCAGACCGTGCTGCACGAGATGGGTCTGCTGAGCGCAAAGCCGGTGCTGTACGCCTGCAACGTGGGCGAGGACGACCTGATGGAGGGCATCGAGAACAACAAGTATGTCCCGCTGGTGGCCGCCCGCGCCAAAGAGGAGGGTGCCCGCTACATCCCCATCTGCGCCAAGACCGAGGAGGACATTGCCGACTACTCCCCTGAGGAAAAGAAGGCGTTCCTGGCCGAAATGGGCATCGAGGCCAGCGGCCTGGACAACCTGATCACCGCCAGCTACGATCTGCTGGGCCTGATCTCGTTCCTGACCGACGGCAAAAAAGAGTGCCGTGCCTGGACCATCCGCAAGGGCACCAAAGCCCCGCAGGCTGCCGGTAAGATCCACAGCGATTTTGAGCGCGGCTTCATCCGCGCCAGCGTCATTGGCTACGGCGATCTGGAAGCCAACAACTTTGACTATGCGGCGGTCAAGGCCAAGGGCCTGCAGCGCACGGAGGGCAAGGAGTACGTTGTCAAAGACGGCGACGTGATCGAATTCCTGTTCAACGTTTAAGGGGCCTTTCCAGAGACAGGGAGGGGTGTTTCGATTTCCCCTCACTGGACTTCCCTCTCCCCACAACGAAAAAGGGAAAGGGACGGCTCGCCCCTTTGATCCCCCAACGCAGAAGTCGAACCGCAAAAAGCCGGTGCGATCGCCGACGCTTTTTGCGGTTCTCCGATTTGAAATCAGTCATGAGGTACGCTATGATCTTGGGAATTATGGGCGCGATGCCCGACGAAGTTGACCAGCTCTGTGCAAAGCTGGAGAACGTCACCGTGGAGCCTTACGGTGGCGTGGAATACCACAAGGGCACCCTGGGCGGCAAGCAGGTCGTGGTCTGCTGCGCCGGTATGGGCAAAGCCAACGCTGCCGCCACCACCCAGGTGCTCATCACGAAGTTCCATGCGGAGAAGATCATCTTCTCCGGCATCGCAGGCAACATGACCAGCAAGATCGGCATCGGCGATGTGGTCATCGGCAAGACCGTATTGTACCACGATGCCCAGCTGGACATGATCTGCCAGAACCCGCCGTTCCTCAAGGAATACACCGGCGACCCGGAGCTGATCGCCGTCGCCGAAAAAGCCTGCGCCGAAGCAGGCGTGAAGGCTCTGGTGGGCAAGATCGCCACCGGCGACCTGTTTGTGGGCGACAGCGAGACGAAAGCCGCCATTGAGGCCAAGTGCGCCCCCGACTGCGTGGAGATGGAGGGTGCCGCCGTCAGCCAGATCGCCGCCAAGAACGGCGTGCCCTGCGTCATCCTGCGTGCCATGAGCGACAATGCCGACGAGGACGGCCACGAAGTGCTGGTGGTCAAAAAGTTCAGCATCACCGAGTATGTCGCCACCGCCACCAAGATCGTGGCAGCGATGGTCGAATCTCTCTAATTTTTTAGCTGCGAAAAGCTCCTGCCCGGATGAGGCAGGAGCTTTTTCTATTGCAGCATCTAAAATCTGCTGCGAAGCAGCAAATCGGAGAAACGAGAAAAAAGCTTCTAGCGAAGCGGCTTAGCTTTTTTCCGTTTCGACCTCTCCATCGGGATTATCAAGGGCGAGCAGCCCTTGATTCGTGCCTCCCGCGCTTCGAAAGTAGCGGGTGCTTTTCTGGTTCTCTTTTGGCACGCAAAAGAGAACAAATTCCCCCGTTTCCTTACAAAAACTGTTCCAGCTTCACCCGGTTGTCCTCCTCAAAATCCTGCAGCTTCTGCATCAGGCGCTTTGCGCCGGGCGCGGCATTGGGGTAGTCTTTCTGGCTTTTGATGCAGTCCACCACGCCCATGCCGCTGCCCTGGGTCAGCATCTCGGCCAGGTTGCGGGTGGATTTGTCCGTCAGCGTTTTCATGCCGATGCCCATGCGGGTATTGAGCTTGGCGATCGCGCTCTGGCCCTGGGCCGAGCCGCCGCAGGCTTCGATGGCGGCATGAGCTTCCCGGTTGAGTTCCCGGTAAATGCTGCGCTCCCGCAGCAGCTCCGCCCGGAACTGTGCATCCTCCGCCATGGGCACGATCTGCTCCAGGGTGTTCTTGCCCATCTCGGTGTTCTGCACCACGGCTTCCAGCAGATTGAGGTTGTCGTTTTTCTGGTTTTCCATCACAAAAAATCCCCTTTCCGGCATTTATCTTGTGCCGGAAAGGGGATTTTTATTCCGTTTACTCCCGGGGTCACTCCGCACATACGCAGCTGCCGCCGTTTGCTTTGGCCTTGCTCAGCCGCTGGGCACACAGGTCATACAGGGCATCCCAGTTCTTGCCCCGCACCTCGCAGGTGCAGGCACAGCCGATGGACTGAGTGAAGGCCACCCGCCGCATCAGCCCCACCGAGGCCACGCACTCGCCGGGCATCCGGGCGTACAGACCGCGCAGCTCGTCGGCCAGCTCGGCACAGGTCTTGTCCGCGCAGCCAATCGCAAACAACGTATCCGTCAGGCGGCAGACCACCCGCTCGGCCGGGCGGTCATAGTGCTTTTTCCACTGGTTGGCCACAAAGCAGACCAGCTGATCCATCACGGCATCGCCCTGCTGGGTACGCAGCGCATCGGCGTTGTCCAGCTCCACCAGCGCCAGCGAGGCGCAGCGGTGGGCATCGGTCCACTCGTCCAGCCGGGTGCAGAACTCCGTTTCAAAGTAGCGGCGGTTGAACACGCCCGAAAGGAAATCGTGATTCATGTCGTCCCGGCACAGCTCCCGCTCCCGCGGGGTCATCCGGTCTTCCGGCAGGTCGCTGCCCGCCAGCGGAGCGATCATCTGCAGCTGGAACACCTTGCCGTCGGCCCGGATCTGGCGGCGCAGCACGCAGTCCACCTGCCCGCTGCGCAGCTCATAGTCCACCATCAGGCCGTCATCCTGCCAGCTGCGGGCAGTCTCCTCGTCCACCTCGGTCAGGGTAACGGCCTCAAATGCAGCCTGCGCTCCCTCCACAAATGTGTGCAGATCCTGCTCGGTCCATTCTTTTTTCATGCATTTTTCCCCATCATTCGGTGCCGGATCTCTCCCTCCCGGCACTCCTTGCCACTCAAACCGCAAAAAATCGCGGTCCCGTTCGCATGAATTATAACACTGTTCCGGGACAGTTGCCAGCAAAATGCACAATCTTTAACGGTATTTTTTGCATTTTCGGCAAATTGCTAAACCGATTTCCGGATTCCGGGCCGGTTATGCACGGCAGTACACTTCGCACTCTGCCAGGATGCGCTTGGCCAGTGCTTCGGTGTCAAAGCCGGCCGCAGCGCGCCAGGCCCAGTTGCCGCCCATCTTGCCGGGGGTATTCAGGTGGGCTTCCGCGCCCAGGCCCAGCCAGTCGGCCATGGGGATGATGGCGCGGTCTGCCACCGAACCCAGCGCCGCCCTCAGCAGGGCCGTCCGGGCGGCATCCACCTTGACGGCGGCCACCTCCTTGGCGGTGGGATGGCAGGGGGTCAGGTGCAGATAGGCCGCAGCGACGGCCTTTTCCTTTTCCGCCGCACCGTTCAGCCACCAGTCTGTCAGGGTGGTGTTGTCATGGGTGCCGGGGTAGACCACGCTGTTCTTGACATGGTTGTGGGGCAGGTACTCGTTGTCCCCGCCGCCGAATGCGAACTGCAGCACTTTCATCCCGGGGAACGTGCTGTCCGCCAGCAGTTCCCGCACGCTGGGGAACAGCTCGCCCAGGTCCTCGGCGATGATGGGCAGCTCGCCCAGGGCATCTTCCAGCGCATGGAACAGCTCCATGCGGGGGCCGGTTTCCCACTTGCCGGTGCGGGCCGTGGTGCTGTCTGCCGGGATGGCCCAGTAGGTGTCAAAGCCGCGGAAATGGTCGATGCGGAGCAGGTCGTAGATGCCCAGCGCGTGGCGCACCCGGTCGATCCACCAGGCATAGCCGGTCTGGCGGTGGTAGGGCCAGTTGTACAGCGGGTTGCCCCACAGCTGGCCGTCGGCAGAGAAATAATCCGGCGGGCAGCCTGCCACGCGGGCAAAGCGGCCCTCGGCATCCAGTTCAAACAGCGCTCCGCCCACCCAGGCATCCACCGAGTCGGCCGAGACATAGATGGGGATATCGCCCAGGACCCGGACCCCCTTGCCGTTGGCGTAGGCCTTGAGCTTTTTCCACTGGGCGGCAAACTCATACTGCACAAACTTCCAAAAGCCGATCTCCTCCTCGTTCTGAGCACGGAATGCTTCCAGCGCACCGGCATCCCGCAGGCGGTACTCGCGGGGCCACTCGACCCAGTTCTTCATGCCGTTGGCGGTCTTTAGGGCCATGTACAAAGCGTAATCTTCCAGCCAGCCCCGGTTTTCCAGCACAAAGGCATAGTAGGCATCCGGGTAATAGAACGCGCATCCGTTCACGCCCGCACACCGGCTGCGCCAGGCGGCATAAGCGGTGCGCAGCACCTTGTAGCGGCTGGTGTACAGCGTGCCGTAGTCCACTTCCAGCGGGTCGGTGCCCCACGGCTCCGCTTTGAGCTGGGCGGCCGTGAGCAGGCCCTCGGCTTTCAGCGTATCCAGGTCAATGAAATAGGGGTTGCCCGCAAAGGCGGAGCAGCTCTGATACGGGCTGTCGCCATAGCCCGTGGGGCTCAGGGGCAGGATCTGCCAGATCTTCTGGCCCGCCGCCGCGAGGAAATCCACAAATTTTTCGGCTTCTTTGCCAAAACAGCCAATTCCGTAGGGGCCGGGCAGGCTGGACACCGGCATCAGGATACCACTTTCACGCATTGTAAACCCTTCCTTATCTTTAACATTTTTCTGTGCCCTGGTTTGTTTCTTATCATAACATACCCGCAGACTATTTTCCACAGGCAAAAAACGTGGTATACTGGGTTTTAATGGGGTGACCCCCTGCTGAATGCTTGGGCCTGATCTGGCGCAAAGCAGCGGGCCTTGCGATAAAGAGCAGGCAGCACGAGCAGACAAAACAAGACTGAGAGAGTAAAAACGATGCAGCCAACCGAAAAATATTACGAAGCCGATGCATTCCGCGCCACGGCGGCGGGGCGCATCCTGGCCGCAGAGCCGGACGGCAGAGGCGGTGGAACGCTTGCGCTGGACGGCACGGTCTTCTACCCGGAGGGCGGCGGCCAGCCGGCCGACCGGGGCACGCTGACCCTGCCGGACGGCACGGTGCTGGATGTGACCGACGTACACGAGCGCGACGGCGTGATCTGGCACAGCGTGGCCGCCCTGCCCGCCGGGGCTGTGCCCGGCACCGAAGTCCGGCAGGCGCTTGACTGGGCGTGGCGGTTCGACAAGATGCAGCAGCACACCGGCGAACACATCCTTTCCGGCATCCTGCACCGGATGTTCGGGGCCGAGAACGTGGGGTTCCACATCGGCACCGATGCGGTGCGGATGGACACCAGCGTGCCCATTTCCGCCGAGGGGCTGCGGGCGGCGGAGCTGGCCGCCAACCGGGTGGTCTGGCAGAACGTGCCGGTACACATCACCTACCCCACCCCGGAGGAGCTGGCCGCCCTGACCTACCGCAGCAAAAAGGAGATCGCCGGCCAGGTGCGGATCGTGACCATCCCCGGTGCCGATGTCTGCGCCTGCTGCGGCACCCACACGGCGTTTACCGGGCAGGTGGGCCAGATCAAGATCCTGACCGCCGAAAACTACAAAGGCGGTGTCCGCCTGAGCATCGTATGCGGGCAGCGCGCACTGGAAGCCGCACAGGCCATGCGCGCCCGGCAGGCCGACATCGGGGCCCTGCTTTCGGCCAAGGCCGATCAGACCGCCGCAGCCGTACACCGCGTGTACGAGGAATACACCGCCCTGAAGTTTGCCCATTTCGGGCTGTGCAGCCAGCTGTTCGATGCCCTGGCCGCGCAGGTGGAGCCGGGGGCCGATGCCATCCGCACCGTGCCGGGGCTGGACCCGGACGGCCTGCACCGGCTGGCCGTCCGCCTGAGCGAAGCCACCACCGGCCTGTGCGCCGCCCTGACCCCCACCGAGCGGGGCACCGGCTACTGCCTGGCGCAGGCAGGCGGCGATGTCCGCGCCCTGACCAAGGCGCTGAACACGGCCCTGAACGGCCGGGGCGGCGGCAAGCCCGGCGTATGCCAGGGCAGCTGCACCGCAGGCCCGGCGGAAGTTGAGAAGTTTCTTCTTTCCCGGAATTAAACCTCTCAGTCTGCTTCGCAGACAGCTCCCCTAATAGGGGAGCCCTTGGCAAAACCGGGAACAAGTTCTGTACGAACAAGAGTGATATTACAAGGAGTTCTACTACTATGAGAATGCGTTTCAAACCCTATGCCCACGACGAGCTGATGGCCGCCGATTTCCACGTCCACGAGCCGCTGATCTGGGGCGGAAAATGGCATGCCCAGTACGCCCGGCCGGAGCAGCCCTTTGTGCTGGAGCTGGGCTGCGGCAAGGGCGGCTTTCTCTCCCGGCTGGCCTGCGCCCACCCGGAAAACAACTACCTGGGCATCGACATCACCGACAAGGTGCTGATCCTGGCCAAGCGGAAGATCGAGGCTGCCTATCAGGCAGCAGGCCGCCCCATTGACAACGTCAAGATCATGAGCACTGACATCGAGCGCATCGAGGGCGTGCTCACCCCGGAAGATGCCGTAAGCCGGATCTATATCAATTTCTGCAACCCGTGGAGCAAGAACGGCTCCTCCCACAAGCACCGGCTCACCTACCCCCGCCAGCTCATCCACTACCGCGCGTTCCTGAAAGACGGCGGCGAGATCTATTTCAAGACCGACGACGACGATCTGTTCCGCGACAGCCTGGAATATTTCCCCGCTTCCGGCTACGACATCGAGTGGATGACCTACGACCTGCACGAGAATGAGCCGGAGTGGAACATCCGCACCGAGCATGAGGGCATGTTCACCGAAATGGGCATCAGGATCAAGGCCCTGATCGCCCGCAAAAAGCCCGGCGATGACAGCGTGACCTGGATCGAACCCAAGGTGCTCAAGCGGATGGCAAAAGAAGCCGCCGAGACCGCCGCCGCACAGGAGAATGCCGACCATGCCTGACCTGTGTGAGCAGTGCCTGAACAACGTGCAGGACGAGTACGGCAGCTTCTACTGTGCCCAGGGCGGCGAGCTGGACGAGGACGAGATGGCCCGCTATCTTTCCAGCGCCACCCGCGCCTGCCCGTTCTATGAACCGGGCGATGAATACACCATTGTAAAAAAGCAGAATTGATGGAGGTGCTGTGATGTCATTCTTTGTCAACACCACGGTCTGCGGCTTTACGCTGTATCAGATCCTGGCCTATTTCCTGATCTACTCCTGCCTTGGCTGGTGTCTGGAGGTCATTTATGCCGCCGTCACCACCGGCAAGCTGGTCAACCGCGGCTTCCTGAACGGGCCGGTCTGCCCCATCTACGGCTTTGGCATGGTGATCGTGCTGTTCACGCTGACCCCGCTGGTGGACAACGTGTTCCTGCTTTACGTCGGCGGCGTGATCCTGCCCAGCGTGCTGGAACTGGCGGGCGGCTGGGCGCTGGAAAAGCTCTACCACACCCGCTGGTGGGATTACAGCGATTTCCCGTTCAACATCGGCGGCTACATCTGCCTGCAATTTTCGCTGCTGTGGGGCGTGGGCACGCTGGTGGTGATGAAAGCCGTCCACCCCGTGATCGCAGACCTGGTGGCCATGGTGCCCACCCTGATCGGCTTCATCGTCATGTGCGTGCTTTACGCCGTTTACGCGGCCGATGTGGTGGTCACCGCCTTTGCCGCCTCCGATCTGGCCCGCGAGCTGGAAGCACTGGAACAGGTGGCCGACAGCATCCACGCCGTGTCGGATGCCATGACGGAGCTGCTGGGCACCACGGCCATGGATGTGGACCAGAAAATGGACGAGAGCCGCCTGCAGCTCAAGCTGGCGGCCGCCGAAGCCCGCGACAACGCCGCCAGGATGACCCCGAAAGAAGCCGCCCAGGCCATGCGCGCCAAGGCAGACGAAGCCATGGAGGCCGCCCGCAAGGCCAGCCAGGAAGCCCGGCTCAACGCTTCGGAGGCAGCCAACGCTGTCAAGCTGGCGGCCAAGGGCCGTGCCGAGCGCACCGCCGAGATGCTCCGGCTGGAAGGCCTGGCCGAGGAGCTGCAGGCCCGCAGCGAAGATCTGCGCACCCGGACCCTTTCGGCCAAGCACTTTGGCAAGGGCCGTATGCTCCGCGCCTATCCCAAGCTGCGCCACGGCGAAAAACACCGCTCGCTGGAAGAACTGCGCGACCGCCTCAAGTACGAGCGGAACGATTGAAACCAACCAAAAAAGGGGACCGCCCCCCGGGCGGTCCCCTTTTTTCATGCTTTGCTCAGGCCCACAGATTTTCCGGATACAGGCCTTCTTCGGTTTTTTTGGCGATGGCCGCCACCACGGTGGGCTTATCCTCGCGGTAGGTCACGCCGTACCACTTGTCGGTGCTGTGCAGGATCTTGACGGCAGCCTTGCCCTCGTCGATCAGCTCACTGACCACCAGCGGCAGGAAATACTCGCACTTGAGGGGGTTCCCCGGCAGGTTTTCTGCCAGCCAGCCCGCAAAGCGGCGGTCGGCCTCATCCAGGAAGCTGCGGCCAAAGCCCCACAGGTTCATACTGACGGCGGCATCCACGGGCAGTTCCTCGGTGCCCTCGCCGGTCAGGGCGGCACAGCGGATGCCGTTTTCATATGTTTCGATGCCGGTGCGCTCGGTCACGCTGTGCAGCGTGCCGTCGGCGTTGGCCACGCAGACCCCGCGGGAGACGCTGCCGTTCTCGGACACGGTGTTCCGCAGCAGATAGCTCACCATGCAGTAATCGTACACTTCGCCATCCGTGTGGGTGGAAAGATAGTCGTAGATCACCCGGAACGCCTCCGGGCCGTAGTAATCGTCCGCATTGATGACGGCAAACGGGCCGTCGATCAGGTTCTTGGCCGCCAGAACGGCATGGCAGGTGCCCCAGGGCTTGACCCGTCCGGCCGGGATCTGCACCCCGGCCGGCAGCTCGTCCAGCTGCTGGAACGCATACTTCACGTCCATCACCCGGGCCACGCGGTCGCCGATGGCGGCCTTGAACGCGTCCTCGATCTCATGCTTGATGACAAAGATCACCGTCTCGAACCCTGCGCGGCGGGCATCGTAGAGTGAATAGTCCACAATGGCCTGCCCGTTGGGACCCACGGGGTCGATCTGTTTCATTCCGCCGTAGCGGCTGCCCATGCCTGCCGCCATGACCACCAGTACCGGTTTGTTCATGTTTGCTACCTCCTGCACACACACGGTGCGTTTTCTCCCATTTATTATACTCCAAACCGCACATGGCAACAAGTACCGGCTTTGGCACGGATTTTTCCATGGATTCCATCCGCCGGGTGTGCTAGAATAAAGCCAGGATCTGAAGAAAGGAGCTTTTGTCCATGTCCCAGAAAACCGTCTGGATCACCGGTGCTTCCTCCGGCATCGGGCGGGAGTTTGCCCGCCGCTATGCCCGGCTGGGGTTCCGGCTCATCCTCACCGCCCGCCGCCGCGAGCGGCTGGACAGCCTGGCTTCCGAGCTGGCTGAAACCTACCACACGCCCTGCCGGGTGCTGCCCGCCGACCTGGAACAGGATGCCGCCATCGACACCCTGTGCGCGGAGCTGGAAACGGAACGCATCGACCTGTTCCTCAACAACGCAGGCTTTGGCACCTGCGGCGATTTCACCCAGACCAGCGAAGCCAAGGAGTGCTCCATGATCCGGGTCAACGTGCTGGCCATGCACCGGCTGTTCAAGTTCTGCCTGAAAAAAATGGAGGCTCAGGGCTTTGGCACCATTTTGAACGTGGCTTCCTCGGCCGGGCTGCTGCCCGGCGGGCCGTATATGGCAGGCTACTATGCCTCCAAGGCCTATGTCGTCAGCCTGACGCGGGGCGTGGCCGAGGAGCTGCGCCAGCGCCGCAGCCCGGTGTATGTCTGCGCACTCTGCCCCGGCCCGGTGGACACCGAGTTCAACGACCGCGCCGACGTGGTGTTTGCGCTCCAGGGCATCTCCCCGCAGCTGTGCGTGGAGGAAGCCATGCGCGGGATGCTGCGCCGCAAGACCATCATCGTGCCCTCGGCTCTGATGCGCCTGGCCGTCTCGGCCCAGAAGCTGGTGCCCACCCCGCTGCTGATGCCCCTTGTGGCCCGCCAGCAAAAGCACAAGCTGGGCTGAGTTTGGTGACAAGCCCAAATTTTGGGCGCAAAAATTGTAGCTTCTTGCAGAGGCCCATGCCTTGACATGTTCACAAAACAATGCTACCCTAGGATACAAGAGGGTGCGGGGCCGGTTTTCCGGCAGCGCCGCACCCGGCAAAGCTGCACGGCACGGCCCAAAAGCCGCGTCCCTGCACAGAAAAACGAAACGATACAGGAGGATGATCCATTATGGCACAGTGTACTCCCAAATCCTTTGACCTGACCGGCAAGGTCGCGCTGATCACCGGCGCATCTTACGGCATCGGCATGGCCATTGCCAAGGCTCTGGCCGCCAACGGCGCAACCATCGTGTTCAACGACATCAAGCAGGAGCTGGTCGATAAGGGCCTGGCCGCTTATCAGGAAGCCGGCATCAAGGCCTACGGCTATGTCTGCGACGTGACCGATGAGGACGCTGTCAACGCCCTGGTCGCAAAGATCACCGCAGAAGTCGGCCACATCAACATTCTGGTCAACAACGCCGGCATCATCAAGCGCATCCCCATGACCGAGATGAGCGCCGCACAGTTCCGTCAGGTCATCGACGTGGATCTGAACGCCCCGTTCATCGTAGCCAAGGCCGTGATCCCCGACATGATCGCTCAGGGCGGCGGCAAGATCATCAACATCTGCTCCATGATGAGCGAGCTGGGCCGCGAGACCGTCTCCGCCTACGCTGCTGCCAAGGGCGGCCTGAAGATGCTGACCAAGAACATTGCTTCCGAGTACGGCCAGTACAACATCCAGTGCAACGGCATCGGACCCGGCTACATTGCCACCCCGCAGACTGCACCCCTGCGTGAGCGTCAGCCCGACGGCAGCCGTCATCCGTTTGACAGCTTCATCGTGGCCAAGACCCCGGCCGGCCGCTGGGGCGAAGCCGAGGATCTGGGCGGACCGGCCGTGTTCCTGGCTTCTTCCGCTTCCGATTTCGTCAACGGCCTGATCCTGTACGTTGACGGCGGCATCCTGGCCTACATCGGCAAGCAGCCGCAGTAAGTTTTTGCAGCTTAGGGGCGTTGTGTTCTGCCAGCCGCAGGGCACAGCGCCTTTTCCGCATCCACACACAACGAACCGGGAGGATTTTTCCATGAAGATCGCACTCATCAACGAAAACAGCCAGGCCGCCAAGAACGGCATCATTGAAGCCGCCCTGAAAAAGGTGGTCGAGCCCATGGGCCACGAGGTGGTCAACTATGGCATGTACGCAGCCGACGACGCTGCCCAGCTGACCTATGTCCAGTGCGGCATCCTGGCCGCCATCCTGCTGAACAGCAGTGCAGCCGATTACGTCATCACCGGCTGCGGCACCGGCGAGGGTGCCATGCTGGCCCTGAACAGCTTCCCCGGCGTGATCTGCGGCCATGTGGAGGACCCGGTGGACGCTTACACCTTTGCCCACGTCAACGACGGCAACGCCGTTGCCATGCCCTTTGCCAAAGGCTTCGGCTGGGGTGGTGAGCTGAACCTGGAGTACTGCTTTGAAAAGCTGTTCGGCTTTGGCCACGGCCAGGGCTACCCCAAAGAGCGCGTGGAGCCGGAGCAGCGCAACAAGAAGATCCTGGACGGCGTGCGTGCCGCCACCTTCAAGCCCCTGATCGAGTGCCTCAAGAGCATCGACCAGGATCTGCTCAAGGGCGCTGTGGCCGGTGCCAGGTTCCAGGAACTGTTCTTTGCCTCCTGCAAGGACGCTGAGCTGGCCGCCTACGTCAAGACCCTGCTGTAATCTGCCCAAAGCGGCATCCAAAGAGCGCTTTGGGTTCCGCCCGGCCTGCGGGCAGGGGGAAAGAACGACTTTTCCATGCCAAAGATTCTTTGCCCATCTTCCGCTCGGATTGTGAAAAACGTAAAAAATCCGGGCTGGCACTTGACACATTGACCAAAACGCTCTATACTCGTGCCATCGAAAGCAAAGGCGCTGACGGATGTAATTCCGCCAGCGCCTTTTGTGTTTTCGGCAGGAGTTCGGACTCCTGCGGCTCCGGGGGAGATAGAGGGCCTCCGGAACCCGATTTTCCGTGCCGCCGCGCAGATAGAGGGGCGCAGCGGCAGGGGTACGCACTGCCGGTTCTGGCGGCCGGCAGAAACACGATTTGGGGAGGTATTTCGATCATGTTCAGCTCCATCAACACCTGTTGGACGCTCGTGGGAGCGTTCCTCGTCTACTTTATGCAGGCGGGTTTTGCTTTGTGCGAGGCCGGTTTTACCCGCGCAAAGAACACCGGCAACATCCTGATGAAAAATATGATGGATTTCTGCATCGGCACCCCGTGCTACTGGCTCATCGGCTTTGGCCTGATGTTCGGCGGCACCAGCGCGCTGATCGGCGGGTTCGATCCGTTCATCCAGGGTGATTATTCTCACCTGGGCCTGGAGATCCCGCTGTGGGTCTACATTGTGTTCCAGACTGTGTTCTGCGCCACGGCAGCCACCATTGTTTCCGGCTCCATGGCCGAGCGCACCAACTTCAAAGCCTACTGCGTTTACTCCGCTGCCATTTCGCTGGTGGTCTACCCCATCTGCGGCCACTGGATGTGGGGCGGCGGCTGGCTGCAGAGCCTGGGCTTCCATGACTTTGCCGGTTCCGCAGCAGTCCACAACGTGGGCGGCATCATTGCCATGCTGGGCGCGGCGCTGCTGGGCCCCCGCATTGGCAAGTACGATAAGGACGGCAACCCCCACGCCATCCCCGGCCACAACCTGACGGCCGGTGCCCTGGGCGTGTTCATCCTGTGGTTCTGCTGGTTCGGCTTCAACGGCGGTTCTTCGCTGAGCCTTTCTACCGACGAGACCATGACCCTGACGGGCCTTGTCTGCTTCAACACCAACCTGGCTGCCGCCGTGGCCACCTGCGTGACCATGATCTTTACCTGGAAGCGCTACGGCAAGCCCGATGTTTCCATGACCCTGAACGGTTCCCTGGCCGGCCTGGTGGCCATCACCGCAGGCTGCGATGCCGTTTCTCCGTTCGGCGCATTCATCATTGGCTTTGTGGCCGGCATCCTGGTGGTGCTGAGCGTGGAGTTCTTTGATAAGATCGCCAAGATCGACGACCCCGTGGGCGCGGTTTCCGTCCACTTTGCGAACGGCGTGTGGGGCACCATTGCCGTGGGCCTGTTCTCCAACGGCGGCGACGGCGTGGGCAAGGGCCTGTTCTACGGCGGCGGCTTTGCACAGCTGGGCACCCAGCTGCTGGGCCTTATCACCGTTGATGTGTACGTTGTGGTCGTGATGTTCATCATCTTCAAGATCATCGACAAGACCATCGGCCTGCGCGTCCCCGCTGAGGTGGAGATCGACGGCCTGGATATCCACGAGCACGGCCTGGCTTCCGCTTACGCCGGTTTCTCCATCTCCGATGCCAACGCAGCTGCCATGGTTCCCAACGAGAACACCGACCTGGGCGAGAACGATGCCGCCATGGCCAGCGCAAAGCAGCTGGACGCTGCCGTGCCGGTGGTGCGGGAGACCGCTGTGATCCACGACGGCGTGTACGACACCGGCATGCACAAGGTGTCCATCATTGCAAAGCTTTCCAAGTTCGATCAGCTCAAGACAGCCCTGAACGATCTGGGCGTGACCGGCATGACCGTGACCCAGGTGATGGGCTGCGGCATCCAGAAAGGCACCAGCGAGAAGTACCGCGGCGTGCCTGTGGACAGCACCCTGCTGCCCAAGATCAAGGTCGAGGTCATCGTTTCCAAGATCAGCGTGGACGCTGTGGTGGCAGCCGCCAAAAAGGCCCTGTATACCGGCCACATCGGCGATGGCAAGATCTTTGTTTACAACGTGACCCGCGTGGTCAAGATCCGCACCGGCGAAGAAGACTTTGCCGCCCTGCAGGACGTGGAGTGACCGCTCCGCACCCTCATCGTTATCCCGCCCTTGCGGCGTGATATATTTGTTCTCCTTTTTCTCCTTTTTCCTTTTTTCTGATCCAAATGGAAGACCGAAAAGGCCCCCGCTCTCTCCGCACAAGAGGGCGGGGGTCTTTGTCGTTTCTTGACAAGTTTCCGGGGGTATGCTATTGTGAAAGCGGCCCCGCCCTTTCAGGCGCTTTGCACCGGTGCCGTGCTGCGGCACCCGGCAGGCCGGGCTTCACAGTTCAGATCTATCCGATCTGGTTTTATTCGATTGATCGTTGGAGTCTTTATGAACAAACAAAATGAATTCAAACAAGAAGCGCTTTCCGCTCTGCGGATCGTGCTGCAATGGGTGGTGCTGGCCATCCCAACGGGCCTGGTCTGCGGGCTGATCGGAACAGCGTTTCACCTGAGCGTGGAATTTGTCACCGAGCTGCGCAGCGCACAGCCCTGGCTGCTGTTCCTCCTGCCTGTGGCGGGCCTTGCCATCACAGCCCTGTACAAGCTGACCCGCTGCGAGGGCGTGGGCACAAACAATGTGATCCGCGCCGTGCAGGACGGCGAAGCCGTCAGCCCGCTGCTGGTGCCCGCCATCTTTTTCGGCACCGTGCTCACCCATCTGTGCGGCGGTTCCGCCGGGCGCGAGGGTGCCGCTTTGCAGATGGGCGGCAGCATCGGCTGGAACGTGGGAAAACTGCTGCATCTGAGCGATTACACCCGCCGCACCGCCACCATCAGCGGAATGGCCGCGTTCTTTTCCGCTCTGTTCGGCACCCCGCTGACCGCCGCCCTGTTTGCCATGATGATCGAGGACGTGGGGCTGACGTTCACTTCGGCCTTTGTGCCCGCGTTCACTTCGGCCCTCATTGCGTACGGCGTATCCCTGCTCTGCGGGATCGCCCCGACCAACTTTGTGCTCAATTCCATCCCGCACCTGACGCTGGAAACCGCGCTTCAGGCCGCCCTGCTGGGCATTGCCTGTGCCGCCGTGACCCGGCTGTTCTGCTGGGCGCTCCACACCATGGAACACGGCATCCCCAAACGGATCCCGAACCCCTGGCTCCGGGCTTTTGCGGGCGGTGCCGCCGTGGTGGCCTTCTCGTATCTGTTCGGTGTCGGGCGGTACAACGGGGCCGGTATGGCCATCATTGCCGATGCCGTGGAGCAGGGGGCCGCGCTGCCCTGGGATTTTCTGTGCAAGATCTTCCTGACCGCCCTGACCCTGGCCGTGGGCTTCAAAGGCGGCGAGGTGGTCCCAAGCTTCTACATCGGGGCGACCTTTGGCTGCATCGTCGGGCCATGGCTGGGCCTGCCCGCCGGGTTTGCCGCCGCCATCGGTCTGGTCTGCGTGTTCTGCGGTGCCACAAATGCCCTGATCCCCTCCATCCTGCTGGGATTCGAGCTGTTTGGCGGGCAGGGGCTGGAGCTGATCGCCCTGGGCTGCGGCGTATGCTATATGCTTTCCGGCCATCACGGCCTGTACAGCAGCCAGACCTTTGTGACCAATAAGCTGCGCCCGGAGTATGCTTCCCGCAAGTGGCAGGGCAAGCTGCACCGGCACGAGGAATGAGCGTTCCGGTCCCGCTTCCGCAAATTTCCGCTCTGCAGCCCTTGATTTTTGCACAGCATCGTGCTACAATCAGCATAGTTTCATCCTGTCCAAAACGATGATGCGGACAAACCGGAGTCCCGGCTCCTGCGTTGCAGAGAGGGCCGCCGCTTTTGCAAAAAGCGTGCTGCAAGCGGCCCATCGCACCCGGAACTTCTACCACCGCAGAGTGCAGAGGCGAACCTCTGCCGGGTGCGCCCGTTACAGCACAGCGAGTGGCGTGCCGGGCACGCAATTCGGGTGGAACCGTGGAACGTTTCTGAATCTTCAGGCGCTTCATCCCGTGAGTATGTGTGCGGGGTGGAGCGCTTTTTGTTTTACTTTTATCTGTCAAAGGAGCAACCATTATGAAGATCATCTATAAGGACGGCCATGTGGACGAGTGCCCGCAGGCCGAAGAACTGCACGTCATCCGCCACACCGCAGCCCACATCATGGCACAGGCCATCAAGCGCCTGTACCCGCAGGCCGATTTCGCCTTTGGCCCCGCCACCGAGAACGGCTTCTACTACGATGTCGATCTGGGCGACCAGAAGTTGAGCGACGAGGACCTGGCCAACATCGAAAAAGAGATGCGCAAGATCTGCAAAGAGAACCTGCCCATCAAGCCGTTCATCCTGCCCCGCGCCGAGGCCGTGAAGCTGATGGAGGAGCGCCAGGAGCACTACAAGATCGAGCACATGGCAGACCTGGCCGACGAGACCGAGTTCAGTTTCTTCCAGCAGGGCGAGTACGTTGATATGTGCATCGGACCCCACCTGACCTACACCAAGGCCCTGAAAGCGTTCAAGATCACCCAGCAGTCCGGCGCTTATTGGAAGAACGACAAAGAGAACAAGATGCTGACCCGCATCAACGGTGTGGCGTTCCACAACCAGGAGGAGCTGGATGTCTGGGAGAAGGAGCAGCAGGAGGCCCGCGAGCGCGATCACCGCAAGATCGGCAAGGAGATGGGCCTGTTCATGACCGACGACCTGGTGGGCCGCGGCCTGCCCATGTTCCTGCCCGCAGGCTACACCGTCTGGCAGGAGCTGGAGAACTATATCAAGGCCAAGGAGCGTGCCCGCGGCTACCTGCACGTCATGACTCCCTGCATCGGCACCGTGAACCTGTACAAGACCTCCGGCCACTGGGATCACTACCGCGAGAACATGTTCCCCGCCATGGAGATGGAGGGCGAAAGCTATGTCCTGCGCCCGATGAACTGCCCCCACCACATGATGATCTACGCAAATCATCCCCACTCCTACCGTGACCTGCCCATGCGCATCGGCGAGATCGCACACGATTTCCGTTACGAGTCCTCCGGCACCCTGAAAGGCATCGAGCGCGGCCGCCACTTCTGCCAGAACGATGCTCACCTGTTCTGCACCCCGGAGCAGATCAAGAGCGAGGTCGCCGATGTCTGCAACCTGATCTTTGAGACCTACAAGGATTTCAACATCACCGATTACCGCTGCGTGCTGAGCCTGCGCGACCCCGCCGACAAGAAGAAGTACCACGACGACGATGCCATGTGGAACCACGCCGAGAACGCCCTGCGTGAGGTTCTGACCGAGCTGGGCATCCACTTCACCGAGGAGATCGGCGAAGCCGCCTTCTACGGCCCCAAGCTGGACGTGAACGTCAAGCCCGCCGTTGGTGCTGAGTACACCCTGTCCACCTGCCAGCTGGACTTCTGCCTGCCCGCAAAGTTCCACCTGACCTATGTGGACAAGGACGGCACCGAAAAGACCCCCGTGGTGCTGCACCGCGCCATCCTGGGTTCCCTGGACCGCTTCATGGCCTACCTGATCGAGGAGACCAAGGGCAAGTTCCCCACCTGGCTGGCTCCGGTGCAGGTCAAGGTGCTGCCCGTCTCCGAAAAGACCCTGGAATACGCCGAATCCATCACCGAAAAGCTGGTGGAAGCCGGGATCCGTGTGGCCCTGGACGACGACAACCAGAAGATCGGCTACAAGATCCGCGCCGCCCAGCAGGTGGACCGTGTGCCCTATATGCTGGTGCTGGGTGCCAAGGAAGCCGAAGCAGGCAACGTCTCTGTGCGTGACCGCAAGGGCGAGACCACCACGATGGAAGTGGATGCGTTCATTGCCAAAGTCACCGACGAGATCAAGAACCGCACCTATAACAGCTAAACTGTTCTGAAAACAAACAAGCGCCGCCTTCCCGGCTTGGGAAAGCGGCGCTTTTGGTTGGAACGTATTTTTATTCGCAAAGATGCTCTTGCAGCCAACTCAGTAGACCATTATAATCCATCGTTCCCGACGCAACCGATAAAATCACTGCTATCAACTCATCATCCTCATAGCAAAGCTCTATCTGATTGATATTCAGAAACACCAACATCGCATGAGTCCCGATTCGTTTATTCCCATCCACAAAGGGATGATTACAAATCAAGCCAAATCCCAAACGAGCAGCCTTTTCTAAAAGCGACGGATAAAGCTCTTGCTCTGCAAAGGACTGAAACGGCGCATGAAGTGCCGACTCCAAAAGTCCCTCATCTCGAATGCCATCCGTCCCACCTGTTTGCTCAATCAGCGCAGAGTGAAGAAGCAGAATTTGTCGCTTGCTCAGCACTTTCATTTTGCAAGTTCCTCATAGACATGCTGATTTCGCTGCATCAATTTCAGGGAAGATGCTAAAACATCACCATCCGAAGCCGTCTGCATCGCGTCTGCCTGATTGAACTCATAAATGATATAACGTGGTGCATTATTTTTCATAATGACCGCCGATCCGTACTGATCCACAAGACGTGCAACCCTTGAAAAATTCTGGTTTGCAAGCGAAATGGGAACCATTGTATCTGTGTTGATGTTCATACAATCAACTCCCTTCCGATTACAGTATACTAGAATTTTAGGATAAAATCAACCTATACCCCGCTGCTGCCACGGGAGCTGATGCTCATAGGCGGCACCCCGCTGAACACCGCCTGACCGTTTACCGTATTCTGGGTCATCCCGATAAGGTCCAGCAGTTGACTTTCGCTGTATTCCATCGGATAACGGAGAAGTTTTTTGTTTTGGCAGATATATTTGCCCTCTGCCGTTTCAATTGCTCCTGCATGTTCCAGCTTGGCCAAAGTTTTCCCTAGCCGCTTGCGGTCCAGCCGGATCCCTTTTTCCGTCAATGCAGCCGAGAGCTGCTGTGCCGTCAGCGGCTTTTCCCGCACCAGCAGCGCCAGTGCCAGTTCGGGCGGGGCCAGGTGGTACAGTGCCAGACCTTTTCTCAGCCAGATGCCTTTTTGTTTCATTTCGCAGCCCTCCTTTTATGATTCTGGCCTGAGTATATCATATTTTCCTGTTTTTGCAAGAATCGAATGGTCGATTTTTGTCCTTCCGAATTTTTGTGTTAATTTTTTCGTGCAATGCATTGATTTTTTCGTGCAATGCATTATAATTCAATTGAAAGGAGTTGATTTTTATGGCAACCACGAATATCAGCATCCGGATGGATTCTGACCTGAAAGCACAGGCAGAAGCCCTGTTTGCAGAGCTGGGCATGAATCTTTCCACCGCATTCAACGTCTTTGTCCGTCAGTCTCTGCGTGACGGCGGCATTCCCTTTGAGATCAAGATGGATCAGCCCAACAAGGAAACCATGGCCGCCATGCTGGAGGCAGAAAGGATCGCAAAGGACCCGAATGTAAAGCACTATTCTGATGTAGAAGAGGCTCTTCGGGAGTTGAAGCGATGAACCGCGATATCGTCTGGACGAACCAATTCAAGAAGGACTACAAACTTGCTCAAAAACGGCATCTCGACATTGATCTTCTGGATAATATCATCCGCACCTTATCACATGGGGAACCGCTCCCAGAGAAAAACAGAGACCACGCTTTGACCGGCGATTGGATCGGCCATCGCAAATGCCGCATCCAGCCAGACTGGCTGCTCATCTACCGCATCGAAGACAATGTGCTCGTTTTGACTTTGGCCCGCACCGGCAGCCACAGCGATTTATTCAACAAATCATGCGAAACAAACAAGCGCCGCTTTCCCATGATCGGGAGAGCGGCGCTGTTCGTTTACTGATTTTTTCGGTCTGCCCACGCACGGACGGCGGAGTAGAGGGCGGCGAAGACAAGCCCGGCCACGGCCCAGATGATCCAGCTCTTTTCCCAGTTGTCGTTCCAGAGGCTGACAGCGAGGTACACCGCCGTCACAAGGCACCAGTAGGCCCCGGCAAACCAACCGACGCGGCGGTTCGTCCACTTTTCGCGGACGGTGTATTCCCCCGTTTGCAGCAGCTTATCAAAGCTGCCCCGGGTCATCCCGGCCCGGATGAACAACTGTACTGCACCGGCCACAATGGCCAGCAGCAGGCCGACTGCGGCAGCGACCCAGAAGTCTGGTACTCCCAGCATGGCTGTACCCAGGATCGGCACCACGGCCAGCACACAGAGCACCACTCCCTGGGTCATGCTGCGGCGGTAGGTGGGCGCATACTCCTGTTTCTGCCGCTCCACGATGCCCTCCACACCATAGGCAAGGGCGATCTGCTCTTTTTCCAGATATTCAAACGCTTCCAGCCGGATGGCGGCGGGCAGGATGAGAAGCAGCCCCAGCGCCACGAGCACCAGCAGAAGAACGGCGCCGAGCCCTGCCATCCGTTCTTCGCTGGGTGTACCATCGCTCCATGCGCCCAGAACAAGCAGCGGGATGGGGCTGAGGATGCACAAGCCCACACCCGCCGCCAACTTCCCACACCCGGCCTGTACGGTGGCGAGGTACTCGTTCGCCTCGTTCAGCGAGATGGTGCGGCTCGGCTCGGCGCTCTGCTCCTCCTGCGGCACCGGAACTGCGGCATCGGGCTGTTCCAGCTCATCCTTTAATAAGTAGTCGGTCGTTACCTCAAACAGAGCACTCAGCTTCAGAATTTTATCCAAGTCCGGGATGGATGCCCCGCTCTCCCATTTGGAGACCGCCTGACGCGAGACATTCAGCTGATTGGCCAGTTCCTCCTGACTCCAGCCTGTCTGGCGGCGGAGAAGGGCAATTTTTTCTGCTAAGATCATAGTGTTCTCTTTTCTGCCGCAGGGCGGCGTATCAATGGATTCCGGCGGACGTCCTCTATGCTGTTATCATAGCAGATTTTCCAGTTGACAACCACCAATTGCGGCTTGAAATTTGTCAACCAGCGGTTGCAGCCACGCAAAAACCGCCTGCACCCAGCACAATCGCATGGGCACAGGCGGTTTTTGTTTCTACGATTTGTTATTTCAGCAGGTTATTATCCGTAAAGTAATCAATCTTCATGGCCTTGCGGACATCGGCGAGGGTGGCGGCGGCAGTCTTTTCGGCGTAGGCGCTGCCTTCTTTCAGAATCTCCACCACTTCGGGCAGGCGCTGCTCCCATTCCTTGCGGCGGGTACGGATGGGTTCCAGCTCCGTCTGCATGACATTGTTCAGGAACTTTTTCACCTTCACGTCGCCCAGGCCACCGCGCTGATAGTGTGCCTTCAGCTCGTCGAGGTTCTGGTACTCGGGCAGGAACTCGGCAAAGTGCTCCGGGCGGCTGAACGCGTCCAGATAGATGAACACGGGGTTGCCCTCCACCTTGCCGGGATCCTGCACGCGCAGGTGGTTGGGGTCGGTGTACATGGACATGATCTTCTTCTTGATCTCCTCCGGCTCATCGGACAGATAGATGCAGTTGCCCAGGCTCTTGCTCATCTTGGCCTTGCCGTCGATGCCGGGCAGGCGCAGGCAGGCGGCGTTCTGGGGCAGAACGATCTCCGGCTCCACCAGCGTTTCGCCGTAGACGGCGTTGAACTTGTGTACGATCTCGCAGCACTGCTCGATCATCGGGCGCTGATCCTCGCCTGCGGGCACTGTGGTGGCCTTGAACGCGGTGATATCGGCCGCCTGGCTGATGGGATAGGTGAAGAAGCCCACGGGGATGCTCGTCTCAAAGTTCTTCTGCTGGATCTCGGCCTTGACGGTGGGGTTGCGCTGCAGGCGGCTCACCGTGACCAGATTCATATAATAGAAGCTCAGCTCCGTCAGCTGGGGCACCATGGACTGGATGAAGATGTGGGCCTTGGCGGGGTCAACGCCCACGGCCAGGTAATCCAGAGCCACCTGCAGGATGTTCTGGCGCACCTTTTCCGGGTTGTCGGCGTTATCGGTCAGGGCCTGGGCATCCGCGATCATGATATAGATCTCGTCGAACTTGCCGGAGTTCTGCAGGCGGACGCGCTCTTTCAGGGAGCCGACATAGTGGCCAACGTGCAGGCGGCCGGTGGGGCGGTCGCCGGTCAGAATGATCTGTTTCATTGTTATGATTCTCCTTTTCGGTCAGGTTTGCCTTTGTACAACCTCTCCGTCACAGCTTCGCTGTGCCACCTCCCCTAGTAGGGGAGGCTCTGGCGTATCCATGCAGTTTCTGGCTCTGCCAAAAGCTCTATCATCGGTGGAGCTGGATGCCGTCAGGCTGCCTGAGAGATTTTCACTTTGAAATAAGTATATCCCCCGCTGCTTTTTCTGTCAACAAAAGCGCACAACAAAAGAAAAAAGCGATGGAAAACTTCCATCGCTTTGCTGGCGCCTCTTGCCTGACTCGAACAGGCGACACCCTGATTAACAGTCAGGTGCTCTAACCGACTGAGCTAAAGAGGCATCTATATAAAACGGCGCGTGGCCGTTTTACTACTATAAAATGGTGACCCGTACCGGAATCGAACCGATGTTAAAGGCGTGAGAGGCCTCTGTCTTAACCGCTTGACCAACGGGCCATACGTCCATTTTGCATCGGGCGTTCGCTCCCGACTCGATTATTTTAGCATAGCAGTCGTACTTTGTCAACAGGAAATTTCAAGTTTTTCAAAAATTCTTTTGCCCCTCTTTTTCCTGCCCCAAACAGCCGTCCGGCGCTCCGTGATCGACAAAACAGGATCAAAGTTGTGTTTTCCCGGGCTTTTCTTCATTTTGTTTGTCCTGACTTACCCGCTTTCTTATAAAATCGTTTCAAGCGGCAAAGATCCTGAGTGAAATTTGTTAATTTTTTCGAAAAGTCCGCTTCTCTTGGTTGATTTTGGAACGGTTTTATGTATAATGGTATGCAGGAGAATACGCATCTGTATTTCTTCATCGCCCCGCATTGCCCTGAATGGCAGAGGGTGTACTGAGCGAGATCAGAGAAATGATCTGAACGAAAGAAGAGGTATAAGTATCATGGCAAAGGTAGATCTGAGCAAGTATGGTATCACCGGCACGACTGAAGTCGTGTATAACCCCTCTTACGAGCAGCTGTTCGAGGAGGAGACCAAGCCCGGTCTGGAAGGCTACGAAAAGGGCCAGGTCAGCGAGCTGGGTGCTGTGAACGTGATGACCGGCATTTACACCGGCCGTTCCCCCAAGGATAAGTTCATCGTCATGGATGAGAACTCCAAGGACACCGTGTGGTGGACCAGCGACGAGTACAAGAACGACAACCACCCTGCTTCTCAGGAAGCATGGAAGGCCGTGAAGGACATCGCCATCAAGGAGCTGTCCAACAAGCGCCTGTACGTTGTGGATGCTTTCTGCGGTGCCAACAAGGACACCCGCATGGCCATCCGCTTTGTCATGGAAGTTGCATGGCAGGCACACTTTGTCACCAACATGTTCATCAAGCCCACCGCTGAGGAGCTGGAGAACTTTGAGCCTGATTTCGTTGTTTACAACGCTTCCAAGGCCAAGGTCGAGAACTACAAGGAGCTGGGCCTGAACTCCGAGACTGCTGTTATGTTCAACATCACCAGCAAGGAGCAGGTCATCGTCAACACCTGGTACGGCGGCGAGATGAAGAAGGGCATGTTCTCCATGATGAACTACTTCCTGCCGCTGAAGGGCATGGCTTCCATGCACTGCTCCGCCAACACCGACATGAACGGCGAGAACACCGCCATCTTCTTCGGCCTGTCCGGCACCGGCAAGACCACCCTGTCCACCGACCCCAAGCGCCTGCTGATCGGCGACGACGAGCACGGCTGGGACGACAACGGCGTGTTCAACTTTGAGGGCGGCTGCTACGCAAAGGTCATCAACCTGGACAAGGACTCTGAGCCCGATATCTACAACGCTATCAAGCGCAACGCTCTGCTGGAGAACGTCACCCTGGATGCTGAGGGCCACATCGACTTCGCGGACAAGTCCGTCACCGAGAACACCCGTGTGTCCTACCCCATCAACCACATCCAGAACATCGTGCGCCCCATCTCCTCTGCACCGGCTGCCAAGAACGTCATCTTCCTGTCTGCTGACGCATTCGGCGTGCTGCCCCCGGTCTCCATCCTGACCCCGGAGCAGACCCAGTACTACTTCCTGTCCGGCTTTACCGCAAAGCTGGCCGGCACCGAGCGCGGCATCACCGAGCCCACCCCCACCTTCTCCGCCTGCTTCGGCCAGGCTTTCCTGGAGCTGCACCCCACCAAGTACGCTGAGGAGCTGGTCAAGAAGATGCAGGCCAGCGGCGCAAAGGCTTATCTGGTCAACACCGGCTGGAACGGCACCGGCAAGCGCATCTCCATCAAGGATACCCGCGGCATCATCGACGCGATCCTGAGCGGTGCCATCAACGAGGCTCCCACCAAGAAGATCCCCTACTTCGATTTCGAGGTTCCCACCGAGCTGCCCGGCGTTGATCCCGCCATCCTGGATCCCCGCGACACCTACGCAGATGCCGCACAGTGGGAGGAGAAGGCAAAGGATCTGGCCGGCCGCTTCGTCAAGAACTTTGCAAAGTACGAGGGCAACGAGCACGGCAAGGCTCTGGTCTCCGCCGGCCCCCAGCTGTAAGCTGAACCCAGCATTTTTCTTCTGAACTCCATATAAACAGCACCCCGCGGCCTGTTCATTGACCGAACAGGCCGCGGGGTGTTTGTATTGTATTTTGTTTTGAACGCACTCACTCTGTTGGCTACGGTCATCATCGGTGTCATTCAGGTGACATGGATGATCTCCAAAGATGTCTTTCGGAACAGACCCCGCGCAAAACATTATTCTCACGACAAAAAAGATTGACCGCCCCCGTCTTCCCAAACCGAGCGGTCAATCTTTTTGATCGGATACCGGTAAGGAGCTGACTCCATTTCACAGCCAGTGCCTTTCCTTTGATTTTATAGCAATTCAACTTTTTAATGCAACAGCAACAGCGTTGAATTGCATATCGCAAAGATGCTGTTTGGATGTTGCACTCATTTCTTGACTTGCGATAGTATAGTAGCACCTTGGCTTTTTGTCAAGGTGCTGCTTTTTATTTTGCCGCCTCGAACTCGGCTTCGATCTCGGCCGACGGAGCGGGAGTGACCAGGCTGACCACCACGCACACCAGCAGCGAGACAAGGAAGGCGGGCAGCAGCTCATAGATGCCGAACACGCCGCCCAGCGGGCTGACAAGGTACTTCCATACAAAGACCATCAGACCGCCGCACAGCATCCCGGCCAGTGCGCCCTGCCAGTTGCAGCGCTTCCAGAACAGGGCACACAGCACCACCGCGCCGAACGCGCCGCCAAAGCCCGCCCAGGCAAAGCTGACGATGCCGAACACGCTGGAATCCGGGTCACGGGCCAGCACCATGCCCACCACACTGACGCAGATGATGGTCAGGCGGGCGGCAAACAGGCTCTGCTTCTCGCTGAGCTTGAGGTGTGCGAACTCCTGCAGGATGTTCTGCGACACGCTGGAGGCCGCTGCAAGCATCTGGCTGTCCGCTGTGGACATGGTCGCGGCCAGGATGCCGGCCAGGATCAGGCCCGCCAGAATGGCCGCCAGAACGCCGTGCTGGCTGATCAGGCTGGCAATGCGGACAATGATCGTCTCACTGGACGAACCGCTCAGGTATTCCAGCACACCGGCTTTGCTCATGCCAAGGCCTACCATGCCTATGACGACGGAAGCCGTCATGGCAATGACCACCCAGACGCTGGCAATGCGGCGGCTGAGCACCAGCTTCTTTTCGTCCTCAATGGCCATAAAGCGGAGCAGGATGTGGGGCATTCCAAAGTAGCCCAGGCCCCAGGCCATGGTGGAGACGATGTCCAGCAGGCTGTACGAGGTAGCCGTGCCGTCGGCGGCGTTGTAGCTGGCTGTCATGGTCAGGTAGCCGGAAAGGCTCTGGGCGTTCTCCACCACAGCGCCCCAGCCGCCTGCCGCGCCGATGCCGTAGACCAGAACCGCCACCAGTGCCAGCGACATGACGATGGACTGGATCAGGTCGGTGGTGGTCACGGCGCGGAAGCCGCCCAGGATGGTGTAGCCCACGATGACCAGGGCCGAAACCAGCATGGCCGCCATGTAATCCACGCCGAACAGGCTGTGGAACAGCTTGCCGCAGGCCGCGAAGCCCGAAGCCGTGTAGGGCACAAAAAACACAATGATGATCACCGCCCCCAGCGCGTTGAGCAGGTTGCGCTGATCGTGGAAGCGGAGCGAAAGGAACTGCGGCACCGTGATGGCATCCAGATTGGCCGAGTAGCGCCGCAGCCGCCGCGCCACGATGAGCCAGTTCAGCCAGGTGCCCAATGCCAGGCCGATGGCCGTCCACCCCGGCGAGGCGATGCCGGTCAGGTAGGCAAGGCCCGGCATCCCCATCAGCAGCCAGCTGGACATATCGCTGGCTTCGGCGCTCATGGCCGTGACCAGCGGACCCATCTTGCGGCCGCCCAGGTAGAAGTCGGTGCTGTCGTTGTTGGATTTGCTGTATGCAAACCCCACGAACAGCATCGCCGCCAGATAAACGACGATGGTTACAATGATACATACGTTGCTCATACAACTTTCCCCCTCTCTTTCCCATGGAAAGAACAGCACGATTTTACCACACTAAAGTAGCAAAGTGCAAGAAAGATGAAAAGAATTCAACTTTTCGCCGCTGTACCATGCTCCGTATCTATCACAGCCGCCTGATTTTTGTACTCGCTCTCTGCGAAATGACGGATTCCTGGTTCCAAACATCATCCATGCAGCCGCCGAATCACCTTAAAGGCTACTTCATGTTCTGTTGTCAGCGGCTTTTTCAGGGCAAAGAAAACAACGCCGCTGGTCGGGCAGGGGATCTCTGCTTCCACCTCTGCCGTGAACGGGTCAAGGATCACGCCCAGCTTCTGACCATACTCCACTTCCTGTCCCGGCTCCACAAAACGGCGGAAAATGCCGCCCGCCGGGGTAAGCACATTGGCCATCTCATTTTCCTGCACAACAGACGACAGATACCCACTGTGGCAGTTATAACGCAATAATCCGACCCGGCTGAGGTAGCGCAGCACAGCAACCACCGCTTCCTGCGCGCTCTGCTCGTCAATTTCATCCGTCTCTTTGGTGTAAACGCTGAACGCGTTCGTTTCCCAGACCTGCCAGTTGTAGTTCAGCGTCGTCGTATCAATGGGTTCCGGTTTGCGCATGACCACATAACGCGCCAGTTGGTCATTGATGGTCTGCTGATGCTGTACCAATTGGTCCATAGATTTCCCCTCTTTGATCTTGGATTTTTCTGCATCCGGGCCTCCGCCAGCCTTTCCCCTCCTGGTCTCTCCGTCCCGCAGATACAAAAAGCACAAGGCGGCGTGGTCTTCTATGGGCCACGCCGCCTTGTGCTGGTTCTATTATAAAAAGACAAAAACCGCTTGTCAACGATTTCAAACGGAAAATCCGCGTTTTTGCAAAATTCGGGCAGAGCTGTCAAGTCATTCTGCCCTGCTCCCCACACTTTTTGTGGAAATTGGCTCTTGTGGAAACCGGACAAACACGATAGAATAGTGTCTGCAAAGGCAGTGCAGCCCCAACGGGCTGCGCCGCCTTTTTTCTTTTTGAACTGATAGGAGTAATTGTAAAAATGCAGGAAAAACAAAAAACGACCGCGCAGGTCCTTGTGGACTGTCTGGAAGCAGAAGGTGTCGATGTGATGTTCGGCATCCCCGGCGAGGAGACGCTGGACCTGATGTTCGCCATCCGGGACAGCCGCATCCGGTTCATCCCGGTACGGCACGAGCAGGGTGCCGCCTTCATGGCCGATGTCTATGGCCGGCTCACCGGCCGGGCAGGCGTGTGCCTTTCCACCCTCGGCCCCGGTGCCACCAACCTTGTCACCGGTGTGGCCGATGCCTATCTGGACGGTTCCCCGCTGGTGGCCATCACCGGGCAGGTGGGCACCGACCGGATGCAGCTGACCAGCCACCAATACCTCGACCTGACGGCCATGTTCGAGCCCATCACCAAGCGCTCCAAGCAGATCATCCGGCCCGATACGGTGGGCGAGATCGTCCGCCTGGCTTTCAAGCACGCCGAAAAGGGCAAGCCCGGTGCCACCCACATCGACCTGCCCCAGAACATTGCCAAGATGCCCGCCGACGCGGTGCCGCTCAAGCGCCAGCAGCTGCACGATCTGTACGCCGACCCCGCCCACATTGCCGCCGCCGGACAGCTGATCCGTGAGGCAAAAAATCCGGTCATTCTGGCCGGGGCCGGGGCGGTGCGCGGCCATGCAGCCGCCGCCGTTACCGAGATGGCCGACCGGCTGCACATCCCGGTGGTCAATACCATGATGGCCAAGGGCATCATCCCCATGGACGACAAATACAGCCTGTGGACCATCGGCATCCCCCAGAAAGACTATGTGAATCAGCTGTTCGACCGGGCCGATCTCATCATTGCCATCGGCTACGACATCGTGGAATGCGCCCCCGCCAAGTGGGGGGCCCGCCCGGATCAGACCATTTTGCACATCGACAGCGCACCCGCCGACGTGAACAAGCGGTATCAGCCCGCCGTGGAAGTGGTGGGCGATATCTCCGAGAGCATTTACGAGATCCTGCGCTGTGCCCACCGGGATGCCGAGCCGGAATTCGCCCTCAAGCTGCGCGAGACCATGGTGGCCGAGCACGCCGCCATGGCCGACGACGACAGCTGCCCCATGAAGCCCGCCCGCATCCTGGCTGACGTGCGCAAGGTGATGGGCCGGGACGATATCCTTGTCAGCGATGTAGGAGCCCACAAAATGTGGATCGCCCGCCACTACGACTGCTACGAACCCAACACCTGCCTGATCTCCAACGGCTTTGCCAGTATGGGCTTTTCCATTCCCGGGGCCTTTGCGGCAAAGCTCCTGAACCCGGACAAAAAAGTGCTGGCCGTCTGCGGCGACGGCGGATTCATGATGAACAGCCAGGAGCTGGAGACCGCCGTGCGGGAAAAGGTGCCTTTCGTCACCCTCATCTGGGAAGATTCCAGCTACGGCCTGATCAAGTGGAAGGAGCAGGAGCAGTTTGACGGGGAGCACTGCTATGTGGACTTTTCCAACCCCGACTTCAAACTGCTGGCCGAGGCCATGCACTGCAAGGGCTACCGGGTGGAAAAGGCCGCCGACCTGATCCCCACATTGGAAGAAGCGTTCCGGCAGACCGTGCCCAGCGTCATTGTGGTGCCGGTGGATTACAGCGAAAACATGAAGCTCTCGGCCCACCTGAAAGAAGTGTACCGGCAGAGCGGGGAATGACCGTTTGAGGTTCCGGAACAGCGATGCTTGTTCCGGGACCTCTTTTTATGCATCAAAACGCCCGCGCCCGGCAGCTCTGTGCAGCATACCGGGTGCGGGCGTTTTGGTGTAAGAGATTTCGGCAAAAGGAAAAGGAGGCAAGAGAAATTGGCTTGTTATGCGGCCTTTGCCGGGGCAAAGACCAGTGCTTTCTTCCGCCGGGCCTGCATCGAACGGACGATGCAGCTCAGGGTGAAGTTGATGATGAAGTAAATGACGCACGCCGTGCCGAACAGCACCATCACATCCGAAACGTTCACGGTGCCAAGGCCGTTGTAGGTGCCGGCGGCGCTCAGCAGCTGGCGGATGCGGGCCATCAGTTCAATGGTGGCCACGTTGGCAAGGTAGGAAGAATCCTTGATGGTGGTGATGACCTGGCTCAGCAGGGTGGGGATGATGTTGCGGTAGGCCTGCGGCAGGATGATGTACAGCAGCACCTCAGCGGTGTTGAAGCCCTGTGCGTAACCGGCTTCGAACTGGCCCTTGGCCACGCCGTTCAGACCGCCGCGCACGATCTCGGCAATGACCGAAGAATTGAACAGGATCAGTGCCAGCGCCGCCTTGAACAACAGCTTCATCTCCACGCTGGTCAGGCCGAACATCTTGTGGGCAAAGAACGCCGGGCAGGGGCAGAACACCACGCACACGAAGATCCACAGCAGATAGGGCGTGTTGCGGAACAGCTCGATGTATGCCGCCGAAAGCCATCCCAGAATGCGGGCCGGCCCCTTTTTGCAGTAGGTGCGGGCCAGCGCCAGCAGGGAGCCCAGGATCAGCCCCAGAATGACACCCAGCACCGAAATGATGCAGGTAAAGGCCACACCCCGCAGCAAGTACAAAAACACGCCCGGCTGCGCAAGGATGGAAACACTGGAAGCAAGGGTGCTCATGTCATGCCGCCTCCTTCAACGCCGTGTGCTTCACGGTATGCAGGGCCGGGTCCGCACGGCCCTTGCGGTCCTTGAGCGAAGCTTCCCAGCGGGTCGCCAGCGTGGACAGCGGGAAGCACACCACAAAGAAGATCAGGCCGCAGACAATGTAGGCCGGTGCATACGCACCGCCGGTGGAAGCACCGGTGACAAAGCTGTACGTCACACTGATGAGGTCTGCACCGCCCACGATATACAGGCAGGAGGTGTTCTTGAACAGGTTGACCACCTGATTGACCATGGGAGGAAGCATGACCGGGATGCTCTGGGGCAGGATGATATAGCCCATGCGCTGCAGGTAGTTGAAGCCCTGCGCCTGTGCTGCTTCAAACTGGCCCTTGGGCACCGACTCAATGGCGGCACGCACCACCTCGCCCATGTACGCACCGGTGTAAACGCCCAGCGCAATGATGCCGGTGCGGATGACCCCAAGGCTCAGGCCCGCAAAGGCCAGTGCGTAGTACAAAAAGCACAGCTGCAAAAGCAGGGGCGTGTTCTGGATGAATTCCACATACACGCGTGCAAGAAACTTGAGCGGCTTTTTTCCGCTGGTGGCCATCAGACCAATGACCGCGCCGATGGCAAAGGCCAGAACCAGTGCATGGAACGCTGTCAGCAGGGTGTTGCCCAGCCCCAGCAGAAAACTTTCCCGGTGGTTCCACACCGTTGCCCATGCGTCCCACGAAAACAGACCAGACATGGTGAACTCCCCTTTCCTACAACCCTTTTGGCTGCGATAACTTATGGTTTAATCCAGGCCGTTGTCCTTGATCAGGCCGTCAATGGTGCCGTCGGCCAGCCAGCCGGTGACCAGCTCGTCGCACAGTGCGGAGAAGCCGCTGCCCTTCTTGGTGGCAATGCCGTACTCCTGCGGGCTGAACTCAGCGTCGATGTAGCTGCGGCCGTCGGTCTTGTAGATCGCCAGGATGGACTTATCCACGCAGAAGCCGTTGACCTCACCGGCGCTCAGTGCCGTGCTGATGGCGGGGTAATCGTCGTACTGGCGGAACGAGATGCCGTCCTTCCACGTATCGGCGTTGAAGCTGTCGGCATCAAAGCCGTCGCCGGAAATCACGCCGCTCTCGATCATGGCCTGCACCAGCGCGCGGGCGGAGGTGGAGCCGGAGGAAACGCCTACGACCTTATCCTTCAGGTCGGCCAGTTCCTTGATGCCGGACGCATCCTCCACCAGCACGCTGACGTAGTCGGTGTAATACGGGGTGGAGAAATCCCAGCTCTTTTTACGCTCGTCGGTAATGGTAAAGGTCGCCAGCACACAGTCGATGTCGCCGGAGTCCAGCAGTTCGCCGCGGGTGGCAGCGGTAACGGTGGTGAACTCCACGTCCACGCCCAGGTGATCCGCGATCATTTCGGCCAGGCTGTCCTCCATGCCGGAGTATTCGCCGGTCAGAGTGTCCTGAAAACTGAAGCCCTTGACGGCGTTCTTGACACCGACTTTCAGCACACCGCGGTCCACGATGGCCTGCACATCGGCGGACAACGCCTCAGAAGAAGCAGCTGCGCTGCCCGCTGCGGCAGAAGATGCCGTGGAAGCGGCGGTGGAGCTGGACGAACCGCCGCAGGCGGTCAGAGCGCTCAGAACAATGGCCGTGCCAGCGGCCTTGACGAAACTACGACGCGAAATCTTTTTCATAACGATGCACTCCTCTATCAAATTTGCAGCCGGACGGCTTTCCGTTCCGTCCCGTATGTGCTGCGTTATCAGCAGCGGTGTACCGCCCACTTTTGCGGCATCCCCCGCGTTGACCAATGTTGCTTACCGGATGATCTTGCCCAGAAACTGGCGCACGCGCTCGTTCTTGGGGTTTGTGAAGAAGTGCTCCGGTGTGCCTTCTTCCAGGATCTGGCCGTCCGCCATGAACACCACGCGGTCGGCCACCTGGCGGGCAAAGCCCATCTCGTGGGTGACCACCACCATCGTGATGTTCTTCTCGTGTGCCAGGTTGACCATAACGTCCAGCACTTCCTGGATGGTCTCCGGATCCAGTGCGCTGGTGGGTTCGTCGAACAGGATGATCTTGGTCTGCGCACACAGCGCCCGCGCAATGGCGATGCGCTGCTGCTGGCCGCCGGAAAGCTGGGCGGGATACACATTGGCTTTGTCCCGCAAACCCACGACTTCGAGATAATGGTACGCCAGCTCCTCGGCTTCCTGTTTGGTCTTGTGGTGCAGCTTCATGGGTGCGAGCGTCAGATTTTTCAGCACCGTCATGTGCGGGTACAGATTGAACTGCTGGAATACCATGCTGGTGGTCTCCCGCACCAGCTTTGTTTTGTTCTTACTGGTCAGCTCCTGCCCATCAATGTAGACATGCCCGCTGGTCGGTTCTTCCAGAAAGTTCATGCAGCGGACCGTGGTGGACTTGCCCGAACCGGACGGCCCGATGATGACCAGCTTTTCCCCCTCGGCCACTTCCAGGTTGACATCTTTCAAAACGTGCAGATCCCCAAAGTATTTCTCCACGTGTTCCAGCTTGATCACGGTACATTCCCCTTTTCCTGTTCAGCTCGCCCCCAAAGCCGCCTTGCTCCGCAGGGCAACAAAAAAAGGCGCTCGGTAATCTCTTACCAAGCACCTTTGCTTTTGATATTCAAAGTATAGCGTTTTTCGTTCTTTCTTTCAATCCGAAAATTGCAACAACTTTTTGCCTCTGTATTTTCTTGTTTTGTAAAGTTATACAAAGTCCTGCCTTGATTTTTGTCGAAATTAAAAGTCGATCGTCCCACTTCAGATCCTGCACGTTTTCACATCCCATGGTTCTATGCGGATTCTCCCTGAACGATCAACCGCTTCGGGCAAATGTGCAAACGGTGTGCAGAACGTGTGCAGCCGTTTTTTTGCATAGAAAAAGAGTGTCAAATCGTAAGATTTGACACTCTTTTGTTGGTGCACCTCCAGGGACTCGAACCCTGGGCCCACTGATTAAGAGTCAGTTGCTCTACCAACTGAGCT
>CAKTEF010000002.1 GCA_934547065.1 uncultured Faecalibacterium sp.
TGGACCAGGCCACCAGCGAATCCGGGACGAATGCGGAAAATGCTGCCGCCAGCGCCGCTGCGGCGGAGAAAAGCAGGAAGGAGGCGGCAAAAGCGGAATCTGCGGCCGGAAATTCCGCCAATGCGGCGGCCGGGAGCGCCGGGGAGGCAGAAAAAAGCAGGAAAGGCGCAGAAAAAAGCGAAGCTGCATCGAAAAAATATATGGAAACAGCCGCCGCCATTGCAACGGCAGCCTATGTGTACGCCTACGACCTGACCCTGAGCAAGGACGCATGGGTGGCCACGACGGAAACAGATGCTCTTGCGGTAGGACTCAATTATCAGGAGGATATCCTCATTGCCGACTGCACCGAGCGGCTGGAACCGAGCGCGACCGTCAGCATGGCCAGCACGGCGGCTGCGCAGAAGTGCGGGCTGGGCGTTGTGCGCCGGAGCATGGCGGGCGCGTGCCGGTTCTACGCGGCCACGGTGCCGGAGAGCGACATTGCCCTGCGGCTGCTGCTGACCAACCGCAATCCGAACCAGGAGGGATGAAGCATGCCGATCGGAACGGTAAGCATCCAGGGGGCGAGCTGGGTGCCGCCTGTGGGGATGTGCGTCACCCTGGGCGTGGACACAAGCCCGGCTGAGCTGTGGGCGAACACGAGCTGGACGCAGATCAAGGACTGCACAATATCACGGGCAAAGTGAAATGCGCAGGCATTGATGAAGTTCTGCATAATGCTGTACCTCCTGAAAATTGGGCAAAAGAAAACCACCGTCCTGGTGGATGGTGGCCAGAATATAAAGGTCATTCAATGCCGGGAGGAAGTTTCCCAATTCCTTTCAGCGCTTTATATGCTGCACGAGAAGCAAGCTGTTCGGGCGGTGCGGGACTGTCTAGCATTCGGCACATCGCATCGTATTTGTGGTCAATGGGATGTTCAAGAAGCCATTTTTGCATCTCAGTAACACGTTCCTCTGTAAACCAGTCACTCATAGAATTTTACACCGCTCTCCTCAAGTTCCTTGATGGCTTTCCAAACAAACGCTTCAGCTTGTTCAAGCAACTGTTCATTTGGCAGTTCTGCACGAGGGGTATTTTTCAGCCGATCTATTTCCGCATTCAACTTCCAAACAATACCGCTTGCCTTGTTTGAATCGTAGATTGTGCTTTTCTCAACCGCGTAGATGTGTCCATTATTTCCTATTGCGGTCATAAGCTTCAAGTTTTCGCAATCTACAAAATTTGACAAATCACCATGAGAGAGAACGCCACACGCTGGATGGGTGTGTATGACGATGTAGGAAACATTAAAGTCAGGCAGCTGAACAGAATGTCCCTTGTCGCTTCCGATGACATAATCTGTCAACGACTTCATGTTCAAATCAAGCACCTTACCAACTTCTATTCCAGGTGGCTGTTTGGCGGCTGCTATAAGTAGCTGTTTGTGGGCGTTTTGAAGTCGAAGCTGTCCGGAACGGTCCAATGTCTCACAAGTGAATGCTTTAACGCTGCTGATCGACTTCATTGTAACAGGCTGCGGCTCCATGTTCAAGGGTTCATGCAGTGCATTGGCCTTTTTCGCCGCCCAGCTCGCCTTATTGCTGGCACTCCGCCCAAACCCGGCCACGCTGGTGCGGGAGCTGTCCGCCCGGCTGCCGGTGGCGCTGATAAAGTCGGCCAGTTCCTGCCGGGCCTGCCGCAGCTTCACCGCGCTGTCGGTGGTGTCTGCCCCGGCGGCATCCTCGGCAAGGTACCGGCGCTTGTACTTGCGCACGGTGCGCTCTTTGACCCGCTGCATCTGGGATATCTCGTAGGCGGTGTACTTGCCGCCGTCATACTCGATGTCCCGCGCGTTGAGGGCTTCCAGGCTCTCCTGCGTCCAGGCAGGCGGGGCTCCCAGCTCCGGGAACACTGCAAAGAACGTGTGGCGGCAGTTCCAACCGCACAGCCCGCCGCCGGTGCCGTAGCCGGTGGATGCCTCGAAATCCGGGTAGTGCCTGCCCAGATAGTCCACCGCGCCGCCCCGGTGGAACTGCCTGCCCTGCCACTCGGCGTGGGTAGGCCGCGCCCCGCCGTGAGCCGTGGTCTCGAAGAACTCCACGCCCATCTCGTCGGCGCGGGCTACCTGAAAGGCGTTTCACGCAGCCCTTACGAGGGAATTGGAAAACCAGAGGGGCTGAAAGAAAACCTGAGCGGATCTTGGAGCCGCCGCATCCACTGGAAAAGCCGCAAAATCGCAAGAAAATTTTTGTGCATTTTTCACAGTTTTCTAAACAATGTTTTGGTGGTACAATAGATGTGGAATCCTATATAGTTTGGAGGAGCCACATGGCCGAAAAAAGTATCGAGCTGGACAGTGTGGAGATCGCAGCGGCAGTGTTTGGAAACTGTGACCGCAATATCCGCCTGTTGGAAAAGGAATTCTCTGTCACTGCTGTCTGCCGGGGCACCGTGCTCCGGATCTCCGGTGAGGAGGAGAATGCTGCCGCCGCAGTGCGCGCGGTCGAGGGAATGCTGCTTCTGATCGAGAATCATACCCCGCTGGAAGATCAGACAGTGCGCTACTGCCTGAGCCTTGCGCACGATGGGAAAGAAAAGCGGGTCAAGGAACTGACCGATGATTTTGTGACCGTCACCGTCAAAGGACGGCCGATCCGCCCCAAAACACTGGGACAGAAAGAGTATCTGAACGCGATCCGGAAAAATGCTGTGACATTCGGCGTTGGGCCGGCCGGTACCGGTAAGACCTACCTGGCCGTTGCCATGGCGGTCAAGGCGTTCAAGGCAAAGGACGTTTCCCGCATCGTGCTGACCCGCCCGGCAGTGGAAGCAGGCGAAAAACTGGGCTTTTTGCCCGGTGACTTACAGCAGAAAGTGGACCCCTATCTGCGCCCGCTGTACGACGGACTGTTTGATATGCTGGGTGCCGAAACGTATGAGCGGCTGGTAGAAAAGCAGATCATCGAGGTGGCTCCGCTGGCTTATATGCGCGGCCGGACATTGGATGATTCGTTCATCATCCTGGACGAGGCCCAGAATACGACCCCGGAGCAGATGAAAATGTTCCTGACCCGGATGGGGGTCGGTTCCAAGGTGGTCGTCACCGGCGATGTGACACAGATCGACCTGCCGGACCGCACCCGCAGCGGCCTTGTGGATGCATTGCAGGTCCTGAAAAATGTAGATGGGATCGCACAGTGCTATTTTACGGAAAAAGATGTTGTGCGCCACCGCCTGGTGCAGGAGATCATCAAGGCGTATGAAGCCGCTGCCCACCCTGCCAAGCGCTGAGGCAGGCAGCCGAAACCGGAACATAAAACGAAAGGAGTGGACAAGGTTATGTCCAATAAAGTTTTGATCACCAATTCCCAGAAAGCAGTCAAGGTCCCGTCCGGCCTGCGCATTCTGATCCGCCGCGCCTGCAATGCTGTGCTGGAGTATGAGCATTTCGATGATCCGGCCGAGATCAGCGTGACCTTTGTAGACAATGCCGCCATTGCAGAGCTGAACAACCAGTACCGCAACAAGCCGATGCCGACCGACGTGCTGAGCTTTCCTCTGGGGGAGAATGGGGTCTACGACGTAGACGAAAACAACGGCTGCAAGATGCTGGGCGATATTGTCATCAGCATGGAACGTGCGCAGGAGCAGGCCACGCTGTACGGTCACCCACTCCAGCGTGAGGTCGCGTTTCTGACAGTACACTCCATGCTGCACCTGCTGGGCTATGACCACGAGAACGGCGGCCTGGAAGCCATGCGGATGCGTGAAAAAGAAGAAGCTGTTCTGACCCAGCTGGGCCTGCCGCGCACGGTCAGTTATACGGAATAATCAAACGAGATCTGCAAGGGATAGGAGTTCTATTTTGAAAAACGCAGCACCAATGCAGCAGCATTACGATACGTCCTCTGTTTTTGTGGCCGTTATTGGCCGCCCGAACGTAGGAAAATCCAGCCTGACCAACCGTTTGGTGGGCGAAAAAGTGGCCATTGTCACCTCCAAGCCGCAGACCACCCGCACCCGGATCACGGGCGTGGTGACCCGCGGCCCGCTCCAGTATGTGCTGCTGGACACCCCCGGTGTCCACAAAGCTCACAACAAGCTTGGCAAGCGGATGGACAAAACGGCCAGCGATTCCATTGCGGACGTGGATGTTTCCATGATGCTGTTTGAGCCATACGGTGCGCTCAACGAACCGGAAATGGTCCTGGTGGATGCACTGCGCCACAGCGGCGGCCCGGCCATTGCCGTCATCAACAAAACGGATCTGGTCAAGGACCCGGCGGACCTGGAAGCACGCAAGGCAGAGCTGAAAGAACTTGGTGTTTTTGCGGCCATTTATACCGTCAGCGTCCGGGCCGATGACCATTGTGAGGAGCTGTTTGATGCCCTGAGCCAGTATGCCGTGGAGGGCCCGCATTACTTTGACGACGATGCCTATACGGACATGCCGGAAAAAGAGCTTGTGGCAGAGGTCATCCGGGAAAAGGCCCTGCTTTATATGCGGGACGAGATCCCGCACGGCATTGCCGTGGTGGTGGAACGTTTCAAGGAACGCCCCGGTACCGACCTGGTGGACATTGACGTGAACATTTACTGCGAGCGGGAAAGCCACAAGGGCATGGTCATTGGAAAGGGCGGCGCGATGCTGAAAAAGATTGCGAGTGCCGCCCGCGCGGACTGTGAGGAATTTCTGGGATGCCGGGTCAATCTGCAGTGCTGGGTCAAGGTCAAGGCAGACTGGCGGGACAATGAGTTCCTGCTGAACAATTTCGGCTTCAAGCAGAACCCGAACAACCGCTGACCGGACAGCATGGCATGGAACAACAGAAAGGACCCGTTCTGACAGGAGAAGTTGCCGATGGATACGATCGTGATGCCGGGCCTTGTCCTGAAAGAGACCCGGTACAAGGAATCTGACAGGATCCTGACCATCCTGACACCTGAGCTTGGGGTGATTTCCGCCTCAGCACAGAGCAGCCTGCGGCTGAAGAACAAATTATTCAGCGCCTGCGGGCTTTTTTGCTATTCGGAGTTTGTGCTTTTGCCCGGTCGGAACATGTATACCATCCGGGAGGCTGAAGTCAGGCATGTGTTCCATGGCATCGCTTCCTCCATTGAGGGGATGAGCCTTGCCATGTATCTTGCTGAAATGGCCGCAGCACTTTCGCCCACCGGGGAGGAAGCCGCAAAAGAGCTTCGCCTGCTGCTCAACTGCCTTTATATGATCAGCGAAGGCAAGACCGACCTGCGGGTCGTCAAAGCTGTATTTGAGCTGCGCACCATGAGCGAATGCGGATTTCTCCCGCAGCTGCTCTGTTGTAAGGTCTGCGAAAAATACGACGGCCCGGCATTTTATCTGGACCCGCAGGAGGGCTTTTTGCTCTGTGCCGACTGTGCGCAAAAAGCAGGAAAGACCTGCAACCTGGATCTGGGAGCACTGTATGCGCTGCGGCACATCTGCCTGGTCGAGGACAAAAAAATATTTGCATTCAAGATCTCTGTCGGCAGTCTTGGCAAGCTTTCTGCCGTGGCAGAATGCTACGCCCTGACCCATCTGGACAAACCGCTCAAAAGCTATGCGTTTTTGAAATCGGTTCTTCCATAAAAGCCAAAACAAGATCTATTTTTCTGAGGAGCAATAGGGAAAAATCAAAATGGAAACAAGCTATTTGAAAACACTGGAGCTTGATAAGATCATTGCCCGTGCAGCCGAGGGCTGTGTGTGCAAGGAAGCAAAGGAGCAGCTGCTTGCATTGGAGCCGCAGCGTGACCCGGATGAGGTCCGTTACGCGCTGGAACAGACCGATGCCATCAATACGCTGCTGATCAAAAACGGCTCGCCGCGTTTTGGCGGGGTCGAGGGTGTCAGCCAGCTGGTGACCCGTGCGGTCAAAGGCGGTGTGCTCTCGATGGGCGAGCTGCTCATGGTGGCCGGGGCGCTGCGCAACTTCCAGCATCTGAGCAGCTGGTATGGTTCTTCGGACCACGATGCACTGCCGACGGATGATCTGTTCTACGCACTGGCTCCGCAGCCTGGGCTGGAACAGCAGATCTCCAGTGCGATCCTGGCCCCGGATGCCATGGCGGACACTGCGTCCCACACCCTGAACGAGCTGCGCAAGAAGATCCGTGCAACGGAAAACAGCATCCGTGACCGGCTGGAAAGCATGGTGCGCAACATGGACACCTCCAAATACCTGCAGGAGAGCGTGGTTTCCATGCGCAACGGCCGGTATGTCGTCCCGGTCAAAAGCGAGTATCGCGGAGAGGTGAGCGGCATCATCCACGACGTTTCGTCTACGGGCGCAACCGTGTTTGTGGAGCCGCAGGCGGTTGTGGAAGCCAATGCACGCATCCTGCAGTACCGCGCCCAGGAGGCACAGGAGATCGAGCGCATTCTGGTTGCCTTTACCGCACAGGTGGCCGCCATTGAGCCGCAGTTCCAGTACAGCTACAAGGCCATGCTGGAAATTGACGTTCTGCTGGCAAAGGCCCGGCTGGCACTGGACATGAAAGCGTTCAAGCCGGCGGTCCGCACCGACAACGCGTTCTCGCTGATCCGCGCACGCCATCCGCTGATCGACCCCAAAAAGTGTGTTCCGGTGGATATCGCGCTGGGACGAGAATACGATTCTTTGATCATCACCGGCCCGAACACGGGCGGCAAGACCGTTACGCTGAAAACGGCTGGTCTGCTGTGCGCCATGGCGCAGTGCGGCTTTTTGATCCCGGCGGATGAGCGCAGCGAGATCTGCGTGTTCGACGAATTTCTTGTGGACATCGGCGACGAGCAGAGCATCGAGCAGAGCCTTTCCACGTTCTCCGGCCACATGAAAAAGATCACCGGCATCCTGGAGCTGGCCATGCCACACACACTGGTATTGCTGGACGAACTGGGGGCCGGAACCGACCCCGCCGAGGGTGCCGCCCTGGCGGTTGCCATCATCGAGGAACTGCGCCGGCGCGGCGTGCTGCTGATGGCCACCACGCATTACGCTGAACTGAAAGTGTTTGCGCTGGAAACCAAAGGTGTTGTCAATGCCAGCTGTGAATTCGACCTGGAAACGCTCCGCCCGACCTACAAGCTGAGTGTCGGCGTGCCGGGCAAATCCAACGCGTTCCTGATCAGCGAAAAGCTTGGCATCCCGGAGCGGGTCATTGAGGCGGCCCAGCAGCACCTTTCGGCCGAGGACAAGCGCCTAGATGCCGTTCTGGGCCAGCTGGATGATCTGAAGCTCCAGCTCAAGGCCAGCCAGGACGAGGTGGAGGAACTGAAAAATGAAGCCTCTCACCAGCTGGAAGCTGCACGGAAAAAGCGGGATGAACTGATCCAGCAGGGCGAAAACGAGCTGGAAGCGGCCCGTGCCAAGGCCCGCGCCCTGGCCCAGCAGGTGGAAAGCAAAGCCTATGCACTGACGGACGAGCTCCGCCAGCTGCAAAAGGACGAGCGGATGAGCACCCAGCAAAAGGCCCAGCGTGCCCGCGAGATCGCCAAGAAGGAATCGGAAAAGCTGTTCATCGGCACCGAGGTGGTCCACAACCCCGTCAAGGAGTTTGTACCGCTGAAAGAGGTCCGGGTAGGGCAGGAGGTCTGCATTGCCGAACTCAACCAGCTGGCCACCGTGCTGGCTCTGCCGGACAAAAACGGCGATGTTCTGGTCCGTGCAGGCATCATCAAAACCAAGGTCCCGCTCAAGGGCCTGAAACAGCCGGATAAGCTGATCAAGGACCCGAAGCCACAGACCAAGGCACAGCAGCGCTATACCCGCCTGACCGGCGATGCAAACCGCCCCAACGGCAGGGTAGAGCGGGTGCAGCGCACCGCCAAAATGGAGCTGAACCTGCTGGGCCTGACCGTAGACGAAGCGTTGACGGAAGTGGATTCGTTCCTGGACCGCGCCATCCTGAACGGACAGACCGTGGTCTACCTGATCCACGGAAACGGCACTGGCGCACTGCGCACGGCGATCCACAAGCATCTGCGAGGCAACCGGATGGTCAAGAGCTTCCGCCTTGGCCGCTATGGCGAGGGTGAAAGCGGCGTGACCGTGGTGGAATTGAAGTAAAATGCACCGGGGAGTTTCTCCGGAAAACCTGTCCGCCGGAATGTTCCGCAGGCGGGTTTTTGTTTTTGAAGCAGCGGGGAAGACAAAATGGCAAAGAATACGATGCAACGCAGAAAAAGAAAGGCGGCACGCAGCTTTTCATTTGTACATGCACTGGTTCTGATCCTGTGTTTTTTCTGCGTCTGCCTGGGCATTTATTTGTGGGCCAAGGCGTTCACCATCGGCCAGAGTCCCGGCACAACAGAAGATGAATTCCGGCCGACGATCGGGGAGCCGCCCTACCGCATTGCCGTGGATGCCGGACATGGCGGCTCCGATCCGGGCGCAAGGGGAGTTGTGGAGGAAAAAGAGATGACGGCCGCAACTGCTCAGGCGCTTTGCGACTGGCTGGATGCCGACCCGAATTTCATCCCACTCATGACCCGCGAACGCTATGATGTCACGGCAAAGCCTGCCCAACGGGTGGAAACCGCCAACGCGCAAAGTCCGGATCTTCTGTTGTCCATTCACGGGAATTCTGCACCGGATGGTTCCGGCGCATCCGGGTTCGAGTGTTATCCGACCGTTCCTGGCAGGACTTACCATTTGGAAAGCTACTACTTTGCAAAGCAGCTTGCAGCATCCATGCAGGCGGCAGGGGCCAGGCTGCGGGGGCGTGGGGGAATCCGGTACATTTATTATCAGGGCGATGTCAAGCAGCTGGTGGAAAGCAGCCATCAGGAAGTGCGGGACGAGCGGAGCTTTACGATCCTGGAAGATGTGGATTGTCCGGCCGTTCTGGCGGAGCAGTGCTTTGTGACCAGTGAAACAGACGTGGCACAGTTTGGCAGTGCGGATGGGTGCAAACGGACCGCAAGAGCCTACTATGAAGCGATCTGCGCTTACTTTGAAACCACGCCGCTTCCGGAATCTTAAAGGATTTTTTGCATCATTTTGAGGGAAGTGCGGCACAGGACCGCAGACACCGCACAAAGAAACAGGGCCTGCCCAAAATCCCGGAACGCCGGAGGGGGAGGCTCTGTTTTTGGTTTATATAAATTTCGTATAATGCACGTTATGTGAAATATAGGGGAGTGAAAAACGCCTCTTTTCCAGGTTTTGGCTCTTTGGGGCCGCCTGAGCCTGGTTTGGGCTTTCCGGGCCTGTCATACGGCTTTTTTCATACGGTGCTGTTTTGTTTGTGTTTTATGTACTCTTTTTAATTTGTTATTCCAGCCGCATCCACAAAATCCCGCAGATCGGTTTGCAGTTTTGTTTGCAAATCATCTCTGCGGGATTCTTTGTTCTTTATGTATTCTGATTTATTCCGCCAGCGTCCGGTTCATTACAATGACTGTGTAATCCGGTGTGTGGTTTCTCAATCCGGTATCTGTGAACTGATTCTTTTTCCAGAACGCTTCACTTTGCTTGTTGCCATCCACATAACCCAACCGGATCTCCTCGTATCCCAGACTGTGCAGATACGCACACAGCGTTGTGATGATCGCACTGCCGACACCGGCTCCTTGCATGGACAACTCCACCATAAAGAATCCGATGAAACCGCTCTGTGCCGTCGGATAATGGTCGATGAAATCCATCACCGCAACCAGCTGCCCGGCATCGTCAAAATATCCCAGATAATACTTATCCTGCGGTTCGTTTATTTTTCGCTGCGGCAAAACGCGCAGATCCTGCCGGATGCTCTCAGCCGTTACAAACGGCGGGCAATGCTCATAAAACTGTGTGTTTTTCTCACAAAGTGCAAAGATTAACGGAATATCGCCATCTTTCAGTATCCGCACATCATATTCCTTGGAAAAGTCCATAAAGTTCATACGGGATCCTTTTCTTCGTTTTCCGTCAGCGCCGATACATCCACCCGGATGCCATCATTGGCCGTGCCTGTAAAGGCTTCCATCGGGCCGGTAGATTCTTCAGCATTCATCGAATCTGCGTCTTTTTCCCCTCTGCTCTCCCCTGCTACCCGTTTTGTTGTATCCAAGCGAGCCTTTTCGGGTGTGACCGTACCCAGCGGGTTTTGCTCAATGGCTGCACGCACCTGAAATTCCTGCAAATGCGTGTAGATCTGGGTGGTGCCAACGCTGCTGTGTCCCAGCAGCTGCTTGAGCGTCAGGATATCCACATTGCCGGTCTGATACATCAGCGTGGCCGCCGTGTGGCGCAGTTTATGGGTAGAAAAACCCTTGAGTCCGGCTGCCTTCATGGCCCCGGTCACCAGCTGCTCTACCCTGCGGTTGGAAATGCGCTCTTTTCTGCGCCGGGTCAGGAACACCGCCTTTTCCTTGGGGTCCAGGCCCTCCATCGTGTTGCGCTTGGCCAGATAGAGCCGCAGCGCCTCGATGCAGGCATCGTTCAGGTAGACCATGCGCTCTTTGTGGCCTTTGCCGAACAGGCGGATCTGACGCTGTTCCAGATCAATGTCCCCAAGGTCCATGCCAACCAGCTCGGAAAGGCGCATCCCGCAGTTCAAAAACAGGACCACCATGCAGTAGTCCCGCTCCGGGAAATCGCTTTGGTACTGGGTGCTTTCCAGCAGATCCATCGACTGCTCCGCCGTCAGATACTTGGGCAGAACCTTATCCTGTTTCGGCGGCTTGATGGCCGCTGTCGGGTTTTCGGCCAGCTTATTGACCTGATTCACCAGATAGTCGTAAAACCCATGCAGGCTTGCCAGCCGCCGGGCAGTTGAGGACTTTTTGTTTCCGCATTCGCGGTTCAAAAAGTAGAGATACTCATAGACATCCTCTTTGGTCACCCCCGCCCAGAACGCGGTATCCAACCCCTTGGGGTCAATGTCTTTCAACTCTGCATCGGCATCCACCAGGCCGCGGCGGCGTTTCATAAAGCGGGAAAAGCCCCGCAGATCACAGTAATAGCTGAACGCCGTATTCGCGCTTTTGCCCGCGATCACTTCCAGATAACGCACATATTCCACGATATCCGGCGAAGCATCATCAAACGGTTTGTGCTTTCCCGGATTTTTTTCATCAAGATAGATCGACATCGTTTCTCCTTTACAGGCGGTCGGATTTCAGGGCGTTGATGGCATCCGCAAGATAGGCTGCCCCCACCAGCTTCATGCCCGGATAATCCGCCGGGTTCAGATGGGCCAGACTGTGTTTGGGCACAATCGCCCGCTCAAACCCGATCCTCTCGGCTTCTCGCAGACGCTGTTCCAGGTTTGGCACGCTGCGCACTTCCCCGCCAAGACCCACTTCGCCAATCGCGATCAGCTTATCGCTGACCGGTCGGTCCAGCAGCGACGAAACCGTGCTCAGGCACACTGCCAGGTCGCATGCCGTGTCCCGCAGCGCAATGCCGCCCACGATGTTGATATAGACATCCAGATTGCCAAAGAAATATCCGGCCCGCTTTTCCAGCACAGCGATCAGAAGATTCATGCGGTTGTAATCGTATCCGCTGCACGCGCGCCGCGGAGCCGGGAAATTGGTTTTGGTGGCAAGGGCCTGGATTTCGCTCAGGATGGGACGGCTGCCCTCCATGGTGCAGGCCACGCAGTTGCCCGAAACGCCCAGCGGCCGCCCCTCCAAAAGCATCTGCGACGGATTTTCGATCTCCTCCAGCCCCTGGCCGGTCATATCAAACATGCCCAGCTCATTGGTGGAGCCGTAGCGGTTTTTGGCGGCACGCAGGATGCGGTAAGGCAGCATTTTATCGCCCTCGAAGTAGAGCACCGTATCCACGATATGCTCCATGACCTTGGGGCCTGCAATGGCACCGTCCTTGTTGACATGGCCCACAATAAACATCGGGATTTCCTGCTTTTTGGCCACTGCCAGAAGCCGGGCCGCGCTTTCCTTGACCTGGCTGACCGTGCCGGACGAAGAAGAAATATCCATGCACCGCATGGTCTGGATGGAATCAATGACCACAAGCTCCGGTTTTTCCTTTTCGATCAGGCCGCAGATCTCGTCCACATCGTTTTCTGCCGCAAGGTAGATGTTTTCCTGCGGCACTTTCAGGCGGGTAGCACGTAATTTGACCTGCCGCACGGATTCCTCGCCTGTGATATACAGAACCGTGTGCTGGTTGGAGATGGCACCGCACAGCTGGAGCAGCATCGTGGATTTGCCCACACCGGGCTCACCGCTCAAAAGCACCACGCCGCCCAGCACAATGCCGCCGCCCAGCACACGGTCCAGTTCCGAAATGCCGGTCAGGATGCGGCTTTTTTCTTCCGTCGTGCTGATGTCCGACAGCCGCCGGGCGGTCAGCGAGGTCACGCCCTCCTGCCGGGCAGCCGCAGCGGCTTTTCCGCCGGAAAGGCCCGCCTTGGGTGCTTCGGCCACAACGTCTTCGTTCATGGTGTTCCAGCTGCCGCAGCTTGGGCAGCGGCCCATCCAGCGGGGGCTGGTCTCGCCGCAGTTGGAACAGACATAAACGGTTTTCAGCTTTGGTTCTTTCATTGCAAAACTCCTGTACCATGCCGCCGGGGGCTGGTGTTTTTCTTTCTGCTCTATCTTACCACATTCCGGAGAGGGCCGCAACTCTCCCCTTATTTTACCTCCACCACGGTGATGTTCTGTGCCGTCACGCTGCTCTTGCTCAGAACGATATCCCGGATCTGCGCCACCTGAGCGGCTGTCAGCGCATCCCCGGAGGTCATCACGGTCAGATCGGCCCGGCCGGACTGCAAAAAGCACAGGCAATCCGCGAACCCCTTGGCACGCACCAATGTCTCGATTTCGTTTTCTGCGTTCAGATCCTCCAGATTCCCGGTCAACTGCTGGGTATAGCTTTTCTTTTCCTCTGCCGAAAGTGACGAGGATTTCAGCGCTTTCTGCACCGCATCCATGGCTTCATCGTGCGCTTTTGTGCGCTTGAGCCGGGCTTCCTCAAAAAACTTGGAGCCGCTGTCGTTTGCCACGCTGACAAGCTGCGCTTCCCCATAGTTTTTGTTTGCGCCGGAAACAGCCTCTGCCTCGGTCATCAGGCCGTCGATGATGGGGGCGGATGCCGCGGTCTCCTCGCTGATGCTGGCGGCGGAAACTTCCAGCGTCTCCCCGGATTCGATCACGCCGGTACGGGCATACTGCCAGTTGAGGTAAACGGCAATGACCAGCGCCGCCGCCAGGGTAATGGCCGTTGCCTTGCGGGTGTTTTTGGAAATCGTTCTCATAGTGTTTCCTCCTTATCGGATCTACGCTCAGGTCAGGACTTTTTTTGCTGACGTTGTTCTACACAGATATGATTGGCCGGCAGGTCCAGCAGCGCACGGACAAGTTCCGTGATCCGTGCCGCCACCCGGACATCGCCGCCGCCATCGCATACAACGGCCACACCCCGGACGACCGGCAGGCAGACCGTTTCTTGCAGCGCAGAGCCATCCTGCAGCAGCACATGGGTCTGCGCTGACTGCGTCTGCCCCGTCTGGGTATCGGTTGCATAAATGGTTTCTTCCTCGCTTTCCAGAGTGACCATCACCGTTGCGGTTCCCGCCCCCTCGATCTGCCCGATCAATGTTTCCAGCTGAGTTTCCAGCTTGGCCTGGTAATCCGCGGTCCTGCTTTCCGCCTGCATCGGCGCGGCCGTACCGCTCGGATCCGCGGCTGGCAGCAGCTCCGAAAGCAGGATCAGCAGCATGGCCAGGATGCCAAGCGCTGCGGCAAGCCGGGCCCGGTTTTCTTTTTGGAACAGCGGTGCCAGACATTTGCTCCAAAGCTCTTTCATGCGGGGTTCTCCTTTGTTTTCAGCACAGGCTCTGTGCCAAGCTGTTCCTTGAGAAAGGCCCGGAGCTCCTGCTGTTTCCGGATGGACAGCCCCTGGGGGATCACAGCCTGCACGCAGGCCGCCTCCACGCCGGTTTCCGTCTGACCCAGCGTGATCTCCAGCTCGACCTCGATGCCAAGCTCGGCACTGCACCGGGCCCGGAGACTCTGTTCCAGGGTTTGCTCTGCCCGGCGCAGTACGGCTTCCTCCTGCGCTGCGGATGGCACGCTGGACCCCTGCGGTGGATGCCACGTCGGAAGCGCAGAAACGGCCTGCGGCACTGCATGGAGCGCCGCCACTAGAATATATAATCCCGCCGCTGCTTTTATGCACCGCCTGGCCCAGCCGCTCCCGGCAAACCGGGTCAGGACCTCTGCACAGATGCAGGAGGTGCAAAACACCGCACATGCGGTTTTCAGTGCCTGCATTCAACCACCTCCTCCCACGAAAAACAACAGTGCGGTTCCCAGAACAGCCAGCCCGAAAAAGAGTGCCACACAGGCCATCATGCAGCGCACCGCCTGCACAAAACAGCCAAGCAGCGTTTCACAATGATCGGCCCCGGTCAGGCTGCACAACAGCCTGCATCCGGCAAGAAGCCCCAGCTGAAGCAGCAGTTCCAGATAAATGGGCAGAAATTCCGCCGCAAGGGTGGCAGCTGCCGCAAAGCCCAATCCGCTTTTCAGCACCTGGACCCCGGCCAATACGGCTTCGGATGCATCGCTCAGGCTCTGCCCGATGATGGGCACGGTCCCGGTCAGAAGCTGCCCGGCTTTCAGTGCCGTGCGGTCCAGCTGCAGGGTCGCCGCTCTCTGGATGCCGAACAGCGCCGCCAGCAGTTTGCCCGCCCAGCGCAGAGCCGTTTGCAGCAAAGCTCCTGCCCCTTTGCAAAAAGCACCCAGTTGGTGTTCTGTGCTGATGCAGCAGGCTATGCTCAGGGCAAGGTAGCACTGAAGCAGCGGCGGCACCAGAAAGGCCAGCAGCTGGGCGAGCCCGCACAGCGCTGTCAGCAAAAAGCCATTGGCTGCCGCGCCGGCGGCCGGTTCTCCGCCCAGGGCCAGAACTCCGGCATACACCGGCAGAAAGTTCAAAAGGAACTGCCGCCACTGCTCCAGCTGGCTGCCGAGCTGCTGGGAAACCAGAACAAGCTTTTTCCACAGCAGGATGCCGCAGCCACAGGCACAGATGAGGTCCAGCAATGGGCGTTCCTCACTTTCTTCCAGCAAAACACCCAGGATCGCCGCCAGGGCCAGAAACAACAGAACTTCCGCGTAGTCCCGAATGGTCTGGCGGAATGTTTCCGGAAAATCGGAGAGTACCAGCTTTTTCAGAACGCCCCATGGGTCCTGGGCCAGCTGACTCCAATCCGCCGGGCTCTGTTCCAGATACGGCTGCCACTGCTCTGCCCCCGGCAGCCACGCCGGTGCCTGGGCCAGGGCAGCCGGAGCAAAAAAGAAGATCAGGCTTGTCCACAAAAGGATCCCCGCCGTCATGCACCGCATCTTCATCCTGCCATACTCCCGATCTGTTGTAAGATCTCCTCCAGCAATGGCCATACCGCCGCCAGCACCATACACCGGCCAGCCAGCCCGACGCACCACGCCAGAGAATCGGCTCCTGCCTCCTCACACAGGATGCGGATGTAGTCCGTCAAAAGGATGAGAGCCGTGCTGCGGATCAGGCAGGCAAACGCATCACCGCCCGCCTGCTGTTCCAACCGGAATACGCCGGAAAGCACCGCGCGGATCGCGCCGCCCGCCCGCAACAGCAAAACCAGCGCCGTCCCCAGCGAGAGCAGCAGCGCATACATCGGCACGCTTTTTTGCAAGGCTGTATACAGCAGTGCCGCCAGAAAGGCAAGCCCGAATACGGTTGCCGCCGCGCTCATAGCGCAAACAGGGATTTGATGGTAACGAACAGGGTGCTGATCTGCTTGACCAGAATGGACAACACGACCACCAGTCCGGCCAGGGTGGTCATCATGGCCTGTTCCTCCCGCCCGGAACGGATCAGAAGCTGATTGAGCACGGCGACAATGATCCCGATGGCGGCAATTTTGAAAATCAGGTCGATCTCCATTTTTCTCTCCCTTTCCGTTCATAGCGTCAGAATGGCCGCCGCAAACCCGGCTGCCAGCCCCAGCTTGTGGACAAGCTCTGCCTGCATCCGGGCCTGCGGCTCACAGGCCTGTAAGGCATCCTGAAAATAGGTCGTGTACAGTTCCAGCCGTCGGCATTCCTGTTCCGCTTCCTCGTGCCCAAGGCCGGAAATACACTCCCGGAACCAGACCTGTTCCGCCGGGGCCAGCGCCGGAAACGGCAGCAGCGCCTGCAAAGAGGAAGTCTCTGCCGGGAGCAGTTTTTCCCGCACGAGCTGCCCGCACAGGCGGTTCAGATCGCACCGGCGGAAGCCGATCTCCCGGCGGAGCCGTTCCAGAAGCAAAATCGTCCGGCGCAGCGCTTCCGGATGCCCCTGCACCCGGCGGGACGCGGCATCCCCGGCGCACCAGCCGCAGAAGATCAGGCACAGCGCCCCCAGCAGGCGCACAAGGCTCACAAGAAACGCACCTCGCGGATGCTGCCCGGAGACGCACGCCCTGTCAGCCAGACCAGGACCCGCAGGGCCCGCTGTTCCAGCAAGCGCTGTACCTGCGGACGCATCGTCGCCTGCTCCGGGCTGGCGGCATGGAGCGTTGCGATGAAATCCACTCCGCTGAACAGTCCCTGTTCCAGCATCCGCACCTCGTCCAGGCTGCCCAGCTCATCCAGCAGGATCACCTGCGGTGAAAGGGTCCGCAGCGCCATCTGCACCGCTTGTCCCTTTGGAATGCCGGAAAGGACATCCACTCCAGGAGTCCCGCTGCCGGAGCTCATCAGCTCCCGGCGCTCGTCGATGACCGAGACGATCTTTTTTTGCCGGGCAAGCTCTTGTGCAATGCTTCGCAGAAGCGTCGTTTTTCCGCTGTCCGGCTCACCGGCCAGGATCATGCCGGTAAAGTGCCCTTGAAGGGCTGCCATCAGCTCCGGCGGCAGGGCAATGGTCCGTTCCCGCGCGATCCGCAGATTGACAGAGGTCAGCTCCTGCAGGACCAGCCCCTCCTCCGGGTGAGCGAAAAAACGCCCGCCCAAACCGGCGCGGCAGCCGGTTTCCAGTGTCACATACCCTTGAGCGATCTCCGCCTGATGGGTATGCACCGACCCGCCGCAGAGCGTGAACAGGATTTCCTCCATCTGCAGCGGGGTCAGCCGGAGCGTTTGCAGCCCGGCCAGTTCTTTTGCAAGCTGCTGCGGGGTACGCAGGATCCCCTGCACCGTAAACTGCGGCGCGCCGCCCTGCCGGAGCCGGATCTCGTGGACCTGCGCCGCAAGACAGGCCGGCATCTCCAGCAGCGGCCGCGCAAGCCAGCTGGGCAGTGCCTGTACGGTCTGGTAATACTCGTCCATCTTCATTTCTCCCTCCGAGGTTCTTGCCATTACTTTATGCGCAGGAACCCAGGATAGAACGCAGCACACAGAAAAGGGGCCGTCGCATGTGCAACAGCCCCTTTGGGAAATTTATCGGTTATTCTGTTTTTTTCGGTGCGTTTTCCCCCGCAAGCATGGCAAGGAACTCCGCTTCTGTCAGCACCGGGACCCCCAGTGCCTGTGCCTTCGTCAGTTTGGAACCGGCTGCTGTACCGGCGACCACATAGGCCGTCTTTTTCGAGACAGAGCCGCTGGCTTTTCCGCCGTTCTTCACGATCAGCGCTTCGGCCTCATTGCGGGAAAGCGTTTCCAGCGTCCCTGTGACCACCAGCGTTTTGCCCGCCAGGAGATCCCCCTTGGGTTCCCCTTTCCATTGCATGTTCAGGCCCGCATCGGCCAGGCGGTGGATCAGGTCGGTGGTGCCGTCCTTGGCAAAAAATTCGGTCACGCTCTGCGCCATCACACCGCCAAAGCCGTCGATCTCACTGATCTGCAGCTCGCTGGCTTCCCGGATGGCTTCCAGCGAACCGAAATGCTCCGCCAGAAGCGCCGCAGCCTTGTCACCGATATTCCGGATGCCAAAGCCGAAGATCAGCTTGTCCAGGTTATTCTGCTTAGAATTCTCGATGGCCTGCAAGAGGTTATTGGCACTTTTCTCCTTGAACTTTTCCAGTGTCAACAGCTGTTCCAGCGTCAGGCTGTAAATATCGGCTGCCGAGTGGACCAACCCCTTTTCCACCAGCTGAGTGGCCACAGCGGTACCCAGGCCGTCGATGTCCATGGCATCGCGGGATGCAAAGTGGATCAGGTTGCGCAGCGACTGCGCCGGGCATTCTGGATTGACACAGCGCAGCGCGGCCTCGCCTTCCAGATGCACCACCGGCGCACCGCAGGAGGGGCAGACCTCCGGCATCTGATAAGGCTGTGCATCCGGCCCGTGGTGGGTCACGCCGATCACTTCCGGGATGATATCGCCTGCCTTGCGCACCTGGATGGTATCCCCGATGCAAAGCCCCAGCTGACGGATAAAATCCTCGTTGTGCAGGGTGGCGCGGGCCACCGTTGTGCCTGCCAGGAATATCGGGTCAAAACAGGCGGTCGGGGTCAGGACACCGGTGCGACCAACGGCCACTTCAATGCTGCGCAGGGTCGTCTCTTTGACTTCCGGCGGATACTTGAACGCAATGGCCCAGCGGGGGAATTTGTTGGTGGAGCCCATCATCTCCCGCTGGGCAAAGTTGTTGACCTTGATCACCGCACCGTCCATATCAAAATCCAGCGCGGCGCGGTTCTGGCCGATCTGCTCGATCTCCGCAATGGCATCCTCAATGTCATGCACAATGTGGTAGCGCGGAGAGACCGGGAGCCCCAGGCTCTTGAGATAGTCCAGGCTTTCGGCGTGGCTGGTCAGCTCTTTGCCGCGGATCTGCTGCACATTGAACACAAAGATGGAAAGCCCCCGGCTGCCGGTGATCTTAGCATCTTTCTGGCGCAGCGACCCGGCGGCCGCATTGCGCGGGTTTTTGAACGGTGCCGCGCCCTGCAGTTCCTGCTCCGCGCACAGTTTCTGGAACGCCTCATGCGGCATATAAACTTCGCCGCGCACCTCCAGAAACTCCGGTGCGTTTTTCAGCGTTTTGGGGATGCTTTTGATTGCCCGCACATTGGCGGTGACATCCTCGCCTACCACGCCGTCTCCACGGGTGGATGCACGTACCAGCGTTCCGTTTTCATATTCCAAGCTGCAGGAAAGGCCGTCGATCTTGATCTCGACCACATATTCCGGCTCCACACCGGCTTCGCGCACGCGGCGGTCAAAATCGCGTAATTCTTCATAGGAAAACGCGTCCAGCAGGCTCTCCATTTTCACCGCATGGGTCACCTTGGGCAGTTTACTGCTGGCCGTTCCGCCCACTTTTTGCGTGGGGGATGATGCCGTTACCAACTGGGGGAACTGCGCTTCCAGCGCTTTCAGTTCCCGCGTCAGGGCATCGTATTCATAGTCCTCCAGCTCCGGTGCATCCTGGTCGTAATAGAGCCGGTTGTTCTTTTCGATCACAGCGCGCAACTCCTCCACACGCTGCTTGGCCTGTTCCAGTTCCACGTTACTCCACTCTCCTTTGACAAGAGCCATTATACCATATTTTCGCCGTAAAACCCAGTGGGAATTCCAAGGCGGCAGGCTTGAATTATACAGATTGTACTGTGCTGTTTTTGTTATGAATCCTAAATTGGTTGATTTTTGGTCAACCTGCGCAGATACTATTTGTTTTATCTTCGTTTTTAGGGCGATGTAACGTTTTATTTCAAGATACATTTTGACAAATGATTTTATCTGTCTGGAAGCCGATTTCTCCATCTCGAGCTTGCCCCGTTTTGAATACAGCATCACAGCCTTTGAGACACAATTTCGCCGTCCGTCGTGCTCCTGCTTTTAAGCTTCAACGATTTGCAGACACAAAAAGAGCCGTCCTCCCGGTCATCCCAGGAGAGCGGCTCTTTCAAATGCAGCTTAGGCTTAATTGATTAACTTAGATAGAAATGGTGTTGCACACATCCACCAGCACCGGGTCCAAGCTCTTGGTCATTTCAAGGGCCTCATCCACAGGGTAATCCACCAGGTGCTCGCCTTTCATGCCGACGATGCGGTTATACTTCCCCTGTTCCAGCAGGCAGACAGCATGATAGCCCATTGCAGATGCATTCACGCGGTCACGCAGGGTGGGAGAACCGCCGCGCTGGACATGGCCCAGGATGGTGGCGCGGGTGTCGATGCCGGTGCGGGCCTGGATCTCGTTTGCGATCTCCTGCGAGTGGCCGATGCCCTCGGCTACGATCACGATGAAGTGACGCTTGCCGGTGCGCTGCGTCTCGGTGATCTTGTCCAGGATATCATGCTGCATGTCAAATTCCTTTTCCGGCAGCAGCACAGCCATTGCACCGGAAGCAATGGCAACGTTCAGGGCAATGTAACCGGCATTGCGGCCCATGACCTCGACCACACTGCAGCGGTCGTGGCTCTGGGTGGTGTCGCGCAGCTTGTCGATCATCTCCAGTGCGGTGTTCATGGCCGTGTCGTAGCCGATGGTGTAATCGGTGCAGGCAATGTCGTTGTCAATGGTGCCGGGCAGGCCGATCATGGGGATGCCGCGGTGTGCCAGCTCGCGTGCGCCGCGGTAGGAGCCGTCGCCGCCGATCACGACCAGCGCATCGATGCCCAGTTCACGGCACTTTTCAGCGCCCTTGTCCTGACCCTCTTTGGTCTTGAACTCCAGGCAGCGGGCCGTGTACAGGATGGTGCCGCCGGCAGAAATAATGTTGGAAACGCTGCGCAGGTTCATTTCAAAGCATTCACCGTTCAGCAGGCCGTTATAGCCGCGCTGAATGCCGATCATCCGGAAACCCTTGTGCAGGCCGGTACGGACCACTGCACGAACCGCAGCGTTCATGCCAGGGGCATCGCCGCCGCTGGTCAACACACCAATCGTCTTGATTTGCTTTTCCATTGAGAGATTCCCTCCAATTGTTTCTTCTTTCAACCAGGGGAGCCGTTCCTTCTCCTTTGGATACCGCCCCGCCGCCTTGTTCAAGGCCTCTTAGCTCGTCTTGAGTAATTATAACACAATCCGCGCTTGAATCCAATACCTTTTTGAAACTCCGTTAAAATTTTATTGAAGTTGAAAAAGATACTTAGAACGGCACTTTTGTCACAGAACGGTTTCGTTTCAATTGATGCACTCGCATGTCATTTTGTTGCAACATTTTTTTCGCCGACCAATCGGCGGAGTTCCTGAAAAAGCAGCGGGTGGCCGGAGGCGTACAATCTGCGGGGGGCTGCCAGCTTCTGCTTAGTGTCCTCCAGATAAAAAATCACCGGCATATCCCCGTCAAAAATCTCCAGCAGGTTGATTACTTTTGCGTACTCCGGGCAGCTGCGGGACGGCAGGCGGACATACAGCCGCTGGGCCGCCGCCCGCATCCGGTCCGGGCGGTTGGCCTGCGGGCGGCCGGGCACATAGCCTTCGATGGGCGAAATGCTCTCTGCCATCAGCTTGGAGGGTTCATCCTCCCGCACCGAGAGCCGCCCCTCAATGACCACGACCGCATTTTCTTTCAGCGCATCCCGGAACGTATCCAGCACCCGCGGGAACACGATCACTTCCATGGTACCGGTCAGATCTTCCACGCTGGTAAACGCCATCATGTTGTTGGATTTGGTGGTCATCATCCTGTTTTTTACAATGGTGCAGACGATGCGGACATGGGCGTTGTCCAGCCCATGGGCTTCTTCCCCGTTCAGTGCTTTGATGGAATGGGTCGCAAACCTGGCCGACTGCTCCCGGTAAGCATCCAGCGGATGGCCGGAAAGGTACAGGCCGCTGACTTCCTTTTCCTGCTGCAAAAGCTCTGTTTTGGGATACTCCGGGAACGGCTTGATCTCGTAACTGTCCGCCACCGGGGCATCGTCCGAGCCATTCATCATCGAAAACAGGTCGATCTGGCCGTCCAGATTCCGCCGGGCATCGCTTTCCACGCTTTTCAGAATGCCATCGGCAGCCTCCACCATGCTGTGGCGGTTGCTGCCCATCGAATCAAACGCACCGGCCTTGATCAGGCACTCCACAGCCCGGCGGTTCAGCTCGTTGCCGTACATCCTCTTGCAAAAATCGTACAGGCTGGTATAGGGCTTGCCGCTCCGCTCCTCGACCACCCGTTCGATCAGGTTGCGGCCTACGTTCTTGACGGCATTCAGGCCAAAGCGGATCCGCCCGTGTTCGTCCGCTGTGAACCCGCCGCCCGAGCCATTGATGTCCGGCGGCAGGACCTTGATGCCCAGGCGGGCACACTCGCCGGAATATTCAATGACCTTGTCCGTGTTGTCCAGAACACTGGTCAGCAGGGCGGCCATGAACTCGCTGGGGTAGTGGCACTTGAGGTAGGCCGTCTGAAATGCAACGTATGCGTAGCAGGCCGCATGGCTCTTGTTGAATGCATAAGATGCAAAACTAGACATTTCATCGTAGATTTCGTTGGCCACCTTTTCCGAAATGCCGTTTGCCACACAGCCGGGGCATTCGTTGCCGGGGTCGGTGCAGCCGTGGACAAAATGCTCCCGCTCCGCCTCCATCACGGCGTGTTTCTTTTTGCTCATGGCGCGGCGGACATTATCGGCCTGGCCGAACGAAAAGCCCGCCAGCTCCCGGAAGATCTGCATGACCTGCTCCTGATATACGATGCAGCCATTGGTCACATCCAGGATGTGGGCCAGCTGTGGGGTCTTGTAGAGGATCTTTTCCGGCTCGTGGCGGTTGCGCAGATACGTCGGGATGGAGTCCATGGGGCCTGGGCGGTACAGGCTGATCAGAGCGATGACATCTTCCAGATTCTTCGGCTGCAAACCCACCAGCACCTGTTTCATGCCGGTGGATTCCAACTGGAACACGCCCTCTGTCTCACCCTGGGAGAGCATCCGGTAGGTATCCGGATCGTCGTAATCCAGCTTGGAAATGGTAAACGCCGGGTCCTTTTTCTGGATCGCCGTTTCGGCATCCCGGATCACGGTCAGGGTCCGCAGACCCAGAAAGTCCATTTTCAGCAGGCCAAGTTCTTCGATCTCGGTCATATTGAACTGGGTCACAGGCAGGCCGTCGTTGGTGGCAAGCGGCAGATAGTGATCCGTCGGTTCCGGGGTGATCACAACGCCCGCCGCATGGGTGGAAGCATGGCGGGGCATTCCTTCCACTTTCAAGGCTGTGTCGATGAGCTCCGTCACCTGCGGGTCGGTATCGTACATCCGCTTCAGTTCCGGCGAAACTTCCAATGCGCGCTTCAGCGTCATTTTCAGTTCCATGGGCACCTGTTTTGCCACCACATCCACATTCTGATAAGGCATACCCAGCACACGGCCCACGTCGCGGATGGCGTTGCGGGCAGCCATGGTGCCAAAGGTGACGATCTGGGCCACATGGTCTGCGCCGTATTTGCGGTTTACATAATCAATGACTTCCTGGCGGCGCTCGTAGCAGAAGTCCACGTCAAAATCGGGCATACTGACGCGTTCCGGGTTCAGGAAGCGTTCAAAGATCAGATTGTAGCGGATGGGGTCGATGTCCGTGATGCCCACACTGTACGCGGCGATGCTGCCCGCACCGGAGCCACGGCCGGGTCCCACCGGGATGCCCTGACTTTTGGCGTAGTTGACGTAATCCCAGACGATGAGGTAGTAGTTGGTGTACCCCATCGACTTGATGACCCCGATCTCGTAGTTCAGGCGGTCTTGATTGCTTTGGGGCACATTGGGGCCATAGCGGCGTTCCAGGCCTTCCCAGCAGAGCTTTTCAAAAAACGCCTGATTGTCCATGCCGCCGGGCGCTTTGTAATACGGGATCTTGGTGTGTCCAAAATCAAAATCAAAATCACATTGGTCGGCAATGATCTGGGTGTTGGCGCAGGCCTCCGGGACCATGGAGAACAGATCGTACATCTCATCGGTCGTTTTGACGTAGAATTCGTCGGTCTGAAATTCCATCCGGTCCGCGTCCTGCATCGTCTTCCCTGTCTGGATGCAGAGCAGAATGGCCTGCATCTTGGCATCCTCTTTGCGCAGGTAATGGGAGTCGTTGGTGGCTGCCATGGGGATGCCTGTCTCGCGGGCGAGCTTGATGAGCTGGGGCAGGACGATGTTGTCTTCTTCCAGGCCATGATCCTGAAGCTCAATATAATAGTTTCCCTCGCCGAACAGGTCGCGGTACCACAGAGCGGATGTCTTGGCCCGTTCATAATCACCGGCCAGAATGGCCTGCGGGATCTCACCGGCAAGGCAGGCCGACATGCAGATCAGCCCCTCGTGGTACTGCTCCAACAGCTGCTTATCCACACGGGGTTTGGAGTAAAAGCCCTCGGTAAAAGCAGCCGACACCATTTTGATGAGGTTTTTATAGCCTGTTTCGTTCTTGCACAGCAGGATCAGGTGGTTGTTGCCATCGATCTTATTCACCTTATCAAAGCGGGTCCGGGTAGCCACATAGACCTCACAGCCGATGATGGGCTTGATGCCCGCCTTTTTGGCCGCCTTATAAAACTGCACACAGCCGTACATTACGCCATGGTCGGTGCAGGCAATGGCGGTCTGGCCGCACTCCTTGACCCGGTCCATCAACTGGTCGATCCGGCAGGCACCATCCAGCAGGCTGTATTCCGTATGGATATGGAGGTGGACAAAATCCCGCCCCTGCTTGTTTCCTGCACTCGGTTCGGTCATTCCGCTTCCTCCTGTTCTGCTTGTTCTTCCATCCGCTGGCGCATGGCATCGGCCAGTGCTTCCAGCTTTTTCATCCGGTGCGACAGCCCCGATTTGCTGATGGGCGGATCAAAGCAGGCACACAGCGCGGTCAGCGACAGATCCGGATATTCCATCCGCTTGGCGGCTGCCTGCTGCAATGCGTCCGGCAGGCTTTCCATTGCATCCTGCTCCTGCAAAAAGCGGATCGCTTTCAGGGTGTGGGCGTTGGCACGGGCTGTTTTGCCCAGGTTCGCGGTGTCGCAGTTGGTGTGGCGGTTGATCTGGTTGCGCACCTGCTTGACCGCCTTTTGTGTACCGATCTGTTCCGCCGCCTGTGCCGCCCCCATAAAGGCCAGGATGCGCTGCACATTGGCACTGCTTTTGACATAAATCAGATTCACGCCGTTGCGGCGGGTGCGCCGGGGCGCAAATTCGTGTTCTGCCAAAAGGGCTTCAAAGTCACGGGCCAGATTGGTGCGCCCGGTCAGAAATTCCAGATTATATTCCTTTTGCGGATCCGTGACCGTTCCGCTGCATAAAAATGCCGCACCGATATAGGCGCTGACGCAGGTCTGGCACCGGATCAGCCGCGGGTCGATCTGCAGGCTGGTCTCGGTGCCAGTGGTGCCAAACAGCTCATGCATCCGCGCCACCTGCTCCGGTGTACGGATGCCAAACTCATACACTGCGCCGCTGGGGCGGCTTTTTTCCGTAACGGTTCCCTGAACCCCGCAGCGGGCAAACAGCTGTTCGGCCACATGGGCGGTCTGCGCCTGCTCGGTTTGCAGCACCAGACCTTTTTGATCGAAATATTTGGCAAAGCAGGCAATGCCGTAGGCGGCTGCCCGCACGCAGCAATCCTTTTGCAGGCTGCGCTGTGCGATTTCTTCCCGTGCATGGGATGCAAAGCTCATGATCGTTCTCTCGTTTCTTTTTTTGTCCACAGCGGCGCTCAGCGTGTGGCATCCCGGTGCTGCACGCCGACTTTATAGCCAAGCCGCTCACAATATTCTGCGATCTTCCGCGCAAAGGTGATGGAGCGGTGCTTACCGCCCGTACAGCCCACCGCAACCGTCAGCTGGCTCTTTCCCTCTTTGACATACAGCGGCAGTGCATAATCCAGAAAGTTTTCGTACCGATGGAGAAGTTCCTGCGCCTCCGGGTGGTCCATCACAAAATCCACTACTTCCTGGTCCAAGCCGGTCTTGTGTTTTAGCTCCGGCACATAAAAGGGGTTGGGCAGGCAGCGCACATCCAGCACCAGGTTGGAATCCTCCGGGATGCCGAACTTGAAGCCGAACGACATCACGGTCAGCTTCATAGCCCCTTTTGCCCCACCGCCCGCCATGAACAGATTGCAGATCCGCTCCTTGTTCTGCGCGGTGGAAAGCAGCTCCGTATTGATGATGTAATTGGCGCGGTCCCGCAAGGGCTGCAGGATCTGGCGCTCCTTACCGAATGCCTCCCGCGTGGAAAGCCCGTCGGAAATGCTGATCGGGTGGCGGCGGCGCGTTTCACTGTACCGGCGCATCAGCACATCGTCCGGTGCCTCCACGAACAGGATCTCGTAAGCAATGCCCTGTTGATCCAGCTGCGCCAGTGCGTCCTCGATCTGCTCACTGGAGCGGCAGCCGCGCACATCCATGCAAAGTGCCACCCGCTTGAGCTGGTTATCGCCCGCCTTGGAAAACGCCGTGATGCTGGGCAGCAGTTCTGCCGGCAGATTATCGATGCAAAAAAATCCAATATCTTCCAGCGCATTCATGGCAACCGATTTGCCCGCGCCGGAAAGTCCGCTTACGATCAGAAGATCCATTCTCTTTTTCCTCTTATGCCGTGACGACCCGGATCTCTTTTTCAAGATCAAATCCCGTTTTTTCTTTTACGATGGCCCGCACCTCATCGCACAGGGCCAGCACATCGGCGCAGGTCGCACCGCCCAGGTTCACAACAAAACCGCAGTGCTTCTCACTGACGGCGGCTCTGCCGTGGCGGTATCCCCGCAGACCGCACTGGTCAATCAGGGCCGAAGCGTATGCTCCCACCGGACGCTTGAACGTACTGCCCGCACTGGGTTTGTCCAGCGGCTGCTTGTCGATGCGTTTCTGCATCAGTTCGTTCATCCGTGCCTTGATGGCAGCCGGGTCGCCCCGTTTCAGGTGGAATTTTGCGCTCAGGATGCACCCGCCGTTTTCCTCAAACACGCTGTGCCGGTACGAGAGATCGAGCGCGGCAGCATCCTCCGTTACGATCCGCCCCTCCTTTGTCAGGTAGGTCACGGTATCCAGAACATCTTTCATCTCCCCGCCGTAGGCACCGGCATTCATGTAGACCGCGCCGCCCACGGTGCCGGGGATGCCATAGGCAAATTCCAGGCCGGTCAGGCCGTTTTCCAGTGCCGCAGTACACAGGCTCGAAAGCTTCAGGCCTGCCCCCGCAGCAACGGCATCATAAACCTCTCCCGGCTCTGCGCCCGGATGGCAGACATTTTCCAGAACGCCGATGCCCATTTTCAGGGCCGTGAGATCCACGACCACGCCCCGGTAGCCGGCATCCTCAAACAGGACATTGCTGCCGTTGCCCAGCAGGTAATATTTTACGCCCCGCTCACGGCACAGCGCAAGGATGCGGCAGAGCTGCTGCTCGGTTTCAGGCAGAGCAAACACATCCGCCGGGCCGCCGATCTTAAAGGTGCAGTGGGCAGCAAGCGGTTCGTTTTCAAAAAAGCAAAGGTTCTCTGCCCGCAGCTGTTGTTTCAATCGTTCCATAAAAACGCGGTTCCTCTTTCTGTTGCAGAATTATTCAACGGTGCCTTCCAGCCCCAGGCGGATCAGCAGCTCCTTCGCTGCATTATATCCCATCTTCTTCTGGCGGTTGTTGATGGCTGCCGTTTCCAGCACAACGGCCAGATTTCGGCCGGGCGAAACGGGAATGCTGGTGCTGGGGATGTTCACACCCAGGATCTCGTAATATTCGCTTTCCAGCCCGGTGCGCTGATAGTTTTTTGTGGGGTCCCAGGCTTCCAGCTGGACCACAAGGTCCAGGCTCTCGCTCACCTTGACCGCACCCACACCAAACACACGGGCCACATTGACGATGCCAATGCCGCGCAATTCAATGAAATGACGGATATTTTCCGGGGCTGTACCCATGATCTGCCGGTTGGACACCTTGCGCAGCTCCACGGCATCATCGGCCACCAGCCGGTGGCCGCGTTTGACCAGTTCAATGGCCAGTTCGCTTTTGCCAATGCCGCTGTCGCCCAGGATCAGGATGCCCTCGCCGTACACTTCCACCAGAACGCCGTGGCGGGTGATGCGGGGTGCCAGTTCCAGGTTCAGCACACTGATCAGGCTGCCCATCAGGGTGCAGGTCGTCTCATTGGAACGCAGCAGAGCCACACCGTGCTTCTTGGCCAGCTCCTGCATCTCCGGGAACGGTTCCAGCTCCTCACTGCGGCCGACGATGACCGCCGGGGGCTGCTGCCGGAACAGCTGATCCAGCGCCTCATACCGCTTTTCCGGCGAAAGGCCGGACAGGAAGTTCATCTCGGCAAGGCCCATGATCTGCAGCCGCAGCTTATCAAAATAATCGTAATAGCCTGCCAGGAACAGGCCCGGACGGTTGACCTCTGCGATCTCGACACAGATCGTATCCAGATCCTGCGGAGTGTAGACCACTTCCATGCTGACACGCTCGATCAGCTTTTTCAGCGAAACATTGAAATTCGCCATCATTCTTCCTCCTGCGTGTAGATTCCGTCCCTGTGCTGCAAGGCCGCCCACAGGGGTTTCTTTTCCCTATTATAAACGAGATGGTTTCGGATTACAATGATGGATTCCGGAAAATCTTTGCGCGGTACCAGACAAACGGTTGCATCTGTCCCAAAAGCCCTTTATAATAAGGTTCACAGAGCATTTGCTGCCGAAATCTGCCTCACTTTACATGGGTTTTACATTTGCCCGGTTTCCGATTTTACATTTGGGCCCTATACTCAGAAACAGGAGAATTTTACGTCAAGCAAAAGTGAGGAACATCAAATGACTGTATTCAATGTCTTTTCGCTTCTCGGCGGCCTGGCTTTGTTCCTGTTCGGTATGGACATCATGGGCAAAGCGCTGGAAAAGCAGGCCGGCGGCCAGCTGCAGAAGATCCTGAGCAAGCTGACCGATAACCCGCTCAAGGGCTTTTTCCTGGGCCTGTGCGTCACGGCTGTGATCCAGAGCTCCAGTGCCACCACTGTTATGGTGGTCGGCTTTGTCAACAGCGGCATCATGGAGCTGCACCAGGCCATTGGTGTGATCATGGGCAGCAACGTGGGCACCACCGTTACCAGCTGGATTCTGAGTCTTTCGGGCCTGCAGGGCGACAGTTTCTGGATCCAGCTGCTCAAGCCCACCTCGTTCAGCCCGCTGCTGGCCTTTATCGGCATCCTGCTGTACATGGGCAAAAACGAAAAACGCAAGGGCATCGGCACCATCTTGATCGGCTTCGCAGTTCTGATGACCGGCATGAGCACCATGTCCAGCGCTGTGACCCCGCTGCAGAACGAAGCCTGGTTCACGAACCTGTTCGTCCGCTTCTCCAACCCCCTGCTGGGCGTTCTGGTGGGTGCTGTGGTCACCGGCATCATCCAGAGTTCCAGTGCCAGCGTCGGCATCCTGCAGGCGCTGAGCACCACGGGCGTGATTACCTACGGCAGTGCCATCCCCATCATCATGGGTCAGAACATCGGCACCTGCGTCACAGCCCTGATCTCCTCGGTGGGTGCCAACAAAAATGCCCGCCGGGCTGCCATGGTGCATCTTTACTTCAACATCATCGGCGTGACCCTGTTCCTGACGGTTTTCTACGGCCTGAACCTTGTGCTGGATTTCAGCTTTGTCAACACCACCGTTACGGCCTGGGGCATCGCTGTGGTCCACTCGATCTTCAACCTTTCGGCCACAGCTGTCCTGCTTCCCTTTGCAAATGGGCTGGAAAAGCTGGCCATCATGACCATCCCCGACGATGCCGAGCAGGAGAATTTTGTCCTGCTGGATAACCGTCTGCTGAATACCCCCGCCGTGGCAGTGGAGCGTGCCCGCGCTGCAACAGCCGATATGGCCGAGCTGGCCCGCGTGGGTGTGGTGCAGGCCATGAGCCTGACCCACAAGTGGGACGATGCCCTGGCCCAGAAAGTACGGGATGAAGAAAGCAAGGTGGATCAGTACGAAGATGCCCTGGGCACCTATCTGGTCAAGCTTTCCAGCCGGGAGCTGAACCACGCCGACAGCCAGAGCGTGAACACCCTGCTGCACACCATCAGCGATTTTGAACGGATCAGCGATCATTCCGTCAATCTTCTGAAATCGGCGGAGGAGATCCACACAAAAAACATTGAATTTTCCAAGGATGCGCGCGAGGAACTGCAGGTTCTGGAGGGCGCAGTGCAGGATGTGCTGAGCCGCACCACAGATGCATTCCGCAAGGGGGATCTTCACCTGGCGGGCAAGGTAGAGCCGTTGGAGACGGTCGTGGACGAGCTGGTGCGTGCCATCAAAGCCCGCCATGTTGCCCGCCTGCAGGCTGGCAGCTGCTCCATTGAATACGGTTTTGTTCTGGAGGACCTGCTCACCAATTATGAGCGTGTCTGCGACCATTGCAGTAACGTGGCCGTGGCCCAGATCGAGGTTGCGCAGGACAGCTTTGACACCCACGCCTACCTGAACGACCTGCGCTATGGCAATGAGACGAAAGAAAGCGAAGAATTCCGCCGCCGTCTGGATCGTTACCGCGAGCGCTACCTTTTCCCGGACAGCGATGCCGCCCCGGCTGAGGCAAAGGAGGAACCGAACACATGATCTATATTGTAGAGGATGATGCCGCCATCCGGGAGTTGGAACAGTATGCGCTCCAGTCCAGCGGATACGATGTCAAAAGCTTTGAACGTTCCGAGGAATTCTGGCCCGCCATGCGCACCGCAGAACCGGAGCTTGTGATTCTGGACGTGATGCTGCCCGGCGAGGATGGTTTTTCCATCCTGAAAAAGCTGCGCAACACGCCCTCGCTGCGGCGGCTGCCCATCATCATGGTCACCGCAAAATCCAGCGAGCTGGATACCGTGCGCGGGTTGGACTGCGGTGCAGATGATTACATCACAAAGCCGTTCGGTATCATGGAGTTTCTCAGCCGGGTGCGTGCAGCGCTCCGTCGCTCGGCCCCGGACGAACATCAGAATGTGTATACGTTCCACGAGATTTTGCTGGACAATGCCCGCCACAGCGTGACTGCGAACGGCACGCACGTGGATCTGACCTACAAGGAATACAGCCTGCTGCGGCTGCTGCTGGAAAACACCAACCTTGTGGTCACCCGCGAAACGATTTTGCAGGTGGTGTGGGGCACGGATATCTCGGTGGAAAGCCGCACGGTGGATATGCACATCCGGACCCTGCGCAAAAAGCTGGGCGATGCTGGGAAGTACATCTGTACGGTACGCAAAGTCGGCTACAAGCTGGCCGACAGTGAGGAGGACGAGGAAGAATGAAACCGCAGAGCATGGAAGAAAAAATCAGCTACCGGCTGTTTTTTATGGGGTTTGTCGGCCTGATCTGCACCGCCGTGCTCTGTTTGTTCGTGTTTCACAAGGCGTTCCGGGAGCAGGCGTGGACCTCGCTGAAACACCAGGCAGAGCTGGTAGCGGCCGGGTGTACACAGATCGACTCCCCGCAACAGCTTTCCTCCTATGTCATCCGCAACCTGCGCATTACCCTGATCGCGGCCGACGGCACCGTTCAGTTTGAATCCGCCACCTCGCAGCAGATGGAGAATCACCTCAGCCGTCCGGAGATCCAGCAGGCCATGCAGACCGGCATCGGCCGCGACCGGCGCGACTCCCAGACGCTGGGGTACGAAACGTACTACTATGCCATGCTGCTGCCCGACGGCGATATTCTTCGGGTGGCACAGGATTCGGAAACCATCTGGTCCATCTACGATGCCGCCATCCCGGCCATTGTCCTGAGCTGCATCCTGATGATGGCCGCCGCTGCACTGATCGCCGGGCTGCTGACCCGGAGCCTGGTGCAGCCGATCCTGCGGATGACAGATGACCTGGAACACATCCAGGAGAATGTTCCCTACCGGGAGCTGATCCCCTTTGCCGAGAGCATCCACTCTGACCGGCTGCTGCGGGAGAACAATGAAAAGATGCGGCAGGAGTTCACAGCCAATGTCAGCCATGAACTCAAAACCCCTCTGACCAGCATTTCCGGCTATGCGGAACTGATCGAAACAGGCATCGCCAAGCCGGAGGACGTGCCTGAATTTGGCCGGAAGATCCACGGCGAAGCCACCCGAATGATCCAGCTGGTCAACGACATTTTGCAGCTTTCCCATCTGGACAGCGCCAGCGAGACGAATACCCTGCCCGCCATGGAAACCGTGGATCTTCTGGATGTGGCCAAAGAGTGTGTGGAACGCCAGAAGCTGAATGCCCAGCGCTCGTTCATCTCTCTGACTTACCTGGGCGAAAGCGCACGGGTATTGGGCAACCGGGGCCAGCTGGATGAGCTGTGCCAAAACCTGTGCGACAATGCCATCCGCTACAATCGGCCGGGCGGCAAAGTCCAGCTGATCACCGCCTGCACGCGGGACGGCCACTGCACCTTAACGGTCAAAGATGACGGGATCGGCATCCCGCGGGAAGCACAATCCAGCGTATTTGAGCGCTTTTATCGGGTCGATAAAAGCCGGAGCAAAGCCACCGGCGGCACAGGCCTGGGGCTTGCCATCGTCAAACACATTGCCCGGATCCACAACGCCCGGATCAAGCTGGAAAGTGAAGTGGATGTTGGCACCACCATCACCGTAACGTTCGAAACAGCTCATTAAAATGCCATAAATGTCACGTCTGTCCACAGCTGCGGGCAGGCGTTTTTTGTTGTCCATTCTCCTGCCCCGCTGCCCTGTCTGAGGCAGCGGACAGCCTCCAGGCGGAGCAGATCGACCCCGGCGGCCCAGCAATGTTCAACGGTGCGGGTACAAAGGTCCGCCAGTTCCTCACACGCCCGGGCAGACGGCGGTGCGTCACCGGCCCTGCGCTGGCCGGTCAGGAGGAGGAAAAAGCCCTCGTTCCTCTCCTCCACCGAGACCACACAGCGGCGGAATGTGACGACACCGCTGTCCAAAGAAAACGAAAGATCCCCGCTCCGCCCCTGCAAAAGCTGCGCTGCTTTGGCCTCGTCCGCAGGGAGCCGGAGCGTCTGTGTCCCGGAGACAAGCAGAGCCTCTCCCGCTGTTTCTGCGGTTTCCTCCAACAGCGGGATCAGCAGCCCCAGGCGGCGCTCATAAAGGCGTGGTGCGGTTGCTTCGGCTTTTTCCACGGCGCGCAGCAGCTGCGCCGGGAGTTGTGGATCCTCTTTGCCCCTGCGCAAAAGCTCTGCGCAGGATGTTTCCGCACCGATCACCCGCACCGACCGTCGTTCCAGCGGCTTTTCTGCAAAGAACCGCTCTGCCGTTTGCAGTGTTTCCGCGGTGATCTCCTGCGTGAGCAATAAGCCGGTACACAGGCGGTAGCCGGCCTGCTGCGGCAGCTCCTGTTCCGCTGCGGCCAGTGCAAGGGCCGGCGTATCCCCTGCCCCGGCGCAGAACCCGACCTCAGCCGCCGCATCGGATGCATCAGCCGCCGCTTCCGGGAATTGATACAGCAGCCCGGCGGTCCAGTGCGGGCCGGTGTGTTCCAGCACCACCACCCGCACCTGGCTTTTGGCGGTGTTCTCTGCCCGCAGGAACAGCCCGCACCAAACCACCAAGAACCCGGCCAGCAGCAGGCGCAGCACCCGTGTACGGCCGCTCATGCAGACTTCTCCTGGGCAATCTGGCCCGCAGTACGGCGGCCCAGCCCATGGAGGACCTGAACCAGAAAGCAGAGCCGGAACAGGGCCGCTGCCAGCCAGACCAGCAAGATGGCAGCATCAAAACGGGAGATACCGCCCAGGATGCCCGCCCGCAGCAGCTCGGCCCCCGGCACGGCGGATGCCGGGCCAAACACCAGCTCCATGCCCAACCGATACGCAGCGGCCAGGCCAAATGCCCAGAGCGGAAGCCACGCCCCGCGCTGGGCCTGTGTTTTGGGGCAGAGGTACGGCAGGGCTGCATACTCCGCAAACAGCGGCAGCGACGGCAGCGTGCTTTGGGCAGGCTCCATCAGGTTTTCCCAGTGCAGCTGACCCCGCAGCCCCAGGATGCAGAGCAGGCCTGCTGCGGCAGCTGCCCACCAGAGAAACCGCACGCAGCGGCAGAAGATCTCCGGCTGCAAACGCCACCCGGCCCAGAGCAAAAATGGCAGCAGCCCCAGGACTGCCATAGAAGAAAACTGTTCCCAGCAAAGCCGCTGGGCCTGTGCGGCGGCAGCCACAAGTTCTCCGCCGAACAGCAGCATCACCCCGCCGCAGACCAGCCGGGAACGAAGCTCCTGCCCCGCAAAAACCGCATCGGCTCTCTGAGGAGCCCGGCAAAGGATCCGGAGCATCCCGCACAGCGCCAGTGCCATGGGAAGCCCCCACAGAAAAAACGACCGGACATCCGTGCCGGGCTGCCGGATGCACTGCGCCAGCACTCCGGTCAGGACACTGAGCCGGACGACCGAAAGCGAAAACCTGCCCTGTTCCAAACCGATCAACCTCTTTTCTTCCAGATCGTAAACGGTGCGCGGGAAAGGGTGCGGTAGGTGCGCCGGATCACACCGTCCGGTGAAAGCGGTTCTGCCGGAAAAGCCGACATTGCCAGATACGGCACCCCCAGCGCCGAAACCTGCACAAGCCCCATCAGCACGCAGAGCGCAGCCCCAGCCAGGCCGACCGGGCCCGCCGCCCCTGCGGCCAGCAGCACCAGCAGCCGGAACAGCGTGGCTTCCTCATACAGCGCCGGGGTCACAAAGCAGGCAATGGAGGAAATGGCAGCCGCCAGCATCACCGGCGTACTCATCACCCCGGCGGCAATGGCGGCATCCCCGATGATCAGCGCCGCCACCAGACTGACCGAATGTCCCAGCGTCTGCGGCATCCGCAGGCCTGCCTCGCGGATGATCTCCAAAATCAAAATGACCATGACCATTTCCGCAAACAGCGGCAAAGGCGTGGCCTGTTCCGCCGCTTCGATCTTGAGCAGCAATTGCAGTGGGATCAGCTCCGGCAGATAAACGGCAAGGCAGACAAAGGCCCCCGGCAGAAAAATGCTGAGGAAAAACGAGAAATATTTCAAGATGCGCAGAAATGAGGCAAAATATGCCGTGCCTGCGTAATCATCCAGACACTCAAAATTCTCCTGAAACAAGGTGGGCAGGATCAGCGCCGAGGGGCTGCCGTTGACCAGAAGCACGATCTTTCCCTCACAGAGCTTGGCCGCCGCCACAGCCGGGCGCTCGGTATAGCTGACCGGCGCAAAGGTGCGCACGTTGCATGGGAACAGCCAGGGCACAAAGTAGCTGGAATCCAGCAGCAGCTGCGGCTTGGCCTGCCGGAGCGTCTGCCGGACCTGCCGCACCGCCTGCGGGTTCGCTTTTTGGCTGCAATAGCAGATGGCGTATTCGGTTTTCATGGCGCAGTCGGCCTGGAACACCTCCAGAACCAGTTCCTCGGTGCGGAACAGCCGCCGCAGCAGGCTCAGGTTGATACGGAGCAGGTCGGCAAAGCCCTCGCGGGAGCCCCGCAGATTTCCCTCGCCGGAGGGCTCCTCCACGGAGCGGGCTTTCAGGCTTTGCACCGAAAAGGCGATGCCCCGCTCACTGCCATCCAGCAGCAGGACTGCCATGCCTGCCGTCAGGCACTGGATCAGCCTGTCCCAATCCGCCACTGCATCCGGTTCCGCCGGGAGGTCGGAGTGGTGGAACAGCAGTTCAAACACGGCCGGGCCGTTGGCATCCACCGGCGGGGCCGGGGTGCGGCGGGCTGCTGCGTTCAGCAAAAGCTGCCATAGTCCCTCCAGGCTTGCCATGCCGTCAAACAACACAATGGCTCCTGCGCAGTGGTAAAGCTCGACCGGCTTCGCATAAAAATCTGCCGACCGGCCAAACCTAGCGTTGAGCGCCGCAAGATTTTGCTCCAGAGAATCGGAAAGCTGTTTCAAAGCGCATTCCCCCTTTTCCGGTAGCATCCCCGCTGCGGCACCCGTTATTCGCAGTTTGCTTCAGGGAGGGCTTTGCTTGAAACTTTTGATCTTCCGCACGATTTTGATTTATCTCTGCGTGCTGTTTGCCATGCGGCTGATGGGCAAGCGTCAGCTGGGGGAACTGCAGCCGGAGGAACTTGTTTCCACCATCCTGATCTCCAATCTGGCTTCCATCTCCATTGAATCGGAGGAAGTGCCCGTGACCGCCAGCCTGATCCCATTGTTTCTGATCGCGGCATTGGAGTTGCTTGGCTCGATCCTGAGCTTTAAAAGCCAGCGTTTTTTCAACCTGATGTCCGGGCGGCCCAAAACGGTGATCCTGAACGGCGAGATCGACCAGAATGCCCTGCGCACCCTCCGCCTGACCGCCGCCGATCTGATGGAGGCTCTGCGGGCCAAGGACGTATTCGACCCACGGGATGTCTCCTATGCCATTGTGGAGACGAACGGCAAGCTCTCAGTCGCCCTGCGGCCGGAGCGTGAGCCAGCCACCCTGGCTGACCTGAGCCTGGCCGTCCAGCACGCACAGGCCACCGTCCCCTTTGTGCTGGACGGCCAGGTGTTGGAAGAAAATCTGCATTGGTGCGGCAAAAACTCGGAGTGGCTGGAACGGACGGCACAGGCCAACACCCTGCTGGTCCAGGAGATCCTCCTGCTGGCAGGCAACGACACCGAAGACTACTTTTTGCTGAAAAAAGAGAGCCGCCGCAGGGCAGGCTCCCATTGAGGTGAACAAATGAAACGGATCTATGCGTGCATTGGCATCGTGGCGGCCCTGTTGGCCGTTGCGTTTTACAGCAGCTGGAAAGTCCAGCAGTTTGCGCAGGAAATTTCAGCGGACATTGAAACCGCCGTTCAGGCCATCCGGGACGAGGACTTCCCTACCGCACGGCAGGCACTGGCCGAAGGGAGCAAGCTTTGCGATGCCATGCGCGAAGGCATGAACCATCTGGTCCGCACCCAGGATTACACAGAGCTGGAAGCGGCCCTGCGGGCAGCCGACGGACATCTGGAATGGAACGCCCCGGAGGAAGCCTTTGGGGAGCTGCGCCGGGCACAGGTGCAGGTTGAAACGATGGACTGGCTCGCCCACCGGATCATCTGACGTTCCGGGAGCGCTTTTACTTTCGCATAACATATATTATACGAACCTTTGCGTTCTCTGAACGCATCTGAAAAACACAAAAACGACTGCACCACCCGGATGCAGCCGTTTTTGGATGTTTGTTCTTCTGTTTTTACAGGGTCACCTTGTGGTAGACCTTTTTGCCCTTTTTGATCACGATGCCCTTGGCAAGCTGTTCTGCGGTAAGGCTGGCCGTGGGAGCCGCCACCTTTTCGCCATCCACCAGGACACCGCCCTGGGTGACCAGACGGCGGGCCTCGCCGTTGGAAGCAGCCAGCCCGGCCTTGACCATCAGCGTCAGGATGCCAATGGAGCCATCGGTCAAGTCGGCTTCGGTCAGCTGGGTGGTGGGCATGTGCTCGGTGTCGGCAGCGCCGCTGAACAGGGCACGGGCGGCGTTTTGGGCCTTTTCGGCTTCTTCCTCGCCGTGGACCACCTTGGTCAGCTCAAAGGCCAGGATCTCCTTGGCCTCGTTCAGGCGCTGGTCTTTCCAGGTGCTCATCTCATCGATCTGCTCCAGCGGCAGGAATGTCAGCATCCGGATACACTTCATCACGTCGGCATCGCCCACGTTGCGCCAGTACTGGTAGAACTCAAAGGGGCTGGTCTTGTTGGGGTCCAGCCAGACCGCATTGCCTGCCGTCTTGCCCATCTTCTTGCCCTGGGAATCGGTCAGCAGGGTGATGGTCATTGCATAGGCATCCTTGCCCAGCTTGCGGCGGATCAGCTCCGTGCCGCCCAGCATGTTGCTCCACTGGTCATCACCGCCAAACTGCATGTTGCAGCCATAGTGCTGGAACATGTAGTAGAAGTCGTAACTCTGCATGATCATGTAGTTGAATTCCAGGAACGACAGGCCCCTTTCCATGCGCTGCTCGTAGCACTTGGCACGCAGCATGTTGTTGACCGAGAAGCAGGCACCCACGTCCCGCAGCAGCTCCACATAGTTCAGATCCAGCAGCCAATCGGCATTGTTCAGCATCAGGGCCTTGCCCTCAGAGAAATCAATGAACTTCTCCATCTGCTTTTTGAAGCAGGCCGCATTGTGGGCGATATCCTCTTTGGTCAGCATCTTACGCATGTCGGTACGGCCGGAGGGGTCGCCGATCATGGTTGTGCCGCCGCCGATCAGGGCGATGGGTTTGTTGCCGGCCATCTGCAGGCGCTTCATCAGGGTCAGGGCCATGAAGTGGCCTGCCGTCAGGCTGTCGGCCGTGCAGTCAAAGCCGATGTAAAACGTCGCCTTGCCGTTGTTGATGAGGTCGATGATCTCATCATCGGTGATCTGGGCCACCAAACCGCGGGCCTTGAGTTCTTCGTACAGAGTCATAGGGTGTTCCTCCTGTAATGGGGCAGAGGGAAACAAAAAAACGCCCCCTGCCAAACTTAAATTTGGCAGAGGGCGAGAAAAATCGCGGTACCACCTCTGTTTGCCGCCTCCTCACGGAAACGGCCTCACGAGTGCATGCCCCAGAGTAGAGCAACACTCCTGCGTTTGTAACGCTCGCACGCGGCACAGCCTACCAGCCAGACCGGCATTCAGCCTGCGGCTCCGGGAGGTATTTCCCCTGCTGCCCTGCGGCCCCTTTCACCAACCGGGGTTTCTCTGTGCAGTGCGTTTCAGGGTACTTGTTCCCATCAAAGCCTTTAACGGGTACTACTTTAACATACGGTTTTCGGATTGTCAAGCCTCTTTTTCGGCCAGGCCAAGCATCTCCCGTGCATTGGCACGGGAAAGTTCGGTGACGTGGTCGCCGGAAATGATATGCGCCAGTGCGTCCACCCGGCCCTCGGCATCCAGGGGGTGGATCTCGGTATAGGTGCGCTCATTGGAGACGTTTTTCTGGATCAGAAGGTGGCAGTCCGCCAGGGCGGCGATCTGCGCCGTGTGGGTGATGCAGAGGATCTGGTGGTCCTTTGCACTCTGTTTGAGCACCTCCCCGATCCGGCTGGCCGCCTTGCCGGATACGCCGCTGTCGATCTCGTCATAAATCACGGTGGGCACCGCATCTTTATCCGCCATCGCATTTTTGATGGCCAGTGTAATGCGGCTCAGCTCACCGCCGGAAGCGATCCTGGCCAAGGGCTTGGGCGCTTCGCCCGGGTTTGTGGAGATATAGAACTCCACGCTGTCCTGCCCATGGCTGGCCAGCGGGCCGCGCGTGTGGCGCAGGGTCATCCGGACCCCCGGCATGTTCAGGAAATCCAGGGTGCCGGAAATGCGCCGGTTCAGTTCTTCAAACGCTTTCAGGCGTGTCTGGGTCAGGATCTCAGCCTTTTCCCGCGCCAGAACATACAGGCGGTGCTTTTCTGCCTGCAGGTGCTCGGCCCGCTCCTGAGAGAACTGGATGCGCTCCAGCTCCTCCTGTGCACGCCGGCCAAAGGCGATGATATCTTCTACCGTGTCGCCGTATTTCCGCTTGAGCTTATAGATCCGGTCGATCCGCTGTTCGATCTCGTCCAGCTCTGCGTCGTTGGAATCATAGCTTTCCAACCGCCCGATCAGGTCAGCCGAAAGGTCTTTTGCCGTATAATACAGATCCAGCAGCTGGCCTGCTGCGGCCGAAAGCCTGTCGTCCAGCTGGGCCGCACTGTCCATGGCATTGGAGGCTTCACCCAGAAGATCCGCTGCACCGGGGGTCTCGTCCCCGCCGGAAAGCAGTGCATAGCTCTGAGAGATGCGCTCCCGGATGGTGGAAGCGTTGGCCAGCACCTTGCGGCGGGCCTCCAGCGTTTCTTCCTCGCCAGCGGTCAGGGCCGCATCCTCGATCTCCTGCACCTGGTAGCTCAAAAGGTCGATCCGGCGCTGCTTTTCATTTTCATCGGTGATCATGGCATCCAGCTCTTTTTTTACCTTGATCAGTTCCCGGTACACCGCATAATAGGCCTGATACTCGGCCCCATTCTGTGCGTAGGCATCCAGGATACCCTCGTGGTGAGCCGGGTTCAGCAGGCCCACGGAATCGTGCTGGCCGTTGATGTTGATCAGGCCGCCGCACAGCTCCCGCAGGACGGCGGCAGTGGCCGGCATCCCGTTGATGCGACAGGTGCTCTTGCCCTCGGCCGTGATCTCGCGGCTCAGGGTCAGCGCATCGGATCGCTCATACCCTGCTTTTTCCAGGCTGTCCAGCACGGCGGGCGGCACATTGTCAAACGCCGCACGGATCACAGCCTTTGCGGCCCCCGTGCGGACAAGATCTTTGGAGGTGCGGTTGCCCAGAATGGCATTGATGGAGTCGATCAGGATCGACTTGCCCGCGCCGGTCTCGCCGGTCAGCACGTTCAGGCCCTTTTCAAAATGCACATTGGCTTTTTGGATCACCGCAACATTTTCAATTTGCAGGCTGCTCAGCATGGTCGTTTCTCCCGCCTTTACTTCTGCCCGATGTGGTGCCCCAGCTCCGAACAGATGGTTTTGGCATCCCGCTCCGAGCGGGCCACGATCAGGAACGTATCGTCGCCCGAAAGGGTCCCGACAACATTTTTCCACTTGAGTGCGTCAAATACCTCACAGGCAGCATTTGCCATGCCGGAGTAGCACTTGACCAGCACCACATGGCCTGCAAAATCCACCCCCAGCACCGACTCGTGAAAAATCGTCTCAAAGCGTCCCTGCACCTTTGGGTTCAGGGCCTCGCTGTGGCTGGAAATATAGCGGTAACCGGTAGGGGTAGCGGCCTTGACCAGGCTCAACTCCCGGATATCGCGGGAGATGGTGGCCTGTGTTGCATCAAATCCCTCTGCCCGCAGGTGTTCCAGCAGGGATTCCTGGCGGCTGATCGGCGTTTCCTGGATCAGGCGCAGGATGGCCTGCTGCCGCTCCCGTTTGCATTTGGCATCGCCTCGGCTGCTGCGTCCCATGTGATCGTCTCCCCTCATTTTTTGTTCAGCGCCTGCCGCGCAGTTTCTGGTCAATGGCCTGGAACTGATCCGCCTTGCTGAAGCTGATCAGCTGCACGACCTGGTCAGACAGGCGTACTTCTGCAGTAGCACCGGCCCGCAAGGAATAGCCGGAATCGCCATCGCAGCTGACAAACACTTCCTCGTCCGCCACCTGTCCCACGCAAATGTTGATCTTGCGCTCCTGCGCAAATACCATGGCCGGGCTGGCCAGGCTGTGTGGGCAGATGGGGGTCACCACGATGCCCTTGGTCTGGGAATCCAGGATCGGCCCGCCCGCAGCCAGCGAATAGGCCGTGGAGCCGGTGGGCGTAGCAACGATCACGCCGTCGCCGCGGTAATGCTCCACCAGGATATCATCGCAGTAAATGCTGAAGTCGATCGCCTGCTGGAGACGGCCCTTGGTAATGACCACATCATTCAGGGCATGGCCCTCCCAGCTGTTGTCTCCCAGCACCCGGACATACAGCAGCATCCGGTTGTCCAGCAAAAACTCTCCCCGCGCCACCGCCGAAAGCTTCGCTTCCATTTCGTCGATCTCACAGGTTGCCAGAAAGCCGCAGCGGCCCAGGTTGATGCCCAGAATGGGCTTCTGATACCGCAGCGAGCGGCCGGCTTCGTGCAGGATGGTGCCGTCGCCGCCAATGGTCAGGATGACATCCGTCTGTTCCAGGCAGTCGTTCTGAGGCAGATAGCGCACCCCCATCGTCATGCACTCGGCCTGCAGGCCGTCCTGCATCAGCACCTGAGCCCCATGGGTCAGCAGGATCTGTGCGGCCCGCTGGGAGATCCCATAAGCCATTGCCTTGCCGGGATTGGGCGAAATGTAAACGGTCATGGCGCACGACTCCTTCTGCTGTTTCAGCGGTCCAGCGTTGAATGGCTGGCTGCCACCACCTGCTCGGCAGCAGCATCATCCAGCACGCCCGGCTCGCTGCTTTTCTGCACGAACATCAGGTATTCAATGTTTCCCTCCGGGCCTTTTACGGGGCTGAAATCCAGCCCACAGACCCGGAACCCGTTGGCTGCCGCATAGCCCATGGCATTGTGCAGCACTTCGCAGTGGGTAGCGGGGTCGCGCACGACACCATTTTTGCCCACCTTTTCGCGCCCAGCCTCAAACTGGGGCTTGACCAGGCAGACACCCATGGCATCCGGTGTGGTGATGGCCTGTGCCACCGGGAAGATATGATGCAGGGAGATAAACGAAACGTCCACGCTGAAAAACTCGATCGGTTCCGCCAGCATTTCCAGCGTCACATTCCGGATGTTGGTGCGCTCCATGTTCACCACGCGCTCGTCGGTGCGCAGGCTCCAGGCCAGCTGGCCGTAACCCACGTCCACCGCATACACCTTGACCGCGCCGTTCTGCAGCATGCAGTCCGTAAAACCGCCGGTGGAAGCACCGATGTCCATGCACACCTTGCCCTTGGGAGTCAGTGGGAAGCACTGCATCGCTTTTTCCAGCTTGAGTCCGCCGCGACTGACATACCCGATATCATGCCCGCGCACCTCCACCTTGGCATCTTCTTTGATCATCTCGCCTGCCTTGTCCACCTTTTGCTCGTTGACGAACACTACGCCGGACATGATCATGGCTTTGGCGCGCTCCCGGCTCTGGATCAGGCCGTGCTGCACCAGATATTGATCCAAACGAATCTTCAAGATTCTGCTCCTTTCCATGTACGAACGGTCTGTGCCAGATGGGCTGCATCCAGTCCGGTGGCCTCCTTGATCTGCGGCACGGTTGCATGGGGCAGACGAAGCTGCTCCACCGCACGGTGGATGTAGGTGCCCTGCCAACCCGCCTTGCGCAGCGCAGTTTCCAGGTGTTCCCCGATGCCGCCGCATGCTACACACTCCTCCGCAAACAAAACTGCGGAATAACGCGAAATTTCAGAAATAAGTTCCGGTGTAAAGGGATATATCTTTACAAGCTTGTACACGTCACAGGGAATACCTTCTGCGCCCAGGAGCTTTGCGGCAGCCAGAACATCCTCCGCTTCGTCCGCATAGCTGACCAGAACGATCTGCGCACCCGGAGCCGTGTAGAGGTGATCGTACTCCCGGCCGGAGCATCCGTACTCGGCCAGGGCGGCACTTTCGCCGCCGCGCGGGTAACGGATGGCACGGGGGCCGTGTAGGGTGTCTCCCAGCAGGATCGGCAGCCAGTGCCGCAGCTCTGCATAGTTGGAGGGCGACCAGATCGGCATTCCGACCTGGCTGAGGAATGCCGGGTCAAAAATGCCCTGGTGTGTTTCGCCGTCGGCCGGGACGAACCCGGCACGGTCAATGGCAAAGACGACATTTTCCTTGAGCAGGTTCACATCGTGGATGATCTGGTCATAGGAGCGCTGGAGGAACGTAGAATAGATGCAGACCACCGGGAGCATTCCCTGGCTGGCAAGCCCGGCCGCAAAGGTGACGGCGTGCTGCTCGGCCATGCCCACATCAAAAAAGCGTTTGGGGTGGGTGTGCGCAAAGAACTGCAGACCGGTGCCATACTTCATGGCCGCCGTGATCGCGCAGACGTGTTCATTTTCCGTTCCAGCCTTGTTCAGTACGTTGCCGAACACCGTGGAAAACGACTCCTTGGGGGCAATTTCCGGATCCGGGATGCTGTGGACCAGATCAAAGGTCGAAACCCCATGGAAGTTGCCGGGGTTGCTTTCAGCCGGAGCATAGCCTTTGCCCTTTTTGGTCACGACATGCAGGAAATGCGGGCCGGGCTGCTGACGGATGCCCCGCAGGATCTCCTCCAGCTCCGGCTCATTATGGCCGTCAAAGGGCCCGTAATAATGGAAGCCCATGTCCTCGAACATCGTCGAGTGGTACATTGCCCGGCGCAGCATGGTTTTTCCGCCCTGGAGTACCGATTTCAGCGGCGGACCGACCACCGGAACACCGTCCAGGAACGTCCGCACGTTCTCCTTGGCACCGTAATAGCGGCTGGTGGTGCGCAGATGGCTCAGGTAGCGGGGCAAAGCACCGACATTTTTGGAGATCGACATCTTGTTGTCGTTCAGGATCACCAGCAGGTTGTCCAGCCCGCCGATGTTGTTCATCCCCTCATAGACCATGCCGCCGGTAAAGGCACCATCGCCGATCAGGGCTACCACCTGCCCCGGCTCCCCGCGCAGCTTTTTGGCCCATGCAATGCCGATGGCCAGAGAAAGCGCAGTATTGCCATGGCCGGCAATAAAGGCATCGTGCTCGCTCTCGTTCGGGTTGGGGAAACCGGAAATGCCGTCCAGCTGGCGGAGCTTGGCAAACCCCTCGCGGCGGCCGGTCAGAAGTTTATGGGTATAGCACTGATGGCCCACATCGAACACGATCTCGTCCACAGGGGTCTCCAGAACGCGGTGCAGCGCAACGCTGAGTTCCACAGCCCCCAGGTTCGAGGCCAGATGGCCGCCGGTCTTGGACACATTTTCCAGAAGAAATCCACGGATCTCTTCGCAAAGCTGCACGGTCTGCTGACTGGTCAGCTTTTTCAAATCGCTGGGCTGAGAGATTTTCTCCAGCAAAGGCGAATTCATAGATTCACGTCCTTCTCACGTTTTGGTATCGGGCAGCTCACAGGCCCATGGGGTAGACGCAGCCGACGACCACGCCGACCACAAAACCGGCCAGCACCTGCAACGGGGTGTGGCCGACCATCTCTTTCAGGTGCATATTCTGCAGGAACGGGTTGTTCTTCTCCGTGACCTCGATCCACTGTTCCAGCATCTGGTTCAGCACCTTGGCCTGCTCGCCCGTTTCACGCCGGACACCCATGGCATCGTGCATGGTGATGATGGCCACCACAGCAGCCACAGCAAAAATGGCCGAATGGATGCCCTCGCTGCGGGCTGTGGCAATGACCATAGCGGTCACGGTTGCGCTATGGGCGCTGGGCATACCGCCATCGCCCCACATCCGCTCCAGCTGGAACTTTCCCAGCAGGATAAAGTTGATGATCGTCTTGAGCACCTGCGCTATAAGCCAGCCAAGCAGGGAGACGGTCAGGATCTCGTTGAACGAGAGGATACTCTGGATGAACTGCATCTCGTAATTCCACCTTTTTTCGTTGTTCAGCTGAGCCGCACCAGCAGCTTTTGGGCCAGCTGCTCCAGGAACGCACTCTTTTCGCCAAATTCTGCGCGCAGAGAGGCGCAGGTTTCATCGTTCAGTTTCCGGGCCAGTTCCATGGCCCCCTCGGCCCCGTACAGGGTCACGAATGTGGTCTTGCCGTTTTCGCTGTCGCTTCCAATGGGCTTGCCCAGCTGTTCGGCGGTGCTGGTCACATCCAGCACATCGTCCACGATCTGGAACACCAGCCCGATGCCAAAGGCATACCCGGCCAGCTCCTTGCACTGCGTTTCATTTGCCTGGGCCGCCGCCGCGCCCATCTGGACGGCAGCATTGATCAGCGCACCCGTCTTATTGCGGTGGATCAGCCGCAGCTGTTCCTCCGTGGCAGCCATCGCCTCATATTTCAGATCCAGCTCCTGGCCGTAGACCAGGCCGTGGCTGCCCGCCCCTGCGGCCAGCGCACGGGCTGCATTGACACAGACCGAAGCCGGAGCCGGTGCATTGGCGATCACGTTGAACGCTTCCGTCAGCAGCACATCCCCTGCCAGCATGGCCGTGGCCTCGCCAAAGGCCTTGTGGCAGGAGGGCTTTCCCCGGCGCAGATCATCGTTGTCCATGCAGGGCAGATCATCGTGGATCAGCGATTCGCAGTGCAGCATTTCCACCGCAGCCGCAAAGGCATCGGCTGCTTCCGCGCTGCCATGCAGCATCTCGCAGACAGCCAGCACCAGCACTGCGCGGATCCGCTTGCCGCTGCCCATCAGGCTGTACCGGGCCGCCCGGCAGACCTCCGATTCTTCCGGCAGATACACTGCGCAGGCATTTTCCAGCGCGCGTTCCACGCGGGTCAGGTATTCTTGATACTGCTTCGCATATTCCATGAGTGTTGTTCCTCCTTAATGTGCGGCATCCGGCCGGGGCGCGCGCTGTGCGTCGATCTCGTCGAGCTGCAGCGTTGCTTTTTCCAGCGTGCTGTGACAGTAATCCATCAGGGACGCGGCTTCGGCATACAGCTTGATCGATTCTGCCAGCGTTGTTTCCGGCTGCTGCATCCGGTCCAGGATCGTTTCCAGCCGGGCCATTCCTTCTTCAAAGCTTTTGGGTGCTTTCATCCAAATCCTCCACCGTATCCACGGTACATGTTACGCGGTGCGTCCGCCCCCGGAGCGTGCAGCTCTGCCCGGCCCGGAGTTCATCCGGCGTGCAGACAGTTCCTCTGGGATCCTGAACCAGCGCATAGCCGCGGGCCAGGACCGCATAGGGATCCAGCGACCCTGCCAACGCGGCTCCATGCCGCAGCCGCAGCTCACTGGCCTGCACCCGGCTCTGCGCCGCCGCGCGCAGCCGGGCCGAAAGTTCTTCCAGCTTCTGCCCGCGGACATTCAGCGGGGCCTGCACTTCCGTGCGCGAAAGCGGCTGCTGCGCCTGTTCCAATCTATTATAGCATAAACTCAGCCTGTTTTGGATAGAATTGTGAATATTTTCTTCCAAATTGCATAATTTTCGTTGATATTCTGCCCGGTCAGGCACGGCAAGCTCTGCCGCAGCCGAGGGCGTGGGGGCCCGCTGGTCCGCCACAAAATCCAGAATGGTAAAGTCGATCTCGTGGCCGATGGCGCTGATCAGCGGCGTTTTGCAGCGGTAGGCCGCGCGGGCGATCGGTTCTGCGTTGAACACCCACAGGTCCTCCCGGCTGCCGCCGCCGCGTGCCACGATGATCTCGTCTGCCTGGCCGCATCGATCCAGCCGGTCGATCGCCGCTGCGATCTCCCCCGCCGCTTCAAAGCCCTGCACATTGACCGGGCAGAGCAGCAGCCGCACCGCCGGCCACCGGCGGCCGATCACGTTGCGGATATCCTGCAATGCTGCGCCGGTCTTGCTGGTGACAAGGCCGATGCATTTGGGGATCTGCGGCAGCGGCTTTTTATGCTCTGCCGCAAACAGTCCTTCTTTTTCCAATTTGGCTTTCAGCTGCTCAAACAACAGCTGCTGCTGGCCGATGCCGTCCGGGAACATGGCGTTGACATACACCTGGAACGCGCCGTCCCGCTCGTACAGGGTGGCACGGCACCGCACCACCACTTTCATGCCCTCCTCCGGCTCAAAGCCGAGCATCCGGGCATCGGAGCGGAACATCACCGCCTTGACGCTGGCGTTCTCGTCCCGCAGCGTAAAATAGCAGTGGCCGCTCCGGGCATTGCGCACAAAGTTGGCGATCTCGCCCCGCAGAGCCAGTTCAAACAGGGCATCGTTTGCATCCAGCAGGTTCTTGACATAGCGGTTCAGCGCCGAAACAGTGATCACTTCAGCCATAGTCCGGCCTCCCGTGCCGCCAGGATGGACACCCCGATGGCATTGTCGCTGGAATACTGACCGGGCACAAAATACACCTGCGGCAGGCGCTGCTGCACCCATGCACGGATGATATCGCTGCTCATCACGCCGCCCGCGCAGACCACCGGCAGGCCGGGATACTCTTTTTGCGCCGCCCCGGTCATTTTGACCACGGTATCGGCCACGCACAGCAGGCAGTATTTGCAGACGTAGGCCGGGCTTTTGCCCGCCTTCAGAAGTGCATTGCACTGGTTTTCCAGCCCCGAAAGGCTGCACTCCATCCCGCGCACGCTCGATTTGGGCTTGATGGGTTCCGTGTACTCGGCTGCCAGACGGGAGACTTCTGCCCCGGCCGGGAAACCAAAGCCCAGCCTGACCCCCACCCGGTCCACTGCCTGGCCCGCATAGAGATCGGTGCTGGTGCCCAGGGTCTCAATGGTGCGCACCTGGTCGCAGAGCAAAAGATCCGTGGTGCCGCCCGAAATGTGGAACAGCAGCACCTTTTCCCGGAACAATTCCTCGCCCCTGGCGGCAAACAATGCAGCCGCCGCGTGGCCCTGCTGATGGGTGGTGCGGACGAGCGGGATCCCGCGTGCCTGTGCAAATGCCGTTGCTGCGCTGACCCCCGCAAGGAAGCAGGGCATGTAGCTTCCCTCCACAGGGCGGGGCTTCTGGGAGACCCCCACGGCTGCGATCCGGGTCAGATCCGCTTCGCGGCCAAGTTCTTCCAGCATCTCCGGCAAAGCCGCAGTATGGTGGAACAGTGCGTCGCTCTGGCGCAGGCCAAGCTGGCCCTCTTTGACCGGCAGAAACCGTTTTTTTGCGCAAACAACCTCTCCGGCTGTGTCAAAAACTGCCAGAGAGGTTGCATAGTTGCTTGTGTCGATGCCCAGTGTATAGCAGCTCACGGTTCGACCGGCTCTGCCTGTTCTGCCGTATCCAGACCCTTTTCCCGCGCAACGGCACCCAACAGGCCGTTGACAAACTGGTAATCCTCGTCTGCGCCGTATTTCTTGGTCAGCTCCACGGCCTCGTTGATCACAACGCCGGGCTTTTTCTCGTCGCCATACAGCATCTCCGCCAGTGCCAGACGCAGCACCGTCAGGCTGACGCGCGGCAGGCGCTCCATGGTCCAGTTGCGCAGATGATCCCGGATCAGGTCATCCACCTCTGCCGAGTGGTCGTAATATGCGCGCAGCAGCCGCTGGCCGAACACATCCACCGGGTGCTCCTCATCGCACTCGGTGTGGTTGGTCAGGGCCTCCTGCAGGGGCACATCCCCAAAGGTCTGCGAAAAAGCCAGCAGGAACGCATTCTCGCGGGCTTCACGGCGGGGCAAAATCTTCTCCATCATTCTTCCTCTATCCTCTTATTCCTGTTCTTCGGCAGCAAGGCCTGCAATGATCAGGTTCACCCGGCTGACGGTCACATTGGTCATGTTCTGCACAGCCGTTTTCACGTTTTCCTGCACCTTTTCTGCCACCACGGGGATCTTGCTGCCAAACCGGACCACCAGGTTCAGCGTCAGTTCTGCCGTGCCGTCCCGCATTTCCACGGTGACCGGCGGCTGGATGCTGGCCTTTTCCAGCAGGTCCTTGACTTTCTGGTTCTGCTGGCCGCAGGACACCTCGGCCACGCCCTCGACTTCCAGCGCAGCGCAGCGTGCGATCTTACCGATCACCTCGGTGGAAATTTGCAGGCTCCCGCCATTAAGATCCATATTCTGTAAATCCATTCTATGGTCCTCCATCTGAAATGAGCGTGTGCTCATTTGTTTTATTTTCATCTGTTCAGGGGATGCTCCCCCTTCCTTACATGCTACTGTCTTATTATACCATCGTTTTGAAATTTATACAACACCCACTGTATTTTATCGGCACACTTTCCGTCCGGCGGGCGGCAGAGCCTCGGTCAGGCGGCACACCGCCAGACAGCACGCCAGGAACACCAGCACCGCGCGATCCGGTGCCACGCGTGGAAATACCAGCACCCGCTGCGGCAGCGTGCTGAACACCGCACTTTCCCCGCTGGGCAGCAGCAGATAAAACAAGATCAGCGAAAACGGCAGATGAAGCAGCCGGGCGGTATACAGCGGACGCAGGGTCATTTGCGCCGGGCAGAGGGTGCGCACCTGAAGCAGAACAGAGGCCCCCTGCACACTGAGAGCCATACAGCACAAAAAACTGGCCCAGCGCCCGGTGCGGGAGGCCAGATCGCACCCGGAGCAGACTTCCAGCGCCATGGCGCAAAGAGTGCCCGCCCCTGCGGGCAGCAGCGCTCCCGCTCCGGCTGCCAGCATCCGGAAAAACAGGACAAAGGCGCAGAGCTTCAGATATGTCTCCGCCGCCCCGGCCAGGATCTCATCCAGCCGGGGCGGGAGCTGCTCCGGCAGATCTGCCGGGGACAGCGATGGGGGATTTTTTCGGTCAAAGCAGCGGAGCAGCGCCGCCGCAAGATACCCGGCAGCCGTCTGTGCCGCAAACAGCAGCACCCCCAGCTCTGCGCTGCCCAGCATCGTCTGCCCCACCGTGAGCACCACAAACGACGGGCTGGAACAAACGCAGGCCGGAAGCAGAGCATCGGCCTCCCTGGCCGAGAGCCGACCGCTGCGCACAGCTTCCGCCGCAGCATGGGCCGCCGGGGCAAAGCCGCCTACAAAGCCGATCATCAGCACCCGTGCCGCGCAGGCACTGCGGACCCCCAGCAGTCGCGCCGCCGGGCGGAATGGGACCGCCAGCACATCCCCCGCCGGACACCGGATCAGCAGCCCGGACACCACCAGAAACGGAAACAGAGAAAGCAGCAGCGGCCCGCCGCAGAGCGCCAGTCCCTCGCGCAGGGCCTGCATACAGGCTTCCGGCTCTGCAAACGGCAGGATCCCCGCCGCAAGGGCGGTCAAAAGCAGAAAAACCCCGGAATTTTTGCAAAACCGATACATACACATGCCCCCTGTTTCCATATATATGTAGCACCGTGCGCAGCTTTGCACGGGCGGCATGGGAGGGAGCAGGTGTGAAACAACGAGCCAAAGCGCATCTCACCCCGCGCGGCTGGCTGCGGCGGATGCTGCGCCAGCCGCCCCATGGGTTCTATGGGCAGCCATCGGTCTACCTCAGCGCGGGCCGGATGGAGATCGAGCATTTCCGGCGCATCCGCACCTATGACGAGGGCAGGCTTTGCCTGGAGTTTGCCCAGGGCCTGCTCACCGTTTACGGCGATGGACTGCGGATCGAAACACTGGCCGCCCACCGGATCACTCTGCGGGGGCTGTTTCTGCGCACAGATTTTTCAAAGGACTAAAACCAAAGGGGGCGGGGCGGATCGACACACTGTTGTGGTGGGCCGGTGTGCAGTTTACGGCACAGAACGGCAGCCCCGAACGCCTGCTTACGGAAGCGGCGCGGACAGGCATTCATCTCTCACAGGTCTGTCCCCTGCCCGGTGGGTTCCGTGCCTGCTGTGCTGCCTGGCGGTACCGCCGCCTGGCCGCGCTTGCCCGCAAGCGCCGGGTCCGCCTGCGCATCCAGAAGCGTTGGGGCGTGTTTTTCCGGCTGCGGCCCTGGCTTGCGCGGCGTGGGCTTTGGGCGGGGCTTGCTCTGTTCGTTCCGCTGCTGCTCTGGTCCCAGCAATTCGTCTGGGCCGTGGATGCCGCCGGCCTGACGACCGGGCAGCGGGCACGGGCAGCAGAGATCTTGCGCCAGACGATCCGGCTGATGCCGGGCGCTTCGGCCACCCAGGAAAAACTCACTGCCGGGGAGTACGCCCTGCTGCAAAGCGGGGAGTTTTCCTGGGCCAGCCTGAATTTCCTTGATGGGCGGCTTGTGATCGAAGCCGCCCAGGCAAAGCCTGTGCCGGACATTGCAGCCGGAACGCTCCATGGCCTGCGGGCCAAGGTATCCGGCACCGTTGTCCGCACAAACCTTGCCAGCGGGACCATGCTTGTGACACCCGGCCAGGAAGTCGAAGCCGGGCAGGGACTGATCGGCACTGCACGGGCCGAGCGGGATGGCACATTGATCTTCCAGCCAGCCGCCGGGCAGGTGCAGGCGCAGTTTGAATGGAAGTTTGCGGAGGATGTCTTGCTGTCCGTTTCCACAAAACAGCTGACCGGAAAAGCCGTGGCCAAGCGCACGCTGTTTTTTGCCGGACACACCTTCCGCCTGCCCTCTCCGGCTGCCCCGACGGATCACAGCCTCCCGGTGACACGGCATCTTCAGCCGGAACTTTTCGGGCTGGCATTCCCATTCACACTGGAAGAAACAACGTTCTATGAACAGGAAGAAACCACGCTCCTCTATTCGGAAGAACAGGCGGAAGCGCTTGCGCATCTGCACAGCCTGCAAGCTTTGAAAAAAGAGTATCCCGACGCAGAATTTGTGGCACAGAAAGTAGATGTATCCGCCGAAAGCGACATCCTGCATTACCGGGTGGTCTACACCATCCTTGCCGATATCTGCACCTAAAAGCAGCGGCCCGGAGCGAGAAACTCCGGGCCGCTGTTTGTTCTGATTTTTGTCTGATCTTATGCTCAGGCTTCCGGCTCCTGCTCTGCGGCAGGCTCCGTTTTGTAAGCAGCCTTTTCCACCAGCTTGTTCAGGTCAAAATGATACTTGGTGTGGCAGAAATGGCAGACCACTTCGCAGTCCGGGTCCTCATCGCGGAGCTTTTCCAGCTCCTTACGGCCCAGGCTCAGCAGCATTTCCTCGGTACGCTCGGCGCTGCAATCACACTTGTACTGCACGTCACGCTCATCCAGGACATTGGGGTTGAAGCCCGCCAGGGCAAGGTCCATCATATCCGCCGGGGTCTTGCCCTCCCGAAGCAGTTCGGTAACGGAAGGCATAGCGGCGATGTTCTGCTCCAGCTGGGTGATCTCGGCATCGGTGGCACCCGGCAGCAGCTGAAGCAAAAAGCCGCCCGCGCAGGCAATGGTCAGGTCGGTATCCACCAGCACACCCAGAGCGCAGACGGTGGGCACCTGCTCGCTGTATGCATAGTAGCTGGTCAGGTCCTCGGCGATCTCGCCGGACACCAGCGGCACCTGGCCCACGGTAGGCTCCTTTTGCAGGCGGTTGTCGCGGATGACGGTCAGCACGCCGTTTTTGCCCACAGCACCGCCCACATCCAGGTGGCCGTTCTCTTTCAGGGGCAGCTCCACCAGCGGGTTGTCGATGCAGCCCTTGACATTTCCTGTTCCATCGGTGCAGGCGATCACGGTGCCGGTCGGGCCGCCGCCCGCCACGCGCAGGGTGACGGTATCGCGGTCGTCTTTCAGCATCGAGCCCATCAGCGAAGCACCGGTAAGCAGGCGGCCCAGAGCAGCGCTGCAAGTGGCGCTGGTATGGTGCAGCTGCTCTGCCTTGCGGACGATCTCGGTGGAATCCACACCGCAGAATACAACGCCGCCATTTTCCGAAAGGCCTCGGATCAGATTTGACATATTACGTTTCCTCCAATTGGGTATACTGCTTGACCGCGCAGAAGAAATAGCGTTCGCTCTCCTCTGTCAGCGGGCCAAAACTTTCGCCATCGCAGACGCTTTCCAGCCGGAAGCCGTGCTTTTCCAGCGCCGCGCGGATGGCTTCCAGCTCGTAGGTGTATTCATAGAACTGTTCGTGGAAGTGCTCCCCGGTCTCACGGTAGTCAATGTCCACCGTGATCTCCACCCGGCGGTCTGAGGGGTTATAGTGGTTGCGCCAGACGCAGGCGGCATCTTCTTCCTCAAAGGTGAACTCATTCTCTCCCAGGACCTGCCGGTGCTTATAGGGCGTGTTCATATCAAACAGGAACACGCCACCCTTCTCCATGAAGAAGCCCGCATTGGCAATGGCCGTGTCCAGATCCGGGATATGGTTGAACGTATCAAAGGTCGATACTGCCCCCCGGATGGTGCCATAAAGATCCAGCTTGAGCAGGTCCTGCCGGAGCAGGAGCAGCCGCCCCGAAAGCCCCAGCTGCTCGGCCTTGTCCCGGACCACGCAGAGCATCTCCTCCGACTGGTCAATGCCGATCATATCATAGCCCGCCTGGGTCAGCATCAGGGTCAGTTCCCCCGTTCCGCAGCCAAGGTCGGCCAGGATGCCATCGGCAATGCCGTGGGCCGTCAGTTCTTTTTGGATGTGCTCATACAGAGCATCGTAATCCGCCGCGCCGTTGAATTCATCGTAAAAATAGGCAAATTCGTTATAGGCCATGGGTTACTCCGCTTCTTCTTCGGCTACGGCGGCATCCAGCACCGCCTGCAGTTCCGGGATGCCGTAGCCGCTCTCGCCGCTGGTCAGCACCACTTTCTGGCAGCCATAGGGCAGGCAGAGTTTTTCAAAGTCCTCCTGCGTTTTGGCCAGCTGGCTCTTTTTCAGCTTGTCTGCCTTGGTCAGGGCCACAACGAACGGGATCTGGTGATAGTGCAGGTATTTGAGCATCTGCAGGTCGTCGGCGCTGGGAGCGTGGCGGCAGTCGATCAACTGCACCAACAGGGTGTGGTGGCGCTGGGCCTCAAAATAGCTGTTGATCAGGTCATCCCAGCGCTCACGATCCGCATTGCTGACTTTGGCGTAGCCATAGCCGGGCAGATCGACAAAATAGCAGTTGTCCACCGCATAGAAATTGATCGTTGCCGTTTTGCCCGGCGTGCTGGACACGCGGGCCAGGTTTTTGCGGTTGCACAGCTTGTTGATCAGGCTGGATTTGCCCACATTGGACCGCCCCGAAAAGCTCAGTTCCGGGCGGTCGCTCTCAGGCAGCTGGCTGGAAATACCGTAGCTGGCAATAAAATCAGCCTTGTTGTAGTTCATGGAGCTTTCCTTTCTTTGATACATCTCATACTGGCAGGCCATCCGGGAGCTTTCTCCGCGAACAGCCCGGAACCCACGGTTCCGCCCCTGTGCTTACGCACGGGGCCCCACTTCCCGGACATTCGCCGGAGAAACTCCCTGCCGTCCTGCCGGGGAGCGGCCCCTTAGCACACCGCGCCGGGCTTCAGCTTCTCCGGAGCCTGCGGGATGGCAGTGGCCTCGGCAGGCTTTGCCTTTTTGGCCGGATGCGCGCGGTGGGCAGAAACGGCCTTGGGTTTGAGCAGAGCTGCGTTCAGCACCTGTGAGAGATCCGACATCGGCAGGAACTTGAGGTTCTTCTTGACCTCGTCATCCACCTCGTACAGGTCCGAAACGTTGTCTTTCGGGATCAGCACGGTCTTCATCCCCTCGCGGTAGGCCGCCATGCTCTTTTCGCGTAGGCCGCCGATGGGCAGCACGTTGCCGTGCAGGGTGATCTCGCCGGTCATGGCGACATCGCCGCGCACCGGGATGCCGGACAGGCAGGACACCAGAGCCGTGGTCAGGGTAACACCCGCCGAGGGGCCGTCCTTGGGCACGGCACCCTCCGGGGCGTGGATGTGCAGGTCGCACTTCTTGAGCCGCTCCGGATCGATGCCGTATTCCTCTGCATGGACGCGGACCCAGGTCACGGCCAGCTGGGCACTTTCTTTCATCACATCGCCCAGCGAACCGGTCACGGTGATCTTACCGCTGCCGTTGTCCATCACCTGCACCTCAATGGGCAGCGTCTCGCCGCCCACGCTGGTCCAGGCCAAGCCGTTGGCAATGCCGATGGCGTTGCTCCGGTTGAGGAAGTCGGGCTTGATCATCCGGGGGCCCAGCAGTTCTTCCAGCATGGTGCCGGTCACCGAGATGCTTTCCGCTTCGCCGGAAGCGATCTTGCGGGCGCACTTGCGCAGCACACTGGTGATGGTGCGCTCCAGGGTACGGACACCGGCTTCGCGGGTGTAGCCGTCAATGATGCCGTACAGGGCGCTCTGGCTGAACGTGACTTTGCCGTTCAGGCCGCAGGCCTTGAGCTGCTTGGGCACCAGATGCCTGCGGGCAATGTTGTATTTTTCCACACGGGTATAGCTGGGCAGTTCGATCACATCCATCCGGTCACGCAGCGGGCCGGGGATGGCGCTGAGGTCGTTGGCCGTGGTGATGAACAGCACATGGCTCAGGTCAAACGGCATATCAATGAAATGGTCATTGAACGTGGCGTTCTGCTCCGGGTCCAGCGCTTCCAGCAGAGCCGCCGCCGGGTCGCCCCGGAAATCCCCTGCCAGCTTGTCGATCTCGTCCAGCAGCATCAGGGGGTTGGAGCTTTTTGCCGTGATCATCGCGGTGATGATCTTGCCGGGCATGGCTCCGATATAGGTGCGGCGGTGGCCGCGGATCTCCGCTTCATCCCGCACGCCGCCCAGGCTCAGCCGGACATATTTGCGGTTCAGGCTCTCGGCAATGGAGCGGGCAATGCTGGTTTTGCCCACACCCGGAGGGCCCACCAGGCAGATGATCTGGCCCTTGACATCCGGAGCCAGCTTGCGCACCGCCAACACTTCCAGAATGCGGTCCTTGACCTTTTTCAGGCCGTAATGGTCGCGGTCCAGGATGCGCTGTGCCTTGGCAATGTCGAGGTCGTCCTCGGTAAAGGTGTTCCAGGGCAGATCCAGGCAGGTGTCCAGATAGGTGCGGATGACGGTGCCCTCCTGGTTGCTGCTCTGCATCTTGGCCAGGCGGTCCACCTCTTTCAGCAGCTTCTTCTCCCGCTCCCCGTCCAGATGCAGCTCCAGGATGCGGCGGCGGTACTCCTCGGCTTCCGCCGTGGTATCATCGTCCTCGCCCAGCTCCTGGCTGATCATGTGCATCTGCTCGTGCAGGTAGTAATCACGCTGGTTCTTGTCCATGGCCTCGTCCACTTTCTGGGCGATCTCCTTGTCGATCTCCAGCATCCGGCGTTCCCGGTGCATCCGCTCCACCAGCAGCCGCATCCGGCCGATCAGGGTGCTTTCCTCCATGATGGCCTGCTTATCCTCAAAGCGGAACAACAGGTTGGCCGGGATGTACTCGCACAGGAACGCGGGGTCGCTGGTGGAGGTCACGGCAAACACCACATCCTTGCCGATGTGCGGGTTGAGGGCCAGCACTTCGTCAAAGCTCTTTTTGACGTTCCGGACCAGGGCCTCCATCTCGGCTTCTTCTTCGGCCTTGATGGGGCGCACCGGGGCCGGGCGCACCGAGGCCAGCAGAAAGCTTCCCTCGGCATCCATTTCGGTCAGGCGGGCGCGGTATTTGCCCTCCACCAGGATGCGCACCAGGTCGTCGGATACCCGCATCACCTGCTTGATCTCCGCCACCACGCCGTAGGAATACAGTTCTTCCGGGCGGGGATCCTCCGCTTTCATATCTTTTTGTGCAACAAGAAAGACGTTGGAGTGGTTGCTCACCGCCCATTCCACGGCGGCGACGCTTTTTTCCCGCCCTACCTCAAAGTGGAGCAGGGTGTTCGGGAACACCACAAGGCCCCGCAGTGCAATGGCAGGCAGGTGGAGGAGATTCCGCTCCACCTTGACGGTCACTTTTTCAGACATATTCAAAAACCTCCCCGGCTGCCGTATGTCGATGCGCGTCATCGTTCCCCGGCAGCCTGCTTGATTGGGTCAATCTGCTCGAATTCTTATTATATCGGATTTTTCCGGCCGTTGCAACTGCGGCGCTTACCCGCCCCGGCGCTCACGGGTATTGTATCCCAGCCTGCCCAGAGCGGGCAGCAGGGCGCGGAGCGTGACCGAGGTGAGCATGCCCATCACAAGGCCCAACACCAGCATGACCGGCGCATAATAAAGGGAAATCGCCGTGGACAGGATCACGCTGGCCCCCAGCAGCTGGCCGATGTTATGGGCCAATGCACCGCAGACGGACAGGATGAACCAGGTGGGCCGCACCGGGCAGTGGTAATACAGCAGCCACATCACCAGCAGCGAGAGCAGGCCGCCGCACAGGGAAAGGAAGCCCGCCGTTGCACCGGAGACCAGAAAGACGAACAGCGCCTTGAGCACATCCAGGATCAGCGCCTGCCGTGCCCCCATAAAAAACAGCGCATACATCACCACAATATTCGCCAGCCCCAGCTTCATGCCCGGAAGCAGGCCGGGGATGACCAGCGAACCCTCGAGGAACGAAAGTGCCATGGCCAGCGCAAACAGCAGCCCGGAAAGGGCAACGTGGTGTGCTTTGGATTCTTTGCGGCGGCTTGTGGACATCGCGTTTTCTCCTTTGCAGCGTTTATTCGTCGTTCAGGCCCTGCTCATACTGTTCCTGCTCCTCCATGGCCTTTTCCCAGGCAGCAAACAGTTCTTCCTGATGGAAGCGCAGGTCGGAAAGTTCATCGCTTTTCTGGCGCAGCAGATCGGGGTCGTTGTAGACTTCCGGGGAGTTGATCTCGTTGTCCAGCTCCACTTCCCGTGCGCCGCAGGCCTCCATCTCGTCCTCACAGGCCTTGATTTTAGCCCGCAGCTCGGCGCGGCGGCGGCGCTGCTCCTTGCCGTAGCCCGCCTTGGCAGGCTCGGCACTTTTTTCCGGCTGCGCAGCAGCCGGGGTGCCGCGGCCCATCAAAGCATCGTAGCTGGGATACAGCGCGGCCTTTCCGTCTTCCAGATACAGGATGGGGCAGCCCAGGCTGTTCATCAGATGGCGGTCATGGGTGACCATGAGCAGGGTGCCCGTGTAGGCCATCAGCGCTTCCGTCAGATTTTCGCGGGTATAGATATCCAGGTGGTTGGTCGGCTCGTCCAGGAACAGCAGATTCGGCCGTTCCAGCACGATCTCGGCAAAGCGCAGGCGGGCCAGCTCACCGCCGGAAAGCGCTTCGCAGGGTTTGAACACCGTATCGCCCCGGAACCCCAGCTTTGCCAGGTGGCTGCGCACTTCCAGCTCCGTCATGCGGGGATACTTGTTCCAGATCACATCCATGACCCTGCCCGCGCCGATGCGGTTTTGCTGCTGGGCAAAAATGCTGGGCCGGGCACCGGTGCCCAGCCGTACCATGCCGCCGGAGGGGCGGCGCTTGCCGTCCAGCACCTGCATCAGGGTGGATTTGCCCGCACCGTTGGGGCCTGCGATCACCAGCCGCTGCCCGCGGCAGACGGTATAGGTGAACGGTTCCAGCAGGGTGCGGTCCCCGATCCGGATGGTCAGGTTTTTCATCAGCACCAGTTCGTTCCACGGTTCTACGTCGTATTCAAACCGGAACTTGAGCTGATTCGTCTCGTCTTTGGGGGCTTCCGTGATCTCCAGCTTTTCCAGCTGCTTGCGGCGGCTCTGGGCCATTTTGGTGGTGGAAGCGCGGACCAGGTTGCGGTCCACATAATCCTGCAGTTTTTCAGCAAGGGCCACATCAGCATCGTGCTGCTTCTGGCGCAGGGCATCGGCCGCTTCTTTCTGGGGCAGATAGGCCGAGAAATTGCCCTTGTAGGTGGTCATGGTCTGGAACGAGACTTCCCAGATCTTTGTACAGACGTTGTCCAGGAAATAGCGGTCATGGCTGACGACCAGCACGGCACCCGAATAGCCCTTGAGGTAATTTTCCAGCCATTCCATGGTGGCAAAATCCAGGTGGTTGGTCGGCTCGTCCAAAATCAGGACATCCGGCTTTTGCAGCAGCAGCTTTGCCAGCCGCAGACGGGTCAGCTCCCCGCCGGAAAGCACCGCGATGTTCTTTTGCCAGGTATCCTGCGCAAAGCCCATGCCGGACAGCACCTTTTTGATGTTGACATCCATATTGTATCCGTCGGCCGCATCAATGATGCTCTGCAGCCCATCGTGCTGTTCCAGCAGCGAAGCATCCTCCGGGCTGGCTGCCATTTTGCGCTCCAGGACCTGCATCCGGGCCATTGCGTCCAGCACATGGGCAAAGCAGGAGCGCATCTCGCCGTAAATATCCAGCGTCGGGTCCAGCTTTGCGTTCTGTTCCAGATAGCCCAGCGTCACGCCATGCGTCACGCTGAACTCGCCCTCGTAATCCGTATAATCTCCGGTCAGGATCTTCAGCAGAGTGGTCTTGCCTGCACCGTTCTGGCCCACGATGCCGATGCGGTCCTCCCGCTCGACACTGGCAGACACATCATGCAGCACGACCTTTTCGCCAAAGCTCTTGCCCAGTTTTTCCAAATGTATCAGCATTGTTTTTCTTCCGTTCTCTCACACTTGCCGCGTGGTGCAGTCTGCTTTTACTGCTGGTGGCGGCGGTTCTTCAGGCCCACGGCCGCCAGTTCCTCCGGCTCCATGACCAGCGGGTACAGTTCTTCCAGGTTTGCGATCTCGTACGTGGGGCAGACTTTGCCGGGATTTTCGGCGTGGCCGGGGTTGTACCAGCAGGTATCCAATCCGGCGTTCACACCGCCCTGGATATCGCTGCTCAGGCTGTCGCCCACCATCAGCACATGCTCCCGGTTCTCCACGCCCAAAGCGCGCAGGGCCGCATCAAAGATTTTGCGGTTGGGCTTTTCGCTGTCCATCTTTTCCGAGACGAACACACCTTCCACATAGTCCAGGATCCCGGACTCGGCCGCGCGGCGGGTCTGCACCTTTTCAAAGCCGTTGGTCACAACGGCCAGCGTGGCCACCTCCGAAAGCTCCCGCAGAACGTCCAGCACATTGGGGGTTGCCAGGTCCGGGTGGGTGGAGAGCTGTTCCAGATAGAAGCGGTTCATCTCCACGCCGCTGCCCGCTGCGTTTACGGCTTTCAAAAAGCGGGTAAAGCGCTCTGCCATCAGCTTTTCGCGGCGGATCTGGCCCTTTTCCAGCTGATGCCACAGCTCCTCGTTGATGGTGCGGTAGGTCTGGACCGTCTCCGCGTCCGGCTCAATGCCGTATGCGCGGAGCGTATCCGCCAGAGCCTTGCTCTCGGCTGCGTCAAAATCCAGCAGGGTATTGTCTGCATCAAACAGGATGCAATAATATTTTGCCATGATGTTTTCCCTCTTTCCCTCGATGCGGAGGCTTGTCCGCGCTTGCCGGGGCCAGTTTTTTCCAATCAAAAAGAACAACGAGAAGCCAGCCCCGCCCCGGCAGAGCTGGCTTCTGCTTATTCCTGGATCATTTCATACGTTTCTGCGTCTGTTTGCTCCGGTTCATTGTCCTTGCAGGCATTCTGTGCCGCGCAGGGGCTTTCCGGGGATCTGGGCATTTCGGCTTCCGAAACGTCATTGTCCACATTTTCCCAATCCATTTCGTACCAGTCCACGCTGCCGTCGGTCACGGTCTCGGAACCGGGCAGACCGGGGATCCGGATCTTCTCACAAAACATCCGTCTCCCTCCTTTCCCGTTTCAGCCTATGCAGGCGGAGCAGAAAAGGTTTACCGGCTGGCCGTGGCTTCCCCGGAGGAGGAAGCAGTGCTTTCCGGTGTCAGGTCGTTCTCGGCAGACGATGCCTTGGAGGTTTCCTCCGCCTTGCCGGAAGAAGCGCTTTCCGCCTTGGACTCCGAAGCCGAGCTGCTGTGGCTTTCGCTGTGAGAGGAAGAAGCCGGCTCGCTCTTGGATTCCGATGCACTGGCCGAGCTGCTGTGGGAAGCCGACGAGGATGTGGATTCGCTCTTGGAGCCGGACTCGCTCTCCGCACTGCCGTGAGACGTGCTGCCGGAAGAAGATTCCGCACCGGACGAACCGCTGCCGGAGGAGCTGCTGCTCGAAGAACTGCCGGAAGAAGAACCGGACGAAGCGCTTTCGCTCTTTCCGCTCTCCGAGGAAGACGAGGATGTACTGCCGGAGGTGGACTCCGACGCGCCGCTGACCGTAAGGGTCAGGGTGTTGCTGGTCACGGTGCAGTCGTTGTAGCTGATGACCGCATAGATCTTATAGGTGCCGTTGCGGATGGAGGATGCAGACACCGAAACGGTCGTCTGCCCGGCAGCTGCCGTTACTTCTTCGCCATTGGCGAACCAGCGCAGGCTGCCGCTCTTGGCATACTTGCCGCTGACGCTGGCCTTGAAGATATAATTGCCGCCAAACAGCCCTTTGCCCTCGTTGGAAATGTGGACCGAAGCCGCCCCAAAGACCGCCGTGACATCCAGGTTCTGCTTGAACTTCGAATCCGTGCGGGTCTTGCTTGTCACGCCGTCGCTCCACTTGACAAAAACATAGCCTTCGGCCGGAACTGCCGTCACGGTCAGAGACTGCGATGCATCGGTAATGTCATAGATCAGCGAGGTCTTGCCACTGTCGCTGCCGCAGCTCAGGGTGCCGCCGCCGCTCTTTTCCACCTGGTAGCGGGCCTCAAACGCCGTCTTGCTCTCCGAGGAGGAGGCGCTTTCACTGGCAGGCTCCTCCGAGCTGGGTGCCTGCACCGCAGAGCTGGGGTTGGAGCTGTATTCCAGCGTCCGGACCGGGATATTGCCGGTGTCCGGGCGGCGGTCCTCGGTCTGGCAGGCATGGGTGCGCAGATAGTTCAGCACGGCTTTCAGGCCGGCACTTTTCAGGTGGATGTCGCCGCCGGTATAGTAGTCGGCAATGCCGTAGCCGTCTTCCCCTTTCAGCACTTCCGCCGTGTTGAGGAACTTGATGCCCAGCTGCTCACACATGCCAAGCAATGCCATATTGAAATCGTCGATCTTCGCCTGATCCATGTGCGGATAGGTGGAGTGATCCGCCGGAATGGGCGGCACGGTGTTCACGATGATATCCGTATAGGGGTAGCTTGCCTGGATGGCCTGCACCAAAGCGGTGTAGTTGCGAATGAAATCCTCCACTGACATCCCGGTGTCGTTGGTGCCCAGGGTGATGACCACCCGGCGGGGCTTCATCATGGCGACCGCCTGCGCAATGGTATAGTGATTCTCGTTATTCTTGAATGTAACGATGCCATCGTTCAGCGCCGCCTGCGTTCCGATGCCCTCTTTCGCGCAGAACTGCTGCAGCGAGATCAGGCCGTTGTTATAAAGGCGTACCGTGTTGGAATCCCCCAGGAACAGGGTGCTGTCCAGATACTCCGTCCCGGCATCCGCCGTTTCCGCCAGCAACGCGCTGGAGGTATTGTCGATCTGATAATGCTCGGAAAGATCCTCTCCTGCCGGGTCCTCACCCGCCGGTTCCGAGGAGGCAGGCTGATCCGCAGGCACTTCCGGCTTGCCGCGCTTGAGCAAAGTCAGGGTGATGCCAATGGTCAGCAAAGCCGCCAAGGCACAGACCACACACACCAGAACAGCCTGCCGCTGCAAAGAGGTCATGGATTGCTTGTCCGATTGCGTCTTACGATTCATGTTGTTCACCATTCGTTTTTGATGCTCTGTTCCAAAAGCTCCGGCCCGCACTCAGGCATTGGCCAGGAGGCGGTCTGCTAGATCTTCACAGCTGTCGGCAAAAAAGACAGGAGCAAAAGGAACCAGTTCTTCCCGGCTGCCGTACCCATACAGGACAGCCGCCGCATCCAGATGGCAGTCCGCCGCACCGCGCATATCATCGTTGCGGTCGCCCACCATCAACACCCGCTTGCCCTGTACACACGGCTGGGCAAGCACATAGCGGACCACGTCCGTTTTGGTATCGCGGCTTTCGTCCATGGATGCGCCGCCAATAAAATCAAAGAACCCGGCCAGGCCTTTTTCCTCCAGGATCGGGGTCACGACCTTGGTAGGCTTGGAGGTTGCCGTGCATAGCACGAACCCCGCCTGCTTCAGACGGCGGAGCATCTCAGCAGCCCCAGGATACGGCTCACCCTCATGGCTGCCTTTTTCGTGGTAGCTCATGCGATACAGCTCCGTGGCCTGCTCGATCTTGGCCGGATCCGTGAAATGCTCGCCAAAGCTGCGGCGCAGCGGCGGGCCAAGATAGCGGCGCAGATCGACACCGGTGGTGTCCACGCCCATTTTGCGGAACACTTCTTCCAATGTATGGAGAATGCCGGGGGCGGAATCGATCAGGGTGCCGTCCACGTCAAACAGGATCACATCATAGTGCTGCAAGTTCGTTTTCCTCTCTTTCACACAGATACATCATATAGTATAGCACAGTTTTCGGAATTCAGCAATTCCAACAAATCGTTTTTCTCATTTTATACAAATCGGTCACAGCCTGGTCATAAAAACGCAAAATGCCTGCCCGGCAATGCGCAGGCAGGCAGAGGGAATGCTGGTCTTACCCGGCAGAAGTGCCGGTTTCAGCCGAGGGATAATACAGGTTGTTTGCAATGAATTCCAGCTTTTCTTTGAGCACCAGCTCCAGGTTGGCCACTGCATGGACCATGTTGGTGGCCGAGTCGTTCACTTCCAGCAGCTTGCACAGGTCGATTTCCTCCATTGCAAGGGCGGTTTTCATCTTCTGGCTCTCGGCACAAAGAATGTGGCTCAGCGCCGACTCCTGCAAAGCGATGCTTTCCAGCAGGTCCACAACAGCCTGATCCAGGCTGACACGGGGCAGGGCTGGGCATTCCAGCGTGGCGGGACAATTGGTCATAGCCATAAGCGGGATCATCCTTTCTTTATAAGGTATCCCATCCTATGCAGCTGATCCGCAAGGTGTCACGCCGGGTCCTGCGTCGTCTTTTCCGACACCTTTTCGATCACGTCCCGGTAGCCGCCGGAGCCATACTGGATGCAGCGATTGATCCGGCTGATGGTGGCGGTGCTGATCTCCACCGCTTTTACGATCTGGTCATAGGTGCTGCCGCCCAGCAAAAGCTTTGCCGCTTCCAGCCGCTGCGCCATGTCCGAGATCTCTTTGACCGTGCATAGATCTTCAAAAAAATTATAGCATTCTTCCCGCGTTTCAAGGCTCAGGATCGCATCGAACAATGCGTCCGTGGTCGCGTTTCTTCTGGAATTCTTTTCAGCCATAACGGTCTCCTTTTTATCGTTTCTGCCGTGGGCCGGCATCGGTTATTCAATGTATTATCACTTTAGCACACGAAAGCGCGAAAGTCAAGGGTCTTATGTGAGCGGTTTTCAGCTCTTGACGTTTTTAGTTTTGTTCTTTTCACACATGAAAGAATATCACCTAAAATTTCTTTTCAAATTTTGGTGTGAATTGGCACATCATCCGAACCTGTGGAAAATATATTGACAAATTATGAAAACGGAGATAAAGTATACACAATTTTCGGGCAAAGGTGCCGTGACCAGGCCTCTTTGCCTTACGAAAAGAAAAGGAAAGAGGTAAAAGAAATGAACACGCTGGTCATCATTTTGATCGCCGCCGTGTGCCTGATGGGAGCTTACGCTCTTTACGGCCGCTGGCTGGCAAACAAATGGGGCATCAACCCCACCGCTAAGACCCCCGCTGTTGTCCACGAGGACGGCCGGGACTACGTTCCTACCGATGGTTGGACCGTTTTTGCACATCAGTTCAGCTCCATTGCAGGTGCCGGCCCTGTTACCGGTGCCATCCAGGCTGCCGCATTCGGCTGGCTGCCCGTTCTGCTGTGGGTACTGCTGGGCGGCATCTTCTTTGGTGCCGTGACCGACTTCGGCGCGCTGTATGCTTCCGTGAAGAATGACGGCAAGAGCATGGGCATGCTGATCGAAAAGTACATTGGCAAGACCGGCCGCAAGCTGTTCCTGCTGTTCTGCTGGCTGTTCTGCGGCATCGTGATTGCCGCCTTTGCCGACATGGTGGCCGGCACCTTCAATGCCTACGGTGCTGACGGTGCTCTGGTGGAGGCTGCCCAGACCAACGGTGCTGCCGGCATGGTCTCCATCATGTTCATGGTGTTCGCCGTGGTCTTTGGCCTGCTGCAGAAGAACCTGCACTTCACCGGCTGGAAAGAGAATGTGATCAGCATTGCATTCATCGTGCTGTCCTTTGTGGTGGGTGCAAACTTCCCCATCATTCTGGGTAAGGCTGCATGGAGCTACATCACCTTTGTGTACATCTTCTTTGCCGCTGTTCTGCCCATGTGGCTGCTGAAGCAGCCCCGTGACCACATGACCACCTTTATGTTCGTGGCCATGATCGTGGGCGCTGTTCTGGGCCTGATCGTCAACCATCCCGTCATGAACCTGCCGGTGTTCACCGGCTTTACCAACGCCAAGCTGGGCACCATGTTCCCCATCCTGTTCGTTACCGTTGCCTGCGGCGCTGTTTCCGGTTTCCACAGTCTGGTGTCTTCCGGCACCTCCTCCAAGACCGTTACCAATGAGAAGGATATGCTGAAGGTCGGCTACGGTGCCATGGTGCTGGAAAGCCTGCTGGCTGTCATCGCCCTGTGTGTTGCCGGTGCTTCTGCTGCTGCAGACGGCACCCCCGCAGACGGCACTCCGTTCCAGATCTTCAGCCGCGGCGTTGCCAGCTTCTTCGTGGGCTTCGGCCTTGACCAGCACCTTGCCTCTGTGTTTATGACCATGTGCGTTTCCGCACTGGCTCTGACCAGTCTGGATGCTGTGGCCCGTATCGGCCGCATGAGCTTCCAGGAGCTGTTCAGCGTGGATGACATGGAGCATGCTGAGGGCTGGCGCAAGCTGCTGTGCAACGTGTACTTCTCCACCTTCCTGACTCTGGCTTTCGGCTTCCTGCTGACCAAGATCGGCTACGCCAACATCTGGCCCCTGTTCGGTTCTGCCAACCAGCTGCTGAGCGCTCTGGTCCTGGCCACCCTGTGCGTGTTCCTGAAGGTCACCGGCCGCAGCAACAAGATGATCTTCCCCCCGCTGGTCATTATGCTGTGCGTCACCTTTACCGCTCTGGTGCAGCGCCTGATCGCGATGGTCAAGGCCATCGGCAATGCCGCTTCTGTCACCATCCCCGCCGGCGAGACCACCTGGGGTGCCGTGTTCATTGCAAACGGCCTGCAGCTGATCCTGGCTGTGCTGCTGATCGTCCTGGGCCTGAACATTGTGTTCCACTCTGTCAAGGCTTATAAGAACGCTGAGCACAACAGCGAAGCAAAGGTCTGATCCAGACTTGACTGAATAAGCAAAGCGCCGCTGACGGCTTCTAAACCGTCAGTGGCGCTTTTGTTCTGTTCTGTTCCGGTTACAGCATCTTCACCATGATGATCTCATCCCGGTAGGTGCCGTCCTTCAGCTTAAAGGCCCGGGGCTGGATGCCATAGCGCTCAAAGCCAAACTTTTCATACAAATGGATCGCGCGGGCGTTATCGCTGTACACCCCCAGTTCCAGCTGTTCAAAGCCGTTGGCACGGGTCTGGTCCACCGCCAACTGCATCAGAAAGCTGCCCAGGCCGCAGCCCCAATAGTCTTTCAGGACCGAGATTCCCATTCCGGCACGATGGCGATATTTTATATGAGGGCGCACCTGTGCAACCCCAAACTCCCCCACCAGCTTTTCTCCGGCAAAGGCACCTACCTCAAAGTTCACCGGGCTTTTCCCGCTGGCTGCAAGCCCGGTTTGCACGGCTTCCAGATTCGCGCCTTCATCCGGGTAGCGGGCCATAAAATAGGTCTCGCGGTAGGTTGCAAGGCGGAATGCACTCAGCGCTTCGGCATCGTCGGCGCACAGGCTGCGCACGGTCAGGACGGTTCCATTGGGTAGTTGGTATTCTCTGGGTGTGATCTGCATAGAAGTCTCCCCTTTCCTGCTTTGGAGCCTGACAGCCATTTTCCGCGCTTTCGGAAAGCCGTCGGCCCCATCTTTTACAAGTCGAATTGCCTGTTATCATAGCACGGTTTCCCGCCGTTTGCAAGGCCACGCCCCAAAAGAGCAAAAAAGCAGCCGGTTTCCGCACACATACGGAAACCGGCTGCTTTCTCTGGTTTTCTTGTCCGGGTCAGTTTTTCTCTTTCCGGTCGCCCATCAGCTTTTTCAGTTCATTAAAAAAGCTTTCTACATCGGCAAACTGCTGATAGACCGAGGCAAAGCGGACGTATGCCACCTCGTCGATCTTCTTCAGCTCCTGCATGGTCAGCTCCCCGATGCGCACACTGGTCACCTCGCGGTCGTAGGAGCTCATCAGGGTCTGCTCAATGCTGCTGACGGCTCGTTCCAGGGTCTCGTAGCTCACCGGGCGCTTGGCGCAGGCCCGCAGCATGGCGTTGAGCAGCTTCTGCCGGTCAAACGGTTCGCGGGAGTCATCCTTTTTGATGACGATGAGCGGGACGGTCTCCACGACCTCGTAGGTCGTGAACCGCATCCGGCAGCGCAGGCATTCCCGGCGGCGGCGGATGCGCTCGCCGTCCTCCGTGGGGCGGGAGTCGATCACCTTGGATTCTTCATCGCCGCAATAGGGACATTTCATAACGGTTCCTCCTGATGTTGGTCCTGTTCATCCGTTGGCAACACCACGGTCAGGATTTTTTCTTTTCCGGGGCGGCTGCCTTGCGCTCGCTCCACAGCACCCAGGCCGAGGTAGACACGCACAGCGAGGTATACACGCCGCTGATCATGCCCATCATCAACGGGAACGCAAAGGTGAAGATGCTGTCCAGGCCGTAGAGTTTGGATACCACACACATCACGGCCAATGCCATAACGGTGGTCACGGTGGTGATCAGGGTGCGGCGGGCCGACTGATTGACCGAGCGGTTGACCAGCTCCTCAAACGAGGTCTTTTTGCCCATCAGGGCGCGGTTCTCGCGGATACGGTCGTACACGACCACCGTATCGTTGATGGAGTAGCCCAGGATGGTCAGCATTGCTGCAATGAAGTTGCCGTCCAGCGGGGTGCGCAGGAGCACGAATGTACCGAACACCACCATCAGGTCGTTCAGCAGGGCCAGCACGGCCATCAGGCCGCCGGTCAGGCCGCCGATCTTCTGGAAGCGGAAACCGATGTACAGCAGGATCAGCAGCAGGGCGAACACCACAGCCACCAGACTCTTTTGCAGGAACTTGGTGCCCATGGCGGCGCTGACATTGCTCAGCGAGAGCTGTGCAAAGGCGTTGTCCGGGTAAGTCTCATTCAGGGAGTCCAGCAGTGTTTCCACCTGATCGGTGGTCACGGTTTCATTGCCGGGCATCGAGATCTTTAACGTCTGCTGACCGGTGGCCACATTCTCGCCCGTCTGCAGGGTCAGGTCCTTGCTGCCCAGGGCAGCGGCGGCGGTCTGCTGCACAGCCGAAGTTTCAAAGCTGTCCTCGTAGCTCAGGGTGATCATGGCACCGCCGGTGAACTCGGTGTCCAGGCGGACTCCCAGCAGCACCGCACAGGCCAGGATGCAGACCATCAGGCTGGCCGAGATGGTCATAAAGCGCTTGCGCAGGCTCATCAGGTCAATGGGGTTGAGCTGCTTCGGCTCGGTGCCGGGCTTGGCCGCACCATACAGCCAGGGGTTGCGCAGGGCCTTGATGGCCGCAGCGCCACGGATCATGACGCGGGTGGCGAACACGCCGAACACAAAGTTCAGCAGCACACCGGTGAGCAGCGTATAGCCAAAGGCATAGATGGTGCCCGCAGTCGAGGGGCCAAAGGCAAAGAACACAACGTGCAGCGCCTTGGCAAAGAAACCGTCCGACGGGCCGAATGCGCCCATCAGCACCACCGCCACGATCACAATGGTCACGTTGCCGTCAATGATGGGAGTCAGGCCGCGGGCAAAGCCGCTCTTGAGGGCACCGTCCAGCGATTTGCCGCTGTTCAGTTCCTCCTTGATGCGCTCAGCCGTAATAACGTTGGCATCCACGCCCATGCCGATGGCCAGGATGATGCCGGCGATGCCGGGCAGCGTCAGGGTAAAGCTTTCAAACACCGGGAAGTAACCGGAGACGAATGCCAGCGTGGCCGCCACCTGACCGGCCAGTGCAATGCAGGCCAGGAAGCCGGGCAGGCGGTACAGCAGCGTCATCAGCACCACGATCAGCGCAAAGGCGATCAGGCCAGCCAGCACCATGGCGCTCAGGCTGTTTTCGCCCAGGCTGGGACTGATGGTGGAGTAGCTATCCACCGTCAGCGCAAACGGCAGAGCACCGGAGTTGATCTGGCGGGCCATCTTGACCACGTCCTCCTGCGTGAACGGGTTCGACGCAGAGCTGGTGATGATGGCTGCACCGTCGGTGATGGCCGCATTGACTGTGGCCGTGCTGACGTTTTCATCGTCCAGCCAGATGCTGATGGATCCGTTGCTCTGGTACAGCCGGGTGGTGGCATCGCCAAAGGCCTTGGCACCCTCATCGGTGAATTTGAGCGCAACGTAGTATTCTGACGTGCTTCCATTCACTGGGCCATACTGTGCGGCAGCGCTTTCGACCATGGAGCCATCCAGGATCAGCTCGCCGTCTGCGCTGCTTCCCTCGCGGAACGTCAGGTAGGCGGTGGTGCCGATCTCCTCAATGGCAGCCTCCGGGTCAAAATCCGTCTCGCCGGACTGCCACGGAAACTCCAGGATCAGACGGTCGGAATCGTAATCCACATACAGCTCATAGTCGGTCACGTTCAGCGCGACCAGACGGTTTTCGATCACGAGCTGTGCCGCATCCAGCTGATCGTCGGTGGCATCGTAGCCGTCAGAGGGTGCAAATGTCACGTTGACACCGCCCTTGATATCCACGCCAAAGCGGATATCCTGTGTACCCTTAATGTAGGTCTTGGTCACATCGCCGTATTTGACTGCCACACCAAAAAATGCCGTGTAGACAAACGCTGCGATCAGGAGCACCGTGACAACAAGCTGCCATGCTTTGCCTTTCGTCTTCATAAAAATCAGGAAACCTCCAAATATAATAAACCTCCGCCGCACAGCACGCAGGCCGCGCGGAGGAGATTTTTGAATACTGAGCGCTTATGCCTGCTCTGCCAGCAGCTTTTCGACCGTGGTCAGCTTGACACAGACACAGAGCAGCTCCGAAGCGGTCTCCACCTCATCCAGGCTGGGATAAGTGGGAGCAATGCGCAGATGGGAGTCCTCCGGGTCCTTGTGGTAGGGATAAGCCGAGCCCGCACCGGTCAGGGTCAGGCCGCACTCCTTGCAGAGCGTGGCCACCCGCTTGGCGCAGCCGGGCATGACATACAGGCTGATGAAGTAGCCGCCCTTGGGGTTGGTCCAGTGGGCGATATCGCCGCAGGGGGTCAGCTCCTCCGTAAAGGCCGTTTTCACCGCATCAAAGCAGGGCACCAGACGGCGGCGGTGCTTTGCCATGTGGGCCAGCACGCCCTCCTTGTTCTTCAGGAAGCGGACATGGCGCAGCTGGTTCATCTTATCGTAGCTGATGATCATGACCGAGAAGCGCTTGCAGATGTACTTCATGGCGTTCTCGCTGCAGGCGATCGCAGAGACGCCTGCACCGGGGAAGGTGATCTTGCTGGTGGAAGTGAACATGAAGACGCGGTCCTGCGTGCCGTACTTCTTGCACTCGTTCAGCAGAACGGGGGTCTCGATGATCTCATCGGTCAGGTGGTGGACGATGTAGGCCTCATCCCAGAAGATCTTGAAATCGGGAGCAGCCGTCTTCATCTTAGCAAAACGCTCGATCGTTTCGTCACTGTAGGTGTAGCCGTCGGGGTTGGAATACTGCGGCACACACCAGATGCCCTTGATGGTGTCATCCTCGGCCACCAGCTTCTCGACCACATCCATATCGGGGCCGTTCGGGGTCATGGGCACACTGATGAGTTCAAAGCCGAACTCCTCGGTGATGGCAAAGTGGCGGTCATAGCCGGGCACCGGGCAGAGGAACTTGCGCTTCTCCACCTGAGACCAGGGGCAGGGAGACTCCGGGAAGCCGAACACATAGCCGATGTTGATGAGGTTATACATCAGCTGCAGGCTGGAGTTGCCGCCCACGAACACCTCGTTGGGCTTTACGCCGAACACATCTGCAAACAGGGCGCGGGCCTCGCTCAGACCCTCCAGCTCGCCGTAGTTGCGGGCATCGGTGCCTGCATCCGTGGTGTAGTCGGTCATCTTCAGCAGGTCCATTGCCAGATCCATCTGGTGGGGACCGGGCTTGCCGCGTGCCATATTCAGCTTCAGACCCTTTGCCTGAAACTGCTTGTATTCCTGCTCCAGCGCTGCCTTTTCAGCGGTCAGCGCATCGCGATCCATCTCGTGATAATTTGCCATTGAAAACACACTCCTTTATAGTACTTCCTGTTACCCAATTCTATGGCTCGTCTTTTGCGGTATGCCCCTGCCAGAGAGCACACGCCGCACGATCCACACTTTACTATTATAGTACATTTTCCTGTCAGAAACAAGAATTTGAAAGCAAAAAGCCCTGCCAAAAGCAAAAAGCTTTCGAAACAGGGCTTTCAGGCGGGTACACTCCCCTGCTGTGCGGCAATGCCGTCAGCTGAGAGCGACCTGATTTTTATAGCGTTTGCGCACGGCACCGTATTCCAGATGTGCCTCGCCGCCCTCCACGGTGTCCTCGTCCACGGTCACGCGGATGATGGTGGCATCGCTGGGCACCTCGTACATGATGGGCAGCAGAATGCTTTCCATCACGCTGCGCAGACCACGGGCACCGGTCTTGCGCTCGATGGTCTTGCGGGCAATGGCGTGCAGGGCTTCGTCCGTGAAGGTAAGCTCCACGTTATCCATGCCCAGCAGCTCCTTGTACTGCTTGACCAGACTGTTGCGGGGCTCCTTGAGCACGCGCACCAGTGCATCCTCGTCCAGATCGTCCAGCACGGTGATGACCGGCAGACGGCCGATCAGCTCCGGGATCAGGCCGAACTTGACCAGATCGTGGGGTTCCACCTTGCGCAGCAGCGCACGCTGGGCATCGTCGGAGTTGTCTTTCAGGCTGCTGCCAAAGCCCAGTGCAGATTTATCCGTGCGGCGCAGGATATACTTATCCAGGCCGTCGAATGCGCCGCCGCAGATAAACAGGATGTTGGTGGTGTCGATCTGGATGAACTCCTGCTGGGGGTGCTTGCGGCCGCCCTGAGGCGGCACATTGCTCACGGTGCCCTCCAGGATCTTCAACAGGGCCTGCTGCACGCCCTCGCCGCCCACATCGCGGGTGATGGAGGGGTTCTCGCTCTTGCGGGTGATCTTGTCGATCTCATCAATGTAAATGATGCCGATCTGTGCTTTCTGCACATCAAAATCCGCTGCCTGGATCAGCTTGAGCAGGATATTCTCCACATCCTCGCCCACATAACCGGCCTCCGTCAGCGTTGTCGCGTCCGCAATGGCGAACGGCACGCCCAGCATCTTAGCCAGCGTCTGGGCCAGCAGGGTCTTACCCACGCCGGAGGGGCCAAGCAGCAGGACATTGGATTTTTGCAGCTCCACGTCCGAGCCCTTGCCGCTGAGGATACGCTTGTAGTGGTTGTAGACCGAAACGGCCAGCACCCGCTTGGCTTCGTCCTGGCCGATCACATACTGGTCCAGGCCTTCTTTGATCTCGGCCGGGGTCATGATGTTCACCGCCAGGCCCTCGGCTGCCTGCACGCGGGCGTGGTTTGCACCGCCGCGGCCGGGGCGGCCGTTTGCGCCCGGATGCTCCGGCTTGTCAGCCAGCAGGTCATAGCACAGGCCGATGCACTCGCTGCAGATATTGACACCGGGGCCAATGATCATCCGCTCCACTTCGTCCTGATGCTTCCCGCAAAAGCTGCAAACCAGATCTTTTTCGTTTTTATCTCTGCCGGAATTGTTGTTTGCCATAGCAATGTTTCCTTATTCTGGGTCCTTGCGCGCGGCATTGCCGCGCCAATTGGTTTCAGCGATCCCTCAGCGGTGGGCGATGACCTCATCGATCAGGCCGTATTCCTTGGCTTCCAGCGCGGTCATATAGTTGTCGCGCTCGGTGTCCAGCTGGATCTTTTCCAGCGGCTGGCCGGTGTACTCGCTGAGCATGTGGTTCATCTTATCGCGGATATACACCATGTGCTCGGCGTGGATCTTGATGTCGGTGGTCTGGCCGGAAAGGCCGCCGCCCTGGCCGCCGATCAGCGGCTGATGGATCAGGATCTCGGAGTTGGGCAGCGCAAAGCGCTTGCCCTTGGTCCCGCTTGCCAGCAGGAATGCGCCCATGGATGCCGCCATGCCCATGCAGATGGTGGAGACATCGCACTTGATATACTGCATGGTATCATGGATGGCCATGCCTGCGCTGATGGAACCGCCGGGGCTGTTGATATACAGGCTGATGTCCTTGTCCGGGTCCTGCCCTTCCAGATACAGCAGCTGTGCCACGACCAGGCTTGCGGAGGTATCGTTGACATCCTCGCTCAGCACGATGATACGGTCATTCAGCAGACGGGAGAAAATATCATAGGAACGCTCACCGTGTGCCGACTGTTCCACAACATAAGGAACAAAACTCATAAAGTTCGCCTCCTGGATCGAAATGATTCTATTTGCAAAATTGACCGATACGGCAAAAGAAACTGGGCCGTATCGGTCAATTTTTACAACCTTTGCTTACAGGGTCTGCCCTGCAGTCTTTGACCGGAACAGCTGATTACTCAGCGTCCCCGGTCTTTTCAGCCTCAGCGGCCTTTTCCACAACATTTGCGTGGCTCTTGATGAAGTCGATCGCCTTGTTGATGGCCAGGTCTTTCTTCAGATCCTCAACGTTGACCAGCTCGCGGACCTTATCTTCTTCCATCTTGTACTGGTCAGCGATGCGCTTGATCTCAGCGGAGACATCCTCCTCGGAAGCCTCGATGTTCTCGGCAGCGGCAACAGCCTCCAGAGCCAGGCGGATCTTGACCTGCTTCTCAGCCTGGGGCATGAAAGAAGCACGGAACTGATCCACGGTCTGGCCCATATACTTCAGGTAGTCTTCCAGGCGCAGGCCCTGCTGCTCCACACGGAATGCGAAGTCGTTGACCATCTCGTCCATGCGGGTATCGTACATTGCCTGGGGGATCTCAGCCTCCATGCCGTCGATGACCTGATCGACCAGAGCGTTCTCAACCGCCAGGTCGTCCTGCTTGTCCAGCTGCTCCTGGTTGGACTTGCGGATGGACTCCTTGAACTCCTCCAGGGTGTCGTACTCGGAGCAGTCCTTTGCCAGCTCGTCATCCAAAGCGGGCAGCTCCTTGTACTTGACCTCATGCAGCTTGATCTTAAAGACGGCTTCCTTACCGGCCAGCTCAGCAGCCTGGTACTCGGTGGGGAACGTGACATTCACGTCGAACTCCTCACCGGCAGAGTGACCAACGATCTGGTCCTCAAAGCCGGGGATGAAGCTGCCGCTGCCCAGGGTCAGGCTGTAATGCTCAGCCTTGCCGCCCTCAAAGGCAACACCGTCCACAAAGCCCTCGAAGTCGATATCGGTGATATCGCCGTTCTGGGCAGCGCCCTCACGGGTCAGCTCACGGGCGTTGCGCTCCTGCACACGCTTCAGCTCAGCGTCCACAGTCTCGTCGGTAACAGTATGGACCAGCTTTTCCACGGTCAGACCGGAATAATTGCCGATCTTGACTTCGGGCTTGACAGCGACCTTGACGGTCAGGGTCACGCCCTCGGTCTCGCTTGCAGAATCCACGCTGACCTCAGGACGGCCAACGGCCTCCACGCCGGCTTCCTTGACGGCAGCCTCGAACGCCTCCGGGAACAGCTCGTTGATGGCATCGTAGGTAAAGATATCCTTACCGTAGAACTTTTCGATCAGAGCGCGGGGTGCCTTGCCCTTGCGGAAGCCCTGAACAGGGTACTTCTTGCCCTCTTTCTTGAAAACATCGGCAGTGGCCTTCTTGAAAGCCTCTGCATCGATGGAGAACTGCAGCTCTGCCATGCTCTTCTCGAGCTTTTCGCACTTGATGAAATTCATTTTGTGTATCCTCCACTCAAAAATTCTATTGCGTTGGACGGCCGGGCCGTCTCCTGCAACCGCGCACCGCGTCCTTGCTGTTGCGAAATGCGGGGACGCGCGCGCTCAATTGGGTGCAACAATCGCGTCAAAACTTATTATAGCACGTTCCGGGTGCAATTGCCAGCCCAAATTCTGACTTTTTTGCTCTTTTCCCTGCCTTTTGCCGCCCTTAATTGATCCGGTACGGACAAAAGCGGAGGCCATCGGCGCTGACCAGCTTGTAGCGGATGCCGTCCACATCCCCCTGCACCGCATAGCGGATGGCGTTGCCGTGCAGGTGGCCGTAAAAGCAGCGGGTGATGCCGTAGGTCTTGAGCGTTGCCACAATCTCCGGTGCGCTGGTGCCGGTGTACACCGGCGGATAATGCAGGAACACCAGCTTTTCCAGCCCCGGTTCCGCGGCATCCAGGCTCATCTTCAGCCGCCCGATCTCCCGGTTCATCACCTTTTCATCGTGCGGTTCCCCTACATCGAACAGCCAGCCGCGGGTACCGCACAAAGCGTACCCCTCCACGGAGTACGAATTGTTGTGCAGGATATGCAGGGTGTCAAAGCCCTCGGCCTTGAGGTAGGCATTCATCTTGTTGGCCGTGGTCCACCAGTAATCATGGTTGCCTTTCATGATGATCTTCTGGCCCGGAAGCTGCTGCAGGAACGCAAAATCTTTTCGGGTATCGGTCAGGCGCATGGCCCAACTGATGTCCCCCGCCAGCACAATGGTGTCCTGCGGGGTGATCAGCTTGCGCCAGTTGCGCTCCAGCCGTTCCAGGTAACCGTCCCAGCCCGGAAAAATATCCATGGGTTTGGAGGCCCCCAGCGAAAGATGAGGATCGCCAAGCACATAAAGTGCCATTCTTGTTACTCCTGTTCTGAACCGGCAGGCGGTCGTTTATTTCTGATAGCTCAGGGCCACCTGTGCGATCTGCTCCGGGTCGATGACGGTATCAAACCGCTCGGCTTTCTGCCGCAGGGCGGCAAGGCTTGCCGGGGCAGAGCTGCCGGTGACCGTTTCCAGCTGCTGCATGGCCTCAAAATCGTTCTGCGGGGCGGTGTGGCCCAAAGCTTCCAGCACGCTGCGGGGGAACTTGTAGGGCGATGCCGTGGAAAGCACCACCATCGGCACCCCGGCCCGCTTTGCACGGCCTGCCACATGGAACGCCACTGCGGTGTGGGTATCGCACAGGTAGTTATCGTTCTCATAGCGGGTGCGGATTTCCCCTGCCACCTCGGCTTCGCTGCTCCAGCCGCAGCCAAAGCTTTCCTGGATGGCGGCCAGCGTCTCCGGACGCACGGTATAGCTGCCCGTCTCGGCAAGATCTTTCATCAGGGCGGCCACCTCGGTGTCGCTGCCGGTGACATGATAGAGCAGCCGCTCCAGGTTGGAGGACACCAGGATGTCCATGCTGGGCGAGGTGGTCTTGAAGAACTCCCGCTTGGCTGTATAAGTACCGGTGGTGAGGAAATCGGTCAGGACATTGTTCTCGTTGGAAGCGCAGATCAGCTTGCCCACGGGCAGACCCATCTGCTTTGCATAGTAACCGGCCAGGATATCGCCGAAGTTGCCCGTCGGCACGCAGAAATCCACCTTGTCGCCAAAGGTGATCTTATCGGCCTTGAGCAGCTGGGCGTAGGCCGCAAAGTAGTAGACGATCTGCGGCACCAAACGGCCCCAGTTGATGGAGTTGGCGCTGGACAGGCGGATGTTCCGCTTTTCCAGCTCGGCCGCAACGGCCGGGTCGCCAAAGACACGCTTGACACCGGTCTGCGCATCATCAAAGTTGCCGCGCACCGCGTACACAGCCACATTTGCGCCCTCCTGCGTTGCCATCTGCAAGCGCTGGATCTCACTGGTGCCGCCCGTGGGGAAGAACACTGCGATCTCCACCCCCGGAATGTCGTGGTAGCCGTCCAGCGCGGCCTTGCCGGTATCGCCGCTGGTCGCCACCAGGATCAGAGTCTTTTCCGAGCGGTTCAGGTTCTTTTTGGCCTCCACCAAGAGCTTTGGCATCAGCTGAAGCGCATAGTCCTTGAACGCGCAGGTCGGGCCATGCCACAGTTCCAAAGAATAGACCTCGTCCGAAACCGGGGCCAGATAGCCCGCCTTGCCGCCAAATGCCGCGCCATAGGTCTGCGCGGCAGCCTGCTTCAGAAAGTCCTGCGAATAATCGGTCAGATATTGCCCCACGATGGCTGCCGCCAGTTCGGGGTAATCCAGTGCGCAAAGCGCTTTTACATCCACCTGCGGAAAGCTCTGCGGTACAAACAGACCGCCCTCGTCCGACAGACCCTGTGCAATGGCCTGCGATGCACTTACCACACGGTTCCGGTCTCTCGTGCTGAAAAACTGCATGTCGTAGCTCCTTTTCGTCCGCGGGGCCCGCCTTGGCCCCTTTTTGATGGCAGCGGCAACCGCCGTGATCCTGCCTTTTTCCCACCGATGCACCCACGTTACGCGGTAAATGCACCCTTTATAATATGTACCATCCAGCGCCCGCTGTCAAGAGGAGTTACTTCGGCAACGTCAAAACGAACCGGTTTTTCGCTCTGGCCGGTCTGCTGGAGGTAATATTGTGCGGTACGGATCAGCCTGCGCTGCTTGGCGGACGTTACCGCCGAGGCTGCACTGGCCAACGGGTCAGGGCTGCGGGTCTTGACCTCACACAGCACCAGCGTTCCATCCGGCTCCCGGAGGATCAGGTCGATCTCCCCCATCCGGGTGCGGTAGTTGTGTTCCAGAAGCTCACAGCCCTGTTTCTGGTAAGAGCGGGCCGCCACGGCCTCGCCAGTGCGGCCGGTCCGGGCGCGGTCCATCACTTGCCCTCCGGCCAGTAGCCCTGCTTTTTCAAAAAGCTGCGGCGGTAGAACGGCTGGATGCCGTACTGCGCGATCAGCTCATAGTGCAGCTTTGTGGGGTAGCCCTTGTGCTTTGCCAGCTGATACTGGGGAAATTGCTGGTCCAGTTCCAGCATGTAGCGGTCCCGGCTGACCTTGGCCAGAACCGAGGCGGCTCCGATGCTGGCGCTGGTCGCATCGCCCTTGACCACCGGCTGTGCGGGGATCTGCAGCCCGGCCGGGGTGCGGTTGCCGTCCACCAGAACAAGGTTTGGCACGATATCCAGCGTTTCCACGGTCTGCCGCATGCCGCCCATGGTCGCGTTCAGAATGTTTTCCCGGTCGATGATGTCCGGGCCGACGAACACGATCTGATACGCCAGCGCTTTTTCCTTGATCTCATCAAACAGGGCTTCCCGCTTTTTTTCGGTCAGCTTTTTGGAGTCGTTGATGCCGTACACCGGGTTTTCCGGGTCCAGGATGCAGGCTGCCACGCAGACCGGGCCGCACAGCGGCCCACGGCCCGCTTCATCCACACCGGCAAAGCAGCCGTACTGCGCCCGCACCTGGGCATCGTACTCATACAGCGGAGCCGAGATCTCCTCGTCAGAACGCCGCTTCATTCGTCGTCCTCCCCGGCAAAGTCCGCCAGATCATCCCGCTGCGGCGGACGTTCCAGCGAGATGCGGCCCCATTTGCAGGCGCGGAACTCGTCCACCAGCATCACGGCGCAGCGCTCGGTGTTCACCTCGCCGCCCCGCACCAGCAGGCCGCGCTTGCGGCCGATGGCTTCCATCAGCTCATAGGGCGGCAGGGCCAGCGTCTCGGCATCCAGCTTATAGCGCTGGGCCACCAGGTCCGGGTAATTGCGGCGCACCTCGTCCAGCAGGTTCATGGCCAGTTCCTCCACGTCCAGGATATCATCCTTGATGGATCCGATGAACGCCAGGTTGGACGCGATGGTCTTGGAATCAAACTTTTTCCACAGCACGCCCGGCATATCCAGCAGGTCGAATGTTTCGGTGCTGACCCACTGCTTGCCCTTGGTCACGCCGGGGCGGTCGGCCGCCTTGGCGCGGGCCGAACCCGCAAAGGTGTTGATAAAGGTGGACTTGCCCACATTGGGGATGCCGCAGAGCATCACCTGCGTTTTGGCACCGCCCATGCCGCGGTTCTGGCGGCGTTCCAGCAGCCCGGCCAGCTCTTTTTCAATGGCCGCTTTGACCGCATTGGCTCCGCCTTTCTGCTTGGCGCTGATGGCCACACAGCCTGCATCGGCGGCGCGGAAATACCGGATCCACTCCTCGGTCACAGCCGGGTCGGCCAGGTCGGCCTTGTTCAGCGCATAGAGCTTGGGCTTGCGGGCCGTGATCCGCTCGATCTCCGGGTTCAGGCTGGAAAGCGGGATGCGGGCATCCAGCAGCACGAGGCTTGCGTCCACATGCTGGATCTCCTGCTCCATCATCCGCAGGGTCTTGGTCATGTGCCCGGGGAACCACTGGATGTTATATTGGTTTGCAAAACGGGTATCCTGATTGTTCATTTTACCACTCCAAAATCCGAAACGGGCAAAAAGCAGAGCAGCACCTTGCCCAGAATATCACGTTCGTCCAGACAGCCCACATAGGAAGAACGGCTGTCCAGCGAAGCATTGCGGTTGTCGCCCATCACGAATACGGTGCCCTCCGGCACCGTATAGGGGAACGTGATGTCATACCCCAGGTAGGTGGGCTCCGCAATGTAATCTTCCTGCAGCACTTCCCCGTTCACGGAGACGGTGCCGGTCTGGTAGTCGATGGAAACCGTGTCGCCGCCCTTGGCGATGACCCGCTTGACCAGCGGCTTGCCGTAGGCCGTGTAGCTGTCCACGATGACCACATCGCCCCGCCGGGGCTCGTAGCCCGCCCCCCAGACGATCAGCTTATCGCCATTTTGCAGGGTGGGCACCATGGATTCGCCATCCACCTGGATGATCCGGAACACGAACGAAAAAATCAGCACCAGCACCAGCGCCGCCGAGATCAGCGCCTCGTACCACTCAAACAGTTCCTGGCCGCGGACGGCCTGCGGCTTTTTTGCCGACTGCTTTTCCATCTTCCGATGCACCTCCCGATCTGGTTTTTTACCGCAAATAAAGAAAAAAGGGACAACAAGTTGTCCCTTTCCTCCCGTTCACGCGGGGATCATCAAATATCGCTCTTGACCTTGGCAGCCTTGCCGGTACGGCCACGCAGGTAGAACAGCTTTGCGCGGCGGACCTTGCCCTTACGGACAACGGTGACCTTCTCAACGAAGGGGCTGTTGATGGGGAAGACACGCTCAATGCCGACACCGTAAGCCACGCGGCGGACGGTGAAAGTCTCAGCAACGCCGCCGTGCTTCTTTGCGATCACAGTGCCCTCAAAGGCCTGGATGCGCTCACGGTCGCCGTCCTTGATCCGAACATCAACGCGGACGGTGTCGCCAACGTTGAACTGGGGCTTTTCAGCCTTGATGCTGCCTTCAGAAATAATCTTCAGTGCGTCCATTTTTGAATCCTCCATTTGTTTTTAGACGTTCATGCACGGCATAGCCGTCAGAGGACCGCCCGTTTAATGATAAATACTTGTCATTAACCCCGCTGTGGTCTCAGCGGACACTAACGCCTTAATAGGATAGCACAAAACCGGCTTGAATGCAAGCAATTTGGCGAAAAATCTTGCAAAAATTTTCTGTTTTGCCTGATAGACGGACTTTTGCGCAGCTTCAGGCAAACAGCTGCCGGTCTGCCGTTAAAAATTTGGTGCGCAGGATGTTGGCGCTTGCGGCTGGCAGGCCGAACTTTTCTTCCAGAAAACCGGTGAGCAGCGAGGGGTTCAGGTTCAGCTCCTGCGCAGCGGGCAGGCAAAGCTCCAGCTGCACGGTGTCCCCTGCTGTTGTATAGCGCAGCTGCGGGATATGCTGCTTGAGATCCACGATCTTTTTGCCGCGCTTGCTGTGCTTTTCCACAGGGGCTGCTTCCAGCGCGTTATACTGCTCCAGCACCGCAGCGGCAGCCGCCGGGTAGCTGATGCGGTAGCAGGCAAAGGCGATGCTGTCCGCCTTCATCTCCACCGGAGCCACCCGGGTAACGTGGATACCGGCGGGCATAATGGCGTTGAGGGCGGTCTGCCACTGGGCAAAATCCGGGGCTTCGGCCTCGGTCTTGACGTCCACGCACTCGCACTCGCTCTCCTGCCCCAGCGAGAGCGGGCAGGCAAAGGTCATGTAGATATGGGGGTTGAAGCCCAGCGTATGCCACACCGGCAGGCCGCTGCGCTTGAGCACCCGCTGCATCACCCGCTGCAGATCCAGCAGGGAGATGTAGGAGGCCTCATTTTTCTTCTCAAACGAGATTCTGACTGTAATCAAAGCAGGGACCTCCTAACAGGTGATTTGCACCGCAGCCATGGCAGGCGCGGTTGCAGGGCTGAGTCGTCTGGGCGGCCAGGGCCTTCTTGTACTCCCGCACCAGGTATTCGTGCGTTACGCCGTAGTCCATGTGGCTCCACGGGGTCACTTCGTCCAGGCCGATGGGACGCTGGCAATAAAACTTGGGGTCCACCCCCAGGTCTGCAAAGGTCTGCATCCAGGTGTCATACCGGAAGCACTCCTCCCAGCCGTCGAAGTAACAGCCGCGCTTGTAGGCTTCCAGGATCACCGGAGCCAGGCGGCGGTCACCCTTGGCGAACACGCCCTCCAGAAAGCTGGTGGTGCTGTCGTGGTAATTCACTTTGATCTTCCGGCTGCGGACGCTTTCCAGCAGATGCTTCTGCTTGGCCCGGAGCATTTCTTCGGTGTCCATGGGCACGAACTGGAACGGCGTGTGGGGCTTTGGCACAAAGCAGGAGCAGCTGATGGTCACCTGTACGCCGCGGCCCTTGGCGTGTTTGGGATTGCTGTAATACAGATCCACCACTTTCTGAGCCGTTTCGGCAATGCCCTCAATGTCCTCCATCGTCTCGGTGGGCAGGCCCATCATAAAGTAGAGCTTGACCGAGGTGTAGCCGTTGGCAAACGCCAGCGAGCAGGTTTTTTCGATCTCGTCCCAGGTGACGTTTTTGTTGATGACATCGCGCAGGCGCTGAGTGCCGGCCTCGGCTGCAAAGGTCAGGCCGCTCTTGCGCACCTTGGTGGTCTTTTCGATCAGGCTCTGAGAAAAGTTGTCCATCCGGAGCGAGGGCAGCGACAGGCTGACATGCTCCTTGGGGGCCCACTCGTTCAGATCATCCAGCAGTTCTTCCAGCTGGCTGTGGTCCGAGGTGGACAGGCTGGACAGGCTGAGTTCCTCGTAGCCGGTGTTGGCGCACAGATCCTGTGCCGCCCGGTTCAGCAGGCTGGCATCCCGCTGGCGCATGGGCCGGTACAAAAAGCCCGCCTGGCAGAACCGGCAGCCGCGCACACAGCCGCGCAGCACTTCCACGCTGGCACGATCCTGGATCGCGCCCACCATGGGCACCACAAAGTTGGTGGGCGGGGTGAAATCGTTCAGGTTTTTGATGATGGCCTTGGTGACCACCGCCGGGATGCCCGGCTCATTGGGGGTGATCGCCCTGACCCGGCCGTCCTCATAATAGGTCACATCGTAGAACGCCGGGATATACACACCGGGGATCCTGGCAATGCGGCGCAGCAGTTCCTTTTTGGAAACGCCGCCCTCCTTTTTGGCTTTCTCGATCTCAGCACAGATGGATGGCAGCTGCCGCTCGCCCTCCCCCAGCTGGATCACATCAAAGAAATCCGCAATGGGCTCCGCGTTGCAGGCGCAGGGGCCGCCCGCCACGATCAGCGGCCAATGTTCGTCGCGGTCCTTGGCGTAGAACGGGATATGCGCCAGATCCAGCATAGCCAGGATGTTGGTATACGAAAGCTCATATTGGAGCGTAAAGCCCACGGCATCAAACGCCGTGAGCGGGTCTTTGCTTTCCATCGTATAAAGCGGCAGGTCCAGGCGTTCCATCTCGGCTTTCATATCCAGCCAGGGCATGAACGCGCGCTCACACCACCAGTTTTCGTGGCTGTTGAGCAGCTCGTACAGGATCTTTTCCCCCAGGAACGACATGCCAACTTCGTAGGTATCCGGGAAGCAGAATGCAAACCGGACATCCATCCGGGCCTTTTCTTTATAAACGCTGCCCGGCTCGCCGCCGGTATAACGGCCCGGTTTCTGCACCCGGCCCAGCGCTTCTTTCAGTTTCGGATCAAACATCAAGTTCCTCCATTGACAAGAACAGTTTTACTTCATTCGTTTTATTGTACCCGATTCGGGCGGGAATTGCAATCACTGTTTTCCTGCTTCCGGCAAAGGAACACGCATTCCGCCAGCTGCGCCCCATCCAGCGGCGGGATCGGCAGCAGATTGAATGCTGCCGTCAGCAGATTGGCCGCCAGGAATGCGCCGGCCCGAATGGTGGCCCGCTGATCCAGCTTCCACGCCCAGAGCCCCGCCAGCAAAAGATTGACCGCCGGACCCGCCGCAGCCAGCAATGCGGTCTGCCGCAGGGTCATTGCCTGCCCGCGTGTCCGCATACAAAAGCCGGTCATCGTCACCTCGATCACCGGAAAGCGGTGGAACATTGCCCCATACGCCGCAATATGCCCCCATTCGTGCAGGAACGCCGCCAGCAGCCCCAGCCGCAGAAAGCCACTGGCATCCCTCCAGAGCAGAACGTACAACACACCGCAGAGCAGCAGCGGGTCGCGGAACACCAGCGGCCCGCACCGGATGCCCCGGCTCATGGCAGACCCAGCGCGGCGGAGGGGTCGTACCGGATGCCGCCCGCCAAAAATTCAACGTGCAGGTGCGCTCCGGTGGCCCGGCCCGTCTGCCCGGCGGTGCCCAGCTGCTGGCCCGTCGTGACGATCTCCCCGGCCCGGACATAGAGATACTGCATGTGGGCATAGATCGTCTCCTGGCCGTCGGCATGGATCAGGCGCACATAGTTTCCATACGTTACGCTGCGCCGGGCAGCCGTTACCACGCCATCCAGCGCGGCCCGCACAACCGTTCCTTCTGCGCAGGCCAGATCCACGCCCCGGTGGAACTCCTCCTGCCCGGTAAACGGGTCCGCCCGCCAGCCGTAGGGATCCGAAACACGCCAGGCCGTGGTTTCCAGCGGAAAGCAGAGCGCCTGCCCCGGCTTTGCCTGTTTCAGCGATGCCCCCGCCGGGGCGCTTTTCCCGGCACAGGCCCGGAGCACCCCGCCCGCCAGCAGCCCGGCCAGCAAAAAGGTCAGCGCCAGCACCGCCGCCCGCTTTCTGTTGTTACGCTTCCCTGCTCGTCCCTGTCCGCTCCGCATCGCCTGCATCTTCCCGCCCTCCGTTTTGGACAGTGTATGCAGGAGCGGGAACGTGGAGAACAAAAACACCCTCCGGCGTTTTGCCAGAGGGTGAAGATCCGGTATTTACCGCCGGAACCAATCATGGAGCCGCTGGAGGAGGTTCGGGTGGCCATGGCGCTCCGCACGGGCGGCATGAAGCGGGGCAGGTGTACTCTGCGCCGCACAAGCCGCCGGTTTCGGTGCCGCTGCCGCAGGCTCTGCTTTCGGCGGGGCCGCCGCCGGCTCAGGCTGTTTTGCCGGTTCAGCAGGTTCCGGCTCTTTTTCCGGGGCTTTTGGCTCCGGCTGAGGCTCCGCCGCAGGGGCGGGCGCTTCCGGCTGGGCATTACAAGCCGTCCAATCATCTTTGAGCAGCTCGTACATGCCCATCTGGCCATTGACCAGCGGCTCGCCCGGAGCAGGCTTGACCCGCTGGTAGCTGCCATCCGGCTGCATCTCCCGCGCGTTGACATTGTCCCGCAGCTGGAGATCCAGGATATCGCTCAGCTTCCGGATCAGCACCGGGTCCTCCACCCGCACGCCGACCTCCACCCGGCACTCGGTGTTGCGGGTGAGGAAATCGCCGGAGGCAATGTAGATGCGGGTCTCCGTGCCATCGTAAAAGCTGTAAATGCGGCTGTGTTCCAGATAGCGGCCCACCAGGCTGCGGATGTGCAGGTTTTCGGTCTTGCCCGGAACCCCGGCACGAACGCAGCAGATGCCGCGCACGATCATGTCGATCCGCACCCCGGCACAGCTGGCCTCCTGCAGCTTCAGGATGATATCCCGGTCGCTGATGGAGTTGTTTTTCAGGATCATGGAAGCCGGGCGGCCCAGGCGGGCTGCGGTGATCACCCGATCCATCTCGTCCAGCAGAACGCTCTTGAAGCGCAGCGGTGCCACCAGCATCTTGTCGCTGGTCTCGGTCAGTTTTTGCACGGCAAGGTTCTGGAACACATTGGATGCTTCCTCGCCGATGGCATGATCCGCCGTGATGAACGAAAGGTCGGTGTACAGCTCGCTGGTCTTTTCGTTGTAGTTTCCGGTGCCGATCTGGGTAATGTAACTGTATCCCTGGGCACACTTTTTGGTGATAAGGGTCAGCTTGGAGTGTACCTTATAGTCCTCAAGACCGTACAGAACGGTACAGCCCGCTTCCTCCAGCTGTTTGGACCAGTCGATGTTGTTCTGTTCGTCAAAGCGGGCCCGCAGCTCCACCAGGGCCACGACCTCCTTACCGTTTTCGGCCGCTTCGATCAGGGCCTGCACGATCTGGGATTCGCGCGCCATCCGGTACAGCGTCATCTTGATGGAGATCACGTCCGGGTCCTGCGCGGCCTTTTTCAGCATGGCGATGAACGGCCGGATGGACTGATACGGATAGCTGAGCAGCACATCATGCTGCTGCACCTGGGCAGCCAGGTCGTAATCCTGCGGCGGCAGCATGGGCCGGGCCGTGGGGTAAAACAGTTCCGGGTGGCCATCGGCTTCCATTTTGGCGGTCAGCTTGTAGAAAAAGCTCAGGTCCAGCGGACTTTTTTGTTCAAACACCCGCTTGTGGCTCAGTTCCAGGCGGCTGCAGAGCAGGCGGACGATCTCCTGCGGGGCCGTGGGCGTGACCTGCAGCCGGACGGCTGCCAGCTTGCGGCGGCGCTTGAGCAGGTCGGCCATGATCTCGCGGTAGTCGATATCATGATCCATCATCCCCTCTTTCACGTCGATGTCGGCGTTGCGGGTGACGCGGAACAGGCATTTTTCCTGCACGGTGTCCTTGCCAAAGATCAGGGACGCATAATGGAGCACCAGCTCCTCGGTCAGGGCAAACTCAGTGCGGCCTTCCCGGCGGACCAGCTGCAGCCGCTCCATCTGGCTGGAAATGGGGATCATGCCAAGGCTCTGGCCCTCTTTTTCCTTGAGCAGAACGCCAAGGTAGATTTCCTTATTGCGCAGGAACGGAAACGGATGGCGGCTGTCCACGATCTGCGGGCTGAGGATGGGGAACAGCTCGTTTTGGAAATACTTTTTCCAGAAATGTTCTTCTTCTTTGTTCAGCGCATCAAAGTCCACCTTTTTGTAGCCGCAGGCTGCGAGGTTTTCCACTGCTTTTTCGTAGTATTTGTCGCAGTCCTCCTGCAGGCGGGCCGTTTTGGGCATGATGGCGTTCAGCTGTTCCTCGGCCGTCATGTTCGTTTTGTTCTCGCGCTTATCCTTTTTGCCATGCATGAGGTTCGCGCGCTCCTGCAAAGAACCCACCCGGACCATGAAGAACTCATCCAGGTTGGAGCCATAGATCGCCAAAAATTTGACCTGCTCGGCCAGCGGGACATTTTTATCCTTGCCCAGCACCAGGACCCGGCGGTTAAAATCCAGCCAGCTCAGCTCGCGGTTGATAAAAATTGTTTCCTCTTTCATTGTTTCTCCCCTTTTCCGGGCGGTTCGCTCACATAGGCAAGGTCTGCCCACTGTGCTACGATCTCTGCCGTCAGGCCGGGCACCTCGGCCGCCTGCTCCACGCTGCGGAACGGGCCATGGCTGCCGCGGTATTCCAGCAGCGCCTGTGCCCGCTTTTCGCCCACACCGGGCAGCGTGCAAAGTGCGGCTTGGTCGGCGGTGTTCAGATCAACACGCGCCAGCTGGATCAGCGGCACCGATTGGAACGCACTTTGCGCCTGCTGCGGACGCAGCGGCACTGCAAACCAGAATGCCAGCGCCACACTGACCGCGCAAACAGCCGCTGCCGCAAGCAGAAACAGCTGCTCGGTCTGTTTGAATCTGCTTTTCTTCATTGTACCTGACTTTCCTGAAAAAAGAAAGCCCTCTGCGGAGAATTTGCAGAGGACTTTACGGTTCTTTTACACGGCGGCCTCGGCTGCACGCACCAGGCCGTACAAAAACTCCGCAGCCGCACCGGCATCGTGGTCGGTCAGGGTCAGCTGACTGGCCGCAAGGCGCAGTTCCGGGGCGGCATCGGCGGGCACAACGCCCTGCCCGGCCAAGCGCAGCAGTTCCAGCATCTGGGCACAGTCGGCCAGCACCGTGAGCTGTCCGGCCGAATAACCGGCTGCGGGACAGACCGCATTGAGCATGGCCGTACCGGAGACAACGCCCGGCACCAGTGCCAGAAGATCCGGAGCCAGCCGCTCGGCATGGAGGACGGCAGCCGTATCGCCCAGCGCTTTTTCCAGCATGGGCACAAGCGGGGTCTGCTTTTTGTCCTGATAGAGCAGGATGCGCAGGACTTCTTCCCCCTTGACATCGGCTGCGTTGCAGAGCAGGAACGGGGTCCACTCCTGCCGGAGATGCGCCTGAAGCCCCTCGCTCATCCGCACCACGCGGGTGGAGCTATCCTGCATCTGCAGGGCGATCCCCAGCCCCGGCATCAGGGGCAGCCTGCGCAGGACGGATTCCTCCATCCCCGCAAAACCGCACAGGCTTTTGCCGCTGCCCTGGGCAAAATTGTAGGCCAGCGTTCCGCCGCAGACCAGAGCGGGCGCACTGAGACGCACACTCCCCAGCATCGTGCGCACTGCACGGGGCGAGCGCTGCGAAAAGACGGTCAGGCGGCCGCCGCGGCTGGCAAACAGCTGCAGCACATCCCGGTGGAGCTGGGGCAGGCTGCCCGCCGTGTCCAGCAGGAGATGGTCCAGATCGCAGAGGACCAGGGTGTTTTGAATGCTCGTGTTCATGGGTTGTTTCCTCCTGTGCGCTGCCGGAGCTGCGCCAGAAAATGGGTAAAATAATCCGGCAGCTCGGAATCGAACCGCAGCTGCTCGCCGGTGATGGGATGGACAAAGCCCAGCGTTTTGGCGTGCAGGCACTGCCCATGCAGGCTGGTGATGCAGTTGTGGGGACCATAGACCGGGTCTCCCGCCACCGGATGATGGATGGATGCCATGTGTACCCGGATCTGGTGGGTACGGCCGGTTTTCAGGCGGCATTCCAGCAGGGTGAACTCGCCCAGCCGTTCCAGCACCTTGTAGCCGGTGTAGGCATACTTGGTGTGCGGCTCACCGGCCGGATAAACGGCCATCTTCTTGCGGTCAGTCTTGCTGCGGCCCAGGCTGCTTTCCACAAATCCCTCGTCCTGCGCAAAGCCGCCGTAGACGATGGTGTGATAGGCACGCTCCACGCTGTGTACGGCCATCTGTCGGCTCAGCCCGATGTGCGTTGCATCGTCCTTTGCCACCACCAGCAGGCCGCTGGTGTCCTTGTCGATGCGGTGGACGATGCCGGGGCGGATCTCGCCGCCAATGCCGGAAAGGCTGCCCTTACAGTGCCACAGCAGGGCGTTTACCAGTGTGCCGTCCGGGTTGCCGGGGGCCGGATGGACCACCATGCCCTTGGGTTTGTTGACCACCAGCAGGTGCTCATCCTCATACACGATGTCCAGCGGGATGTCCTGCGGCACCGCTTCAATGGGTTTTGCATCCGGGATCTCCAGCAGGATGATGTCCCCTGCCTTGAGCTTGAGGCTTTTGGCCGGGGCCCTGCCGTTGCACAGCACATGCCCGGCCGCCACCAGCCCCTGTAAGGCACTGCGGGAAAGGCCGGTATCCTCGCCGCTGAGGAAGCGGTCGATGCGCTGCCCGGCACTCTCCGCTTCCACAATGAATTCACGCTGTTCCATGGGTCACTGCTCCTTCGGGGCTTTTTCGTCCGGGTGCAGTTCCTCCAGGAAGATCACCAGCACCCACAGCGCCACGCCCACACAGACGCAGATGTCCGCAAAATTGAACACCGCAAACCGCATGAACAGCAGGTTGATGTAATCCACCACTTCGCCGTTCAGCACACGGTCGATCAGATTGCCGATGCCGCCGCCCAGCACCAGGATCAGCGCCGCCTGCTGCAGCCGGTTGTTCCGGCTGCGGAAAAACAGCCAATATGCCACCAGGATCAGCGCCGCGCTCGTTGCGACGATCAAAAACAGCTGCCTGCCGCTGAGCAGGCTGAACGCCATGCCCTGATTGAGCACGAACCGCAGCTCCACTACATGGGGGATCAGAGGCATCGCCCCCATCGGCTGCAGAACACGGACAGCCCAGAGCTTGATGATCTGATCCAGACCGATCAACGCAGCCGTACATAGTAGATTGAAGATCACAAATGCCATAATTTACTCCCAACGGCAGCGTTCCAGCTGCCTGTGTTTTTGATACCAAAAAGCGGCGCCCCCTGCTCGAAAGGAGCGCCGCAGCGTTCAGAAATTGGAAAGCTTATGCTTCCACCACGCTTGCGCAGCGTGCGCAGAGGGTGGGATGAGCCGCATGGCTGCCAATGGTGGCAGAATACTTCCAGCAGCGCTCGCACTTTTCGCCGGTGGCGTGTGCGGCTGCAACGCCCAGGCCCTCGACAGCGCTTGCAGCGCCGCCCTCGCCCTTGACCAGCTCCACCTGGGAGACGATCATCAGGTCAGCCAGCTCGTCCATGGGGATGCTGTTCAGCAGGTCATAGACGGCGTCATTGCAGTACAGGGTGATGGCAGCTTCCAGAGAAGCACCGATGGTCTTTTCGGCACGAGCCTGTTCCAGGACTTTCTTGACCTCGTCACGCACGGCAATGAGCTGTGCCCACTTGGCCTTGAATGCATCATCGGCAGCATACTCGCCTGCCTTGGGCATCTCCTCGAACACGACGTACTTGTTCATGCCCTCGGTCTTGGGCAGGAAGTCCCAGATCTCCTGGCTGGTAAAGCACAGGATGGGGGCAACGATCTTGTCCAGAGCAACCAGGATCTTGTACATGGTGGTCTGGGCTGCCTTGCGGCCTGCGCCGTTGGTGCAGTACAGACGATCCTTGGTGACATCCAGGTAGAAGTTGGACATGGCCACCACACAGAAATTGTAAACAGCATGGTAGACCTTGTTGAAGTCGTAGACATCGTAACCCGCCTTGGCGTTCACGATCAGGTCATCCAGAGCCGCCAGTGCCCAGCGGTCGATCTCCTGCAGCTGGTCGTCCGCCACACAGTCGGTGTTGGGATCAAAGCCGTCCAGGTTGCCCAGGATGAAGCGGGCGGTGTTGCGGATCTTGCGGTAGGCTTCGCTCAGCTGCTTGAAGATGTTCTTACCGGCACGCACGTCCACCGTGTAATCGGAAGAAGCGACCCACAGGCGGATGATATCAGCGCCGTAATCCTTGATGATCTCGCTGGGCTCCACGCCGTTGCCGGCGCTCTTGTGCATCTGCTTACCCTGCTCGTCCACGACCCAGCCGTGGCACAGAACGGACTTGTACGGTGCGCAGCCCTTGCTTGCCACGCTGGTCAACAGGCTGGACTGGAACCAGCCGCGGAACTGGTCGCCGCCCTCCATATACATATCGGCGGGGAAGCTCAGCTCCGGGCGCTCCTCCAGCACGGCAGCGTGGGTGGAGCCGGAATCGAACCAGACATCCATGATATCGGTGTCCTTGGTCCACTCGGAAGCACCGCACTTCTCGCAGACTTCGCCTGCGGGGATGATCTGCTCGGCTTCATACCGATACCAGGCATCGGAGCCCTCTTTGCGGAACAGCTCGCTGACCGCCTTGATGGTGGCATCGGTGATGTGGTAAGCGCCGCACTTCTTGCAGTAGAACGCCGGGATGGGCACGCCCCAGGTGCGCTGGCGGCTGATGCACCAGTCGTTGCGGTCGCGGACCATGCCGCGCATCCGGTCGTGGCCCCAGTCGGGCATCCAATTCACGGTGTCGATGGCCTTGTAGACATCCTCACGGAATTTGGCCACAGAGCAGAACCACTGCTCCGTTGCACGGAAGATGATGGGGTTGTGGCAGCGCCAGCAATGCGGATACTGATGCTTGATGTGAACCTGGCCCATCACAGCGCCGGAAGCGGTCAGGTCAGCCAGAATGGTCTTGTTGGCAGCCCAAACACGCTGGCCTGCGTACTTGCCGGCCAGCTCGGTCAGGTAGCCGCCATCGTCCACGGGGACGGTGATGGGCACCTGGGGGTACTTCTGGCAGACGTTGAAGTCGTCCACGCCGTGGCCGCCTGCGGTGTGAACGCAGCCGGAACCGCTTTCCAGGGTAACGTGGTCGCCCAGGATGACGGTGCCCTCCTTGGGCAGGTAGACGTGGTTGTAGCGCATCAGCTCAAACTCAGCGCCGCTGACGGGCTGGCCCACGATCTCGTAGTTCTCGATGTGGCAGGCATCCATCACGCTCTTGACCAGCTCCGTGGCCATGATGTGATACTCCTCGCCGATCTTGACGAACGAATACTCAAACTGGCCGTTCAGGCAGATGGCCTCGTTGGCGGGCAGGGTCCAGGTCGTGGTCGTCCAGATCACGAAATAGGTCTTGTCCATCGGGATGCCGTACTTTGCCAGCACACCGTTGGGGTCCTGCGAGACATGGAAGCGGACAAAGATGGAATCGCACTCATCCTCGCCGTACTCGATCTCGGCCTCCGCCAAAGCGGTGCGGCAGTCTGGGCACCAGTACACGGGCTTCAGGCCCTTGTAGATATAGCCTTTCTTGGCCATTTCGCCAAAGATCTCGATCTGGCGGGCCTCAAACTCCGGCTTCAGGGTCAGATACGGATGCTCAAAATCGCCGATCACGCCCAGACGCTTGAACTGATCGCTCATGATGCCGATGTGCTCGGTGGCAAACTTTTCGCAGATCTGGCGCAGCTCCAGCTTGGAGATGTCCTTTTTCTTCTCGCCCACGGAGGACAGAGCTTTCAGCTCAATGGGCAGGCCGTGGGTATCAAAACCGGGCACATAGGGGGCCTGGAAGCCATCCATGTTCTTTTCGCGGATGATGATATCCTTGATGATCTTGTTCAGAGCGGTGCCCATGTGGATGTTGCCGTTTGCATACGGAGGGCCGTCGTGCAGGACGAACTTGGGCTTGCCGTCGTTGTGCTTGATCAGGTTGTTGTACAGGTCGTTGTCCTCCCAGTCCTTCAGCATGACCGGCTCTTTCTTGGGCAGGCCGGCACGCATCTCAAACAGGGTCTTGGGCAGGTTCAGGGTACTGTCGTACTGAGACTTATTCTTAGCCAATGGTTACACACTCCTCTAATTTTCAAAATGCCTTGGGATCACTCGCTGAATTTGACACCCTTGAATGCGGTGTAATCCGGTTCAGCGTCCGCATCCTCCGCAGCGGGGGCCGGAGGCGGGTCCAGCTTGAGCTGGCTCTCGTCCTTTTCCCAGAAGTCCTCGGTCTTTTCTTCCGCAGCGGGTTCCTCCGCCTCCTTTTCCGGGGCCTCGGTTTCCGGCTGGGCCTCGCGGATCTCCTCGGTCAGGGCAGCCGCCTCCTGGGCAGGCTCCTCGGCCGCAGCCGCCTGTTCATCCTCCGGTTCTTCTTTCTGGAACTCCGGCAGGCGGCTCAGCGACTCCACATGGCTGCGGTACAGGTTCAGCACATCGGATTTGAACCGGGTGACCTCCAGGCGCACACGGTCATACTCCCGTTCCTGGGCAAGCTTTTTCTCGTTTGCCTCGTTGATGATCTCATCCGCGCGGTCACTTGCCTTTTGCAGCAGCTCGTTGGCATCACGGATAATATCATCACCGCGCAGGTTTGCACGATGCAGGATCTCCTCCGACTTCTGGTTTGCTTCACGGATCACGTTCTCGCCCATCCGCTGGGCATTGATCAGCGCGCTCTTGAGCATATCGCCGTCTGCTTCGTAGTTTGCCATTTCCTTGTGCAGGCGCTCGTTTTCCGCTGTCAGATCCGTGATCTGGCGGCGGAGCTGCTCAGCCAGGTCATTGTCCTGCTTGAGCTGCTCCTCCACCTTATCCAGAAAGCGGTCCACATCTTCGGTGCGATAACCGCGGAGGTTTTTTTCAAATTGCACAGAGCGCACATCCTGCGGGGTCAGCATAGTGATTTCCTCCCTTTTTGTTCAATACTGAAAAAACTCAATGATCGATCGGTCTTTTTTGCTTTTTCCGGGCAATGCCGTCAGGCCAAAGCGGCCCTTGCCGCGCACGGTGAACACATCGCCCTCATACACCGGGGCATGGACGCTTTCGGCCGGCAGGTGGTTGATCTCCACCCGGCCCGCCGCCACAAGCTCGCTGGCCTGCCCGCGGCTGCAGCGGAGCATGGCCGCCAGCACAGCGTCCAGCCGCAGGGAGGACACCGTAGCCGTCTGAAGCCGGCGCTCCGCCTGCGGGAACTGCGGCAGCTGATCCAGCGGCAGCATCCGGGCTGTGACCTCCGTGCGGCCCACGGTGAGCAGCTCCCGGCAGATCAGCTCCCCTGCCGGTTCCAGCGCAAAGACATAAGCCGCGCCCGGCTCTGTGGCCGGGAGCACAATATCGCCCAGCGCTTCGCGCTTCAGTTCCAGCCCCATCAGGCTGCCCAGATAATCCTTGTGGGCAGGCAGATCAGCCCCGGCCGGTGCCCGGCTGCGCAGCTGCACGCAGCACAGCGGGCTTGCCGGACAGGCATCCTCCGGCTCCAGGCAGAGCAGTTTGCGCTCCGCACCCGGCCAGCCGCCCGCAAAGTGATATGCTTCCGGCGGAACATCCGCCCGGTTGAGCGCCGCCTTTGCAAGATCCTGTTCCCGGTCGCTCAAAAACGAGGAATACCGGGAGATGCCGCGGGCAAACGCCGCGCGGGCCAGATCCTCCACATGCCGCATGAGAAAGCGCTCCTCGTCGCTGCGGGCAGGCACAAACCCCCGCACTGCCTTGGGAGCCGGATCAATAGAACGCGCCATTGTTCTCCAGCTCGTCCAGCAGATCGCCCATGATATCCACGTTGTACGGAGTAATGATGAAAGTGCTGTTGGCTACCCGCTTGATCTGGCCATTGTTGGCATAGGCCACGCCGGACAGGAAATCCACCAGGCGGCGGGACACTTCCTTGTTGGTGGATTCCAGATTCAGAACCACCGTGCGCTTGTTGTTCAAGTGGTCGGCAATGGTGCTGGCATCTTCAAACCGTTCCGGCTTGACCAGGACCACCTTGAGCTGGGTCGTGGCGTGGATGTTGACCACCTTATTCTTTTTGGTGGTGCCCTCGGCAGGGTCCTCCTCCGCATCGTCTATGCCGACACCGAGACCGCTGTTGTTGTTCACCATCTGAGGGCCATCATCAATGTACTGATCGTCGTAATCTTCTTCACCGCCGAAAAGGCCCTTTTTGAGACTATCCACGAAAGACATAGTATTGCTCCTTTCATTCGGGCAGCCGCTGCTGCCTGGTGCCTTTGCAGGAGAGCTGCAAATAGCTTCTACTATTATCGGATTTTTTGCCGCAGATGTCAATAACTACAAAAGTTTTCCATCATACAAATTTTGTCCGGACACCACGATCTCGTCATAAAGCCGCACCTGACTGACCGAACCTGCCGTTCCGCTGGGCAAAACGATGAGGTAGTCGCCCTCCGTTACCAGCGGGTGGGCATCGTCCACCGGGTCGATGCGGCAGAACTTCGCAAGGTTGCCGTACTTGACGTAAACGCCGGGAACATAATTTTCGCCCTGGCCCTCGGCCTCGGAGCCGTCGTCTTTCAGATAATGCACCGCTGCCGCAGGCACCCGCAGGCCCGTGGTGCGCCCCACGATGATCTGCGCATCCGCACGGTTGAGCCGGAGCACATCGCCGTTGATGCTCTCGCACGAGAGCACAAAGCGGGCCAGTCCGCCGGCTTCATCAATGGTCACCTCGGTCACCTTGGCTTTCAGGGGCGTTTCCACCTGGCCGGGAAAACGGATCTCCACGCTCTTTTTCAGGGGCTTACCGTCGGTTCCCAACAGCTTTTCCCCCTCTTTGGCCGAGCAGACCCCGGCGTAATACCAGGTAAAGCCGGAAACGATCTTGCCCGCGCACCCATCCAGCGCCAGTGTGGGCGAGGACTCGGCATAGGCCTTGAGGCCCGCCGCATCCAGCGCAAGGATGTCCTCGGCGCTGGCGTTCAGGCGGCCGGTGCCGGAACTGCGGATAAAGTAACCTGTCTGCGGGGCCGTGATCTGGGCCGGGGTTCCCAGCTGGGCCTGCACGGAGGAAGCCTGCTGGGCCAGCGCAGCGATCTGATCCGAAAAATCAGCCACCTCGCCCGTGATGACCCAGAGCTTGTTCTGTGCAAGGATGTAATCCTCTTTTTTTGCGGCCGTTTCCGTGTAGTCCCCGCTGTCCAGCGCATCCATCAGGTCGTACAGGGCAGCCGAGCGGTCGCGGCGCAAAGAATCCAATTGCAGTGAGGTGGTGTTCTGGGAGCGCCGCAGCAGGTCGATCTGATCGTTGAGCTGGGTCAGCTGCTGGCGGAGCGCCGCCTGGGAAGCATCGCTGTACACCTCGGCCACAGCGGTCCCGGCCGAAACGCGCTCGCCGTCCGCCACAAGGTAGCCCAGCGTGCCGCTGCCGGAGACATAGCTTTCCTCAAACAGCAAAACGCCCTCGGCATCCACCCGATCCTCCACGGTAGCCAGAAGCGCCGTCTCATAGGTGTTGGGCGGGAACAGCACCTGCATGGCCTGATACCCCACATAGAGGGCCGCCAGCAGCAAAAAGGCAATGATAACGCCAGCCAGTGTCCGCAGGGCATCCGGCAGCTCTCTCCTCTTTGCGTCCTCCTGCATCTTCGCTCACCCTTTCGCCAAAAATTCATTCGCAAGCCGGACGGCCTGCTCCTGCACGTCCGGGGCCGAAGCATCCAGCCAAACCACGCCGTCCATGTGACGGAACCAGGTCAGCTGGCGCTTGGCATAGTTGCGGGAGGCCTGCTTGAGCTTGTCCACACAGGGAGCAAGCTCGCTTTCGCCCGCAAAATACGGAAAAAATTCCTTGTATCCGATGGCCTGCGCGGCTGTGCGGTACGCCGTGCGGTGATCCCACACGAGCTTTGCTTCTGCCAGCAGGCCGTTTTCCATCATTTTATCCACCCGCAGGTCGATCCGGCGGTACAGCTGATCCCGCTGCGGGAAATCCAGCCCCAGCACCAACGCCCGATAAGGCCGCTCCGGCGGCAGGGATGCCGCTTTCTGCTCACTGAGTTTTTTGCCGGTGGCGCGGTAATGTTCCAGCGCCCGGAGCACCCGCACCTGATTGTTGGGGTGGATGGCAGCGGCTGCTTCCGGGTCCACGGCCCGCAGTTCATCGTACAGGGCAGCGGGACCTTTTTCCGCCAGCTCTGCGGCCAATTGCTCCCGCAGGCCGTCGGGGGTCTTTTCCGCCGCAAAGCGGATGCCATATAAAAAGCTCTGGACATACAGCCCGGTGCCGCCCACCAGGACGGGCAGATGCCCGCGGGCTGCGATCTCCTGTTCCAGCGTTCCGGCCAGTGCGGTGAAATCCGCCACGCTGAACGTCTGATCCGGTTCCAGGAGATCCACCCCGTGGTGCGGGATGCCGCAGGTTTCTTCTGCCGTCACCTTGGCCGTGCCCACGTCCAGGCCGCGATAGATCTGCATGGAGTCGGCGCTGATGACTTCGCCGGAGAACTGCCGGGCCAATGCCACGCCCAGCGCGGTTTTTCCGGTGGCCGTGGGGCCTACCACCGCAAGCACCGGGTGCTTTTCCTTGTTACACGATGCGCCCAAACTGCTTTTCCAGCTCCTTTCGGGTCAACTTGAGGACACAGGGTCGTCCATGGGGACAGAACGGGGGCACCTCGCCGGAAAGGATCTTTTCGGCCAGGGCCATCAGCTCCTGCGGGGAAGTGTGGTCCCCCGCCTTGATGGCGGCACGGCAGGAGATGGAGTGGAGCACCCACTCGGTCTTTTCGCTCAGGGCATCGCGGCTGCCCCTGGAAAGCTTTGCCGCCAGCTCCACCAACAGGTCCTCGGCGCTGTCCTGTTCCACATCGGCAGGCACGGAGCGCAGTAAAACGCTGCTGCCGCCAAAATCGTCGATCTCCAAACCGGCGCTTTCCAGCAGGTCCACATTGGAAAGCAGGGCAGTCTTTTCCTCTGCCGAAAGCTCCACCACCAGCGGTTCCAGCAGCAGCTGGGCCGGGACATCGCCGTAATTGGCGGCCAGCTTTTCAAACAGCTGCCGCTCATGGGCAGCGTGTTTGTCAATGATGCAGACCTCCTCCCCGCGCTCTGCAAGGAGATAGGTCTTGAACAGCTCCCCGACATAATGCAGCGGCTCCGGGCCGGACTGCACATCAAAGCCCAGCTGCTCCGGCTCTGCCGGGGCGGATTCTGCCTGCACTGACTGCGGAGCCGGATCCCAGGCGGCCATGTGGTCCGTCTGAGGCAGATCGTCCGCTTCCGGCTCCACATCCAGGTCGGCTTCCCTCAAGGCCGCGCGGAACACCGGGGCAGGAGCCGGTTCCGGCTCGTCCGTTTCCGGCGGCTCCGGCAGCGGGCTGTGCAGGGTGACATCCTGCTGCACCGGGGCTGCCGATGCAACCGTTGTCCAGGAATGCTCCGCCGGCGCTTCCCGGCCGGAAGCGGGTGTAGGCAGGACCTCCGGGTACCCGGGCGCTTCCGGGCGCACCGGCTGGGCCGCTGCCGGGGCCGGGGTGAAGCCTTCAAATCCGATTTCCGGCTTTGCTGCCGATTCATGGCGCGTTCCCGGCTCTGCCTGGCCCGGGATCACCGCAGAAAGTCCTGTAAAGTTACTTTCCTTTACAGAATTTTCTTTCGAATCATCGTTTTCTTCCGATTTGTTGGATATTTCGTTGCTTTTCTCCGATTCAAAGGTGAACAGCCGCTCGCCGGTGCCAGGCTGGGCCAGCGCCAGCTTGACGGCGTGATAGACCAGGTCAAAGATATCATTTTCCCGCGCAAAGCGCACCTCGGTTTTGGCCGGATGCACGTTCACGTCCACCAGGTCCGACGGCATTTCCAGAAGCAAGATTCCTCCAGGGAACTTTCCCTGCATCGTGGTGCCCTTGAACGCCATTTCCATGCCCGCCATCATGGTACGGTTGCGGACATAGCGGCCGTTGATGTAGAAATACTGCATGCTGCGGCTGGCGCGGCAGCTCCTGGGCTGGGTGATCAGGCCCCAGACCCGGTACACGCCTTCCCGGTTGTCCAGCTCCACCAGATCGCGGCTGAACTCCCGGCCCAGCACAGCATAGGCTGCACTGCGCAGCTGGCCGTCGCCGGGGGTCACATACTGCAGCTTGCCCTCGCGGACAAACTTGAAGCTGATCTCCGGGTGGCTCAGGGCTACATGAGCCACCGTGTCGGCCACAAAGGTCCCCTCGCTGGAATCCTTTTTCAGGAACTTCATCCGGGCGGGAGTGTTGTAGAACAGATCCTGCACCCGGATGGTGGTGCCAACGCTGCGGGCTCCCAGTTCCAGCGGGAAGTCTTCCCCGCCCTCGATCCGGTAGACCGAGGCGCACTCGTCTTGTTCCGTGCGGGTCAGGACCTCCACCCGCGCCACGCTGGCAATGGAGGCCAGTGCCTCGCCGCGGAAGCCCAGGGTGTGGATATGGTTCAGGTCGTCCTCCGTCCGGATCTTACTGGTAGCGTGGCGGATAAAGGCCGTGGGAATGTACTGTGCTTCGATGCCGGAGCCGTTGTCGCTGACCTCGATCAGTTTGACACCGCCCGCTTCGATCGCCACGGTGATCTGCGCTGCGCCTGCATCAATGGCGTTTTCCAGCAGTTCCTTGACCACCGAAGCAGGCCGCTCCACCACCTCACCGGCGGCGATCAGCTCTGCAGTGTGTTTGTCCAGCACATGGATGACTGCCATATCGTTGCTCCCCTTTCTTGCTCTGCGGTCAGCCGTTCAGGCTGCCTTTCAGGGTCTTTTTCAGCTCGTACAGGAAATTCAGCGCTTCGATGGGGGTCAGGGTCTCCACATCCAGCGCATCCAGTTTTTCCAGCACCTCGCTGGGCACTGCCGGAGAGTTATACTCCTGCAATGCGTCAAAGTCCATCTGTTCAATCTTGTTCTTCGGAGCACCGGCTTCCAAAGCCCGCAGCACTTCATGGGCACGGCGGGTCACGGTGCCGGGCAGCCCGGCCAGCTTTGCCACCTCGATGCCGTAGCTGTCGTCGGCGGGGCCGCGGACGATGCGGCGGAGGAACGTGATGTCCTCGCCCCGCTTCTTGACCGCGATGTTGTAGTTTTTCACGCCCTCCACCGTGCCTTCCAGGTCGGTCAGCTCGTGGTAGTGGGTGGCAAACAGCGTTTTGCAGCCCAGCCCCTTGGCCGGATCTGAGATATGCTCCACCACGGCGCGGGCAATGCTCATGCCGTCAAACGTAGAGGTGCCGCGGCCGATCTCGTCCAGCACCACCAGGCTTTTGGCGGTGGCATTTTTCAGGATCTCGGCCACCTCGGTCATCTCCACCATAAAGGTGGACTGCCCTGCCGAAAGATCGTCCGATGCGCCGATGCGGGTAAAAATGGCATCCACTACGCCCACATGGCACTCGCGCGCCGGGACAAAGGAGCCGATCTGCGCCATCAGCGCGATCAGTGCATTCTGACGCATGTAGGTCGATTTGCCCGCCATGTTGGGGCCGGTGATGATCAGGCAGCGATCGGTAGTGCAGTTCAGTGTGGTATCGTTGGGCACAAACAGGCTGCCCTTGAGCATCTGCTCCACCACCGGATGGCGGCCCTCCACGATGTGCAGCTCGTCACTTTCGTCCACGATGGGGCGGCAGTAGTTGTTTTCGGCTGCCACCTGGGCCAGGGCCGCCAGCACGTCCAGTTCGGCCACCGCGTTGGCGGTGCGCTGGATGCGGTCCAGCTGGGCCCCGATGCTTTCCAGCAGCTCGTTGAACAGGCGGTGTTCCAGCGCGATCAGCCGCTCGTGGGCACCCAGGATCTTGCTTTCCAGCTCTTTGAGCTCCTGGGTGATGTACCGCTCGCCGGAAGTCAGGGTCTGCTTGCGGATATAACTTTCCGGCACCAGATTCTTGTAGCTGTTGCTGACCTCGATGTAATAGCCGAACACATGGTTATAGCCGATTTTCAGCTTAGGGATGCCGGTCTCCTGCCGCAGGCGGGCTTCCAGCTGGGCCAGGACCCCCTTGCTGTTGTCGCGGATGCTGCGCAGCTCGTCCACTTCCGGGTGGTACCCCTTGGCGATCACGCCGCCGTCCTTGAGGGTAGAGGGTGCTTCCGGGTCCACGGCAGCATAAATTTTTGCCTTGATATCGTCCAGCGGGTCGATCTGGGCTGCCAGCTCTGCCAGTTCCGGGCAGTTGCAGCTTTCGGCCTGCTGACGCAGGCCGGGCAGACGGTCACAGGTCTGGGCCATGGCGTAAATTTCCTTGGGGGTCGCGGAGCCGTACACCGTGCGGGTCATCATCCGTTCCAGGTCTGCAATGTAGTGCAGTTCCTCGATCAGATCCCCCCGCTGCACGGTCTGGCGCACCAGGCTTTCCACGGCGTTCAGGCGGTGGTTAATGGCCGTGCCGGAAATCAGCGGCTGCTCGATCCAGCTGCGGAGCATCCGCTTTCCCATAGCCGTGCTGGTCTTATCCAGCACCCAGAGCAGCGTGCCCCGCTTTTCGCGGCCGCGCAGCGTCTCCGTCAGTTCCAGGTTTGCCCGCGTGACCGGCGAAAGCCGCATGAACTGGGCCTCATTGTACGCCAGAACGGTTTTCAGCCGCTCCACACCTTTGATCTGGGTATCGTGGAGGTACTCCAGCAGGGCGGCCATGGCCAGGCGCACCAGGCCGTTTTCGCGGATGCCGGTTTTGGCAGCCCAGTCGCGGCCAAACTGATTTTCCAGTGCAATGGCCACAAGGCCCGGCGCATAGCGTTCTTCTTCCACCAGCTCCACCGAGCAGACCATGTTCTTTTTGATGTAATTGGTCAGTTCCCGGCAGTCCAGCAGGCCGGGGTTGATCAGCACCTCACTGGGATGGAAGCGGCACAGCTCCGTAATGACAGCCGGAACGATTTTTTCCTGCTGCAGCTCGGTGATGTGGGCCGTTCCGGTCGAGACATCGGCAAAGCACAGGCCCGCCGCGCCATCCTTGAGGTAGATGCTGGCGATATAGTTGTTTTTATCGTCCTGGAGCATACTGCTCTCAATGATGGTGCCCGGCGTGAGCACCCGGATGATGTCCCGCTTGACCAGACCCTTCGCCTTGGCCGGGTCCTCCACCTGCTCACAGATGGCCACCTTATAGCCCTTGGCGATCAGCCGGGCCACATAGCCCTCGTAGCTGTGGAACGGCACGCCGCACATGGGGGCGCGTTCTTCCTGGCCGCACTGTTTCCCCGTCAGGGTCAGGTCCAGCTCGCGTGAGGCCGTCAGAGCATCGTCGAAGAACATCTCGTAAAAGTCGCCGATGCGGTAGAACAGGATCTCGTTCTTATGCTGTCGTTTGATCTCAAGATATTGCTGCATCATGGGCGACAGTTCCGCCATGGTAAAGCCCGCCTTTCTTGGGGGTTGCCCCGCTGTTTTTGATGTCGGTTTGCAGTGCGTAACCGCACATTGCAAGGAAAACGCGGCCTGCATAGCACAGCCGCGTTCTCGTTTTGTTGCTCCTTAGTGGCAGCCGCCGCAGGTGGAGCAGCTGCCGGTGCAGGAGGCGCTGGGCTCCTGCACGGTCATCGGGTCGCCGCCATTCATGGCGGTGTTGATGATCGCGTCGATATAGTTGACCAGGTTCTCGCAGTCGCGCTTGGCCTCGTTATAAGCCGTCATGCCCTCGTCCGCCATGATCTTGCCGTACAGGTCGTTGACTTTCTCGTTCAGCTCCGCAATGCGCTCATCGCTGCGCTCGGTCTTGCCGATCTCGTTGTTCAGGTCCATGCGGGCCAGGTTGAATTCACCGATCAGGTTCTGCAGCTCCTCGTCCTTATCGTTTGCCTTGCGGGCCTGATCCAGGGCCAGGTAGCGGGGGTCGGTCTGAAGTGCCATGGCGGCACGCTTGAAAAGATCAATGCAATCCATCAGAGTATTCTCCTTTTCACATATTCATTTCGTTTGTTTTGGCACAAGGATACCGGTTTTATGCAGTCCGTTCGCCCAGCAGCACCGTGGCGCGGGCACCGGTCAGATGCACCATGGCATAGCTGCCCAGCAAAGCGGCATCCGCTGCAAATTCCACGGTCAGGTTGTTGTCCAGCCGGCCGGAAAGTGTGCCCTCGCTGCGGCCATAGCCTTCCACCAGCACCCGGACAGTCTGCCCGACCTGGGCCTTGACCAGCGCCATGGCGATCTCGTCCTGCGTTTTGAGCAGACGGGTCATCCGGTCGGTCTTTTCCTTGCGGGGGGTTGGGTCTGGCATTTCGGCAGCCTTGGTGCCGGTGCGCTTGGAGTAGATGAACGTGAACAGCTGCATGTAGCCCACTTTCTGCACCAGTTCCAGCGTCTTGGCAAAGTCCTCCTCCGTCTCACCGGGGAAGCCCACGATGATATCGCTGGAGAACGTGATGCCGGGTACCGTTTTGCGGGCATACTCGATCAGTTCCAGATACTGCTCCACCGTGTAGCGGCGGTTCATCTGCTGAAGCAGCCGGTCCGAGCCGCACTGCACCGGCAGATGCAGGTGTTTGCACAGATGCGGCTGCGCGGCGATGGTATCGATCAGCTTGTGGCTGGCATCCTTGGGGTGGCTGGTCATAAAGCGGATCTGATAATCGCCCGGCACGGTACACAGCAGATTGAGCAGGTCCGAAAAATCCACCTGTTCTTCCAGGCCCTTGCCGTAGCTGTTCACGTTCTGGCCCAGCAGAGTGATCTCCCGATAACCTGCCTCCACAAGGCCGCGGAACTCCGCCAGGATATCGCCGGGCCTGCGGCTCTTTTCGCGGCCGCGGACATACGGCACGATGCAGTAGGTGCAGAAGTTGTCACAGCCGTACATGATGGGCAGCCAGGCGCGGAACTCGCTCTCACGCCGGATAGGGATGTTCTCTACGATCACCGGGCGCTGGGCAGGCTCCATCAGCACACGTTTGTGCTTTTGCAGCTTCTGGGCAATGAGCTGGGGCAGGGTGTCGATCCCGTCCACACCAAAGACCAAATCCACATAGGGATAGCTCTGACGCAGCTTTTCCACCACATGCTTCTGGTTTGCCATGCAGCCGCACAGGCCGATCATCAGGCCGGGCTTTTTTTCTTTGAGGCCCTTCAGCGCGCCCACATTGCCAAACACCCGCTGCTCGGCGTGCTCGCGCACGGCACAGGTGTTGAACAGGATCAGGTCTGCATCCTCCGGCTTGTCGCACAGGCCGTAGCCGATATCCACCAGCACGCCCTTGATCCGCTCGCCGTCGTTGACGTTCTGCTGGCAGCCGTAGCTATGCACAAAAGCCAGCGGCGGCGTGTCGTATGCACTGCGCACCAGTTCGGCGGCTGCGGCGTTGTGTTCAAATGTTATGTACTCCAATCAAACCATCCTTCTCCGCCGGGGACGACCCCTGCGGCGAGCTCTTGGCTCGTTATTTTTCAAAAGCTCTTTTCAGTATACCCTTTTTCGCCCCGGAGGGCAAGTGGCAGGGCAGAAATTTTCCCGTCGGGGACGTTTAATTCTCGGTCTGCCTGCGGGCGCAGTCCTCGCACAGGCCAAACAGCACCACAGCGCAGTCCTGCACCACGCCTTTCTGGCGGCGGACCAGCTTCATCACCTGTTTTTCGTCCACCTCGGCATCCACCACATTGCCGCAGGCGTTGCAGTACAGGTGGCTGTGCCAGCACAGGGTGTGGTCAAAGCGGTCGGCCTTGCCGGGGATGGACACCCGGCGCACCAGCCCGGCATCCACCAGGCTGTTCAGGTTACGATATACGGTGCCCAGGCTGATGTTCGGGCATTCCGGGACCGTCTTTTCATAAATTTCTTCGGCGGTGGGGTGGTCGCAGAGTGCTTCCACCGTCTGCAAAACCAGCTCCCGCTGTTTGGAATATCGCATGTTGGTTCCTCCTTTGCTGTTACAGCGTTTCATTTCCTTTGATCCTTGCCCAATAGGCACGGGAAGCCTGTTCGTTCTTGTTCTCCCCAAAGGTATAATATTTCACGTCTTTCAGCACATCCGGCAGATACTGCTGCTCGACCCAGTGGTTCGGATAATCATGGGCGTACTTGTAGTTCTGGCCCTTTACCAGGGCATCCTCGCCATCGTAGTGCTTGTTTTGCAGCTGACGCGGGATGGGCCCGGTTCGCCCGGCCTGCACATCCGCCAGAGCCGCATGGATGGCATCGTGGGCGCTGTTGGATTTGGGGCTGGTGGCCACCAGGATCACCGCATCGGCCAGCGGGAGCTGTGCTTCCGGCAGGCCCACCGCGTTGGCGATATCCACCGCCGCCTTTACAATGGGGATGATCTGCGGGTAGGCCAGGCCCACATCCTCGCAGGCACAGACCATCAGCCGCCGACACGCCGAGGGCAGGTCCCCTGCTTCCAGCAGCCGGGCCAGATAGTGGAGCGCCGCATCCGGGTCAGAACCACGCATGGATTTCTGGTAGGCCGAAACGATATCGTAGTGGTCATCGCCGTCCCGGTCGTACCGCATGGCAGTACGGCGGGTGACCTGCCGGATCATGTCCAGGGTGATCTGCTTTCTGCCATCCTCAACGGGGGCCGCTGTGACCGCAAACTCCAGACAGCCCAGCGCCTTGCGCAGGTCGCCGCCCGCGCTCTCGGCAAGGTAGGTGCAGGCCGCGTCCTCCATGGTCACGGGCATCCCCTCGCTCTGCGAAAGTTTTTCCAGCGCGCTGCGCACCCCGCGCTCCACATCGGCAGCGTTCAGAGATTTGAACTCGAACACCGTGCAGCGGGACAGCAGTGCATTATAGATGTAAAAATAAGGGTTTTCCGTGGTGGAAGCGATCAGGGTGACCGAGCCGTCCTCGATGCACTCCAGCAGGCTCTGCTGCTGCTTTTTGTTCAGGTATTGGATCTCGTCCAGATACAGCAGGATCCCCCCTGCCCCGGCCAGCGTTCCGATATCCTTGAGCACGGCCTTGATGTCCCCTGTGCCGCAGGAGGTGCCGTTGAGCTTGTGCAGCGTCATCCCGCTGTTCTCCGCAATAATGCGTGCAACCGTTGTTTTTCCGGTTCCGGAGGGGCCATAAAAGATCATATTGGGGATATGGCCGCTCTCAATGGTGCGGCGGAACACCCGCCCCTCGGCCAACAGGTGCTGTTGGCCGCAGACCTCGGCCAGGGTTTTAGGGCGCATGCGCTGCGCCAGCGGTTCATTCATCGGGCGTTCCTCCTTTTGGGTGTTTCTGCGACAATTTCCTGTTTCCCGCTTATAGTATAGCGTATTTTTGCCCACAGAACAAGCATTTCTTTTGAAAACGATTCTCAGATAATCGTCAGAGGATTTACAAAACCGCCAAAACATGCTATTATCATGCTACACAATCGGGAAAGGGAGGCGATTCCATGGGAACTGCCGCAGCTGCGGAGGAGCTTTCCGCAAAAAAAGCGCTGGCTTTGCAGGTGATCGAACGGCTGAAACGGGCTTACCCGGATGCCGCCTGCACGCTGGATTATGACCATGCCTGGCAGCTGCTGGTCAGCGTCCGGCTGGCCGCTCAATGCACGGATGCGCGGGTCAACATCGTGGTGGAGGACCTGTTTGCCAAATACCCCAGTGTGGCCGCCCTGGCCGCTGCGGAACCGGAGGACATTGAAGCCATCGTCAAGCCCTGCGGCCTGGGCCGCAGCAAGGCGCGGGACATCTCGGCCTGTATGCGGGTGCTGCGGGACCGGTACGACTGCAAGGTGCCCACCACCTTTGACGAACTGCTGGCCCTGCCCGGTGTCGGGCGCAAGAGCGCCAACCTCATCATGGGCGATGTATTCGGCAAGCCTGCCATCGTCACCGACACCCACTGCATCCGGCTGTGCAACAAGATCGGCCTGGTGGACGGCATCAAGGAGCCTGCCAAGGTGGAAAAGGCCCTGTGGAAGATCATCCCGCCCGAAGAAGGCAGCGATCTGTGCCACCGGTTCGTGATGCATGGCCGCGCCGTGTGCAATGCCCGCAGGCCCGAATGTGAAACCTGCTGCCTGAACGACATCTGCCGGTATGCGGCCGAAAACGCCGTTCTTCCAAACGAAACCAAGGAGGCTTCTCTATGATTACATTGTCCATTCTGATCGTCATTGCCCTGATCTGCGCTCTGGTCGGCGTGCTGATGGGGCTGTTCTCTCTGATGGGACTGCTCTTTTCTCTGGTCATTGGCGTTCTGGTGGGCGCACTGGCCGGTTATATTGCAGGCCGCTTCATGGGCACCGAGACATCGTTTACCCGCAACGCCGTTCTGGGTGTGCTGGGCAGCTTTGTGGGCGAGTTTCTGTTTGGCCTGGTCGGCATCCACGCCACTGGCAGCTTCAGCTCCTTCGTCATTTCCGTGCTGGGTGCCTGCGTCTGCATCTGGGTGGACAGCAAGCTGTTTCAGTGATTTAACCTCTCAGTCTGCGCATTCGCGCAGCCAGCTCCCCTAGTAGGGGAGCCCTTGGCAGGCCGGTTTTGGCCGTTCTGCCTGAATAAAGTTTCTCAAAACTATAAAATGGAGTGCTCCGCTGTTAAGATGAACGGCGGAGCATTTTCTTTGCAAAATGCTCTTGACAGTTATATCGTCATTCGATATAATAGCATTACGATATATCGAGTTCCGATACAAAGCGAGGCGATACAATGGAAACTCTGGCACTGACGGAATCCACCTACTACATCCTGCTTTCCCTTTATCAGCCCCGGCACGGCTACGGCATCATGCAGCAGACGGAAGCGCTTTCCGGCGGGCGGGTGCGGCTGGCCGCCGGGACGCTGTACGGGGCACTGAACTCCCTGTGCGAAAAAGGCTGGATCCAGCCTTTGCCCGCAGAGAGCGGGAGCCGCAAGAAAGAATATCAGCTGACGGCCGCCGGGCTTTCCGTGCTCAAGCGGGAGCTGGCCCGTTTGGAGGAACTGGCCGCCAACGGCCGCACCATTTTACAGGAGGAACTGGTATGAGCGAGACAAAGACCCTGCACAAGCTGTTCTGGATCTGGGAATTTGAAAAAGAGGAGCGCTGGCTCAACGAGATGGCACAGGAGGGCTGGGCGCTGAAGCAGGCCGGTTTCTGCACCTACACGTTTGAGCTATGCGAACCCGGCGAATACATCATCCGGCTGGAAATGATCGACAATTCACCTGCTTTCCAGAGCTTTATGGAGGAACTGGATGCCGAGGCCGTGGGCAAGTGTGTCAACTGGGCCTATTTCCGCCGCAAAGCAGAGCTGGGCGAGTTCAACATGTTCTCGGACATTGATTCCCGTGTGGGGCATCTGAACAAGATCAGCAAAACGCTGACGCTGCTCTGCACTGCCAATATCCTTATTGGTCTGACCAACACGTTCAGCAGCTCCAACAGCCGTCTTGCCTGGCTCAACCTGCTCTGTGCGGCTTTGCTGGCCTATGGGCTGGGCCGCATCCACGGGATGCGCGACGGGCTGGAAGCCGAACGTACCCTGCACGAGTGACCGATCCCCCGCTTCATTTCCCTCGCTTTTGTCCATTTATGAACATTTTGAAAAATCGCGCACGACCCGCTTGCATTCCGGTGCAGGCGGGTATATTATTGTCGGCAGCAAATAGTTATCATGTGTTAAATATTTGCAAGTATCAAGCAATGAGGAGGAATCGTATGCCGCAGGAAAACACCCCGGATCTGGCCGCCGTCATGCACGATCTCCAACGTTTGAGTTCCGGGATCAAGCGTGGCACCAAAACGGCGCTCGACGGCTGCCCCAAGTGTCATTTCATGATGCTGGAAGCCACGCTGATCCAGATCAAAGAGCATGGCACGGATGGAGCCATCTATGTTTCGGACCTGGCCGCCGCCTGCAAACAACCGCTGCCCGCCATCTCGCGCGGGCTGCGCCAATTGGAGCAGGACGGCCTGATCGAACGCATCACCGACCCCAATGACCGCCGCAAAACGCTGGTGCGGGCCACGGAAAAAGGCCTTGCAGCCAGCCGCCGGTGTGAGGACGCGCTGAACCGCTATTTTGAGCGGGTCATGCTCCGCATCCCATCTGAGCAGCTGGAACAGATGGCCGCGCTGAAAGACGTGCTTTTAGCCGCTGTGGAAGCCGAAAATGCGGAACAACAACTGACTCTGAAAGGAGATGACTGAAATGGGGAAGATCTTCAAGCAGCTGGCCCGCCACTGGGCCGCCTGCCTGGTCGTGATCGGCCTGCTGTTCGTGCAGGCCTACTGCGACCTTTCCCTGCCGGACTACACAAGTAAGATCGTGGATACCGGCATCCAGCAGGGCGGCATTGAAAGCCCTCTGCCGGAAACTGTGCGCCAAAGCACACTGGATGCGCTCTCGCTTTTTATGAGCGCGGAGGATGCTGACGCACTCCAGAACGCCTACGGATATTCTTATCAGGACAACGGCGTGCTGAAGCTGCGCAGCGACCTTTCTGCCGACGAGCGCGCCACCCTTGAGGATGCCGTCACCACGCCGGACATCGCGCTGTACATGGCCGCTGCCCAGCACGCCAACGGCGGCGGGGTGATTTCCCAGGGCATGACCCCGCTTTCCGAATATCCGGCCGCTTCCGGGGCGCAGGCTGCTTCAAGCACCGCACCGGAAACGGCTGACAGCGCCGATGAAACCACTGCTGTCACCCCCACGGCGGACGATCTGGATGCCGTGTGCAGCCAGCTGACCGCCATGACGCAGATGCCGGGCTTCACGCAGGAAGCACTTCGTCAGAAGCTGGCCGGGGCCCTGGCTCAGGTGGACGAGACGACCCTTTCCGGCATGAGCAGCCAGGCCCGGCTGCTGGTGAGCCTGGAATACGAGGCGCAGGGCATTGAGCAGGATGTGCAGATGCAGTATCTGTTCCGCGTGGGCGGCCAGATGCTGGGCCTGACGCTGCTGATGGTCGTGGTGGCCGTTCTGGTGGGCCTGATCGCCTCCCGCGTTTCGGCTGCCATCGGCCGGGATCTGCGTCAGCAGACGTTCTCCAGCGTCATTCATTTTTCCAACGCCGAGGTCGAAAAATTTTCCACCGCTTCCCTCATCACCCGCACCACCAACGACATCCAGCAGGTGCAGTTCGTCTGTGTCATGCTGCTGCGCATGGTGGCCTATGCGCCCATCCTGGGCATCGGCGGCGTGGTCCATGTGATCCACAGCAGCACCGGTCTTTCCTGGATCATCGTGCTGGACGTGGCCGTTCTGTTGCTGCTCATCCTCTTTTTGATGAACGTTGCCATGCCAAAATTCAAGGTCATGCAGACACTGGTGGATCAGCTGAACCTTGTCAGCCGCGAAATTCTGACCGGCGTGATGCCGGTGCGTGCGTTCAGCCGCGAAACATTTGAGGAGGAACGCTTTGACAAGGCCAGCAAAGAGCTGATGGGCACCCAGCTGTTCACCAACCGCGCCATGGTGGCCATGATGCCGTTTATGACCCTGATCATGAACGGGACCAGCCTGCTGATCGTCTGGTTCGGCGGCAAGGCCATGGATGCCGGCAGCATGCAGGTGGGCGAGATGATCGCATTCATCACCTATACCATGCAGATCGTGATGTCGTTCCTGATGCTGGCCATGGTAGCGGTCATGCTGCCCCGCGCCGGTGTGGCAGCCGAGCGCATCGACGAGGTGTGCCGCACCACGGCTTCCATCCACGACCCGGATGCCGCCACGGCAAAGCCTGCGGCCGAGAAAAAGGACTGGAACGGTGTGGTGGCTTTTGAAGATGTCAGCTTCCGCTTCCCCGGTGCCGACAGCGACGCGCTGGAACACATCAGCTTTACCGCAAAGCCCGGTGAGACAACGGCCATCATCGGCTCCACCGGCTGCGGCAAATCCACCCTGCTCAACCTGATCCCCCGCTTTTACGATGTGACCGGCGGCCGCGTGACCGTGGACGGCATCGACGTGCGGGATATGCCGCAGGAAACGCTGCACAGCCTGTTGGGCTATGTGCCCCAGAAAGGCGTGCTGTTCAGCGGCAGCATCGAAAGCAACCTGAAGTTTGGCGGGGAGCAGATCACCGATGCCGACATGCAGAAAGCGGCTTCCATTGCACAGGCCGCGGAGTTCATTGATGCAAAGCCGGAAGGCTATGCAAGCCCCATTGCACAGGGCGGTTCCAATGTATCCGGCGGCCAGAAGCAGCGGCTTTCCATTGCCCGTGCCATCGCCAAAAATCCCCGCATCTACCTGTTTGACGACAGTTTCAGCGCACTGGATTACAAAACGGACGTGACACTGCGCCGCGCTTTGAAAGCAGAGACGGACAACGCCACCGTGATCCTTGTGGCACAGCGCATTTCCACCGTGCTCCATGCAAACCAGATCCTGGTGCTGGACGATGGCCGCCTGGTGGGCAAGGGCACCCATGCCCGGCTGATGGCCACCTGCCCGGAGTATCAGGAGATCGCGCGCAGCCAGCTGAGCCAGAAAGAGCTGAATCTTCAGGATCTGAATCCCGGAAAGGAGGAGGATTGAAATGCCAAGACCCGGACGACCCACGACCGAGCGTGCCAAGGATTTCAAGGGTACGCTGCGGCAGCTGATCCGCGCCATGAGCCAATATAAGCTCTCGCTGATCGTTGTGATGGTCTTTGCCATCCTCTCCACCGTCTTCAACATCGCAGGCCCCAAAGTGCTGGCCAAGGCCACCACTGCCCTGGCCACCGGCTGGGTGGAAAAGCTGCGCGGCATCGGCGGCATCGACTTTGGCTACATTGGTAAGATCCTGCTGATCCTGCTGGCCCTGTATCTGTGCTCGGCGGCATTCAGCTTTATCCAGGGCTGGCTGATGACCGGCCTTTCCCAGAAAGTATGCTACGATTTTCGCCGCCAGATCAGCGAAAAGATCAACCGCCTTCCGCTGGCCTACTTTGAAAAGCGGACGGTCGGTGAGGTGCTTTCCCGCATCACTAACGATGTGGACACCCTGGGCCAGAGCCTGAACCAGAGCATCACCCAGCTTATCACCAGCGTGACCACCATGATCGGCGTGCTGATCATGATGCTTTCCATCAGCCCCAAAATGACCCTGATCGCCCTGCTGATCCTGCCCGTCTCGCTGGCACTGGTGCTGCTGGTGGTCCGGTTCAGCCAGAAATATTTCAAGGCCCAGCAGGCCACCCTGGGCGTGGTCAACGGCCAGGTGGAGGAGGTCTACTCCGGCCACAACGTCATCAAGGCGTTCAACCGCGAAGCCGCTGTGCTGGAAGATTTCCGCACCGCCAACAACAAGCTGTTTGAATCCGCCTGGAAAAGCCAGTTCCTCTCCGGCCTGATGCAGCCCATCATGAACTTTGTGGGCAACCTGGGCTATGTGGCCGTGGCCATCGTCGGCAGCATTTTTGCGGCCAACGGCATCATCACCATCGGCGACATCCAGGCGTTTATCCAGTACGTCAAAAACTTCACCCAGCCCATCCAGCAGCTGGCCCAGGTGTCCAACATGCTCCAGAGCATGGCTGCCGCAGCCGAGCGCGTGTTTGAGTTTTTGAACGAGCCGGAGGAGGATCAGAACGCCGACCCTGCCCGCCGGGCAGACCCCAGCTGCATCGACGGCCAGGTCACATTCAACCACGTCAGGTTCGGCTACACGCCGGAAAAGACCATCATCCACGATTTCAGCTGCGAAGTGAAGCCCGGCCAGAAAGTGGCCATCGTAGGCCCCACCGGTGCAGGCAAGACCACCATGGTCAAGCTGCTGATGCGCTTTTACGATGTGGATTCCGGTTCCATCACCCTGAACGGCCACGATGTGCGCGACTTTGACCGAAGCGCCCTGCGCGAGGGCTTTGGCATGGTGCTGCAGGACACCTGGCTGTTCAAGGGCACCATCATGGAGAACATCCGTTACGGCCGCCTGGATGCCACCGACGAAGAAGTGATCGCCGCCGCCAAGGCCGCCAATGCGGATCACTTTATCCGCACATTGCCCGGCGGCTACCAGATGGAGCTGAACGAGGACGCTTCCAATGTCAGCCAGGGCCAGAAGCAGCTGCTGACCATTGCCCGCACCATCCTGGCCGACAACCGCATCCTGATCCTGGACGAAGCCACCAGCAGTGTGGACACCCGCACGGAGCAGCGCATCCAGACGGCCATGGACCGCCTGATGCAGGGCCGCACCAGCTTTGTGATCGCGCACCGCCTTTCCACCATCAAGGATGCCGACCTGATCCTGGTCATGCGGGACGGCGACATTGTGGAACAAGGCACCCACGACCAGCTGCTGGAGGCAGGCGGCTTCTACGCCGACCTGTACAACAGCCAGTTTGAAGATGTCGTGGATTAAAAAACACGGTTTTCTTTGAAAAAGGCTCAGGTTTCTTGCCGAAACCTGAGCCTTTTTCGCTTTTGGGAGGATATCATTTCCGCACAAACTATGGTATAATGAATTTTGTGTCTTGAAGTAGGAAAGGAGTCTGAATCCATGGAAACCACTCAGAAACCCTATGCGTTCAGCCGCAAGGTGTTCTGCGAGGGAATGCGGGACGGCGTTCCCATTGCACTGGGCTATTTTGCCGTTTCATTTTCGCTGGGCATTGCTGCCCGCACCGCCGGGCTGACCCCGGTGCAGGGGTTTGTTGCCAGCCTGTTCAATAACGCTTCCGCCGGGGAGTATGCGGCGTTCTCGCTGATCGCCGCCGGAGCTACCTATCTGGAAGTAGCGATCATCACCCTGATCGCCAACGCACGCTATCTGCTGATGAGCTGCGCTCTGGCCCAGCGGTTTGCCCCCGGCACCCCGTTTTTCCACCGGCTCATCATCGGCTATGATGTCACGGACGAGCTGTTCGGCATCACCATTGCCCGGCCGGGTTATCTGAACCCGTTTTATACCTACGGTGCCATTGCTCTGGCCGCCCCGGCCTGGGCCATGGGCACCGCACTGGGCATCGTGGCAGGCAACCTGCTCCCGGTGCGCGCCGTCAGTGCCCTGAGCGTAGCTCTTTACGGCATGTTCCTGGCCATCATCATCCCCCCGGCCCGCAAAAACAAGGTGGTGGCTGTGCTGGTGGCGCTGAGTTTTGCGTTGAGCTTTGTCTGTAATTTCCTGCCCGGCATCGCGGCTCTTTCCGACGGCACCCGTACCATCCTGCTGACGGTGCTGATCTCCTGCGGTGCCGCCGTCCTGTTCCCCGTAAAGCCGGATCAGCCCGAAGCAGAGGAGGCCGCACAATGACATACAACAACTGGGTCTACATTGCCGTAATGGCGGCGGTTTCCTATGCGATCCGCATCCTGCCTTTGACCTTGATCCGCAAACCCATCAAAAACCAGTTCATCCAGTCGTTTTTGTACTATGTGCCCTATGTGACGCTGGCGGTGATGACATTCCCGGCCATCGTCAACGCCACCCAGAGCCCCGTGGCCGGAGCCGTGGCCCTTGTGGTGGGCATTGCCGCCGCCTGGTTCGGAGCCAGCCTGTTCCAGGTATCCGTAGCCTGCTGCGCTGTGGTGTTCGTGCTGGAACTGTTCCTGGTGCGATGATGAAAAAAATTCTGATCTCCGGTGCCGGCGGCTTTGTGGGAACCCGCGTGCTGCACCAGTGGAAAGACCGGGCCGAGCTGGCCGTGTTCCCACAAGGCTTTCTGGCGGCGGCTGACGAAGACGCTGTCCGCCGTTTTGTACAGGCGGAGCAGCCGGATATCCTGCTGCACCTGGCCGCGCTTTCCGATACCGGTTACTGCCAGCAGCATCCGGAAGAATCCCGCCGCGCCAATGTGGAGCTTCCGGTCTGGATGGCACACGCCGCCCGGGACACCGGTGCCAGGCTGACAGCGTTCAGCTCCGACCAGGTGTATGCCGGTGTGACACAGGAGGGCCCATTGCCGGAAACGCTCCCCCTTTCTCCTGTCAACACGTATGGCTGCCACAAGCTGGAGGCCGAACAGCGCGTGCTGGCCTGCTGCCCGCAGGCGGTGCTGCTGCGCGCGCCCTGGATGTACGACCTGCCTGCCAGCGGCCTGCCGGTACGCGGCAATCTGCCGCTGAATCTGCTCCGCGCGGCCGAGACCGGGGCTGCCGTTTCCTTTTCCGAAAACGATCACCGGGGGGTCAGCTGGGTACATGAGGCTGTGGAGCATCTGTTCCCCGCTTTGCAGCTGCCCGGCGGTGTGTACAACTTTGGCAGCGGAAACCCGGCCGGTATGGTCACCACGGCCCGACAGTTTGCCGGGCTTCTGGGCGTACAAGTGCCGATCGAGCCTGCCGCATGGAGCCGCAACCTGCTGATGGACGGCACCAAGCTGGCCGCACAAGGCATCCGGTTTGAGGATACCGTGGACGGGTTCAGACGCTGCCTGGAATTTTACCAGAAATAAAGTTAGCCCTCTCCGTCCATGCGGCTTCCGGTCAGGCACTGCAGATCAGCAGCGCCTTTGCCCGCCAGATGCGTCAGCGTAACGGAGGGGGCTGTTTTTTTACAACAAAATACAGATCAGCCCGCTGCAGCCGTCGTTGATGACCTTTTCCAGCGTTTCCTGCAGGCGGGTACGGGCCTCCTGCGGCATGTGGAGCAGCTTGTTCTGCAGCCCTTCGTTCACCAGTTCGTGCAGGCTTTTTCCGAAGATGTTCGACTCCCACAGCCGCTCCGGGTCTGATTCAAAATCACCCAGCAGGCTCTGCACCAGGTCCTCGCTCTGCTTTTCCGTGCCTACGATGGGGCTGATCTCGGTGTGGATCACGGCTTTCATCATGTGGATGGAGGGGGCGCTGGCTTCCAGCCGCACCCCATACCGCCCGCCCTGCCGGACGATCTCCGGTTCTTCCAGCGAAAGCTCGTCGATGGAGGGCATCACGATCCCATAACCGGTGGCCTCTACCTGTTCCAGGGCGCTGCGGATCTTTTCATATTCCCGTTTTGCGCGGGAAAGCTCGATGACGCAGGGCATCAGCCCCGCTTCATCGCCGATCTCCAACCCGGTCTGCTCACTGAGAACGCGGTAGAACACCTCCGGCTTGAGCAGAACCGTCACCCGGACGATGCCCTCGGCAAGATCCATCCCGCTCAGGGCCGACCGCTGCACCGATGCACTTTCCAGTGCCCCCGCGCTGTTCTGTTCCGGAACATCTTTCATGCGGGAGATGTTCTCGGCAAATTGGAGAGCCGCCGTATAGATCTCGGTCTGGAGCCAGTGGCCTTTGTCCAGCATGGTGACCCAGCGCGGGATGGCAAAATCCAGCTCCCGCACCGGGAACTCGTACAGCACGCGCTGCAAGATGTTCAGCAGATCCTCCCGGCTCAGGTCCAGGCAGCTGACCGGAAGCACACTGCGCCCATACGTCTGTTCCAGCTCCGCAGCCAAAGCCTTGGTCTCCGGGGCATCCGGATGGGTGCTGTTGAGCAGCACCACAAAGGGCTTGCCCAGCGCTTCCAGTTCTTCGACCACCCGCCTTTCGGCAGGGATGTAATTTTCACGCGGGATCTCGCTGATGGTTCCATCGGTCGTGACCACGATGCCGATGGTGGAGTGGTCCCGGATGACTTTCCGGGTTCCCGTTTCTGCGGCCAGGTCAAAGGGGATCTCCTCCTCGAACCAGGGGCTTTTGACCATCCGGGGCTTCTCGTTCTCCTCGTGGCCCATGGCTCCCTCCACCATGTAGCCCACGCAGTCGATCAGCCGGATCTCGCACGCCCCGCCGCCCTCCAATTGGAGCGGCACTGCCGTTTCCGGGATGAACTTTGGCTCTGTGGTCATGATGGTGCGTCCCGCCGCCGACTGCGGCAGTTCATCCCGCGCACGGAGCTTCGCATCCGCCGGACCGATGGCCGGGAGCACCAGCTGCTCCATAAACTGCTTGATAAGGGTGCTTTTCCCGGTGCGCACCGGGCCGACTACGCCGATCAGGACCGCACCACCGGTACGCGCACCGATCTCGCGGCAGACAGCGGCTTGTAACTGTTCCTGTTTTTCCAAATCACTCTCTCCTCTCGTGCCGTCCGCACCGGGCGGCGTGGGCCGCACCATCTGCGTCTGCTTCTCGGAAACAGTCTATTCGGACAGGCGGCAGGATATGAGCGGCACCGGGTAAAAAAGCGTCGGTTGACGGAAAAATCCCTCTGCGCTACAATAGAGAAAAATTGAGCAGAAAGGTGGAACGCAGATGGAGTGGAAGGTTTATTTTGAGGACAATCCGGGATGTCACCGCCCGCATCGGGGTCTCCCCGGGCAGGAAGTGTCCTGCGGGGCACACTCGGTGTGGGGCGGACAGCATTTTATCATTCCAGCAGTTTACTTTTGTGGGAAGGGGCTGGTTGTAGACATCTGCCGCCGGGTGGAGCGTGAGGCGATCGAAGCGCATTACCAGAAGTTGGCCGCTTATGAAGGGATGGATATTGACGAATGCCCGCCGGAAGTTGTCGAACTGGCCGAAGCCGAGGACCCGTTTGGTTCTTTTGACTATCTGCCAAGTGCAGCCATCAACGGCAAAACCGTGGAGTACAGCCGCGGTGCCGGGGAATATTATAACCCCCTCCGCTCCGAAGCGGAGATCGTTTGCAGCGGTGAACAGGCCGCGCGGGACATCGTGAAGCACTACGGGCTTGACCCGGAACAAGGCTGGGATCTCCGGCAGTGGAGCTTTCCCTGGGCGACAAAGCGCAGGCCGGCCCACATCACCAGCCTGACACTGACCCTCACCCAGCGGGAACAGCCTGCCGAAGCGATGCAGTTCACGGCAGCGCCCGGAAAGGTCGTGGAGTTTGCCCACCCCATCACCGAGGAAAACTGCGTGCTGACGGTCAAAGACCTGAAACCGGCACGGCTGTCGGAGCACGAACACTTCGGCCCGCCCATGGAGTGGCCCCGGGAATTTGTGGAAATGACTTACACCCTGACCCCCGCCGTGACCACCGGCTGGGTGCAGGTGAACGACTGCGCCTCTAGTGATAAGCCCATCCGGAAAAGCGATGCACCCACGGAAGATGGAGCCATTGCCATCATTGGCGGAGCAGACGGCCCAACGGCGATCTTTGTGAGCGGAAAGCAGCAGGGCGATACCCACACTGCCTGTTCCTCGCTCCACTTCGCGCCGGTGGAGCCGGAAAATATCCGGTGGAAGGCGACCTATTACCAGAAGCAACTCCCGGATGAAACCATAGCGCTCTTATAACGAAAAGACAGGCGGCTCCAACCGAAGTTGGATGCCGCCTGTTTTACTGTTTAGATCAACTTGATGGCCACAGCCTCGCTGGTGCGATCCTGCGCCTCGTTGGCCTGTTCCGGGTCATCCAGCCGGTAGCGGAGCACCAGCACCTCCCCGACATAGAGCACCGCCACCTTGACCGGGATGCTGCCGGAATCCAGCGGGCTTTCCTGCGCACCGCAGCGCAGTACCACATCGGCCAGCACCGCGCCCGGCGAATCCTCGTAGTGGGTCAGCAGGATGATCTTGGCCCCTGCCCCCTTGGCCGTGCGCAGCGTTTCCATCATATCACGGGTCGCGCCGGAGTAGGAAACGAACAGCACCACGTCCTCCGGCCCCATCAGACTGGCCGACAGAAGCTGCAGGTGGCTGTCGCCCGCCGTGCGGAACTTGTTGGACAGGCTGGAAAACCGGGCGCAGATATCGTTGGCCAGCAGCATACTGCCGCCCTGACCCAGGCAAAACACCTGCTTTGCCGCCCGCATCAGATCCACGGCCTGTTCCACAGCCTCCGGCGAAAGGGAGTTCTGTGTTCCGTTGATCGCGGTCAGGAACAGGCCGTTGGCGTGCTCGAACAGGCTTTCCGTGGAGGCACCCGGTTCCGGCTCGTTCTGGTTGACCAGCGCTCCGGTGGCGTTGGCCTGCGCCAGAGAAATGCGCATCTCGTGATAGCCCTCGAACCCCAGCGAGCGGCAGAAGCGGAACACCGTTGCCTCTGCCACTTTACATTCCTTTGCCAGAGAGGAGATCGAAAGATACTGCGCTTCGTCCGCATGGTGGACGAGATAATCCGCCACGGCCCGGCCGGATTTTGTCAGTTCCCCCTGCCGCTGCTGCAACAGCTCCCAGAAGTTGGTTGTTATAGACATGGTGTCATCCTCTTTCCTGCGCCAGGCTCCCACCAGCCAGCTGCACCTGCCAATGCCCATGGGAAACCGCATTTTTCTTTTTTTCTATAATGAAAGTATAAAAGAATCCCCCGCCCTTGGCAAGTGTGGCATTGACTACATTTTGTGCAGTTTTTTTGTGCAGTGCATCCAATTTTGTCGGAAAAGTCCGTCTTTTTATGAAAAATCATTTCAAATCTGCACCTTTGGGCGGTGTTTGAGCGCGAAAACTATTTTCAATCGAAAACGACAAGTATTTTGAAAATGATTACAAAATAGAAACAAGCCTCGTTTTTTCCGTGAAAGTTGCCCAAATCATCATACTATTCGCCAAATTTGTAGGATATAGACAAGAAAAGTCTTTCAGAATTGTACAGAGCGCGGATAGACAGAATGAAAATCTTTTTCTATAATAAAACCAACGAGAACGCCTCCCACACGAGAGGCCGAACAGAACCGTATCTTGATTGATGAGTAAGGAGAAGTTTCTTATGAAAAACAGTATCTCTCGCCGCTCTTTCCTGAAAGCCGTTGGTGCCCTGAGTGCAGCCGGTGCATTGGCCGCATGCGGCGGTTCTTCCAGCAGCACGGCAGCTTCCTCCACCGCTGCTTCTTCTACCGCAGCAGCCAGCGGCACCGCTTCTGCCGGTGCCAGCATCAAGCTGTGGACATACCCCATCGGCGGCTGGGGCAAGGATGAGACGGTGCAGGAGCTGATCTCCAGCTTCAACGCAAAGTATCCTGACATCAAGGTCACCGTGGAATACCTGGATTACACCAACGGTGATGACCAGGTGAACACCGCGATCGAAGGCGGCAGCGCACCCGACCTGATCATGGAAGGTCCCGAGCGTCTGGTTGCCAACTGGGGCAAAAAGGGCGTTATGGCTCCCCTGAACGATCTGTGGACCGACGATGCCAAGAAAGACATCTACGCTTCCGTTGAGTCCGCCTGCAAGAACGACGCTGGCGACTATTACGAGTATCCCCTGTGCATGACCGCACACTGCATGGCCGTGAACATGACCAAGGTCAAGGAAGTGGGCGCTGACAAGTACATTGATACCGACAAGCACACCTGGAGCACCGAGGGCTTCCTGAATACCGTTGACGCTCTGTACAAGGGCGGCTACGAGAACGTGGCAGCCATCTACTGCAGCGGCCAGGGCGGCGACCAGGGCACCCGCGCTATTATCAACAACATGTACGGCGGCACCTTTACCGATGCGGCTCACACCAAGTACACCGCTGATTCCCCGGAAAACATCAAGGCCATTCAGGCTCTGTATGATGCCAACGGCATCAACTTTGACGCTTCCATCAACGGCGGCGAGGAGATCACCCTGTTCCGCAACGGCACGCTGCAGATGGCTTTCTGCTGGAACATTGCTCAGCAGCTGAACAGCGACAACAACGATGCCGGCCTGACCAACAGCGGCGACGAGATCTTCCCCATGGCATTCCCCACCGAAAGCGGCGACCCGAAGCTGTGCGGCGGTATCTGGGGCTTTGGCATCTTTGATAACGGCGACGAGGCCAAGATCGAAGCAGCCAAGACCTTTATCGACTTCATCGCAGCAGACCCCGATCAGGTTGGCGCAAGCGTTCTGGCTTCCACCTACTTCCCCGTCCGCGAGAGCGTTGGCGACATCTATGCCGGCAACGAGATCATGAGCGAGTACACCAAGTTCATGGGCTTCCTGGGCGACTACTACCAGATCACTCCGGGCTGGGCAACTGCTCGTACCGAGTGGTGGAACATGCTGCAGCGCGTTGGCACCGGCGAGCCTGTTGAGCAGGCTGTCGCAACCTTTGTGGAGAACGCAAATGCCGCTGCTTCCGCCGAGGCATAAGTCACCGCCTGAATTTTTGATCGCAACCTTATAAACCTTGCCCCTTCCTCGAAAATCCCGGCGAGGGAGGGGCATTCTTTTGGAATTATTTCGCAAAACAGTCCATTGCCAGAGCAAAAACGAAAGGTTTGGTGATTTTTTTGGCTACAACCACCGTAAAAGTCAAAGAGCCCAAGCGCAGCCGCGCACTGGTCCGGCAGGAAACCATCGCTTCGTATCTGTTTCTGCTGCCCAGCCTGATCTTCTTTGTGGGGTTCGTCATCTACCCCATGGTCCTTTGTGTGGTCACAAGCTTCTTTGACTCTACCATGAACCGCGCCGACATCTTCGTCGGCCTTGCCAACTACAAGGAGCTTTTTTCCGATAAGATCTTTCTGGGCGCGTTGAAGAACACCTTCATCATCGTGATTGTCTCGGTGCCCGTGACCTGTGCATTCTCGCTGTGGGTCAGCTCGGCCATCGTCGATCTTCCGGAGTGGGCCACCAGCCTGTTCCGCTGCGTCTTTTACCTGCCCGTTGTCACCGGTTCCGTGGCCGTTACCGTGGTCTGGAAGTGGATGTACAACAACTACTACGGCATCTTCAACTACCTGGGCAAGACATTTGGCCTGATCGACAAGAACATCAACTGGCTGGGTGACGAGCGCTTTGCATTGGGATGCATCATCCTGATCCTGCTCACCACCTCGGTAGGCCAGCCCATCGTTCTGTATGTTTCCGCCCTGGGCAACGTGGATCAGTCCATTGTGGAAGCTGCCGAAGTGGACGGCGCGACCGATTTCCAGTGCTTCTGGAAGATCAAGTGGCCCGCCATCATGCCCACCACCCTGTACATTCTGGTCATCACCACCATCAACTCGTTCCAGTGCTTTGCACTGATCCAGCTGCTGACCTCCGGCGGCCCCAACCACAGCACCGATACCATCATGTATTACATCTACTACACCGCGTTCAAGCTGTACCGCTACGGCTACGGCAACGCCATGGGTGTGGTGCTGGCCATCATCATTGCCATCCTGTCTGCGATCCAGTTCAAGGTCGGCAACCAGAACAATTAAGGAGGTGCGTAACAATGAGTGCAACTGCTGCAACCACAAAAAAGCAAAAGCCCTTGAAGCGGCACCCCAGTAAGCTGAAACAGGCCAGTGCCTACACCATCCTGACCCTGATCCTGATCAGCATCGTGGCCGTAACGTTTGCGTTCCCGCTGTACTGGATCATCACCGGCTCGTTCAAGACCGGTGCCGCCATCAACTCCACTACCCCGGAGTGGTGGCCCCACGAGTGGGTCCTGACCAACTACCAGAAGCTGTTTGCGGGCAAGAGCGCCCCGCTGTGGCAGCTGGCGATCCCGTTCAGCGCACAGTTCAGCGCTGACGGCGAGCCCATTTACTTCTCGGTTGGTCCCACGGCTCCGGCCGCCCTGCGCTGGATGATCAACACCGTGTTCATGGCCGTCACCTCCATGATCCTGACCTGCATCACCGCCGCTATGGCAGGCTACGCTCTGGCCAAAAAGCGTTTTGTAGGCCGCAAGGTGCTGTTCACCCTGATCGTGTGCGCCATGGCTCTGCCCAAGCAGGTCATCCTGATCCCCCTGCTGCGCGAGATGAGCTCTTTGAACCTGTACAACACCATCTGGGCGGTCATCTTCCCCATCGTCGGCTGGCCGTTCGGCGTGTTCCTGATGAAGCAGTTCAGTGAGGGCATCCCCACCGAAATGCTGGAAGCCGCCCGCATCGACGGTGCCAGCGAGGCCAAGACCTTTATCAGCATCGTGCTCCCCATGGTCAAGCCGGGCATCGGCGCATTGGCGATCTTCACGTTCATCAACAGCTGGAACGACTACTTCATGCAGTTGATCATGCTGTCCAGCACCAGCAATCTGACCATCTCGCTGGGCATTGCAAAGCTGCAGGCTGAGAACAGCACCGACTTCGGTCTGATCATGGCTGGTGCCGCACTGGCTGCCGTGCCGATCATCATCATCTTCCTCATCTTCCAGAAATACTTCACCAAGGGCATCGCAATGGGTGCTGTCAAGGGCTAAAATCCCGACCGCCGCCTGCGGCGGGAACAGGGAGGGATTTTTGGCGCAGCGGTCAGCAGGATGCGAGGCCCGCCCAAGGGCCGAAGCAGACGCTGGGCACCGCAAGAGGGCGCTGATCCCGTTGACCGAACGAAAAGCGTCGGAGCTTGATGTTCAGGGAGGGATTTTTGGCGCAGCGGTCAGCAGGATGCGAGGCCCGCTCAAGGGCCGAAGCAGACGCTGGGCACCGCA
>CAKTEF010000003.1 GCA_934547065.1 uncultured Faecalibacterium sp.
ATGACCATGGAGATCAAGGGCCGCAATCTGGTGGACGGCCTGCCCAAGAACATCGTCGTCCACTCCGAGGATGTGCGTGAGGCCCTGCTGGAGTGCCTGGTGAAGATCACCAGCGCCATCAAGGAAACGCTGGAGCGCACCCCGCCGGAGCTGAGCGCCGATATCATCGACCACGGCATTACCCTGACGGGCGGCGGCGCTCTGCTGCGCGGCCTGGATCAGCTGATCCAGAGCGAGACGGGCATCGACGTTCATGTGGCGGAGGATCCGCTGGACTGCGTGGCCAAGGGTGCAGGCGCTGTGCTGGACCATGTGGATGTCCTGCACGATGTGCTGGATACCGACGGCGCACACATGTGATAAAGCGCGCGGATGGCTCTGGCTGTCCGCGCTTTTTTGCAACCGGAGGATAACCCCTTGAAAGATTTTTTTGATACCTGGAAATTCAGGATCCTGGTGGGCATCGCGGTGTTCCTGGTGGGCATTATGGCCTATGCCGGTGCCAATGGCCGCCTGACGGCTGCCCCGCAGGAGCTGCTGAGCGTCGCGGCTGCCCCATTCCAGAAAGCTGCGGCGGTTGTCAGCGGAAATGTGGCGGCCCTGTGGGAAAAATATACGAACATCGACGCGGTGATGGAGGAAAACGAGACGCTCCGCACCGAGAACGCCGAGCTGCGCCAGCAGATGGTGGATTACGACCGCATCAAGGCTGAGAATGAGGCGTATAAGGCACTGGAAACGATCCAGAGCCAGCGCCCGGAGATGAGCTGCCTTTCCGGCTTTGTCATCGGCCGCGATCCGCTGGATTCGTTCTGGGGCTTTACGCTGGACCGCGGCACGCTGGACGGCGTGGCCGTGGACGATGCGGTGATCAGCGATGAGGGCTACCTGCTGGGCATGGTGGTGGAGGCCGAAAGCACCAGCTGCAAGGTCATGACCATCCTGCATCCAAACTTCAACGCAGCGGCTGTGGTGTCCCGCACCCGGGACAACGGCATCGTCACCGGCAGCTCGGATTACGCCGCCGACGGCCTGTGCGTGCTGACCAATCTTGCCCGCAACACCCTGACGGAAAAGCACGATCAGGTCGTGACCACCGGCCTGGGCGGGGTGTTTCCGCCGGATGTCCTGGTGGGCGTGGTGCAGGAGCTGGTGCCGGAAGTCAGCGGCAAATCGACCATTGCCGTCATCAAGCCGGGCGCAGATCCCCGCACCGTGCGCCATGCATTCATCATTACCGATTTCTGAGGAGGCCCTGGTATGGAATCACGCCGCAAACGCAGCCGCAGCCAGCTGTTCAAATGGTGCTGCTATGCGCTGCTGCTGCTCCTGTGTACGGTTTTACAGACCACGCCGGGGCTGTTCCAGTTCGGGGCGGTCAAGCCGCTCTGGCTGCTGCCGCTGGCATTGGCCGTTGCCGTGTTCGAGGGCGAGTTTTCCGGGCCCGTGTTTGGCACGGTGTGCGGTCTGATGTGGGACTGGCTGGCCGGGCGCACCGTGGGCATGCTGGCTTTGGAGCTGCTGCTGCTCTGCTTTGGCATTGCCGTGGTGATGCAGCTCTATTTCAAAAGCTCTGTGGTGAATTTTACCCTGATCGCCGCCGGTGCGGCCCTGCTGGTGCTCACACTGGACTGGCTGTTTTTCTACGATATGCCGGGTTACAGCGGCTCTGCGGCCCGGTATCTGGCGTTCGTGCTGCCTACGGCGGTGCTGACCATCCCGGTCTGCATCCCGCTGTTCTGGGCCGTGCGCCGCATCCATGAAGATTTCAAGATCGACAACGGCGTGGTGTGAGCGTGCCCTGCGCCGAAAGGAGAATGAATGAACCGAGACGAACACAAAACGGCGGTACGGCGGATGATGGTCCTGATCGGGGCTGCCTGTGTGCTGATGGCCCTGTATGGACTGCGCCTGATCTTTTTGCAGCTGGTCAAAGGGGAAGATTTCAAAGCACAGGCCACCAATACCACGGACTATAAGTTCACGGTGACAGCGGCCCGCGGCGATATCGTGGACAGCAAGGGCAGCCGGATCGCCACCAGCATTACGGGCTACAACGTGGTGCTGAACAAGCTGCTGATGGGGGATCAGGACCTGGATGCCATGCTCCAGAAGATCGTGGAGCTGCTGCGCGAAAACGGGGAAAGCTGGAACGATACCCTGCTGATCGGTCAGCCGGATGCGGCCGGGAACTATACCTTTACGGCGGAGCAGGGCAGCTCCAAAGACCAGAAAGCCCTTTCCGCCATGAAAGAAAACCTGGGATTACAGCAGTATGCCACTGCCAATGATGTGATGGAAAAGCTGGTGGAGGATTACAGCCTTTCGGATGTTTCGCCGGAATGGCAGCGGGTGCTGGGCGGCATCCACTACGAGATGCAACTGCAGGCCTTTTCCAACGTGAACAACTTCATCATGGCCGAAAATGTCAGTGAAAAGACCGTGGCTACCATCAAGGAACACAGCCTTTCGCTGCCGGGCGTGGAGATCGTGGAAACGAGCACCCGCAGCTACGAGCAGAGTACCGTGCTGCCCCATGTGCTGGGCCGCGTAGGAAAGATCACAGCCGAAAAGTGGAAAGTGACCGATGAAAACGGCCAGGTGACCTACCCGCTGCGGGAAAAAGGCTACAACATGAACGATATCATCGGCATCTCCGGCCTGGAATCCGCCTATGAGGACGAACTGCGGGGCAAGGACGGCGTGGAGACCATTACCCGCAACTCCGACGGCGTGATCGTGAACACGGCCCTGACCACTGTGCCGGAGCCGGGGCACACCGTCCAGCTGACCATTGACAGCAGCTTCCAGAAAGCCGTGGACAAGGCACTGGCGGAGAACATCGACATGATCAACCGGGTGTACAACACCGGCAATATGAAAGCGGCCGCCGGTGCGGCGGTGGTGCTGGACGTAAAGGATGGCAGCGTGCTGGCGGCTTCCAATTACCCCAGCTTTGACCAGAACCTTTACGCCACCCAGTACAGCGAATACAGCTCGGATGCCAGCCTGCCGCTGTTCAACCGCGCATTGCAGGGCCTGTATACGCCGGGTTCCACATTCAAACCGGCGGTGGCGGTGGCTGCACTGGACAGCGGCCTTATCAACCAGTATTCCACGGTGTTCTGCAACGGTGTGTACACCTATTATAAGGGATACAGCCCCCGCTGCACCCGCCACGGCCACAGCGGCAACATTGACGTGGTCACGGCCATCAAGTGGAGCTGCAACATCTTCTTCTACGATGTGGGCCGCCGCCTGACCAGCGATGTCTACGATGCCTACGCCTATAAGCTGGGCCTGGGCCAGCGCACCGGCGTGGAGGTCAGCGAGGCGCTGGGCCACCTGACCACCAAGAACGACTCCAACTATATCGACTCGCTGGACATCCAGGCCGCCATCGGCCAGGGCAATACCGTGGTCACGCCCATCCAGCTGGCCACCTATGCGGCTGCACTGGCCAACAACGGCGTGCGTTACCGCACGCATTTTGTCAAGGCCATCCTGGACTCCAACACCGGCGAGGTGCTGAAAGAGACGCAGCCGGAGGTCATGGATGTGATCGAGGATACCGGCAATACGTTTGAGCTGGTGCGGCAGGGCATGAAACAGGTGCCCAGCACCATCACGGGCAAGATCAGCAGCTACCCGTATGCCATTGCCTGCAAGACGGGCACGCCCCAGCGCAGCGAGACGTATGCGCCGGGCAAGCACTATCTGAACGCTATGATGATCGCCTACCTGCCTGCGGACGATCCGCAGATCGCCATTGGCATCACCATTGAGTATGGCGGCTACGGTGCCCGCACCGGAGACCTGGTGGTGGATATTGCCAACGCATATTTCGCCATGCAGAACGGCACCCTGAACGAGGACGGCACCATCGGCCCGCAGGAGGCTGTGGACGAAGCGGACACGGCACAGGATACGGCGGGGACCCAGGAAGCAGCGGATCCCGCTGCGGACGGCCAGGGTACACAGACGACTGCCGACGGTACGGTCCCGGCCCAGGGCGGGGATGCGGCGGCCTGATGGGCGCAGCACCGTTTTTCTTGGAGAAAATTGGAACAAAATTCCGAAAAAATCGTAAGCATTGTCCCAAAAACGGTTGTAAAACCAGAGAAACTGTGATACTATGATATATGCAAGAAATTGGCCTGCATGGGCAGAGCAAAGGAGAGGTTGACCGATGACGATTGCACTGATTGCGCATGACTCCAAAAAAGAGCTGATGGTTCAGTTCTGCACGGCGTATTGCCGGATTTTGAGCCAGCATAAATTGGTGGCCACCGGGACAACGGGCAAGATGATCGCCGAAGCGACCGGACTGCAGATCCAGCGCTTCCTGGCGGGGGTACAGGGCGGCGACCAGCAGATCGCTTCCCGCATCGCATGCAACGAGGTGGATCTGCTGCTGTTCTTCCGGGATCCCATCAACGCAAAGCCCAGTGAGCCCAACGAGATGACGCTGCTGCGCCTGTGCGATGTGCATAATATCCCGCTGGCTACCAACATTGCCACGGCTGAGGTGCTGATCCACGGCCTGGAACGCGGCGACCTGGATTGGCGTGATATCGTCCACCCGCAGAACAGCTGAAACTGAAGAACAAGCAAAGCCCCCTGCACGGCATCCGCTGTGCAGGGGGCTTTTTGCATCCGGAGCGGCGGGTTCCGGGATCGTCAGAATTTCAGGTCCGCAGCCATCTCGTCCAGATCGGCGGGCGAAAAATCGCCCAGCGGCAGGATCAGGCGGGCCAGCGTCTCCTGCGGCAGCGCGGCCAGCCGGGCACTCTCGTCGCTGGCAGCATCGGCGGCGGGGCAGAGCACACAGGTCCCGTCGGCACCCGTCTCCACGCGGGCGTGGTGGCCGGTGGCAATGTACTGGATGCCCAGCCGGTCTGCCGCAGCCAGCAGGGCGGGGAAGCGCAGGTCGGCTCCGGCGGCATCCTCCGCTGCCAGCTGGCTTGCCAGCTCGCTGGCGTTCAGGGTCACGCACTCAATGCCCAGGGCCTTGGCGGCCTGCTTTGCGGCATCCACCGCAGCATCCTCGGCGGCCAGGCGCACCACGGCACCCACCACGGCAAAGCCCTGCTGCTGCAAAATGCGCACGGCAGCCCGGCAGCCCCGGCCGCCGCAAAGGCCTACCAGGACTTTGTCCTGCTGTTCATAGGTATCGAACCCGTTCCCGGGCAGAAAAGTATCGCTCATCGTCCCTGTTTTCCTCCGTATGCCTGACTTTGTGCCACAGCCAGCTGGTCGCAGCGTTCGTTTTCCGGGTGGCCCGCATGGCCCTTGACCCAGACGTAGGTGAGCTTGTGCCGGGCTTCCTGTTCCAGCGCCTGCTCCCACAGGTCGGGGTTCAGGGCGGGGGAACCGTCGGATTTTTTCCAGCCCCGGCGCTTCCAACCCTTGGCCCAGCCCTTTTCCAGCCCGTTGATCACATACTGGCTGTCAGAGCACAGGCGTACTTCGCACGGCTCCTTGAGCTGGCGCAGCGCCTCGATAAAGGCGGTAAGCTCCATCCGGTTGTTTGTGGTGCTGGCAGCCCCGCCGCTGAGCTCTTTCTCGTAGACTTTGCCGTTAAAACGGTAGCGCAGCACCGCGCCCCAGCCGCCGGGGCCGGGGTTGCCGCTGCACGCGCCGTCGGTGTAAACTTCAACCTGTTTCATGCATTTCTCCCGGAACTTGAATTTTTGAACTGCTTCTATATTAGAGCGGGATTCCGGCTTCTGTCAAGAGGAAAGTGCATAATTTCCCGCCCGCCTGCCAAACCTTGGAATTGACAAAAAGAACAAGAAATACTATACTGTTTGTAACAAAATGCGTATAGGGACACACCACAGAGGTGTGTTCGGGCCACGCAGATGCCGCGCCGCGGTCGCATCGAACAGATGGACTGACAGGGTGCAAAGGGCGCTGCAACGGCCGAACAGGCGCTTTCAGAGCGCTGCAACGAAAATTCTATACGATGGTTTCGATGGAGGCAGCGGAGCGCTTTTGCTGCTTCCTCACGCAGACAGGCAGCCCGGTTTTGGGTGTGCCTGCGTTTTGTGATTTATTTTTGGAGGTACTGCATGGCACAGGCAAAAGAACAGGGCCAGGTCCTGGCTCAGAACAAACCCAATGAATCCACCGGCGAAAAGCGTCCCCGCAGCCGCCGGCCGTATTATCAGCGGCGCTCCCGCCGCCCCCAGCAGCCCAAAGAGGCTGCAACGCCCATCCATATCTACCCGCTGGGCGGCCTGGGCGAAGTGGGCAAGAATATGACCGTGTACGAGTGCTGCGGTGATATGATCATCGTAGACTGCGGCCTGGTGTTCCCGGACAGCGATATGTACGGCGTGGACATGGTCATCCCGGACTTCACCTTTGTGGTGCAGAATAAGGATAAGATCAAGGGCCTGCTCATCACCCACGGCCACGAGGACCACATCGGCAGCATCCCGTATCTGCTGCAAAAGTTTGATCTGCCCATCTACGGCACCCGCCTGACCTGCGGCCTGATCCGCAACAAGCTGGAAGAATTCGGCCTGGCAGGCAAGACCAAGTTTGTGGAGATCACCCCCAGGCAGAAGCTCAAGCTGGGCTGCTTTACCGTGGAGCCCATCCATGTCAACCACTCCATCCCGGATGCGGTGGCCTTTGCCATCGACAGCCCGGCGGGCACCATCATCCAGACGGGCGACTTCAAGATCGACTACACCCCGCTGGCCTGCGGTGTCACCGACCTGACCACCCTTTCGGAATACGGCGAAAAGGGCGTGCTGGCCCTGCTGAGCGACTCCACCAACGCCGAGCGCCCCGGCTTTACCGCCACGGAGCAAAAGGTGGCGGCCGGTGTCCGCAGCCTGTTTGCCCGTGCCCGCAACAAGCGGATCATCATTGCCACCTTTGCTTCCAACATCTACCGCGTGCAGCAGATCATTGATCTGGCCGTGGAGGATGGCCGCAAGGTGGCGTTCAGCGGCCGCAGCATGGTCAACAACACGGCCATGGCGCAGGAGCTGGGCTATATGCACATCCCGGACGGCACCCTGATCAGCGTGGACGAGCTGAACCAGTATCCGCCGGAGCAGGTGGTGCTGATCACCACCGGCAGCCAGGGCGAGCCGCTGAGCGCGCTTTCCCGCATGGCTTCCTGCAGCCACCGCCAGGTGCGCGTGGGCCCCGGTGATTTCATCATCATCTCGGCCAACCCCATCCCCGGCAACGAAAAGAGCGTGACCAAGATCGTCAACGGCCTGCTTCTGCTGGGCGCTGAGGTCATTTACGAGAGTATGTATGACGTGCATGTTTCCGGCCATGCCTGCCAGGAAGAACAGAAGCTGATGCTCACCCTGACCAAGCCCAAGTATTTCCTGCCGGTGCATGGCGAGTACAAGCAGCTGAAAAAGCATGCGCTGACCGCCGCAAGCCTGGGCATCCCCACCAGCAACATCCTGATCGCGGAGAACGGTTCCAACGTCATCCTGACCAGAGACGAGATCAAGCTGGGCGAGCCCGTTACGGCCGGTGCCGTGATGGTAGACGGCCTGGGCGTTGGCGATGTGGGCAATGTGGTCCTGCGGGACCGCAAGCACCTTTCCGAGGACGGCCTGGTGATCATTGTGGCAACGGTGGACAGCAAGACCGGGAAAGTGCTGGCCGGGCCGGACCTTGTCAGCCGCGGTTTTGTGTATGTGCGCGAGAACGAGAGCCTGATGGACGGTGCGCAGAGCATTGTGGAAAACGCGCTGGACCGCTGCGTGGAAGAACATGTCCGCGATTGGAACAGCGTCAAGACCCGTGTGCGGGAGGCGCTGAGCAGCTATATTTACCGCCGCACCAAGCGCAGCCCCATGATCCTCCCCATCCTGATGGAGGTATAAACGGCCCGCGGCCCTGCGGCAGGAGGCAGAAGATTTGATGAAACAGAAACCGAGATGGACGTTGGAGATGCTGACCGCCGCGCTGGCGGTGCTGTGCGGCCTGCTGGTGCTGACGCTGCTGTGGCAGCGCCCGGCGGGCTGGCCTGTGCTGGCCGTTCTTGCGGCACTGTGGTGTGTTGGCATGGGCGTTTTCCGGTACCGGCTGCGGCGCTGGACCGCCCGCTGGGTGGCTGGCGGCAGCTTTGAAAACTCCAGGACCCAATACAGCCTGGAAAGCCTTTCGCAGCCTGCGGCTCTGCTCTCCGGCGAAACGGTGCTGTGGTACAATGCCCGGTTCCGGACCCGCCTGCTGGGCGGCGAGGACCGCCTGGCTGCCCGTGCGCAGAAACTGCTGCCGGGGCTGGATCTCCAACAGTCCCGCACGGAAGAAGGCCAGCAGCTCAACCTGGCCGACGGCGTGTGGACCGTACACAGCTCCACCGTGCCGGGCAGCAGTGAGAGCATGACGCTGCTGCTGTTCAACGACGAGACGGAGCTGCGCCGGGTGGAGACCGAGTACAAGGCCAGCCGCCCCGGCTACATGGTGTTCCTGGTGGACGGCTACGACGATGTGTTCGGCGACATGCTGGACAGCGAGCGTGCCCGCCTGCTGGAGGGCATCAACCGGGTGCTGGAGGATCTGATCGGGCGCGGCACCGGCTTTTTGCGCCGGGTGGCCAGCGGCCGCTATATCGCGGTGGTGGAGGAGCGCCATCTGGAACAGTTTTCCAAGCGCGGCTATGATGTGCTGGACAAGATCCGTGCGCTGGATCCCAGCGTGAACCTGTCGCTTTCCATCGGCATCGGCCGGGGGGCCAAGACCCTGCGTGAAGCGCAGGATATGGCGGTGCAGGCGCTGGACATGGCCCAGGGCCGCGGCGGCGATCAGGCGGTGGAGATGACTCCGGACGGCTTTACGTTCTACGGCGGCGTGAGCCACGGCGTGGAAAAGCGCAGCAAGGTCCGCAGCCGCATTGTGGCCGATCAGCTGGTCAAGCTGATCCGGGAAGCAGATCATGTGGTCATCATGGGCCACCGGATGAGCGATCTGGATGCCATCGGCGCGGCCGAGGGTGTGCTGCGCATCTGCAAGATCTGTGATGTGCCTGCGGTGATCGCGGTGCAGCGGGATGCCACCCTTGCGTCCAGTCTGATCGATGCCCTGTGCAAAGCCGGGCAGGAGGATGATTTCATCGAGCCTAAGGGCGCACTGCCCATCATCTCCAAGCGGACGCTGTGCATCGTGGTGGATACATACCAGGTCGGCCTTGTGGAAAGCAGGGAGATCCTGGAAAAATGCGGCAAGGTGGCGGTGATCGACCACCACCGCAAGGGCGTGGGCTTTATTGAAAACCCTGCCCTGGTCTGCCACGAGCCTTATTCCTCCTCGGCCAGTGAGCTGGTCACGGAGCTGCTGCAATACGTCGGCAGCCGGGACGACAAACCCAACCGCGTGGAGGCCGAGGGCCTGCTTTCCGGCATCATGCTGGATACCCGCGATTTCACGCTGCATACCGGTGTGCGCACCTTTGAAGCTGCCGCTGCCCTGCGCCGCTATGGCGCGGAGACGGAGCGGGTGCGCCAGCTGTTCGATGTGACCATGGTGGAATATAACGCCAAGGCCGACCTGGTGGAAAAAGCGCAGATGTACCGGAACTGCGCCATCTCGGTGAGCGGTGAGGTGGCCTCCGAAGCCCGTGTGGCTGTGGCGCAGGCCGCCAACGACCTGCTGACCATTCAGGGCGTGGATGCCAGCTTTGTGGCCGTGCAGGTGGGCAGCGGGGTCAATATCTCGGCCCGCAGCCTGGGCGCGGTGAACGTGCAGGTCATTATGGAATCCTTGGGCGGCGGCGGCCACCAGACCATGGCGGCGGCCCAGCTCAAGCATATCACGCCCGAAGCGGCCAAGGCCCGCATCCAGACCGCCATTGACGAATACCGGGAGAGCCAGAAGAAAACGCTGGTGGAGGCCGAGCCGGAACCCCGGAAAAAGGAGAAACAGGGATGAATCGTTACGATTACTTGATCGTGGGCGCGGGTCTGTACGGCGCGGTGTTCGCCCACGAAGCCCAAAAGGCCGGCAAGACCTGCCTTGTCATCGACAAGCGCGGCCACATTGCAGGCAATGTCTATACTGAGGCGGTGGAGGGCATCAACGTCCACCGTTACGGAGCGCATATCTTCCACACCAACAACAAGGCCGTGTGGCAGTATGTGAACCGGTTTGCGGAGTTCAACCGCTACACCAACAGCCCCGTCGCCAACTACCACGGCGAGATCTACAACCTGCCCTTCAACATGAACACCTTTAACAGGATGTGGGGCGTGGTGACCCCGGCTGAAGCAAAAGCCAAGATCGAGCAGCAGCGGGCCGAGGCGGGCATTACGGACCCGCAGAACCTGGAGGAGCAGGCCATCAGCCTGGTGGGCATTGATATCTACGAAAAGCTCATTAAAGGCTACACCGGCAAGCAGTGGGGCCGCCCCTGTACCGAGCTGCCTGCGTTCATCATCAAACGCCTGCCGGTCCGCTTTACCTACGATGATAACTATTTCAATGCGCTGTACCAGGGCATCCCAAACGGCGGCTACACCGCCATGGTGGAAAAGATGCTGGACGGCGTGGAAGTGCAGCTGAACGTGGACTATCTGGCCGACCGCGAAGCTCTGAATCGGCTGGCCGACAAGGTGGTTTACACCGGCCCGGTGGATGCCTACTTTGGCTGCCGGCTGGGGGCCCTGCAGTACCGCAGCGTCCGCTTTGAGACGGAGGTGCTGGACACCGACAACTATCAGGGCAACGCCGTGGTGAACTATACCGATGCCGAGACCCCGTACACCCGCATCATCGAGCACAAGCACTTTGAGTTTGGCACCCAGCCCAAAACGGTCATCAGCCGGGAATACAGCGCCGAGTGGAAGCCGGGCGATGAGCCGTATTATCCCGTCAACGACGAGAAGAATGGTGCCCTGTACGCCCGCTACAAGCAGCTGGCCGATGCCGAGCCGAACGTCATTTTCGGCGGCCGCCTGGGGGAGTATCAGTACTACGATATGGATAAGGTCATTGAAGCTGCGCTGGACGCGGCGGGGAAAGAGCTGGGGCGAGCCCGCTGACCAGCCCCCGACCGTTGACGGAAACGCGCAATTGCTGTATACTAGCCATAGAAATCCACCGGTTCCCCGGTGAGAAGTGAGGGATAACATCATGAAAGTGATTCTGAAGCAGGATGTCAAGGGCATTGGCAAAAAAGACGAGATCCATGAGGTCTCCGACGGCTACGCCCGCAACTTTCTGTTCCCGCGCAAGCTGGCCTCTGTGGCCGATGCTTCTGCGGTGAATATCGCACGCGGCAAGGAAGCCGCTGCTGATTTCCACGAGGCGGAGAATGTGGCTGCCGCCAAGGCGCTGGCCGCAAAGATCGAGGGCAAGACCGTGACCATCAAGGCAAAGGGCGGCGCATCCGGCCGCCTGCACGGCAAGGTCACCGGCAAAGAGGTCGCTGAGGCCCTGACCCAGCTGGCCGGTGCGCCCATCGACAAAAAGAAGATCGAGATGGAGACCAAGGACATCAAGGATGCCGGCGTGTTCAACGGCAAGGTGCGCCTGCATGTTGGTGTCGTGGCCGCGTTCAAGATCATGGTGGAAGTAGAGCAGGCCTGATCGTCTGACTGCCTGTCAGCGCCCCCTCAACGCAGGGGGCGCTTTTTGGGTTTCTGAGAGGAAACAGTATCATGCCGAACGAACGACATTATTCCAATGAATTGAATCTGGAAAGCGTGGGCATCAACCTGCCCTATAACATGCAGGCGGAGCAGAGCGTGCTGGGTGCGGTGCTGCTCAAGCCCGATACCCTGACCGACCTGGTGGAGATCATCAAGCCGGAGATGTTCTACACCCGGCAGAACGCACAGATCTGGTCCGAGATGCTCCGGCTGTTCACCAGCGATCAGACCATCGACTTTGTCACCCTGCTGGACGCGGTCATCTCCGATGGCGTGTTTCCCAGCGCAGACGAAGCCAAGGTCTACCTGACCGGCCTGGCCGAAACGGTGCCCAGCATCTCCAACGTCAAGGCCTATGCGCAGATCGTGCAGGAAAAATACCTGGTGCGCCAGCTGATGGGCGTGGCCAAGGATATCCTGCAGGATGCAGGCGACGAGCCGGACGCAGACCTTTTGCTGGAAAACGCCGAGCAGCGCATCTATGAGATCCGCTCCGGGCGGGATTCCAGCGCACTGACCCCGCTTTCCTCCAGCATGGTGGAAACGCTGACCAACCTGCAGAAGATCAGCGGCCCCGATGCGGATAAGTACAAGGGCATCCCCACCGGGTTCCGCCTGCTGGATACGGTGCTGACGGGCCTTGGCCGCGGCGATCTGATCATCCTGGCGGCCCGCCCCGGTATGGGCAAGACCAGCTTTGCGCTGAACATTGCCACCCGCGTGGCCATGCAGCAAAAGGTGCCGGTGGCCATCTTCAGCCTGGAAATGACCAAGGAACAGCTCACCAACCGCATCCTTTCAGCGGAAGCCGGCATCGACAGCCAGGCGTTCCGCACCGGCGCACTGCGCAGCGAGGACTGGGAATATCTGGCCCTTGCCACGGAAAAACTGCACGACGCGCCCATTTATATGGACGATACCTCCGGCATCACCATTACCGAGATGAAAGCCAAGATCCGCCGGGTCAACCAGGATCCCACCCGGCCCAATGTGGGGCTGATCGTCATTGACTACCTGCAACTGATGACCACGGGCCAGCGCACGGAAAACCGCGTGCAGGAGATCAGCTCCATCACCCGAAACCTCAAGATCATGGCCAAGGAAATGAATGTGCCCATCATCGCGCTTTCCCAGCTGTCCCGTGCGGTGGAAAAGCAGGGCAACAATTCCAGCCACCGGCCCCAGCTTTCGGACCTGCGTGATTCCGGCTCCATCGAGCAGGATGCGGACTGCGTTCTGTTTTTGTACCGCGATTCCTACTATGCCAGCCAGAATCCGGACGGGGCCGAGGTGGACGCGGATACCGCAGAGTGCATCGTGGCCAAGAACCGCCACGGCGAGACCAGCACCGTGCCGCTGGGCTGGGATGGTGCGCACACCCGCTTTATGGATGTGGACTTCAAACGCTGATGGACGAACAGACAAAATTTTTGCAGGAGGTAGAGCGCTTTGCCCGGCAGGAACAGCTGTTTGCGCCGCCAGAGCCGGATGCGCCGCTGCGGCTGTGCGCGGCGGTTTCGGGCGGGGCCGACAGCATGGCCCTGCTGCGCATTCTGCTGGCGCTGCAGCCGGTGTTCGGCTACCGGCTCTCGGCCTGCCATGTCAATCACGGCCTGCGTGGCGCGGCGGCAGACCGGGACGAAGCCTTTGTCCGGGCCGAGTGTGCCCGGCTGGGCGTGCCGCTGCGGGTGTTCTGCCCGCAGAACGTGGGCTTTGTGCAGCCGCCCCATGCGGGCGAGGACTGGGCCCGCCGCCTGCGCTATGCCTGCTTTGAAACGGCGCTGCGCAGCGGGATAGATCGCATTGCAACGGCCCATACTGGTACTGACCAGGCAGAAACGCTGCTGCTGCGCCTGGCGCGGGGCACCGGGCTCCACGGGGCGGGGGGCATCCGGCCGGGCAGGCCGGGCTTCTGCCGTCCGCTGCTGGTGCTCACCCGCGCCGGAACGCAGGCGTTCTGCACCGCGCTGGGGCAGCCCTGGGTGACGGACGAGACGAATGAGACGGATGCTTACGCGCGCAACCGGGTACGCCACACCGTGCTGCCCACGCTGCAAAGCGTGAACGATGCGGCCGAAGAAAACCTGACCCGCTTTTGCGAAAAGGCCGCCCGCGCGGATGCCTGCCTGACCCGGCTGGCGGATGCTCTGCTGGCCGGGGCCGCGCAGGCCCTGCCGCCCGCCCTGCCTGCCGGGGCGCGGTATGCCCGCAGCGCCGGGCAGCCGGTCTGGCGGCTGGAGACACTGGCCGAGGCCGACCCGTTTTTGCTGGATACCGCCCTGCATGGGCTGGTGGCCCCGGTGCGGGATGCGGAGGAACGCTTTGTCTGCCAGCTGGCCGCACTGGTGCGGCAGGGGAGCGGCGCGGTGCAGCTGACAGCCGCCGTCCGCTTTTGTGCCGACGGCGGCGTGCTCTGGCGGGAGGAAGCGGCACCTGCTTCCGGCCGGCCGGAGCCGCAGCCGGAACTTCCGTTTTGCCCTGGCGATGGGGCAGAAAGGGCCCTGCCGGGCGGCTGGAGGCTGAAAACCCGGCTGTGGAAGCAGGGTTTTCCAGAAAAAATACAGGGTGTTCATAAAAAAGACTTAAAAAATCAGGCGGATTATGCTAGAATAACTACGTTATATCCTGCGCTTGTGCTGCGCTGCCGCCGCAGCGGAGACCGTTTCCGCCCGGCCGGGCGGGGCGTGAGCCGGGAACTGCGCAAATGGATGAATGAAACGGGCATCCCGCCCCGGCAGCGGGATACGCTGCCGCTGCTTGCGGCGGGCAGCGAGGTCGTGTGGGTCTGCGGCGCAGGCTTTGCCGAGGGTTTGGCCCCGGCCGAGGATACCGCCTGCATCCTGCAGATGGAACCACGGAAAATGGAGGAAAAACAATGAGCATGCACGATGATATCGAGAAAGTTCTGGTCAGTGAAGAACAGCTCAAGGCCAAGGTGGCCGAGCTGGGCGCGCAGATCAGCCGGGATTATGAGGGCAGGAACCTGGTCCTTGTTTCCATCCTGAAAGGTTCGGTCGTTTTTATGGCGGACCTGATGCGGGCAGTGAGCATCCCCTGCAGCATCGACTTCATGGTGGTCTCCAGCTACGGCGGGAGCAACACCACCTCCAGCGGTCTGGTCAAGATCATCAAGGACCTGGACGGTGACCTTTCCGGCAAGGATGTTCTGATCGTGGAGGACATCCTGGATACCGGCATCACCCTTTCCAACCTGGTGCCCATGCTCAAGATGCGCAACCCCAACTCGGTGAAGATCTGCACCATCCTGGATAAACCCAGCCGCCGCAAGGCCGACATCCAGCCGGATTACGAGGGGTTCCAGGTGCCGGACGAGTTCGTGGTGGGCTATGGCCTGGACTACGACGAAAAATACCGTAACCTTTCTTACGTTGGTGTGTTGAAACCCAGCGTTTACGAAAAATAAAAACGAACAAGAACTGGAGTTGATCTCTTTTGCAACCGAAACGACCGCGCTTTAACCCACTGGTCCTGGCACTGGCGCTGGCTGCCGTACTGATGATCTGGTCGGTGCTGGGCACCAATGACAGCAGTTCCGGCGGCTCGACCATGAGTTACTCGACTGTGGTGCATTATTTTGAAAACAATCAGGTCACGGCCTTTACGCTGGACCGGAACACCAGCATCATCACCTTGACGCTGAAGCCGGGTGCGCTGGAACTGCCGGAACCCACTGCCGTCAGCACGACGCAGGCTTCCGGCGGGCTGCTCAGCAGCATGTTCTCCAACGCATCGTCCGCTTCGGTCGGTGCAGTGAAGAACGACGACGGCACGGTGACCGTCCGCTACAAGCTGCCCTATGCCTACGTTTTTATTGAAAATGTAGATAGCTATATCCAATCCTACGACGCAGCCAACCCCGATGCCCCGATGGAGTACGATTATACCTCCCTCAAGGAGACCATCCCCTGGATGGAGATCCTGTTCTATCTGGGCATGCTGGGCTGCACCGGCTTCCTGCTGTTCTCCATGATGCGCGGCGGTGCCGGTGGCGGCGGTATCATGAACGTGGGCAAGGCCAAGGTCAAGGACGAGCATGAGAACAAAAAGACCGCCACCTTTGCCGATGTGGCCGGTGAGGATGAGGAAAAGGAAGAACTGAAAGAAGTTGTCGAGTTCCTCAAGAGCCCGGACAAGTTCAACTCTCTGGGTGCCCGCATCCCCCACGGCGTGCTGCTGGTGGGCCCTCCGGGTACCGGTAAGACCCTGCTGGCCCGCGCCTGCGCCGGTGAGGCCGGGGTGCCGTTCTACTCCATTTCCGGTTCCGACTTTGTGGAAATGTATGTCGGTGTGGGTGCATCCCGCGTGCGCGACCTGTTCGATAAGGCCAAAAAGACGATGCCCTGCATCATTTTCATCGACGAGATCGACGCTGTGGGCCGCCAGCGCGGCGCTGGCCTGGGCGGCGGCCACGACGAGCGTGAGCAGACGCTGAACCAGCTGCTGGTGGAGATGGATGGTTTTGAAGCCAACGATGGTGTCATCGTGATGGCCGCCACCAACCGTGCCGACATTCTGGATAAGGCTCTGCTGCGTCCCGGCCGCTTTGACCGCCAGGTGTATGTCGGCCTGCCGGATGTCAAGGGCCGTGAGGAGATCCTGAAAGTCCACACCAAGAACAAGCCCCTGGCTCCCGATGTGTCGCTGAAGGTCATTGCCCAGCGCACCGCCGGTTTTGCGGGCGCAGATCTGGAAAACCTGGTCAACGAGGCTGCCCTGCTGGCAGCCCGCCGCAGCCGCAAAGCCATTACCATGGAGGACATTGAGGAAGCTTCGATGAAGGTCATGGCAGGTCCGGAGAAAAAGAGCCGCGTCGTGACCCCCGAAGAAAAGAAGCTGACGGCTTACCACGAGGCAGGCCACGCGGTGGCGGGCTTCTACTGCAAGCACCATCCCCGTGTGCATGAGATCACCATTATCCCGCGCGGCCAGGCAGGCGGCTACACCATGTATCTGCCCGAAAAAGACCGCAGCTATGTGACCAAGGGCGAAATGTTCGAGGACATCGTTTCCAGCCTGGGCGGCCGTGTGGCCGAGCAGCTGATCCTGGAGGATATCTCCACCGGTGCCTCCAACGACCTGCAGCAGGCCACCAACATTGCCCGCCAGATGATCACCAAGTACGGCTTCTCGGAGCGGCTTGGCCCGGTGGTGTATGGCACCTCGCAGGAGGAAACGTTCCTGGGCCGTGATCTGGGCCAGGGCAAGGGGTACAGCGAAACGACCGCTGCCGAGATCGACAGCGAGATGCGCGATATCATCGACGAGGCCTACGAGACCTGCCGCCGCACCCTGACCGAGCACATCGACCAGCTCCATGCGCTGGCGCAGGCCTTGATCGAGCGTGAAAAGCTCAACGAGCAGGAGTTCAACACCGTGATGGCAGGCGGCAGCCTGCCCCCGCGTGAGGGGGATGAACCTGCCCCGGAAGCTCCGGTGGAGACCGCGGAACCGGCGGAACCGGCAGAACCGGCAGAACCTGCCGAACCCGCGGAGCAGGCGGAGGACGCTGTGCTGGGCGAGGAGATGCCCACCCCGGAGCAGGACACCCCGCAAGACGCAGAATGACCCACGAAGGGAGAGAGTGTTGTGGAGGAAAATTTTAACCCGGTTGCACGGACACGGGCCAATTACTACACCCCCGGCAGCCCGGTCCAGTTTGTCTGCGTGGAGCTGCTCAAGGGGGAGCTCAGCGGCGAACACGCGGTCTGCCTGACGTTCAAGAACATTTCCAAGGTGACGCTGACAGCACTGGAGATCCACTTCAAGTGCAAGGGCGTAGACGGCGTGATCCTGTGCGAGGATGCGTTCGAGTACCGTGACCTGAACGCCAAGCCCGGCGAAAGCTTCGGCATGGACGACGCGGTGTTTGTGACCCAGAAAGCCATTACCAGCGTGGATGTCACCCTGAAAAACGTGTACAGCGGCAAAAAGGTGGTCCACCTGGATGCCATCAAGCGGGTGCGCCTGCCGGCCCCCCGCCGCCTGAGCCCGGAGCTGGAAAAGGCACTGGAGTCCCGCATGAACCGCGAGGGCCTGAAATATATGCCGCAGGTGTTTGAGAACGGCTGGTACTGCGCATGCGGTTCGTTCCACCCCAAAGAGGAGGACACCGTTTACTGCACGGAGTGCGGCTGTGACCGGATCCTGCTGCAAAACGCGCTGAACACCCTGCTCCAGCCGGAGCAGAAAGAGGCTGCCCCGGCCCCCCAGACGGAGCCGACCCGTGTGGCAGGTGCTGTACCGCCGCAGACCGAACCGACCCGTGTGGTGGGTGCCGTACCGCCGCAGGCCGAGCCGACCCGTGTGATCTCCGTCCGCCCGGAGGCGGAGACGATCACGCCCCCGGCCTCGTTTACCCCGCCGGTGGAGCGGGAGCCGGAAGTGGAAGCGACCCGCGTTCTGGATGCAGCCACCCGCGCCGCATTCCCCGGCAGCAGCCATCCGCAGCAGCCGGAGGACGCGCAGGACGACAGGACCCGCGTGCTGCCCACGACACCGCGTGCCGCCGCCCCGGTGCATCAGCCGGAACCCGAAGCCGAGGAGGACGAGGATCTGGAAGATGCCCGCGACGGCGTGGCGGAGACGTTGATCCGCTGGGTCCCGCCGATCACGGCCATTGTCTGTGCAGGCATTGCGCTGTGGGGCTTTGTGTACTATCAGTTCCTGATGTAAAGAGAAAGGCCGCTGCCGGCCCTCTCCGTCATCGCTGCGCGATGCCGCCTCTCCCGAACGGAGAGACGATTGCAATTGGCTCCCCCGTTGGAGGAGCCGGCGAGCGTCAGCGAGACTGAGAGGGCGCAGGCAGCAGCCCTTTTTTGTTTGAGGTGATATGATGCCCGACGAAACACTGCAGGCTGCCTTTGAGATCAAGACCGCCTGCGACGAGATCAGCCGGAAGCTGCTGCGCTGGCACTGGGAGCAAAAGCCCGGTCCCCACACGCTGGACAGCCTGCTGGAACATATCCGGCACCGCGCGCAGGAGAACCCGGACTATTACGAGCGGATGCCCGACCTGGCAGGCCGCACCAGCTGGCAGCAGCTGGACACCACCCTGTGTATGCGGGTGCTGCTGGACCCGGAAAAAGATGCTGCCCGCCCGCTGGACCTGCTGGGGAACACGCCGCACCCGGCCGCTGCACGCCGCGCCTGCAACGCCGTGCGCACCGCCCGCAACGAGGCCGCACACGCCTCGGACCGCACCGCCGGGATCCAGGCGGCCATCCTGTTCAACGAGGCCGTAGAGGCGCTGGAGGAGGGCTATGCGGGTACCGCCCTGAGCACGGCGGAGCTTACCGGCTATTACCGGATGGCGGAATCGTTTTTGGAGCGCTGCGGGGGCAAAAAGCCGTTGGCCGCAGCCTCGGCGGAGCCGGAACGGAGCGGGGCAGGCCGGAGCCGGTCCGGTTCCGGCCGCAAACCGGCGGATGCGGGCCGTTCCGGTACACAGGGCAGCCGCGCCGCATCCCGCAGCAGGGCAGGGGCCAGCTCCTCCCGCAGCAGCGGGCGCAGCGCAGGCTCCGGCTCCCGGAGCAGCCGTGCGGCCCGGAAAAAGCGTGCCCAGGAGAAAAAGCAGGCAGACCGTGCCGTGCTGGTGGTACTTTTGGCCATCCTGGTGCTGGGGCTGCTGCTGCGCGGCTGCACGCTGGGACAAATTTGAACAACAGCAAAAAGGGGAGGCCCTCCGTGCGGAGGACCTCCCCTTTGGCGTATGAAGATCAATAGTGCAGCCGATCGGCGGTCAGTGCTTCCAACACCGGCAGCATGGCGGCTGCCTCAGCCTTGGCGGCGGGCAGATCCATATCGCGGTAGTTGCCGCACTCCACCTCGCTGGCACCGGGCACCGGGCCTTCGAATGCCGCCATAAAGCGGAACGAAGCCACGGTCAGTTCCAGCGCCTGCGCCGGGGTCAGGCCCCGTGTCAGCAGGTAAAAGCCGGTGCGGCAGCCCATGGGGCCAACGTAGATCACGCCGTCCTTGAACGCGCTGTTCCGGGCGTAGGTGGCAAACAGATGTTCCAGCGTGTGGGCTGCACCGGTGGAAAGATAATCGCCGTGGTTCGGCTTTTTCATCCGGATGTCCCAGGTCAGCACATCGCCGTCCTGACGGCTCAGGTACATGCCGCGGTCCAGCCGGGTGTGATCCACACAAAAACTTGCAATGCGTTCCATGAGCGGCCTCCTCTGTCGTTAGGCCTGCAGGCACTGGACGCTGCCGTGGGCGCAGTCCACAGCGATGTCCAGGCCGTCGCGGATGTGGCTGCAGGCACCGGCGGCACCCACGATGGTGGGCTTGAGCAGGGCCTTTCCGGCAATGGCAGCGTGGCTGTTCAGGCCGGCTTCCTCCACCACCAGGGCGGCAGCATCACGGACGTAGGAGAGCATCTCGTTGGTCGTGGAGGGGACCACCAGCACCATGCCGGGCTTGAACTTGGCACGGATCTCGGCCAGGGTGCGGCAGACGCAGGCCTTGCCGCTGGCGCTGGTCAGGTCCGCGTTCTCGCGGCCGACCCCCACACCGGTGGCCAGGCAGTTGCCCACCATGTGGATCTTGATCATGTTGGTGGTGCCGGAAACGCCCACGGGGACACCGGCGGTCACAACGGCCAGCTCGCCGTTGTGCAGGTAGCCGTGTTCCTGTGCCAGGGCGGTGGACATTTCGATCAGCTCATCGGTGCTGTGGGCGGGACCCATCAGCAGGGAGGTGATGCCCCAGCTCAGGGAGAGCTGGCGCTGCACCTGCTCGTCCATCACACAGGCGATGATGGGCTGCTGGGGACGATACTTGCTCAGCAGGCGGGCGGTGCTGCCGGACTCGGACACAGTGACGATGGCGGCGGCGTTGACATCTTTTGCCGTCAGGCAGGCAGCATGGGCGGTTGCATCGCTCACACTGATCTGAACCCCCTCATTGGTGCGCAGATCGTTGTAGTGAGATTCGCTCTCGGTGCGCTCTGCAATGGCGGACATGGTCTTGAGGGCCTCCACGGGGTAGGCACCGGCAGCCGTCTCGCCGGAAAGCATGATCGCGGAGGTGCCGTCATAAATGGCGTTTGCCACGTCGGAGATCTCGGCACGGGTGGGACGGGGATTGACCATCATGCTGTCCAGCATCTGGGTGGCCGTGACGATGGGCTTGCCAAAGGAGAACGAACGCTCGATGATGTTCTTCTGGATGCCGGGCAGTTCGGTGAAGTCGATCTCCACGCCCAGGTCACCGCGGGCGACCATCACGGCATCGGCGGCTGCCAGGATGCTGTCGATGTTGTTCACACCCTCGCGGTTCTCGATCTTGGCGATGATGCGGATGTTGGAGTCGTATTCGTTCAGCAGGTTGCGGATGTCGTAAACGTCCTGTGCGGTGCGCACAAAGGAAGCGGCGATGAAATCAAAGCCGTTCTGGATGCCAAAGATGATGTCCTCACGGTCTTTCTGGCTCAGGTACGGCATCGAAAGATGGACACCGGGCACATTGACACCCTTTTTGGTCTTGATCTTGCCGCTGTTCAGCACAGTGCAGGTGATGTCGGTATCGTTCACCGTCTCAATGCGCAGCATGATCAGGCCGTCGTCCAGCATGATGATCCCGCCGGGCTGCACATCCTGGGGCAGATCCTTATAGGTAACGGAACAGATCTCCTTGGTGCCCTCCACCTCGCGGGTGGTCAGGGTAAAGGTCTGGCCTGCTTCCAGCATCTCCACGCCGTTCTTGAACTCTTTCAGGCGGATCTCCGGGCCCTTGGTGTCCAGCAGGGCAGCAACCGGCTTGCCCAGCTCCTGGCGCAGGGATTTCAGCTTGGCCAGACGGCCGCCGTGCTCCTCGTAAGAGCCATGGGAAAAATTAAAACGGGCAACGTTCATGCCGTTGGCGATCAGGTCGCGCAGAACATCGCCTTGATCGGTAGAAGGGCCCAGGGTGCAGATGATCTTGGTTTTTCTCATAAAAATATACCTCCAACTTTCTCGCTCTACTCTCTATGTCCAACCGCAGCCCTTGGGGGCTGCATCGCGGCGCAGGCTTGGCCGCCCGCGCCGCGGCGGATAACGCCAAAGTGGCAGGGGCTGAAAACCCCGCCACTTTATATTATAAACACTTGGATACAATAGAGCAAGAGAAAGTTGTGAAAAGATTTGGTTAAGTTTATATCATAGTCTCCGGCGGCACAAAGCCCTTGCATCCGGTGCGGGAATTGCATATAATGGAACCGGAAAAAAGTCTCACGTTCCGGTGGGATGTCCTGGAAATGAAATGGAGAAAACAGTATGGAAAAACGTGTATTTCTGATCGTTCTGGACAGCTTTGGCATCGGTGCAGAACCGGATGCCGCTGCCTTTGGCGATGCGGGCACCGACACGCTGGGAGCCATTGCAGCTCACCCGAACTTCAACTGCCCCAACCTGCGCAAGCTGGGCCTGTTCAACATCGACGGCGTAACGGCAGGCGCAAAGGAGGCCGCTCCGGCCGGTGCCTTTGCCCGCCTGCAGGAAAAGAGCATGGGCAAGGATACCACCATCGGCCACTGGGAGATCGCCGGTGTGGTCAGCCCCAACCCCTTGCCCACGTTCCCCAACGGTTTCCCGGCCGAACTGATCCGCGAATTTGAGGAAAAGACCGGCCGCAAGGTGTTGTGCAACAAGCCCTATTCCGGCACCCAGGTACTGAAAGACTACGGCGAGCAGGCCATGAAAGAGAATGCCCTGATCGTTTATACCAGCGCCGACAGTGTGTTCCAGGTGGCCGCCAACGAGGAGCTGGTGCCGGTGCCGGAGCTGTACCGCTGCTGCGAGATCGCCCGTGAGATGCTCAAGGGTGAGTACGGCGTGGGCCGTGTGATCGCCCGGCCGTTCCTGGGCCACAGCGCCGAGACGTTCTACCGCACCACCAACCGCCACGACCTGAGCCTGAAACCGCCCCGCGCTACCATGCTGGATCTGCTGAAAGAGGCGGGCAGGGATGTGATCGCCGTGGGCAAGATCTTTGACATCTTTGACGGCCAGGGCGTGACCGAAAAGATCAAGACCACCGGCAACACCAACGGCATTGCGTTCACCAAAGCTTTGCAGACCCGCGATTTTGAGGGCCTGGCCTTTGTGAATCTGGTGGATTTTGATATGCTCTACGGCCACCGCCGCGATGTGGCGGGCTATGCGGCCGCTGCCACCGAGTTTGACCGGTTCCTGGCCGATTTCATCCCTGGGATGCGGGAGGGCGACCTGCTGATGATCACGGCCGACCACGGCTGTGACCCGTCCTACACCAAGACCACCGACCACACCCGCGAGTATGTGCCGTACCTCATCTGCGGCCAGGGCGTGAAGCCGGGCGTGGATCTGGGCACCAGGCTCTGCTTTGGCACCATTGCCCGCACCGTGTGCGAATATCTGGGCGTGGATGCTTCGACGCTGGACGGCGAGAGCGTTCTGCCGGAGATCCTGAAATAAGAACAGCATCCAAGAACCTCCGCCTGGGACTGCTCCCGGCGGGGGTTCTTTGCGTCCGCAGGAAAAACCGATGAAACTTTGCCGCAAAATGCATCAGAAGCATTGAAGAATGTTCGGCATTGTGGTAAACTAGGCCTTGTACGTCTGGGAAAGACAGCGTGCGGGCTGATTCCCGGACGAAAACATCAAATGCTTGTTAAAATAAGGAGAACCTATCATGAGAATGAATCGTACCCTGGGTCTGGCACTGGCTGCCGTTGTGCTGGCTGCTGCCATGACCGGCTGCTCCGGCAGCGCTTCTTCCACTGCATCTTCCGCCGCTTCCTCCGAGGCTGCCAGCGTGGCCGCTTCTGAGAGCGCTGCATCCGGCGAGGCTGCTGCCGCCAGCGTGGTCGGCACCGACTCCCTGGAGGTTGCAGGCAAGACCTATGAGGCCGACTGCTACGGCGAGTTCACCCTGAGCAACGGCAGCACCATGAAGCTGTGGAAGCTGAACGATGCCTACGCGGATCTGAGCGCTCTGCCGATGAAGGGCATGGTCGAGGAATTCCCGTTCGAGGCCGAAGCCGAGCAGGTGTATGTGGCCGATGTGACCGCCAACGGCGAGACCACCCGCCAGTACCTGCGCACCGATAAGGCTGGCCGCAACGGCACCGTTTCGGTCAAGACCTTTGAGCTGCCGGAAGCGGAGAGCGCCCAGTAAGCCGCAGTTTTCCCGGAACACAAAAAGAGACCCCCGTTTCCGATCGGAGACGGGGGTCTCTCTGTTTTTCAGGGGTCATTCACCGCTGCCGGAACCAAACAGGGCATCCAGCACGGTGGAGGCGGCCTGGTGGAGCGACGAAGCAGCCTGCTCTACCTCCTCCTGCGTGGGCAGGGAGAAGGAGGGAGCTTCGGTCTCTGCACCCGCTTCGCCCTCAGCCGGGGGGGCTTCCGGGGTGGACGCGGTGTCCGCAGGGGCTTCCGCCGGGGGCTCTGTGCCCTCACTGGCGGGGGCCTCCTCCGGCATGCTCTCGGCGGGCTCCTCGGCGATCACGCTGTCGGCCGATTCCTCCGGCACCGAAGCGGCGGCATTGGGATCTGCGGTGGGGGTGTGGACCTCGGTCTTTTCCGGGGTCTGCTGGGTGTCGCTGACCTCGCCGCCCAGCACCGATGCGGCCAGCGCCTTGGCCTGGCTGACGGAGCTTTCGTCCGGTTTCATGACGTAGAGGTTCTGGCCCTTGGCGGAGTAGCACTGGCTGCTCTTGCCGCTGCTGCCGGTCACGGTATAGCTCTGGATGTTCCAGTTGGCCAGATCGCTCAGCTGCATCCGGACCAGTGCAGAGATCTGTTCCTGCGAAAGGCTGGTCACAAAGCAGTCGGAAACGGCATCCATCAGCTTGGAAAAGCCCATCAGCGTGGCAGGGGATTTGAGTTTTTCCACCATGGCATTGATGACTTTCATCTGGTTGATGCCGCGCTGGATATCGCCGGAAGCAAAGGCGTGGCGCTCCCGCGCAAAGGCCAGGGCACTCTTGCCGTCCAGGTGGTTCCAGCCCTCGGCAAAGGTGGTGGGGTCGTAGTAACCGGGGCTGCCCACCGAGGTGAACGCCTGGTCCGAGTAGACATCCACACCGCCCACTGCGTCGATGATGCGGATGAACCCGGCAAAATTGATCCGGAGATAATGATCTACGTTGATGCCGTACAGGTTGCCCAGGGTGGCCATGCTGGTCTCCACGCCGTACAGGCCGGCATGGGTCAGCTTATCCTTGCTGTTTGTCCCGGCCAGATCCACATAATAATCGCGCGGGGTGTTGATCAGGGCCACCTGCTTGGTGGCAGGGTTGACCACGGCCAGGATGTTCACATCACTGCGGGCCTTTTCGGTCAGCCCGCCGCGGTTGTCCACGCCGCTGAGGTAGACCACGAAAGGCTCCTTGGTGATCTTGTTGGCCTCGGCACCGGTGAGCAGGCCGGAGGTCACATTGTCCAAAGCGCTCAGGCCCTGCTGTGCCCAGACGCAGCCCAGCGCCATAAAGGCGCACAGGCAGACCGAGAACACACGGGAAACGATGCCGGGTACTTTGTATTCCTGACACCGCTTGACCAAAAGCCAGAACAGCACCAGCAGTGCGGCAATGATGACCAGATACAGCGCGGGCAGCATCTGGGTGCGCCAGAGCTGCACAAAGGCAGCCAGGCTCAGAACGGCTTGAAGAAACAGCAAAACCATACCTCGTTTCGGGGGCGTGACTTCGCCCGGTGCGGCTTCGGCTTTGGGGTGGTGTCCGGGAGCTGCAGGATCCGGGCCGCCAACGGGCCGGGGCGGCCTGGGCGGCGGGGAGGTCGGGGCGGGAGCATCCGGTTCAAAGAATGCAGAGCTGTCCACCTCCACCGTTTTTTCTTCCGGTCGGCGGATCCCCCGGTGGATGTGCCGGGTGGTGTCCTCCTCCGGGTGAGAACGATCGTGTTCATGATCCATAGGAACTCTCCTTTTTTACATTGCTCAGGACAGCGGGACGATGGTCAGCACGGCGCGGGCGGGCAGACAGGTGGCGGACTGGTCCTCGCGGGTAAGCCAGCCGAACCCCTCACAGATGTGGTCGGGGCAGGGCGAATCCACAAAACGGGCCGCGCCGTCCGCCACCTCAATGTGTACCGTCAGGTAGCCGGTGTCGATGTCGTAAACGGCATCCTTGTCCAGAGAGATTTTCTGCACCGTGTTGTCGTCGCCGTAGATCAGCTCGGCACCCAGGGCGCTGCCGGTGGCGTGGCTGCTGCGCAAGGCAAACAGGATGCCGGCAGCGGCCAGAACCACGGCAGCAAAGAGCAGATTCATCAAAAGTGATTTGCGTTGTTTCATGAAACTTTATCCTTTTTGGGGGAACAGCTGCTCCAACTCAGCCAGCCAGAGCGCGGCGGCGGCATCGCTGGGCATCCGCCAATCGCCGCGCGGCGAAAGCGTTACGCTGCCGATCTTTGGGCCGTCGGGCAGACAGCTGCGCTTGAACTGCTGGGCAAAGAACCGCCAGTAAAAGTTGCGCAGCCACTGGTACAGCACCTGGTCCGGGTACTCCGGGCGGCCTGCAAAGGCGGCTTTTGCCAGCCGGAAGATCTTGGCCGGACCAAAGCCGAAGCGCAGCACATAATAAAGGTAGAAATCGTGCAGCTCATACGGACCCACAAGGTCCTCGGTGCGCTGTGCGATCTCGCCGTTGTCCCTGGCGGGCAGCAGCTCCGGCGAAACAGGGGTGTCCAGAATGTCCAGCAGCACCTCACGCAGGGCAGGGGTGGCGGCAATGTCGGCTTCGTAGCGCACCAGGTGGCGCACCAGCGTTTTGGGCACCCCGGCGTTCACGCCGTACATGCTCATGTGGTCGCCGTTGTAGGTGGCCCAGCCCAGGGCCAGCTCCGAAAGGTCGCCGGTGCCCACCACCAGGCCGCCGGTGCGGTTGGCGGTGTCCATCAGTTCCAGCGTGCGCACGCGGGCCTGGCCGTTCTCATAGGTCACGTCCAGCACACGCTCGTCCTGGCCGATGTCTTTGAAATGGCTGTGGACGGTGTTGGCAATGTCGATCTCGGTAAAGGTGACGTGCAGTTCATCGCACAGGATCTCGGCATTGCTGCGGGTGCGCTTGGTTGTGCCAAAGCAGGGCATGGTCACGGCCAGCACATCGGTGGTGGGGCGGCCCAGCTGCTTCATGGCACGCACGGCCACCAGCAGGGCCAGGCAGCTGTCCAGCCCGCCCGAAATGCCGATGACTGCCGTTTTGGCGTGGGCATGTTCCAGGCGTTTGGCCAGGCCGTCGGCCTGCATCTTCAAAATCAGCTCACAGCGTGCGGCGCGCAGCTGCTCGTTGTGGGGGATGAACGGGGTGGGGTCCACCCAGCGGGTCAGGGACGTTTCGGTCAGCGTCAGGTCAAAATCCACGGTGCAGTAACCCACGGTGCTGGGCTCAAAGCTGGTGTTGCGGGCCCGCTCCGACTCCATCCGCTGGCAGTCCAGCTCCGTCTGGGCAAAGCCGCCTGCAAAGGGCAGTGCCTCGCTGAGCAGGGTGCCGTTCTCGGCAATGAGGTCGTGGCCTGCAAACACCATGTCCTGGGTGCTCTCGCCATGTCCGGCCGAAGCATACAGGTAGCCGCACAGCAGGCGGGCAGACTGGTTTTCCACCAGGGCCCGGCGATACTCGGCTTTGCCCACCGTCTCATCGCTGGCCGAAAGGTTGGCGATGACGGTTGCCCCGGCCAGGGCGTGGAACGTGGAGGGTGGCAGGGCGCTCCACAAATCCTCGCACAGCTCGACCCCCAGCACAAAGCTGGGCATCTGGCGGCAGCGGAACAGCAGGGAAGTACCAAACGGTACCTGCCGGCCGCACACGGTGATCGTTTCCACCTCGGTGCTGCCGGGGGTGAACTGGCGCTTTTCGTAAAACTCGCCGTAGTTGGGCAGGTAGGTCTTGGGGACCAGGCCCAGCAGCTGCCCGCGGCAGAGCACGGCAGCGCAGTTGTACAGCTTGCCCCGCACCAGCAGCGGCAGGCCGACCAGGGCCACGGTGTCCAGCGTGCGGCTGGCCTCCAGCACGGCCTGCAGCCCGTCCAGCGCGCCCTGCTGGAGGGTGCGCTGCAAAAACAGATCGCCGCAGGTGTAGCCGGTCAGGCAGAATTCAGGGAACACGGCCAGCTTGACACCCCGCGCGGCGGCATCCCGCAGCGTGTGGATGATCTGCTGGGTGTTATAGGTGCAGTCCGCCACCCGCAGCGCGGGCGAAAGGGCTGCTGCTTTCAAAAAACCATCTTTCATCGGAGGATTTCACATCCTGTCTGTTGTGTTTGACCACAGCGGACAGCTGAGCCGCTGTGGTGCACATAGTATACCACACTCTGAGGGAAACGAAAAGTGACAGAGCGGTAAAAGTTGCACCCACAAACAAAAAGAGCCGCTGCGGAGGGCCGCAGCAGCTCTTGCCAAAACACAAAATGGAAAACGAGATAGACCGTAAGCCGGGTTCTGTATTAAACGACGATCTGTCTCGACCTGCCATTGCTGACAGGCTCATGCCACCATCGGGACACGCGAGCAGCGCTATCCGTCCCATTCAGGTGTTGCTTCCGGTAGGGTTTACAAAGCCGCATGGTCACCCATGCGCTGGTGAGCTCTTACCTCGCCCTTTCATCCTTACCGCATTGCTGCGGCGGTTTCCTTTCTGTTGCACTTTCCCTGAGGTCACCCTCGGCTGCCGTTAGCAGTTACCGTGCTCTGTGAGGCCCGGACTTTCCTCAGGGCGGTCAAAGCCGCCCCGCCGCCGTATGTTCCACTCGTTTTCCGTTCCTCATGATACCATAAAAAAACAAGAATTGCAAGCAGCAGTGTTCTTTGGTATAATAAAACTATATGTGGCGTGAAATTTTCGGGGAGGGACGAACATGCGGCTGGTCTTTTTGGTCCCGCCTGAGGCTGATGGGATGCTGCTGCGCAACTTTCTGCGCCGGTGTGCCGTATCCACGGAGCTGGCCCGTGCGGTCAAGTTCCACGGCAGCGGTTTTTTTGCGGATGGCGTGCCCATCCTGGCCAACCGCCCGGTGGCGGCGGGGCAGAAGATCGCGTTTGAACTGCCTGCCGATGGTGCAGGCGTGGAGCCGCAACCGGAGATCCCGGTCCGTGCGGTCTACGAGGATGCCTTTGCCGTTGTGCTGGAAAAGCCGCCCCACCTGGCCGTACACCCGACGCTGAACTACCCGCTGGGCACACTGGCCAACGGCTATGCAGCCTGGCGGCAGGCACAGGGGGAAAGCCCGGTGTTCCGCCCGGTGAACCGGATCGACAAGGATACCAGCGGGCTGGTGCTGGCCGCAAAGAACAGCTATGCCGCCCCGCTTCTGGCCCGGCAGGTGGAAAAGCTCTACTATGCCGTTGTGGAAGGGGAGCTGCCCCTGGGCCCCGGCGTGGTGGATGCCCCCATCGGCTGCCAGCCCGGCAGCATCATCGGCCGCTGTGTGACCCCGGACGGCAAGCCCAGCCGCACCGAATATACCATATTAAAAGCAGAAAACGGCCTGAGCCTGGCGGCCTGCGTCCCGGTCACGGGCCGAACCCACCAGATCCGGGTGCATTTTGCATCCATCGGCCACCCGCTGGCCGGGGATGACCTGTACGGCGGAAGCCGGGAGCGGATCGGCCGTCAGGCGCTGCACTGCGCCCGGCAGACATTCCGGGTGCCGGAAGCTGTCTGCACCCCGGAGGGCCTGTGCATCACTGCGCCGGTAACGGAGCAGACGGCCCGGTGCGTTACCGTGGAAAGCCCGCTGCCGCCGGATATGCAGGCCTTGTTTCGGTCCAAAACGTGAAAACGATGTGAAAACTCCGTGAAAGCTCTGCCCAAATTTTGTGTCAATGCTTGTTTCGGCACGGACAGGGTGTATAATTGAAATGAATTTGTAACTTTCGACCCAAACCGTCAGGAAGGAGCAACCCCTTTTGATCGAAGAAAAAACAAAAGAACCGCAGCAAACCGCTCCTGCGGCCCCGGAAACACCCAGCCGGAAACAGCGGCTGCGCAGCTTCTGGGCAAGGATCCAGTGTTCCGGATTGCTGCGGCGGCATCGGTTCCGCCGCAAAACGCAGCGCCACCTCAACCGGGTATCGCAGCGGCTGAGAGCCAGCTCTGCCGTGCTTGCCGTGGGCCAGCTGCTGTATGCGCTGGGCTTTTCGGCCGAGTACGCTGTGGTGCGCACCGGACGCGGCATTGCCGCCGTGGCGCGCAGGCTGGCGCATTGGTGCCGCAGCGGCCTGAACGAACTGGCCGTGATCGCATTCCCCGGTGCGTCGCAGATGTTCAAAGATCTGCTGTCACCGTTTTATCTCTTTTTCCGCGGGCTTGGCCTTGCGGTGATCCATGCAAATCATGTCCGCCGCGAAAAAGGCTTTGGAGCTGCCGTCAAGGCGGCGGGCCATTACATTGCCGACGGCCTGAAGCGCAACCGGGCCCGCCTGCCCCGGATGATCATGTATCTGCTGCCGCTGGGGATGCTGGCTGTTTTTGTCAGCGTGCTGGATACCACCCTGGCCCAGCCCTATGCATTGGCCGTGCAGGTCAACGGCGAGACGGTCGGTTATGTGTCCAATGAAGATGTGTTCAACCTTGCCAAAGAGGATGTGATGCAGCGCATCAGCTACGCCGGTTCGGACAAGACCGAGCTGACCATCGAGCCGACCTATACCATCTCGGTGACACACCATGTGATGAACGAGAGCGAGACGGCCGACGCGATCCTGCAGAGCGCCAGCGACCAGATCGGCGAGGGCACGGCCCTTTACCTGGATGGTGAACTGACCGCTGTGTGTACAGACGGAAACGTGCTGCGCCGCTATCTGGACAGCCTGCTGGCCCCCTATGAGGACCAGATCGACGAAAATACCACGGTTGGCTTTAATAAGCAGGTCACACTGGAAGACGGCATCTACTTCAACGACAGCTTTGAGGAGGACAATGCCATTGAATCCATGCTGACCGGAGTTCAGCAGCAGCAAAAGATCTATACGGTCAAAGCAGGCGATACCCTGTGGGCGATCGCTCAGAAAAACGACCTGACATTCCGCGAACTCTGTGCCCTGAACACCAATTTCAAGGGGGCACCGCTGACCGAGGATTCCAACATCCAGGAAGGGGACAGCCTGATCGTGACCAAGCAGGAGGCCATGCTGGAGGTGCGGATCACCAAGATCGAGACGCGGCAGGAGGAGATCCCCTATTCCACGGAGACCACCCAGTCCAATGAGTACACCAAGGGCACCACAAAGACCCTGCAGGAGGGCGAAAACGGCGTGCGCCGTGTGACGATGCAGAACGTATACGACACCAACGGCGTGCTGCTGGAGCAGACTGTGATCTCCACCGAAGTCCTGAAAGAGCCTGTGGCCAAAAAGGTGGTGGTGGGCACCAAGAAAATCACCACCGGTACCAAGTACATCACGGGCAGCGGCCAGTTCATCTGGCCGGTCCCGAATTACCGCTATTGCTCGCGCTGGTACGGCAGCGGCCATAAGGGCGTGGATATCTGTGCCCCGGCCGGTACGCCGATCTATGCATCGGCGGGCGGCACTGTGACCAAGGCCGGTTACAATAAGGCCGGTGCAGGCACGGGTTACGGCTACTCGGTCATCATCAGCCATTCCGGCGGCTATACCACGGTGTACGCCCACTGTCTGTCGCTGGCGGTCAGCGCGGGCCAGAGCGTCCGCCAGGGCCAGCTCATCGGCTATGTGGGCAGCACGGGCCGTTCTTCCGGCAACCACTGCCACTTCGAGATCCGCCACAACGGTTCGTACATTGCCCCGCAGAATGTCTTTAATCGCAGAAGCTATCGGTCACAATAAACCACAGAAAAAAGGAGCGTATTATTATGGCAACTCCCCACATCAGCGCTGAAAAAGGCGATTTCGCAAAAACCGTTCTGATGCCCGGCGACCCGCTGCGGGCCAAGTTCATTGCGGACACGTTTTTGCAGGATGTCCGTCAGGTCACGGGGGTCCGCGGGATGCTGGGCTTTACCGGCACCTACCAGGGCCGCCCCATCAGCGTGATGGGCAGCGGCATGGGCATGCCCTCCATCGGCATCTATTCCTACGAGCTGTTCAAGTTCTATGATGTGGAGAACATCATCCGCATCGGCTCCGCCGGCAGCTACACCGACAAGGCAAAGCTCTTTGATGTGGTGCTGGCCACCGGTGCCGTGAGCGAGAGCAATTATGCCCGTGTCCAGAGCGGCTTTGAGGGCGACATCGCCCTGCCCAGCCAGAGCCTGAACGAAAAGCTGCGCGTCTCGGCGGCCAAGCAGGGCATCCCCCTGATCGAGGGCAACATCCACTCCTCGGATGTGTTCTACCGCCAGCCTTCCGACGCAAAGCCCACTTACTGGGAAACACTGCGGGACGAGCGCGGATGCCTGTGTGTGGAGATGGAGAGCTTTGCCCTGTTTGCCAATGCAAAAGTCCTGGGCAAGAACGCCGCCTGCGTGCTGACCATCTCCGACAGCTTTGTTTCCCCGGAGATCACCACCGCAGAGCAGCGCCAGAACAGCTTTACGAACATGATGAAAGTGGCGCTGGGCGCAGAGTACTGATTTGCATTCACAAAAAGGGTTGTTGTCACACGACAACAACCCTTTTATGTTTTAAGTGTCACTATAATGACCGAAACAGGATGCGATAATGATATTGCCGTCCTGCTCTTTATAAACAATGCGGTGCGTATCGTTGATGCGGCGGCTCCACCATCCACTCAAATCACCTTTTAAGGGTTTGGGTTTTCCAATGCCCTCGTAGGAGTTCCGCTGAATGTCTTTCAGGAGCGTGTTGATCCGCTTCAGCAGCTTTTTGTCCTGCGTCTGCCAAAGACAATAATCATTCTATGCATTTTCTTTCTAAACTAAATTCATTTAATCTGCCTCCATAAGTTCGTGCTCAGTGAGCGGGATTTTACCTGTATCGATGTCATTGGTGATCTGGCGGAGATGATTGATGTTGCTTTCCGAGTAGAACGGATCGGCGGAAACCTCAAAGGGAATGCGGTGCTCCCGGGAAACTTTTTTGGCGAAAATCGTGAATGCCGTTGTCATAGAAAGTCCCATCTCGGCGCAAACTTCTTCCATGCTGCGTTTCAGGGCTGGGTCCATCCGGAAGTTCACATTGACTGCATTTGCCATTCTAATACACCTCCTTCTTGATTCTATTCTATTATATGCATCTGTAATGAAAAATGCAAGAACTTTCATTACACAATAAATGAACAACGAGAAATCTCTTGAAGAATTTGAGAACACGCCGTATAATTGAAGTGCAAAAGAGGGGATGAAAGATGAACGACTTTCAACCAAATCAGGATATCCGCCTTGTACCTTATTACCCAGCCTATGAAATTGCCCTTCCGTGGTATCAGGACGCAGAACTGTGCCATCAGGTAGATCATCAGAATCGCATTTATGACCTGTCTATCCTGAAAAATATGTACCAGTATCTGGATCGTCATGGTGATTTGTTCTACATTGAATATAAGGGCATTCTGTGCGGAGATGTATGCTTGCAGACAAGCGGAGAAATTTCGATTGTGGTCTGCAAAGAGTATCAGAATCGGCACATTGGGAGAACAGTGATTGGAAAGATTCTTGCACTGGCAAAAGAGAAGAAGTATCCGCGATGCTATGCGGAAATTTATTCTTTCAACAAGCAGTCCCGCAAAATGTTTGAAAGGATAGGATTTGTTCAGAAAGACGCAGAAACGTTTGTTTATACCTTGGAATGAAAAGGAGGCCCCTATGACCAATCTGACTTTAGACGAAAAGAAAGCCCTGATCCGCATGGCGCTGAAGGCCCGCGAGGGAGCCTATGTGCCGTACTCGGATTTTATGGTGGGCGCTGCCCTGCGGGCTGAGGACGGCCGCATCTTCACCGGCTGCAATGTGGAAAACGCTGCTTTCACCCCCACCAGCTGTGCCGAGCGGACGGCCCTGTTCAAGGCCGTGAGCGAGGGCGTGACCCGCTTCACCGATATTGCCATCGTGGGTTCCCGCCGCGGCGAGGTGAACAAACAGATCACGTCGCCCTGCGGGGTGTGCCGCCAGGCACTGTTTGAGTTTGGCGGGCCGGAGCTGAACGTCATCATGGCAAGAAGCCCGGAGGACTTTCTGGAGCGCAGCATGGACGAGCTGCTGCCGTTCGGCTTTGGTCCCTCCAATGTGGCGGGCAACAAGGCCGTGGAGGAATAATGGCTCCGGAAGCAGGAAAACGCGCGAAATTGGCTGAAAAGGTGCGACTTTTACGCGAATTTTACAAAAAATCTGTAAAGATTTTGTAATCGGAAAGTTCTTGCATTCCTCACAGATCCCGGCTATACTTGGGTCAGTAAATGTGCAAGTGCGCACATTCCATCAAAAAAACGTAAGTTTTTTGAATGTACAAAAAGGAGAGTTTTCTTATGATGATTTCTCGTCGTAACTTCCTGGCTGTGGCTGGTGCCGCTGCCGCTGCTGCCGCTTTGACCGCCTGTGGTGGTTCTTCCTCTTCCACCAGCACCGCTTCTTCCGCTGCTGCTTCTTCCGCAGCATCTGCTGGCTCTGAGGCTGCTGGTAAGATCACGAAGGTCGCTCTGACCTGCGATACCGGCACGATCGATGACGAGAGCTTTAACCAGGCTTGCTGGACTGCTGTTTCCGGCTACATGGGCGATGACTGCCAGTACTACATCCCCGAAGCAGATGCTTCCGATGAGGACCGTGAGACCATGATCCGCCAGGCTGTCAACGACGGCGCTGAGGTCATCGTCTGCGTCGGCTACCTGTACGGCGCTTCTCTGGCATGGGCTGCTGAGCAGTATCCCGATGTCAAGTTCATCGCGATTGATGTCACCCAGGGCGACATCGGCACCGATGCCATCCCCGCAAACTGCTACTGCATCACCTTCAAGGAGGAGCAGGCAGGCTATCTGGCAGGCTATGCCATCACCAAGGACGGCAAGACCAAGCTGGGCTTCCTGGGCGGCATGGCAGTTCCCGCTGTCATCCGTTACGGCTATGGCTTCGTGCAGGGCGCTGACGCTGCCGCACAGGAGCTGGGCCAGAACATCGAGATCAACTACTTCTACGGCGGCCAGTTCTACGGCGACGCAAACATCACCTCCCGTATGGAGGGCTGGTACTCCAACGGTACGCAGGTCGTCTTCGCCTGCGGCGGCGGCATCTACACCTCTGCGGTTGAGGCTGCTCTGAAGAATAACGGCTATGTCATCGGCGTTGACGTTGACCAGAACTACATCGGTGCAAACGGTGTGGCTGACGGCACCTACGCTTACAACCCGTTCATCACCTCTGCCATGAAGGGTCTGTCTGAGGCTGTTTCCACCGCTCTGTCCGACATCGAGGCAGGCAGCTGGAGCGAGATCGCAGCTTCCAACGGCAACTTCGGCCTGGAGGACGGCGATTACGTCGGCCTGCCCACCGCCGAGGACAGCTGGAACTTCGACACCTTTACCGTTGACGAGTACAAGGAGCTGAAGCAGAAGATCGCTTCCGGCGAGCTGGTCGTCGATAACAGCTCTGACGATGCGACCAAGCCCACCGTCAGCGAGTTTACCAACGTTACTTACATCCAGTAAGCGTTTCTGGATCAGACCGCATGGGGCGGGGCACTCCGTAGGGGAGGCTCCGCCCCATTTTTTGTTTTTGGCGGCAGCTGCGATGCCGGAAAATTCAGTCAGATTGCACAAAAGTAACACTTTTAAGGAAACGTTTCCCCAAAAAATAAAAAAGAAGTGTGCAAAACGGTAAAAATACGGTATAATGGAATGCAGGATAGAAACAGTGTCAAATGGACACGAAAGGAGAGTGAGCAGATTGGCAGAGGATTTTGTGATCGAGATGCTTCACATCACCAAGGAGTTCCCTGGCATCAAGGCAAACGATGATATCACCCTGCAGCTGCGCAAAGGCGAGGTACATGCCCTTTTGGGCGAAAACGGTGCAGGCAAAAGCACCCTGATGAGCGTTCTGTTCGGCCTGTACCAGCCGGAGGAGGGGAAGATCCTCAAAAACGGCAGGGAGGTCGCCATCCGCAACCCCAACGATGCCAACGCCCTGGGCATCGGCATGGTCCACCAGCATTTCAAGCTGGTGGAGTGCTTCAGCGTGCTGGACAACATCATCCTGGGCGTGGAGCCGAATAAGATGGGCTTTTTGCAGAAAGCCGAGGCCCGCAAAAAGGTCATGGCCCTGAGCGAGAAGTACGGCCTGCGCGTGGATCCGGATGCCCGGATCAGCGATATTTCCGTTGGCATGCAGCAGCGTGTGGAGATCCTGAAGATGCTCTACCGCGATAACGAGATCCTGATCTTTGACGAGCCGACCGCTGTTCTGACCCCGCAGGAGATCGACGAGCTGATGGAGATCATGCGCGGGTTCAAAGAGGAGGGCAAGTCCATCCTTTTCATTACCCACAAGCTCAACGAGATCATGGCTGTGGCGGATCGCTGCACCGTTCTGCGCAAGGGCAAATACATGGGCACCGTGGACATCAAGGGCACCACCAAAGAGGAGCTGTCCCGCATGATGGTTGGCCGCGATGTCCAGCTTCAGGTCGAAAAGCAGCCTGCAAAGCCGGGAAAAGTGATCCTGGACGTGGAAAACGTGACCATGCACAGTGCCCAGCATAAAAAGGATGCGGTCAAAAACGTCTCGTTCCAGGTACACGCGGGCGAGATCGTCTGCCTGGCGGGCATCGAGGGCAACGGCCAGACCGAGTTTATCTACGGCCTGACCGGCCTGGAAAAGTTCAATTCCGGCAAGATCACGCTGGACGGTAAGGAAATCACCAACGAAACGATCCGCCAGCGCTCCAAGGACGGCATGGGCCATATCCCGGAGGACCGCCACAAGCATGGCCTTGTGCTGGATTACAGCCTGGAGAACAATATGGTGCTCCAGCGCTACTGGCAGCCGGAGTTCCAGAAAGGCGGCTTTATCCGCAGCGATAAGGTGCGGGAATACTCGGATAAGCTGATCGCACAGTACGATGTGCGCAGCGGCCAGGGCAGCTCCACCATTGTGCGCAGCATGTCCGGCGGCAACCAGCAGAAAGCCATCATCGCCCGCGAGATCGACAAGGACCCCAAGCTCCTGGTGGCTGTGCAGCCCACCCGCGGCCTGGATGTCGGTGCCATTGAATACATCCACCGGCAGATCGTGGCCGAGCGCGATAAGGGAAAAGCCGTGCTGCTGGTCAGCCTGGAACTGGACGAAGTAATGAACCTCTCGGACCGCATCCTCGTGATGTACGAGGGTGAGGTCGTGGGCGAGTTTGATCCCAAGACCACGACGGTGCAGGAGCTGGGCCTGTATATGGCCGGTGCCCGCAAACAGGGGAAAGGGGAGTAAACGGAAATGAAGAAAAATAAACTTTCCCACAGCGGATTCCAGAGCTCGGTCACCAGCGTTCTGGCCGCCCTGCTGTGCATCTTGATCGGCCTGGTCGTGGGCTTTCTGGTGCTGGTGGCCATCAACCCGGCCCATGCCTGGGGCGACGGCTTTGTGCGCATCCTGAAAGGCGGCTTCCACGATGCCCCCTACGGTGTCGGTAAGGAGCTGGCAAATGCAGCGCCCCTGATCATGACCGGCCTTTCGGTGGCCTTTGCTTTTAAGACCGGCCTGTTCAACATCGGTGCAGCCGGTCAGTATACGCTGGGCGCATACGGTGCGCTGTACTGCGCCATTATGCTCAAGCTGCCCTGGTTCGTCTGCCTGCTGGCTGCGGCTGTCCTGGGCGGTCTGTGGGGGGCGATCCCCGGCTTTTTCAAAGCCTACTTCAATATCAACGAGGTCATCACCTCCATCATGTTCAACTGGATCGGCCTGTATCTGGTCAATGAGCTGGTCTACCAGAACGGCACCGGTCCCATGTACGATGTGCGCAACACCCGTACCCTGAACCTGGGCAAGAACGCCGAGTTTGCACAGTCCGTCATCCCGGATTTTGGCCTGAACAAGCTGTTCCAGACCAACAGCACCACCATTGCCATCTTTCTGGCGGCCATCGTGGCGGTCCTGATCTGGGTCGTGCTGAACAAGACCACGTTCGGCTATGAGCTCAAGGCGGTCGGCCTGAACAAGAGCGCCGCCCGCTATGCCGGCATCAACGAGAAAAAAAACATCATCCTCTCCATGGCCATTGCCGGTGCGCTGGCAGGCTTTGGCGCAGGCCTGTTCTATCTGTCCAATGTGGGCCAGTGGAACCCGCTGAACTCCACCAGCCTGCCCGCCATGGGCTTCAACGGCATTTCGGTGGCCCTGCTGGCAAGCTCCAACCCCATTGGCACGATCTTCTCGGCGATCTTCATCTCCCACATCTCGGTGGGCGGCACGTTCCTTTCCACAAAGTATTACCCCACGGAGATCGCAGACCTGATCAGCGGCATCATCATCTACCTGTGTGCATTCTCCATGCTGTTCCGCGGCAAGATCCAGAAGCTGCTGTTCAAGAATGCGGACAAGACCAATGTGAACGCAGAGCCTGCCCCGGCGGAAAAGGCCAACGCGAAGAAGGAGGGCAAGTAAGATGCTGCTTTTGATCAAATATACCCTGCTGTATGGCATCGTCCTGATGCTGGTGGCACTGGGCGGTATGTTCAGTGAGCACTCCGGCATCATCAACATCGCGCTGGAAGGCATCATGGTCATCGGCGGTGTGGCAGGTGTTCTGACCCTGACCATGCTTCCGGCCGACATGTCGCCGTTCCTGGTGGTGCTGATCTCGGTCCTGGTGGCTGCGCTGGCCGGTATCGTGTACAGCCTGCTTCTGGCCTTTGCTTCCATCAACCTGAAAGCGGACCAGACCATCGGCGGCACGGCGCTGAACCTTTTGGCCACCGCCATTGCCGTGGTCATTGCCAAGTATTTCAGCGACAGCGGCAGCGCCAAGCTGAACTATTCCAACAAGCCGTTCCTGTTCAGCATCGGCGGCCTGGAGCTGAGCATCTTTGTCCCGCTGGGCATCGTGCTTCTGATCATCAGCTACATTGTGCTGTACAAGACCCGCTTCGGCCTGCGCCTGCGGGCCTGCGGCGAGCATCCGCAGGCAGCGGACTCGGTGGGCATCAATGTTTACAAGATGCGCTACGCCGGTGTGCTGATCTCCGGTGCGCTGGGTGCCATCGGCGGCATGGCCTACATCGTGCCCCCGGTGCAGACCTGGAACTTTGAAGTGGGTGTGGCCGGTGCGGGCTTCCTGGCCATGGCCGTTATGATCTTTGGCCAGTGGAAGCCGTTCAACATCTGCGCGGCAGCCATGTTCTTTGCCGTGTTCAAGAGCCTGGCAAACATTGCCGACTCCACGTTCCTGGCACAGCTGCACTGGTCCAGCAACATCTATAACATGATGCCGTTCATCGCATCCATGGTCATTCTGGCGTTCACTTCCAAGAACAGCATGGCCCCCAAGGCCGAGGGCATCCCCTACGACAAGGGCTCCCGCTGATCGTGACCTGACAAGGGCGCAGCTGCTTTTTCCGGGCGGCTGCGCCTTTTAGCTTCCAGTGCAGGCAAACGTGCCGGCATTGCAGTTGCTTTTGAAGAAAACTATGCTATCATAAGACTATAAAAGTCCTACTTTTTTAGACAGGAGAAAGACCATGCGTATTTATGATCTGATCGCAAAAAAACGCGATGGCGGCACCCACAGCCGGGCGGAACTGGAAGCCATCGTCAACGGATTTGTCAGCGGTGAGGTAGCCGATTATCAGATGGCGGCCTGGATGATGGCCGTTTATCTGCGCGGCATGACCGATGAGGAGACGGCGGAGCTGACCGATGTGATGGCCCACAGCGGCGTGATGGTGGACCTTTCGCCCATTCCCGGCATCAAGGTGGATAAGCACTCCACAGGCGGCGTGGGCGACAAGACCACCCTGGTGATCGCCCCGGTGGTGGCGGCCTGCGGCGTGAAAATCGCCAAAATGAGCGGCCGCGGCCTGGGCCACACCGGCGGCACCATCGACAAAATGGAGAGCGTGCCCGGTACCCGGACGGCCCTCTCGCAGGAGGAATTCTTTGCACAGGTCAACAAGATCGGCCTGTCCGTCATCGGCCAGAGCGAGGGCATCGCCGTGGCTGACAAAAAGATGTACGCTCTGCGCGACGTAACGGCCACGGTCAGCTGCATCCCGCTGATCGCTTCCTCCATCATGTCCAAAAAGCTGGCCTCCGGTTCGGATGCCATCCTGCTGGACGTGACCACCGGCACCGGTGCGTTCATGAAAACCGTGGATCAGAGCATTGAGCTGGCAAAGCTCATGGTGTCCATCGGTACCCATCACGGCCGCCGCGTGGCCGCCATGATCACCGATATGGATACCCCGCTGGGCCACAACATCGGCAACAGCCTGGAAGTCATGGAGAGCATGGAGGTCCTCAAGGGCAAAGGCCCGGCGGATCTCACCGAGGTCTGCCTGCAGCTGGCCGCAAACATGCTGGTGCTGGCCGGGAAAGGCACTCCGGCCGAGTGCCGCGCCATGGCCGAAGCGGCCATCGCCGACGGCTCCGCCTTTGCCAAGTGCAAGGAAATGTTCGCAGCTCAGGGCGGCGACACCCGCGTGCTGGACGATTACAGCCTGTTTGAGAAGCCCGCGGCCAGCTATGAGCTGCTGGCCGAACAGGACGGCTACATTGTGGCGAACGATGCCGAGAAGATCGGCTCGGCCAGCGTGCTGCTGGGCGCAGGCCGCCAGAAAAAGGGCGACCCGCTGGACTTTGCCGCCGGTATCATCCTGCACAAAAAACGCGGCGATCATGTCCATAAAGGCGAGAGCCTTGCCACGTTCTACGGCGCAGCGGATAAGTTTGAAGCAGCTGCTGCCGAGTATCGCAGCGGCCTTGTCTACGGCACCGAAAAGCCGGAGGAAGCCCCGCTGGTGTATGCGCTTGTCACCCAAGACGGCGTAGAGCGATACTAAAACAAAATGAAATTCCGGGCTGGGCAGGCTCCGGGATTTTTTGCGAATTCTCCGACGATTTGGAATAAAAGGTTGAGGAACGATCGGGAAGCCCGGTGCGGACAGCGCGAAAACGATGCAAAAACCGCGCAAAAGGTGGAACTATCAGCCGGAATATGCTATACTGCAACATGATTTCACAGCAAAAGCCTCCCCGCTGCGGGAGGAAAGGAAAGGACTTTTTTCTATGAAGATCATTCTGGTGGGCGGAGGCAAGGTCGGCACTGCGCTGGCACGTCAGCTCAGTGAGGAAGGCCACAATGTGACGGTCATCGACACCAACAAGACCCGCGTGGAACACCTGAGCGAGTCGTACGATGTGATGGGCATTGTGGGCAACGGTTCCTCCATTACCACCCTGTCGGAAGCCGGGATCGAGGAAGCGGATGTGTTCATTGCGGTGACAGGCTCCGACGAGCTGAACCTGCTGTGCTGCATGTTTGCCAAAAAGGCGGGCCATTGCCACGCCATTGCCCGCGTGCGCAACCCCTCGTACAGCCATGAGCTGGATTTCATCAAAAAGCAGATCGGCATTTCGGCCATCATCAACCCGGAAATGGCAGCGGCGCGGGAAATTTCGCACCTGCTGCGGTTCCCCGGTGCCAGCAAGATCGACACCTTTGCGGGCGGCCGGGTGCGCCTGATCAAGTTCACCCTGACCGAAGCGCAGGGGCTGGACGGCGTGGCCATCCATGAGATCCCTACCCGCCTGAAAAGCGATATCCTGGTCTGTGCCGTGGAGCGGGATGGCGGGGTTATCATTCCCAACGGTAACCTTGTGCTCCAGACCGGGGATCAGGTCACGTTCCTTGCCACGCAGGAAAAGGCCCACGAGTTTTTCCAGCGCATCCACCTGGCCGTGCGCCCGGTGCGCAACGCGCTGATCGTGGGCGGCGGTGCCATTGCGTTTTACCTCAGCCAGGAGCTGCTGGAAAACCATGTCCGGGTGCGGATCGTGGAGCGGGACCCCGCGCGCTGCAATGTGCTGGCCGAGGCCCTGCCGGAGGCACAGATCCTGTGCGAGGACGGCTCCAACCGCGAGTTTCTGCTTTCGGAGGGGCTGGAATCTACCGAGGCCTTTGTGGCGCTGACCAACATCGACGAGGAAAACGTGCTGCTGACCCTGTTTGCCAAAAAGCATTCCGGCGGCAAGCTGGTCACCAAGGTGAACCGGCTGGAATTCGACGATATCCTGGCCGGGCTGGACCTGGGCAGCATCGTTTACCCCAAGTACATGACCTGTGATTACATCGTGCAGTATGTCCGCGCCCTGCAGAACGAGGCGGGCAGCAACATCAAGACGCTGTACCGCATCCTGGATGACCGCGTGGAAGCGCTGGAATTCACGGTGCATGAGGAGAGCCGGGCCACCGGTGTGCCCCTGAGCCGGCTGCACCTGAAAAAGAATACCCTGCTGTGCTGCATCACCCGCGGCAATGAGATCAAGATCCCCCGCGGCGGCGATCAGATCCAGGTGGGCGACAGCGTGATCGTGGTCACGCTGGAACATGGCCTGCACGACGTGCGGGACATTGTAGAGGAATAACGGGAGGCACAGGATGAATTATGCGATCGTTCTGCGGCTGCTGAGCTATATCCTGATGACGGAAAGCGCTTTGCTGCTGCTGCCTGCGCTGGCCAGCCTGTGCTATGGCGAGTGGTTCGTGATGGGCGTGTTCCTGTTCACGGCAGCCCTCAGTGCTGTGCTGGGCCTGCTGCTCCACCGCGTCAAGGCAAAAAGCCAGATCTTCTATATGCGCGAGGGCTTTGCGACCACGGCCCTGTGCTGGCTGCTCATCAGTGTGGTGGGCGCGGTGCCCTTTGTGCTGACCGGCTGCATCCCCAACCCCATTGATGCCCTGTTTGAAACGGTATCCGGCTTTACCACCACCGGTGCCAGCATCCTGCCCGGCGTGGAAGACCTGCCCAAGGGCATCCTGTTCTGGCGCAGCTTTACCCACTGGGTGGGCGGCATGGGCGTTCTGGTGTTCCTGCTCTCGCTGCTGCCGCTGACGGGCGGTTCCCATGTCAACCTGATGAAAGCCGAAAGCCCCGGCCCCCAGGTGGATAAGCTGGTGCCCAAGGTGCAGTCTACGGCAAAGATCCTCTATGGCATTTATTTGGGCCTGACTGTCATCGAGTTCGTGTTCCTGTTGTTCGGCGGGATGCCGGTGTTTGAGTCTCTGCTCACGGCCTTTGGCACGGCGGGCACCGGCGGTTTCGGCTTCCGGAACGACAGCTTCGGCAGCTTTTCGCCCTACATCCAGTGGGTCGTGACCATCTTCATGATCCTGTTTGGTGTCAACTTCAACGCCTACTTCCTGCTGCTGATGCGCCGGTTCCGCAAGGCTGCCGCCAGCGAGGAAGTGCGGGCTTACTTTGGGATCATCGCTGTGGCTGTGGTGGTCATCACCCTGAACATCCGCAGCCTGTACGGCGGCTTTGGCGAGGCGCTGCGGCAGGCGGCGTTCCAGGTGGGCTCCATCATCACGACCACCGGCTTTTCCAGCTGCGATTTTGACCTGTGGCCCACGCTCTCGAAAGAGATCCTGGTCATGCTCATGTTCGTGGGTGCCTGTGCGGGCAGCACGGGCGGCGGCATGAAAGTCAGCCGTTTTCTGCTGCTGGGAAAAACGCTGGGCAAGGAACTCAAGCAGGCGCTGCACCCGCAGGTGGTGGCCCCGGTCCGGATGGACGGCAAGCTGGTCAACCACGAGACGATCCGTTCCACAAACGTCTATGTGGCGGCGTATCTTTTTCTGTTTGCGGCATCGCTGCTGCTCATCAGCCTGGACGGCTTTGACATGGTGACCAATTTCACCGCCGTTGCCGCCACGCTGAACAACATCGGTCCCGGCCTTGCTCAGGTTGGCCCCATGATGAACTTTGGCGGCTACTCGGGCCCCGCAAAGCTCGTGATGATCTTTGATATGCTGGCGGGCCGCCTGGAGATCTTCCCCATGCTGGTGTTCTTCCTGCCGGATACCTGGCGGAGGTTCTGATTGCAACAAAAAACAGAGCTGTGTGACATTTTTTGCACACGGCTCTGTTTTTTATGTTGTTGAATTTAACTTCAGTCTGAAAGGATCTCCTCCAGGATGCTCCTTACCTCATCCAGGAACGCTTCCTCGCCAAGGGTGTTGACCTTGAAGAAAACGGCCTGGCTGCCGCCTGCGGTGATGGCCGAAAGGCGGATGGGGCTGTCGGCATTCTGGAACAGCGTCAGTGTCAGGCTGAGGCGGTTGCCGCCCATCATGCTGTACCGCTCAAACACCCGCACGCTGCACCGGGCGCTGCCCTCGGTAAAATCGCTGGAAGCTTCCAGATCAGCCGACCAGCTTCCGTTTACGATCTCCCGTTCCAGCCGGTGGAGCAGTGTGTCGAAGTTCTGATTGCGGATGGTACGTTCCAAAATTGCCATAGCGGTTCCTCCTGTATAACAAAATCCCGTCGTCCTTTTACTTGGAATACGAAGGAGCGGCGGGAAAAATTGCAGGGAAGCGGCGGAGCTTTTCAGAACGTCAGCTCCGGTTTTTCCTGGGCGCGGTATTGCAAGGCTTCCAGCAGAGAATCTTCGTCCAGAAGCTGCTTTCCGGCCAGGTCGGCCACGGTGCGGGCCACCCGCAGGATGCGGTCATGGGCGCGGGCCGAAAGGCCCAGCGTATCGTAAGAAGCGCGGAGCAGCTGCTCGGCGGCAGGGGTCATCCGGCAGACCCGGCGCACCTGCCCGGCGGTGAGCTGGGCGTTGCAGCGCACCCCCTCAAAGCCGGGGGCGGCGTAGCGCTTTTCCTGGATGGCCCGTGCGGCCAGTACCTGGGTGCGCAGTTCGGCGCTGCTTTCCGCCGGGGCGGCGGCGTGCAGTTCCTCAAAGGCAACGGGGTCCATCTCCACGCAGAGGTCGATGCGGTCCAGCAGCGGGCCGGACACCCGGCTGCGGTACTGCCGCACCGCGCTGGGCGAGCAGGTACAGGGCCGGGTGGGGTGGCCGAAATAGCCGCACTTGCAGGGGTTCATGGCCGCCACCAGCTGGAAATGGCTGGGATAGGTGGCGCTGCCTGCCGCACGGCTGACCGTGATCTTGCCATCTTCCAGCGGCTGGCGCAGCACTTCCAGGCTCTCGCGCGAGAACTCCGGCAGCTCGTCCAGGAACAGCACCCCGCAGTTGGCCAGGCTGCACTCGCCGGGGCGGAACGTAGCCCCGCCGCCTGCCAGCGCCGCGGCACTGGCCGAGTGGTGCGGGCTGCGGAATGGCCGCGCCGCGATCAGGCCCCGCCCTTTGGGCAGCTGCCCGGCAATGGAGTAGATCTTGGTCGTCTCCACGGCTTCCTCGCGGGTCAGGGGCGGCAGGATGCCGGGCAGGCGCTTGGCCAGCATGGATTTTCCGGTGCCGGGCGCACCCGTCAGCAGCACGTTGTGCCCTCCGGCGGCAGCGATGACCATGGCGCGGCGGGCCAGCGGCTGGCCCATCACGTCGGCAAAATCGGGTGCAGCGTTCCAGCCTGCGGCCGGGTCGAACGGGATGGCAGCGGCAGGGGAGAGCGGGGCGGTACCCTGCAAAGCCTCCACCACTTCCCGCGCGGTGCGGGCCGGGAACACCTGCATGGCATCGCCGCCTGCCTCGGCCGCTTCGGCGGCGTTTTCCACGGGGACATACAGGCTGTGGATGCCATCGGCAGCTGCGGCCAGTGCCATAGGAAGCACGCCGGAGACCGGGCGCAGGCTGCCGTCCAGGGCCAGTTCGCCCAAAAAGGCGGCATCGGCGGGCGGCTCCTCCATCTGCCCGGAGGAGGCCAGCACCGCCAGCAGCAGGGGCAGGTCGTAGACCGGGCCGCTTTTCCGGATATCGGCCGGGGCCAGATTGACCGTGATGTGGCGGTCGGGCCACTTGAAGCCCAGGTTCTTGACTGCCGCGCGGACCCGGTCGCCGCTTTCGCGCACGGCGGAGTCGGGCAGACCCACCAGCGAAAAGGCAGGCAGGCCGCCGGAAACATCGGCCTCCACCGCCACGGCAAAGCCGTTCAGGCCGTTCAGGCCATAGCTTTTCAAAACGGAATACATGGGGGCACCTCTCGGATCTCCCGCACAGCGGGCCGGGTCTTGCATGGCTAAGATTTGGTAAAAAATGAAATAGATGCCACGCTTCGACGGAAAATTATTCTGAAATTTATTATAGTTTGGATCGTGATTCTTGTCAATCGGTCAAGAAAGTGGGGAGAGTGTCATGATCATGAAAGAATATTGCCGTTATGTCCGTTCGTACTCGGAGCTGGAAGGGCTGCAGAGCGCCCGCACCGTGTACTATTCTGCCAGCAGGACCCCGGAGGGCATCCTGATGGAGCTGGAACAGCTGGACGCGGGCCGCCATACCCGCAGCCGGATCCTGTGTCCCGGCGGGGAGTTTGCCCGCGCCATGCGCCTGACGCGCTATCTGTGCGAAAACGGAGTGGAGCCGGGCCAATGGCTGGAGGTGCTGCAGGATCTGGGGCAGCCGTTCCGCCTCATTCCGGAGCCAAACGCGCCCCAAACGGCGGAAAATGCGGGAACCAATGGCGAATTTGTGGCATTTGTATGATTTCTGCCGGAAAACTTCTTACATAATATGGAATTGACACAGATATGACAAGGGTTTATAGTATAAGTAGGTTTGAAAAAACGATCCTTTTGGCAAAAACAATAAAGGTAAGGTGTGCAATATGTATCTGGATGAGTATAAGCGTTGGCTGGCTGCGGACCTGGAGGACGCAGACCTGAAACCGGAGCTGAGCCGGATTGACGGAAATGACGAGGAGATCAAGGACCGCTTTGCTGTGGCACTGAAATTTGGCACAGCCGGTCTGCGTGGTGTTCTGGGCGCAGGCACCAACCGCATGAACATCTATGTGGTGCGGCAGGCTACCCAGGGCCTGGCAAACTGGGTCAAGACCCAGGGCGGCACCCAGACGGTGGCCATCAGCTACGACAGCCGCCTGAAAAGCGATGTGTTTGCCAAGACCGCTGCCGGGGTCCTGGCGGCCAACGGGATCCAGGTGCGGATCTATGATGCCCTGATGCCGGTCCCGGCCCTGAGCTTTGCCACCCGGTACTATCAGTGCAACGCGGGCATCATGGTCACGGCTTCGCACAACCCGGCCAAGTACAACGGCTACAAGGCCTACGGCCCGGACGGCTGCCAGATGACCGATGATGCCGCCGCCATTGTTTACGATGAGATCCAAAAGACCGATGTGCTGACCGGTGCCAAGTACATGTCGTTTGCTGCCGGTGTGGAACAGGGCCTGATCCGCTTTGTGGGCGATGACTGCAAGGATGCCCTGTACGCTGCCATTGAGGCACGCCAGGTGCGCCCCGGCCTGTGCAAGACCGCCGGCCTGAAGCTGGTGTACAGCCCGCTGAACGGTTCCGGCCTGGTGCCCGTGACCCATGTGCTGAACGACATGGGCATCACCGATATCACCATCGTGCCGGAGCAGGAGTATCCCAACGGCTACTTCACCACCTGCTCTTACCCGAACCCGGAAATTTTCGAGGCCCTGAAGCTGGGCCTGGAGCTGGCCACCAAGACCGGTGCCGACCTGATGCTGGCCACCGACCCCGATGCCGACCGCGTGGGCATTGCCATGAAGTGCCCGGACGGAAGCTATGAGCTGGTCTCCGGCAACGAGATGGGCGTGCTGCTGCTGGATTACATCTGCGCGGGCCGCATCGAAAAGGGCACCATGCCCGCAAACCCGGTGGCGGTCAAGTCCATCGTTTCCACCCCGCTGGCCGATGCCGTGGCCAAGCACTACGGCGTGGAGATGCGCAATGTCCTGACCGGCTTCAAGTGGATCGGCGACCAGATCGCCAACCTGGAAGCTGCCGGGGAAGTGGACCGCTTTATCTTTGGCTTTGAGGAAAGCTACGGCTATCTGGCCGGCCCGTATGTCCGCGATAAGGACGCGGTGATCGGCTCCATGCTGATCTGCGAGATGGCTGCTTATTACCGCAGCATCGGCTCCTCCATCAAGCAGCGCCTGGAAGAAATCTATGCCCAGTATGGCCGTTACCTGAACAAGGTGGACAGCTTTGAGTTCCCCGGCCTGACCGGCATGGAGAAGATGGCCTCCATCATGCAGAAGCTGCGTGACGAGCCGCTGACCGAGATCGGCGGCCACAAGGTGGTCAAGGTCACCGACTACAAGAAGCCGGAGGAGACCGGCCTGCCCGCCGCCAATGTCCTGATCTACACGCTGGAAAACGGTGCTACCGTGGTGGTGCGCCCCTCCGGCACGGAGCCCAAGATCAAGACCTACTTCACCACCCTGGGCAAGGACCTGGAAGAAGCCCAGGCCCAGAAAGACGCTTTGGCCGCTGCCATTGAACCGATCCTGAAGTAACGAAACTCCAAATCCTGTTTTTGCCCCTCTGCCGCCCCGGCAGGGGGGCATTTTTGTTGCCCGGCGTGTTGCAGTTTGCCGGGCAATACGCTATAATATTCAATGTATTGTTCTATGTTTTGCTTCAGACACGGAAAAATGGGAAACAGGCAGGTGTCAGAGATGGAAAAACGCGTCACGGCGGTTCTGGTGGCCGCAGGCTCCTCCACACGGATGGGCTTTGACAAGCTCAGTTTTGATCTGGGCGGAGAAACGGTGGTCGGGCGGAGCATCCGCGCCTTTGCACAATGTCCGCTGGTCAGCGAGATCGTTCTGGTAGCGGGCAGGAACCGCGCCTTTTTGGAACAGCAGGCCGCCGGGTGTGCAAAGCCCGTGCGGATCGTAGACGGCGGCGCGACCCGTGCCGAGAGTGCCCGCAACGGCGTACTGGCCGCACAGGGCGAGCTGGTGGCGGTCCACGATGCTGCCCGCCCCTTTGTGAGCGCAGCAGTGATCACCGCCGCGCTGGAAGCGGCGGCCCGGTGCGGCGCTGCGGCCCCGGCGGTACCGGTCAAGGACACCGTCAAGCGGGCAGAGCGGGGCGACGGCAAGACCGTCCCGGCCGGGTGCATGGTCCGTGATACACCGGACCGCAGCACCCTGTATGCGGTGCAGACCCCCCAGTGCTTTGACCGCACGGCCTACCTGGCCGCGCTGGACGAGCTGGATGCGGACAAGGCCCGCCTGGTCACCGACGACTGCAGCCTGTTTGAACTGACCGGCCGCCCGGTGCAGCTGACCCAGGGCGATTACGCCAATCTGAAGATCACCACGCGGGAGGATCTGCCCCGCCCGGAACAGAAAGAGGAGACGAAAATGCGCATTGGTCATGGTTATGATGTTCACCGCCTGGTAGAGGGCCGCAAGCTGATCCTGGGCGGTGTGGAAGTTCCTTACGAGAAGGGCCTGCTGGGCCATTCGGATGCCGATGTTCTGGCCCATGCCATCATGGATGCCGTGCTGGGCGCAGCAGCGCTGGGCGATATCGGCAAGCATTTCCCGGATACCGCACCGGAATACGCCGGGGCCGACAGCCTGGAGCTGGCCCGGCATGTGGCCCGCATCCTGCACGAAAACGGCTGGAAGCTGGTGAACATTGATTCCACCCTGCTGTGCCAGCGCCCCAAGCTGGCCTCGTACATCCCCGCCATGCGCCGGAACCTGGCCGATGCCTTTGGGCTGGCGGTGGAAGATGTCAGCGTCAAGGCCACCACAGAGGAGCATTTGGGCTTTACCGGCGAGGGTCTGGGCATTGCCGCCCATGCCGTTGCCCTGATCGAGAAGCTGTAATGGGAGAGAGATACGGATGACTCTGAATTCGATCATAGCCAATTTCCAGACCTTCAAGCTGGCTGATCTGCTGGATATCGTCATCATTGCGTTCCTGATCTACCAGCTGCTGGGCATCATCAACCGCACCCGCGCGGGCCAGCTGGCCAAGGGTGCGCTGCTGGTCCTGGCGGTGTATCTGGTTGCCAATGTGCTGAATATGCGCACCGTCACCTGGCTGCTCAACTCATTGCTGCAAGTCGGCCTGCTGACGCTGGTGGTGCTGTTTCAGCCGGAGATCCGGCGTGCATTGGAACGGATGGGCCAGACCGACCAGTGGGCCTCCAAGCTGTTCAACGTCAAAGGCCGCTACAACGATCCCAGCTTCAAGGGAGCCTGGCGGAGCGCCATCATTGCGATCTGTGACGCGGCAGAGCGCTTTTCGGAGACCAAGACCGGTGCTCTGATCGTGCTGGAACGCGGCACCAACCTTTCGGAGATCGTCCGCACCGGCACCCCGGTGAACAGCGCTGTGAACCTGGAAGTGCTGGGCACGATCTTCTATGAGGGTACCCCCCTGCACGATGGCGCGGCCATCATTGAAAACGGCCGCATCAAGGCGGCTGGCTGCGTGCTGCCCCTTTCCAACAACCTGGATCTGGGCAAGGATATGGGCACCCGCCACCGCGCCTGTCTGGGCATCGCCGAAAACTCCGATGCCATTGCCATTGTGGTCAGCGAGGAAACGGGCATCATCTCTATGGCGAAAAATGGCGTGCTGATCCGGCACTTTGACCGCCAGACCCTGTACACCCGGCTGGTGGATGAAATGATCCCCAAGGAGACGGCCAGCGAAAAGGCCGCCTCGGAAAGCTGGCGCGGCAAGGCCAAGCGCCTGCTGAACTGGATGAACCAGAAAGAGGAGGATGAGCAGTCATGAGCACCGAACCCAAAAGCAGCGGCACCAAGCCTGCCATCCAGCCCGGTAAAAACCTGCTGAATGACCGGCGTGTCCGGCTGCTGCTGGCCATTGTGGGAGCCGTGGTGGCCTGGATGGTGGTGACCATCGTGGTCCAGCCCGGCACCACCCGCACCATTGCCAATGTTCCGGTGGATTTTACCTACGATTCCGCCGCTTATACCTCCCGCGGGCTGAGCATCGTCAGCGCCCCGGAAAAATTTGTGAACCTGAAGCTTTCGGGCGACGGCTACACCATCGGCAGCCTGACTTCCTCGGATTTTGTGGTCTACCCGGATTGGTCCAGTGTCCGTGACAGCGGCGAAAAGACCCTGCACCTGCAGGTGCGCGGGGTGAACACCCTGCTCAACGGGGTCACGGTCTCCATCGACGGCGGCGACAATACGGTGGACGTGGTGTTTGACGTGGTGGAGGAAAAGACCCTGCCCATCACCGTGACCACGAACTACCTCTCCATTGCGGATGGCTACATCCTGTATGGGACGGAGCTTTCCAAGGAGACGATCACCCTGTCCGGCCCCAGCACCGAGATCGACAAGGTGGAGACCTGCACGGCTGAGGTGACGCACAATGGGGATCTGACGGAATCGGTCACCCTGAACACGGGTCTGCGCTTTTACACCAAGGGCGGCAGCGAGGTCAGGTTTGAGTATACGACGCTGGAAGAATCCAGCGTGGAAGTCACGCTGCAGGTCTACAAAATGGCCACCCTGCCCATTGAAGTGAGCTTTATCAATGCCCCGCGGGACTTTGATTCCTCGGTGCTGGTCTACTCGCTGAGCAAAAAGGCCCTGAATGTGGCCGGGCCGGCTGCGCAGATCAACAAGCTTTCCAGCCTGTCGGTGGGCACCATCGACCTGTCCACGTTCTCGCTGGACAAGGTGTACGAGCTGCCCATTGAGCTGCCCAGCGAGATCCGCCTGCTGGATAACATTTCCACCATCACGGTCAGCTTTGACAGCTCGAAGCTGGAGACCAAAACGCTGAACCTGCCTGCAAGCTGCGTGCAGGTGGTCAACCTGCCCTCCACCTATACCCTGACCGTGGAGACCGAGCGGCTGATGAACGTGACCCTGTGCGGCCCGGTCGGTTCGCTGGAAACGCTGATCCCGGAACAGGTGGTCATTGAGATCGACGCAGACGATTTCTATGTGGCAGCGGGCCGGCAGAACATCGCCTGCCGCCTGTATGTGCCCTCCAATGGTAAAATTTTTGCACTGGGCAGCTATGTCATTCAGTGCAAAATTGAAAGCAATTAACAGAAACGTGCTCACCCTCTCAGGCCGCTTCGCGTCCAGCTCTCCCAAAGGGAGAGCTCTTGACAAAACCGGAAACTTTGCAAGGACTGCCAAGGCCTCCCACTTTGGGGGAGGTGGCATCGCGTGAGCGATGACGGAGAGGGTGAGGCCGCTGAAGATAGAAAGCGAAACCTGATCCATGATACTTGTTCGAGATATCCGCCTGCCCCTCTCCGCCGGGGAGCCGCAGGCCTTTGAAAAAGCACTGCACCTTGCGCACATTCCCCGCAGCAAGGCCGCCCATCTGGGGGTGGCAAGGCTCTCGGTGGATGCGCGCCATGGGCAGCCAAAACTGGTGTATACCGTAGCGGTCACGCTCAAAGACGAGGGTGAGGAATCTGCTTATGCAGGGGCCTCGCCCTGCGTTGCAATACGCGGCAAAACCGATTTTACGGTGCAGAACGGCACCCTGCCGCTGGCGCACCGCCCGGTGGTGTGCGGGCTGGGGCCTGCGGGCCTGTTTGCGGCGCTGCTGCTGGCCCGGCAGGGCTACCGGCCCATTGTGCTGGAACGCGGCCCGGCGCTGGACGAGCGTGTGCGGGCGGTAGAGCATTTTTCCGCCACGGGTCAGCTGAACGAAAACGCCAACATCCAGTTTGGCGAGGGCGGTGCCGGAACCTTTTCCGACGGCAAGCTGACCACCCGCATCGGCGATGAATTGTGCGGCTTTGTGACCCAGGTGTTCCTGGAGCACGGTGCCCCGGCCGAGATCGCCTGGAAACAGAAGCCCCATGTGGGAACCGACCTGCTGCGCGGGGTCATCACCTCCATCCGGAAAGAGATCGAATCTTTGGGCGGTGTGGTACACTTCAACACGGCCCTGACCGGTTTTGTGCAGCAGAACGGCCATCTGGCCGGGGTGCAGACCACAAATGGAACCTTTGCGTGCGAAGCGCTGGTGTTTGCGGTGGGCCACTCGGCACGGGATACGTTCGGGATGCTGATGGACAGCGGCCTTGTGCTGGAATGCAAGCCGTTCAGCGTGGGCTTCCGGGCCGAGCACCTGCAAAGCGAGATCGAAAAGAGCCTGTACCATGAGGCGGCGGGCCACCCGGCCCTGCCGCGCGGCGAATACCAGCTTTCCCAGCATGTGGGCAGCCGGTGCGTGTACACGTTCTGCATGTGCCCCGGCGGCCAGGTGGTGGCTTCGGCCAGCGAGGCCGGGGGTGTGGTGACCAACGGCATGAGCTACCATGCCCGTGCGGGCAAAAATGCCAATGCGGCCGTGGTGGTCAGTGTGGGAGCAGAGGATTTTGCAAACGATCCCCGCCGCGCCATTGCATTCCAGCGGGAGCTGGAAGCCGGGGCTTATGCGGCGGGCCGTGCAGGCGGAGCCTATGCTGCCCCGGCGGAAAACGTGCAGAGCTTTCTGGCCGGGCGCGGCGAGCTGAAGATCGGCCGTGTGGAGCCTACCTATGACCGGGGCGTGATCCCGGCTGACCTGGGAGGCTTGCTGCCGGAGGAACTGGCCGAAACGCTGCGGGCCGGGCTGCGTGCTTATGAGCGGAAGATCGCGGGCTACACGGCCCCGGAAGCCGTCCTCACCGGGTTGGAGACCCGCACCAGCAGCCCGGTACGGCTCAAGCGGGAAGAAAATCTGGAATCGGCGCAGCTGGCGGGGCTGTATCCCTGCGGCGAGGGAGCCGGATATGCGGGCGGCATCATGAGCGCCGCCGTGGATGGCCTGCGGGTGGCCCGCGCCATCATCAGCCGGTATGCACCGGCAGAGGGGTGAAGAATTTTGATGAACGATCGTGAAAACGATACAAATTATGAGACCGAGGGCCGGCAGGTGCAGCAGGAGCTGGAACGCCAGCTGCATGAGTTCGGGGACACGATGTCCGATGCCTTTGCCCATGGCTTTGAGGGAAAAGGCATGGAGATCGGCGACCGTGTCTGGGATGTGGGCCGGGCCGCCGTCCATGCGGCCAACTACGGCATCTCGGAAGCCGGACGTGCCATCCGGAACGAGCGGGACGCCTGGTCCAAGAGCCAGGGAGAAGCAGCCGGTGCGGCAGACAAACGGGGGATGCCCCAATGGGCCAGGAACTTTTTTGCCCAGCGTGCCGAGCTTACTCCTGTGGAAAAGCTGCGCAAGGACGGCAAAAACCGCTATGACGCAGGCGTGGCTCTGCTGGTTGTGGGCATCACCTTTGCGGTGATCTTCGGGCTGGGCGCTGTGGGCTGCCTGGTGGCACTGGGCCTTGTTTCGCCCGGTGCTGTGATCGACGGCGTGCTGATGGAGGGCATGGACCTGTTTGCCGATGCAGCCTACAATGCGCTGGGCATCATCAGCAGTGTACTGGCCCTGGTCACAGCCGGGTTCGGCTGGATGACGGCCTGCGGTGCAGCCCGGATGAAAGCAGGCAGGCAGATGGGCCAGGTGGCCGACCTGGCCGATGGCATGGACTACAAAAAGGGGCTTTCGGTCCAGATGCTGGCCGACCTGCTCCACCAGAAAAAGAATAAAACGCTCAAGCGCATCCAAAAGCATCTCCGCAAGGGCTGGCTGAACGCCTGGCTGGACGAGAAAAACGAGATGCTCTATCTGACAGCGGAGGATTACCGCGCCGCCCGGCAGGCACAGCAGGCGGTTCCGGAGCCGCAGCCCGCGCCGGAACCGGAACCGCAAAAAGCAGAGGTTCCTCTGAACCTGGAGACCGCCCGCCGCTTTGCGCAGATCCTGGAACGGGAAAAAAAGCTGATGCGGGACGAGCAGGCCGTGGAGGAGCTGGAACAGATGCAAAAGACCACCGCTGCCATCTGCAGCTGGCTGGAAGCTCATCCGGAAAGCCTGCCCAAGGCCCGCCGGTTTGCGGAATATTATATCCCCACCACCCTCAAGCTGCTGCACACCTACAACGACGTGCAGAGCCAGCAGGGGGAAAATGCCCAGAACATCCGCCGGGATATTGCAGGCATCCTGCATACGCTGAACCAGGCGTATGGCAACCTGTACGATAACCTGCTGAGTGATGTGGCCATGGATGTTTCCAGCGAGATCGCGGCCTTGCAGGGAATGCTGGCGAATGACGGACTGACCGGGGAGGGAATGCAATGACCTGCCGGGCCTGGACACTGAAACCGCTGGACCGCACGGCCATCCGAGAGCTGACCGCCGCCATTGCCCAGCAGAACACCGAAGAACTGGAAAACCGCGCCGTGGAGCGGGAAGAAGAACCATGGAGTGAGGAAAAATACCGCAGCGTGTTGGCTGCCCAGCAAAAGGAAGCCGGCCTTCTGGCCGGGATCCTGGCAGCCCGTGGGATCACCGACCCGGCTGAGGCACTGACGCTGCTGGCCGGAGAAGAAGAATTGAGCGACCCCATGCTCCTGACCGACATGGACAAGGCCTGCGCCCGCATTCTGGAAGCCATTGACCGCGAGGAAACGATCGTGGTCTTTGGCGATTACGATGTGGACGGCGTGACGGCTACGGCCCTGCTGTATCAGCACCTGAAAGGGATGGGGGCCAGCGTCAAATGTATGCTGCCCAGCCGTGAGGGCGATGGCTACGGCCTTTCCAAAAACGCCATCCGGTCCATCCACGACAAGGGCGGCCAGCTCATCGTGACGGTGGATAACGGGATCTCCGCGCTGGAAGAAGCCGAGTTTGCCGCTTCGCTGGGGGTGGACCTGATCGTAACGGACCACCACCTGCCTCACGAGGCCCTGCCCAAAGCCGTGGCTGTGGTGGACCCCCGCCGGGCTGACGACCACAGCCCGTTCAAGGGGCTGTGCGGCGCAGGCGTGGCATTCAAGCTCTGTGCGGCGCTGGATGGCTGCCCGCCGGAGGAAATGCTGGATTACTGCGGCGACCTGGCCGCAGTGGGCACCGTGGCGGACGTGATGCCGCTGACGGGGGAGAACCGCACGCTGGTCAAGGCAGGCCTGCGGCTGTTGCAGCAGACCGACCGCCCCGGCCTTTCCGCTCTGTTGGAGGAAGTGGGCCTGGGGGGAAAGCCCGTGACGGCGGAAAACGTCAGCTATGCCATTGCGCCCCGCATCAACGCGGCGGGACGGATGGACAACGCAGTCACCGCCCTGCAGCTGGTGCTGTGTGAGGACGAGGACCGCGCAGCGGAGCTGGCGCATCAACTGAATGAGATCAATGCGGCCCGGCAGGAAACAGAGCAGGAGATCGTCAAGGCCGCGCAGGAGCAGCTGGACGCAGACCCGGCCATCCTGGAGGACCGGGTGATCCTGATCTGGGGCCGCGACTGGCACCCCGGTGTCATCGGCATCGTGGCTTCCCGGCTGGTGGAAAAGACCGGCCGCCCGGTCATTGTGGTGTCGGTGGACGAACACGGCGAGGGCAAGGGCAGCGGCCGCAGCGTGCAGGGCTTTAACCTGCACGCCTGCATCGCTTCCTGCGAGGACATCCTGCTCCGCTTTGGCGGCCATGCCATGGCAGCCGGACTTTCGGTGCGGGAGGAAAACCTGCCCGAACTGCGCCGCCGCCTGAACGAGTGGGCCGCGCGGGAGTGCCCGGTGCTGGTGACCCCGCCGCTGGAATGTGATCTGTCCATCCATCTGGACCGCATCACGGTGGAGGCCGTACACCGCCTGGAACAGCTGGCTCCCTATGGAGCCGAAAACCCGGCTCCGGTGTTTTTGCTGGAAAAGGCCGTGATCGAGGGCATCTACCCGGTATCGGAGGGGCGGCACTGCCGCCTGCGCCTGCGGCAGGGCAGCGCCTGCCTGTATGCCGTCTGGTTCGGGATGCACCCGGAGCAGCTGGCCTATGCCATGGGGGATACGGTGGATGCCGCAGTCAGCCTTTCGGTGTACGAGTCTGCCCGCGGGGCACAGCTTTCGGGCCGCATTCTGGAGCTGCACCCCACCGGGTTTGGCAACGCGGCGGCGGAGCAGGCCGCTTTGGTGCAGGCTTTGCTCCGGGGCACCCCGCTGACGGCACGGCAGCGGGAGCAGATTGCCCCGGAGCGGAGTGATATCATTGCCGTTTATCGGGAGCTGCAGGCGCGGCGCTGGCACGCCGAGGATCTGCAGCCTCTGTTTGCAAAACTGGGCGAAGAACACACCGGCAAGACCCTGGTGGCGCTGACTGCGCTGGAACAGGTGGGTCTGATCGCGCCGGTGGAGCACGGCGGGGCAAAGTTCTGGGAGCTTGTGCCCGCAGCGGGCAAGAAAAACCTTGCCGATGCGCCGATCCTGAAATGTCTGGAGGAATGAGATTATGCCGGAGGAAAAAAGAATAACGGCTGCTGCGGAGGATTCCTACTCCGCAAAAACGCACCTGCATCAGCCGGTACCGGAAATGGCCACGGTGGCCGCCACCGCGCTGCCGGCCAATGCGCCGGAGGGGACACTGCCCAGCGAGATGCGGCCGGAGATCGTAACGTGGGATAAGCTGTGCGAGGCCATCAAGGCCAGCGGCAAGGCCTATAACATGGACATGATCACCAAGGCCTACAACCTGGCAAACGAGGCACACAAGGGGGTCTGCCGCCGCAGCGGCGAGCCCTATATCTGCCACCCGCTGGCCGTGGCACGGCTGGTGCTGGACCTGGGCATGGATTCCGAGAGCATTGCCGCCGCCCTGCTGCACGACGTGGTGGAGGACACCCCCACCACCCTGGCCGACCTGACCGCCGCCTTTGGCGAGGAGGTGGCCCTGCTGGTGGACGGCGTGACCAAGCTGACCAAGATCCAGTTCTCCAACATCGAGGAGCTGCAGGCCGAAAACCTGCGGAAGATGCTGCTGGCCATGAGCCGTGATGTCCGCGTGATGATCATTAAGCTCTGCGACCGGCTGCACAACATGCGCACCGGCGATGCCTGGCCGGAGCAGAAGCGCCGCGACAAGGCCCGCGAGACGATGGAGGTGTATGCCCCCATTGCCAACCGTCTGGGCATCCTGAATGTCAAGGAGGAACTGGAGGACCGCAGCCTGCATTATCTGGACCCCGTGGGCTACGCGGAGATCAGCAAAATGCTCAGTGAGCGGGCGGGTGAGGAGTTCCTGGCCAAAATTTCCGGCGTGATCGAGCAGCGCCTGGTGGAAAGCGGCATTGAGGGGGCCACCATCAAGCGCCGGGTCAAGAGCATTTACGGCATCTACCGCAAGACCATCATGCAGAACAAATCGTTTGATGAGATCTACGATATCTATGCCGTGCGCATCATCTTGGATACCCTGGCCGAGTGTTACAGCACCCTGGGCCTGATCCACGATATGTATCACCCGCTGCCCAACCGGTTCAAGGATTATATCTCCACCCCCAAACCCAACGGCTACCAGAGCCTGCACACCACCGTCATCGGGCACGAGGGCATCCCGTTTGAGGTGCAGATCCGCACCCGCAAAATGGATGAACAGGCCGAGTACGGCGTGGCGGCACACTGGAAATACAAAGAGGGCCTGGACGGCCACGATAAGCTGGACGAACGGCTGGCCTGGGTGAGCCAGCTGCTGGAAAACCAGCGCGTCAGCGAAGATTCCGGCAACCTGCTCCATGACCTGAAAAGCGATCTTCTGCCCGAAGAAGTGTTTGCCTTTACCCCCAAGGGCGATGTCATCAACCTGCCCACCGGCGCTACCTGCATCGACTTTGCCTACGCCATCCATTCGGCGGTGGGCAACCGCATGGTGGGCTGCAAGGTGAACAACCGCATGGTGCCCATCGACCATGTGGTGGCCACCGGCGAGATCATTGAGGTGCTGCTGGGCCCGGCAGACAAGGGCCCCAGCCGCGACTGGCTCAAGATCGTGCGCACCAGCGAGGCCAAGAGCAAGATCCGCAACTGGTTCAAGAAGATGCGCCGGGAGGAGAACATCCAGGAGGGCCGCGATGCGCTGGCCCGTGAGCTGCGCCGGGAGATGATCTTTATCCCGGACGATCAGCTGGATGAATTCATTGGCAGCTGCTGCCGCCGCCTGCGCCAGAACAACGCCGAGGAGCTGTATGCGGCCATCGGCTACGGCGGCATCACCATTGCCAACTGCCTGCCCAAGCTCAAAGAGGAGTGGCAGAAGCTCAAGGCCGAGGAGGATAAAAACGAGCAGCTGGCCAAGGTGGACCTGAGCCGCGTCCACGCCACCGACGGTGTGGTGGTGGAAGGCTTTGACAACACCCCCATCAAATTTGCCAAGTGCTGCAGCCCGCTGCCCGGTGACCCCATCGTGGGCTTTATCACCCGCGGGTTCGGCGTTTCCATCCACAAGCAGAGCTGCACCAACGCCATTTCCAGCATGAAAGACCCCACCAACGCGCCCCGCTGGGTCAAGGCCTACTGGGCCGACAGCGTCAAGGACAGCTACAAGGCGGGCCTGGAGATCGTAGCGCTGGACCGCAACGAGCTGCTGCGGGATGTGCTGAGCGCTCTGGCCGATATCCGGGTGCCCATCTATACCATGAACGCCCGCCAGGTGGAGAACAACTGCGCCGTGGTCAGCCTGACCATCGGCATCAACAACACCGAGCATCTCAACCGCGTGGTGGCACGCCTCTCCAAGGTAAAAGATGTTCTGAAAGTGACAAGGAGTTAAACCATGCGTGCAGTCATTCAGGCCGTTTCCTCGGCCAGTGTGCGGGTAAACGGCGGCGAGCCGCGTGCCATCGGGCCGGGGCTTGTGATCCTGCTGGGGGTCAAGGACACCGACACGCTGGACATCGTGCCCAAGCTGGCCGATAAGTGCGCGGGTCTGCGTATTTTTCCGGACGCAGAGGGCAAGCTGAACCTCAGTGCCCGCGATCTGGGCTATTCGGCACTGGTGGTGAGCCAGTTCACCCTGTACGGCAACACCCGCAAGGGCTACCGCCCCAGCTTTATCCAGGCCGCAAAGCCGCCGCTCTCGGTGGATGCCTACGAGCTGTTTCTGGCGGAGATGAACCGGCAGGGGCTCAAGGAGGTGCAGCACGGCGAGTTCGGGGCCGATATGCAGGTCGCTCTTGTGAACGAGGGCCCCTGCACCATCGTCATCGACACGGACGAGTGGGCACAGCATCATGCGTAACGGCGGTTCCGGGTCCCCCGGAAAGCCAGGACATACGAACGGTTGGAAGGATATTCTATGAAAGCATTTCATCTTCTGGGCGAAGCGCCGCTTTATACCAACAGCTTCGTCCTGATCTCGGACGCAGGCAGTGCGGTGATCATCGACCCTGCTGCCGCAGTGCAGGAGTACGACAAGCTGCTGCGGGAACACGGCGCAAAGCTGACGCATATCCTGTGTACCCACGGCCACTATGACCATGTGGGCAGCGCACAGGCCCTGCGCACCGAGTGGGGCGCAAAACTCTACTGCGAGGCAGAGGACCTGGCGGGGGACAGGATGTACCCGCTGGCGGCGGCGGACAGCAGTTACACGGAAAGCGGCACCATCCGGGTGGATGAACTGGCCTTTACCGTGTGGCACACCCCCGGCCATTCCCAAGGCAGTGTGGTGATCCTGTGCGGCGAATACCTGTTTGTGGGGGATACCGTGTTCCAGGGCAGCATCGGCCGCACCGACCTGGAAGGCGGCGACATGCGCCAGATGGACCGGAGTCTGCGCAAGTTTGCAGCCCTGCCCGTTGCCAAGGAAACGCAGCTGCTGCCCGGCCACGGCGGCTTCTCCACGTTCGGGGAAGAACTGGCGGGGAATTTCTATCTCAAACAGGCGCTTCGCGGCGCAGAATAAGGCGGAAGAAAGAACATGAAGATCTATATTACGGGCCTTGGCTCCGGCTATGAAGTGGAGCATCTGGTCCGGCTGTTTTACCCCATGGCCCCTCTCACCCTGACCCCGCCGGAACCGGCCGAGGATTGTGTGTGGGCGGAAAAAAAGCCGGACGGCCTGTTTGCCCTGGTGCGCCAGAACGGCAAGAGCCGGACGGCCGAGGCACCTCTGCCCACGGCAGGAGGGGAGACGGTGGAGTTCAGCCTTGCCAGCCTGACGTATGACCTGCTGCGCAGCTGGACCGGCATCCGCCCGCCCTGGGGCAAAATGACCGGTGTGCGCCCGGTGCGTCTGATCCACGACAAGCGCGCCGCAGGCTGGACCGAAGCAGAGATCGACCGCTTTTTCCTGGAACGGTTCGACTGCTCGGAGGAAAAATACCGGATGGCCCACGCCATTGCGGATCTGCAGGAGCCCATCCTGCGGGTGGGCAGCACCCCCAAGACGTACAGCCTGTACATCGGCATCCCGTTCTGCCCCTCGCGGTGCAGCTATTGCAGCTTTGTCAGCTGCAACCTGGATCGCGACCGGAAGCTGGTGCAGCCCTATGTGGACTGCCTGTGCAAAGAGGTAAAAGCCATCCGGGAACAAGCCCGGCAGGCCGGGCTGAGCCTGTGCAGCATCTACATCGGCGGCGGCACCCCCACCAGCCTTTCGGCGGCCCAGCTGCGGCAGCTGATGGGAACGGTGCGGGAAAACTTTGACCTTTCCAAAGTTGTGGAATACACCGTGGAAGCGGGCCGCCCGGACTGCACCGATGCCGAAAAGCTGGCGGTCATCAAGGAATACGGTGCTACCCGCATCTCCATCAACCCGCAGACGTTCTCGGATCAGGTGCTGGCGAACATCGGGCGCAGACACTCGGCACAGGATATCCTGAACTGCTATGCCGATGCCCGCAAGGCCGGCCACGAGGACATCAACATGGACCTGATCGCCGGGCTGCCCGGCGATACGGTGGAGGGCTTTGAGCACAGCCTGCGTCAGGCCATTGCGCTGGAACCGGAAAACATCACGGTGCATACCCTCACGCTCAAGCGGGCCTCGCGCATCGTCATCGAGGACCAGAAAGAAAACGACTACGCCGACGTGGCCGCCATGCTGGAAAAATGCAGCCTGCTGGCCCAGGCGGGCTACCGGCCCTATTATCTCTACCGCCAGAAAAATACCCTGCAGAATCTGGAAAATGTGGGTTGGTGCAAGCCGGGCCACGAGGGGTATTATAATATCTATATCATGGAGGAGGTCCAGACCATCCTTTCCGCAGGCGCGGGCGGCAGCACCAAGCTGGTGGCCGACGGCGGAAAACGGATGCAGCGCATCTTCAATTTCAAGTATCCGACGGAATATATCCAGCGCTTTGCGGAGGTACTGGAGCGCAAAAAAGGAGTGGCTGATTTTTATGATCACGATTTGGGTCCCGAAACGTCTGGTTGAGATCGACCTGTACAACATTGCCTCCCGCTGCCCGGAGGAACTGGCGGCCATGAGCGAGCGCAGCTATCGGGAACGGGTGCATTATGCGGCCGAAAAGGTGCGTTTTTCCGGCACAAAGATCGTCATGCTCACCGGCCCGTCGGCCAGCGGCAAGACCACCAGCGCCCATAAGCTGGCCGAGGAACTGATCCGCCAGGGCACCCCGGCCCATGTGGTCAGCCTGGATAACTTTTTCCGGGGCGCAGAGCATTACCCGCGCCTGCCGGACGGCACCCTGGATTACGAAAACCCCGATACCCTGGACCTGCCGCTGATCCGGCAGTGTCTGCACGAGCTGAGCGAAACGGGAAAGACCGTGCTGCCGGTGTATGATTTCAGCGCCGAAAAGCGCTCGGAGGAGACGGAAGCGGTGGACCTGCAGGGCGGTGTGTGCATCGTGGAGGGGATCCATGCGCTGAACCCGGAACTGACGAGCCTTGTGCCCGGCGACGAGGTCTACCGCATCTACGCGGGCCTGCGGGAGGAATACTGCATCGACGGCCGCCGCATCATCAACACGCAGGACATCCGGCTGTGCCGCCGCACCCTGCGGGATGCCGCCACCCGCGGCCGCAGCCCGGCCAAGACCCTGGCCATGTGGGATCGGGTGATGGACGGCGAAACACGGTATATCAAGGGGTTCAAGACCACGGCGGACTTTCTGCTGGACACCTCGTTCACCTACGAACTGGGCCTGATCTCCCGGCTGCTGGGCATCGTGCGGCGGCAGTTTGAACTGGAGGGCCACAATGCCGAGCTGTGGGACGAAACGGCCCGCCGCTTTGAGCATGTGGCTCCGCTCAGCCTGGAACTGCTGCCCGCCGACAGCATGCTGCGGGAGTTCTACGGCGGTTCCGTTCCGCAGCAGCCCAAGGCCTGAGCAGGCGCTTGGTGCAAATGCGAAAAAACTGTTTCCAAATCCACACGAAACTGTAAAACTTGCGGCGTTTTCATTGCATTCCCAGGGGGAGTGCGCTATAATGAGACCGTCATCTGAAAGCACACAGGGGAGAACCCGTAAGAGAGGTGTCAGTTATGGATTTCAATAAGATCAAGGAAATGGGCCTGGAATATGCTGAAAAGGGCAGGAATGCTGCCATGGACCTGGCCGAGCGCGGCAAGACACAGGCGAAGATCGTCAATGCACAGACCAAGCTGGCCAGAGCACAGCGGCAGCTGGGCGCACTGGTGTACAGCCTGGCCAAAGGCAACGAAGAAAACCAGCCCCTTGTAGATAAGTACATCGAGATGATCGGCACCATCGAGGCAGAGCTTGCATCCCTGAAAGAGAGCCTGGGCCCCGCAGCGGTGGAGATCAACCCGGAGCCGACGGAGCCGTCCGCAGAACCGGTGGACGACATCTCTGCGGAGGCGGCTGCGGAAACCGGCAGCCAGCCGGAAAAAAAGACCTGCCCTCAGTGCGGCGCTCCGGTGTCGGACGATGCACTGTTCTGCAATAAGTGCGGCGCACAGCTGTAAGCATTTTGTGAGGATCTCAGCCCGCATCCGGGCGGTGTCCCTGCGGGGATACCGCCTTTTTTCAGGGGCGTGGGCAGCAAAGTGTGAAAATTCTGGAAATAATTGAAATGTGCTGCCGGAAAATGGGCTTGAACCCTTGAAAAATGGCGGATTCTGCGGTACAATTAGAGCCTGATTTTTGAGTGGAAGAAAGGGTGTGCCATGCAGGACTGGCCGGAGCGTGAACACTATACGGCAGAGGATCTGGTGCAGATCATCCGCATCCTCCGCGACCCGGACACCGGCTGTCCGTGGGACAAGGTGCAGACCCACGCCTCGATCCGGAAAAACTTTCTGGAGGAGACGTGCGAAGCCCTGGAAGCCATTGATGCGGACGACGCTGCCATGCTCCAGGAGGAGCTGGGCGACGTGCTGATGCAGGTGGTGTTCCATGCGGTGATGGAAGAAGAACGGGGACGTTCCAGTTTTGAGCAGGTCTGCCGCGAGGTGTGCGAAAAGCTGGTGTTCCGCCATCCGAACATCTTTGCATCCTCGGCCAGAGAAAATGCCGGTATAAACAGCTGGGATGCGCTCAAAAATAAGGAAAAGGGCCGCACGACGCTGGCGGATGAGCTGGAAACGGTTCCGGCCACCCTGCCTGCTTTGATGTATGCCCAGAAGATGCAGAAACGGGCGGCCCGCTGCGGGGCCGGGGTCACGGATGCCGAACAGGCCGCCGCAGCCCTGAAAGCAGCCGAACAGGGCTGGGACACCGCCGGGCCGGACGATGCATCGGAAAAAGCGGGCGAGCTGCTGTATGCAGCCGTCCAGGCGATCCGGCTGGCCGGAGTGGACGCGGAAGAAGCGCTGACCTTTGCTTCCAAACGCCATCGCGAGGCCCTGCTGGGATCTTTCCGGAGTCCGAACGGGGAGCAGACCGGAACATGAAGCCGCTCTGCTCTGTCGATGAAGCAAAAAACGAGTACAAATGGTATGGAGGTACCCTATTATGACCAAGACTGATCTGATCGCACAGGTTGCGGCAAACACCGAGATGAGCAAAAAGAGCGCCGAGCTGGCGGTCAACGCCGCGTTCGAGGCTCTGAGCAAGGCCATGGCAGAGGGTGAAAAGATCACCATTTCCGGCTTTGGCACCTTTGAGGTGCGTGAGCGCGCCGAGCGTCAGGGCATCAACCCCCGCACCCGTGAGCCCATCACCATTGCGGCTTCCCGCAGCATCGTGTTCAAGCCGGGCAAGGCTCTGAAGGACACCCTGTAAGTTTGATCTCTGCCGCCGGGGCCGTGTGTGGCTCCGGCGGTTTTTTGTCATTTCTGTTCGTTTTAAGCCTTCCCCTTGAGGGGAAGGTGGCGCGTCAGCGCCGGATGAGGTGGGGGTTGCTGGGGCTTTCCTCATCCGCTTCACTGCGTTCAGCACCTTCCCCAGAGGGGAAGGCTTTTTCAGCATTACCGAGAGGAAGAATGTAAAATGAGACTGGATAAATACCTGAAAGTTTCGCGGCTGATCAAGCGCCGCACGGTGGCAAACGAGGTGGCCGATGCCGGCCGCATCCTCATCAATGGCAAGATCGCCAAGGCCAGCCAGGCCGTCAAGGAGGGCGATATCATTGAAGTGACGTTCGGCAACCGTCCCATCAAGGTAAAGGTGCTCTCGGACGTGGAGCCCCGCACCAAGGATGTTGCCCGCGAGATGTACGAGATCATTGCGGAGTAAGCTAAAAATAGGAAAATCCCCTTGAACGGCACCCGGTGTGCAATTCAAGGGGATTTTTGCATCTTAGAAATTTATGGAGTGGATCTCGTTGTTTTCGAGAGTGAGATAATCGGAAAATTCACGGGTCAGCGCTTCGGTGTCACGTTTCCCGCTGGGTTTGACGGAAAAGGAATCGCGGAATTTATAAGCATAAGGAACAGCGGAAGCGGGGAGCGTTTGCGCGCAATGGGCATGAAGCTCTTTCAAAAGCTGGTGCTTGTCCCCGGAAAAATCTTTTTTAAGAAGAATGTGCGCAACCGGAATCGAGGTGCCGTTAACGTTGAGAACGACGACCTCACAGATGTCCACCGCCGGATTGTGCAGGATGACATTTTCAATATCGAACAGATAATGCTTTTTCTGATTGGAGTCGATAAAGTAGTCAACAGCACGGCCAAGAATGTAGACGAAGCCGTCTTCGTCCAGATAGCCGATATCGCCAGTGTGGCCCCATTTGCGGCCCTCTGCGTCCGTGCGGAAAAACTCGGCAGTTGCGGTGGGGTTTTCGTAGTATTCTTTCATACAGCAGGGCGTAGAGACTTGCAGCTCACCACGCTGGCCGTAAGGAAGCTCTTTGCCGGTTTCCGTATCGAACGCACTGACCGTAGCGAGGGGAAGCGGAATACCGGTGGAGCCGATTTTATTTCGTGCTCCAGCAGAGGGAGCATCGGAAGAAGTTGATGCTACGGTTGCACCCAATTCACACATGCCCCAGCCTTTTTGGAGTTCGCAGCGGCAGTTGTGGGAAGAAAGAAACCGGTTGATTTGGAGCTCCGTTTCGGGAAGAAGCTGCTCACCGCCAGTCATTGGGCAGATAAGAAAGGATAAATCGTGTTTGGGGCCGAGATGCTCCATGGCGTAGAGCCATAGGCTGGTTGCACCAAAAATATAGTTTGGTGAATATTTTTTAAGGTCCGAAGTAAAAGTCTCTGGACTGAATAACGGTTCCAAAACGCAGGATACACCCAAACACAGCGGCATCAGAAGCGAGATGGAAATACCGCTGGAAAACCAGATGGGAACGATGTGCAGAAACTTTTTTGGCGGGAGACTTCTGGAAAGCCGGTTTCATACTGCGCAATCGTTGCATTGATGCCGTCGTTGGTCAATACGATGCCCTTGGAAGCACCGGTTGTGCCCGAAGAATACACCATGACGACAGGCCAATCCTTTTGGTAAGGAGCTTCTGTTGGGGCGGTATACTGTGCGCCGGCCTGGATGAATTTTGGCCAAAGACAGTATTTGGCGTTGAACTTTAGCTCGTGATTCAATACGGCATCGGGAGCATCTTTCAAACTGGCAAGAAGCCGAATCGGAGCAGGCAGGGAGTTGGTCGCGGGAAGAACAATGATCTGCTGGATGCAGGTCTCGGAAAGAGTGGAGGCAATGTTCGGATGCAGTTTGTCCAACACAAAGAGAAGGGATGCTTCGGTTTCGTTGATGCGGTCACGAATCTGCTCAGGCTGGAACATGGGATTGATGAAGTTTGCAATGGCACCGATTTTGCTACACGCCAGTACAACATAAACGGCTTCCGGTGTGCCGGAAGTGCAGAGCGTTACACGGTCGCCAGAGCGTACCCCCGCATGGAGCAGAGCTTTTGCGCAGGCTTCAACACGATTGAATAAATTGGAAAAACTGACCTTTACACCGAAATATTCCAACGCAAGATCATTTAGATGGTCTTTGTTGTGCTGGTAAATGTTCTGATATACGGTGCATTCAGCCGGTTGAGAATGGATCGCTTCCGGGCTGTAATACTTCAGCCAAGGTTTGTCAATAGATGGGTAGCCAGTCTTTTTGATGTCGCGCATTTTTGATTCCTCCAATCAAAGGGCCAAAGTTAACCCTTTTGAGCAATTATAACCCAAAAGAGTTAATCTTTTCAAGAGCTTTTCGATATGCTTTTTCTAAAAAAGGAGAAAGCACACATGAATATCGGGGAAGCAGTCCGGGAGCGCATTATAGAGCTGTGCCGGGAAAACGATATTTCAATCAACAAACTCTGCACCATAAGCGGGGTCACACAGTCCACGGTGAATAACATCGTCAGCGGAAGAAACAACAGTGCAACGGTATCGACCATCAAAAAGCTGTGCGACGGACTGGGGATCTCGATCGAAGATTTTTTCCACTCCGACCTGTTCCGGAACCTCGATCAAGAAGTTCGGTGAAGAATACGCCGGAGCACTCCCTCATACAGTAAAGAAAAGGGGAGTTGTGCCAATGAATAAAACAGCAGAAAAAACGCCCGCCCAGCCCCACAGCCTGATCCTGGAGGACCGGAACCGCCTGACCCTGACCGGGGTGCGGCGGGTGATCCGGTGCGATGCCGAGAGCGCGGCCATTGAAACGGGCCGGGGCATCCTGCGCCTGTCCGGAGCACAGCTCAGCGTGATCAGCCTGGATCTGGATGCCGGAGAGGTCCGCCTGACCGGGCGGATCGACGCGATGGAATATACGGCCGAGCGCACCCCCGGCGGGCTGCTGCACCGGCTGCTGGGCTGATGGCCCCGGCACTGGCCCCGGCGGACATCGGTCGGGAACTGGCGGCCTGCGGGCTGCTGGGCGCTGTGCTGGGAGCTGTGCGGGCTTTGCTGCCGTGCAAGGGGCGGGCGGCGTTTTTGCCGGACTTTGTCTGGGCGGGGGCGCTGCTTCTGGGGCTGCAGGCCTATGCGGCAGCCCTCAGTGTGGGCGGCGTGCTGCGGTGGCATCAGGCGGCGGCTGCCTTTGGCTGTGCCTTTGCAGTGCAGCAGCTGCTGGCCGGGCCGCTGCACGCAGCGGAACAGGGGCTGCTGCGGGCGCTGTGCCTGCCGGGGCGCTGGCTGCTGCGGCGGGCATCCCCGGCCTGGCAGCGCCATAAAATACGCAAAATGCGCGCAAGGGCCGCAAAGGCTGAAAAAACGACCGCAAAAAAGCAAAAAAAGAACTTGCCAAGACCACAGCGGTTGTTGTATAATTCTAACGTATCAAAGTAAGAGTACAGGCGTTTCGGGCCTGCTGTGAACCGGGGGCACTGAATGATGACGAATCCAAGCCGTAAAAAGCGCAGACGGAACCCGTTGATGCGGACCGTTTTCCGGCTGTTCTTCCTGTTGCTGCTGCTCAGCATGCTGGCGGCGTATATCTCCAACCAGGTGGCCATCAGCTCCAAACATGCGGAGTTGCAGACCCTGAACGAGCAGATCGCGCAGCAGCAGACCAAAAATGAGGAGATGAAACGCATCCTCAGCGGCGACGCGGACGATGTGACCGAATGGGTCGCCCGTGACTCTTACAATTATGCCGCCCCCAACGAGCGCATCTTTGTGGATGTGACCGGCAACTGAGCCGGGCAGCTGCTGCGGCCAGACCGGGCAGCACCCCCAAACTAGAGAACAAGGAGTATTGAGATTTGGCGATTGAGGTAGGGAACGTATTCGAGGGCCGTGTCACCGGCGTAAAGCCTTTTGGCGCTTTTGTTGCGCTGCCGGAGGGCCGGGTGGGCATGGTCCACATTTCCGAGGTGTCCAACGAGTATGTGCAGGACATTGCAGCGGTCCTGCACGATGGTGATACCGTCCGGGTGCAGGTGATCAACATTGCGCCGGATGGAAAGATCGCACTGTCCATCAAGCGGCTGCTGCCGCCTCCGGCACGCCCGGCGCGCAATGACCGCGGTCCCCGGCCCGGCGGGGTACGCTCCGGTGCCCCCCGCGAGGGCGGACATTTTGGCGGTGTACGCGGCGGCGGACGGCCCCCGCGTGAGGGCGGGCGCGGCCCGGCACGGGATGCGGCACCCCGTGTGTGGCAGCCCAAGACCCCGGCCAAGAGCGACAACCTCAGCTTTGAGGATATGATGAGCCGCTTCAAGAGCCAGAGCGAGGAAAAAATGGCGGACCTCGACCACGAGACCAACAACCGCCGGGGCGGCGGCTACGCACCGCGCTCCCGCCGCGGCCGCTGATCGGAAATAAAAAAGAATGGATCGGGCCTGTCCCAGCAGGGGACGGGCCTGTTTTTTGGGTGTGGGAAATGCCCCCGGATGCGCTGCGGCGCAAGAAAGGAACCAGTATGCCTGCAAAATTTGAACTGATCGCTCCCTGCTTTTTTGGGTGCGAAGCAACGGCCAACTTTGAGCTGCGCCGCATCGGAGCCGAGAATATCCGGGTCAGCGACGGCCGCCTGACCTTTGAGGGCGGCGCGGAGATGATCGCCGCCGCCAATCTGAACCTGCGCACCGTGGAGCGCGTGCTGCTGCTGCTCAACACCTACCCGGCTTCCACGTTCGATGAGCTGTTCGACGGCGTGTATGCCATTCCGTGGGAGGAGCTGCTCCCGGCCGATGCGGCGTTCCCGGTCACCGGTTCGTCGCTGAACAGCCAGCTGACCAGCGTTCCGGCCTGTCAGAGCATCATCAAAAAGGCTGTGGTCAAGCGGCTGATGAACAAGCACCACACCTCGGTGCTGCCGGAAAGCGGCGCAGAGTATAAGATCCGCTTCATGCTCCGGAAAAATGTCTGCGAGATCATGCTGGACACCACGGGCGACGGCCTGCACAAGCGCGGCTACCGCCGCAATGCAATGGAAGCCCCCATCCGTGAGACGCTGGCGGCCACCATCGCCGATCTGGGCCGCGTCCGCCGCGACAGCCTGGTGGAGGACCCGTTCTGCGGCAGCGGCACGCTGCTGATCGAAGCAGCCCAGAAAGCCATGAACATCGCCCCCGGCCTCAAGCGCCGCTTTGCAGCCGAGCGCTACGGCTTTGTGCCTGCTTCGGTCTGGGCCGAGCAGCGCCAGAAAGCACTGGCCGAGTCCAAGCTGGATGTGGGCTTTGAGGCCTTTGGTTACGACATCGACCCTGCCGCCGTGGCGCTGGCCAACGCCAATGCCAAGCTGGCCGGTGTGGAAAAGCGCTGCCACTTTGAGGTGGCGGATGTGGCCGATTTTGCGGCCAAGCCGGAAGCCGTTGTCCTGACCAACCCCCCGTATGGCGAGCGGATGAGCACCATTGAGGGCGCTGCCAAGCTGGTTCGGACGCTGGGCCGCCAGATGGAAGCGAACCCCTGCGCCGGTGTGTATGCCATCACCGCCGATATGGAGTTTGAAAGCCACTACGGCAAGCGCGCCAATAAGCGCCGCAAGATGTACAACGGCATGATCCCCTGCCAGCTGTACATGTACTATAACGCCCCCAAGGCCGAAAACAAGGCAAAACCCATGCCTAAGCAGGGGTTTGACGGCAAGCGTACGCATTTCGAGAAAAAATAAGCAAAAGTAATACTTTACAGCCGCGCCAGACTCAAAAGTTTGGTGCGGCTGCTGTTTTTTGCGCCGGAATGGAGGAGAAGATTTAACATTTGGTCAGTTGAACCCTGCCGGAAATTGGGTTATACTTATACCATTGCCGTAGGCATTGCACTGAAAAAAGGGGGGACCCGTGATGGATGGTCGGATGAGACCCTACCTGCCGGAGCTTACGATCCGGGACTATAATACCTATCTGTGGTACCTGCGGGGGGTGCGCTACCAGCTGTACCGCGCCTATGGGCTTTATTCGTGCCGTTTGTTGCAGCACAATGGGGTCCTGTTTGCCCTGCTGGCCGACAGCCTGGCCGGGCGGACCGCTACCTGCAAACGGGTCCGCCTGCCGGGCACCCTGAGCTGGAAGCCGATGATGTGCCAGACCCTGGGCATCCGGCAGGCCGCGCAGGTGGAGGTGCTGCTGGGCTGGCACAAGCTGCAGGACCGCAGCTGGGAAGAACTTCCGCCGCGCCAGCGGGTGCGCCGCGCCCTGGACCGGCTGCTGCTGCGCCGCGCCTACGAAAAGGCTGTGCAGGAAAACCCGGCGCTGGAGCGGCTGTTCGGGCAGGAGCAGGCACAGGCCGTGGTGCAGATGAACCTGAACGCAAAGAATTACACGATGGCCGCCGAGCCGATGAGCAACATCTACGGGGCCCTGTACTCCACCCTTGCCACCGAGGATGCCAGTCAGCGCAAGAGCATGCGCTACATCGGCGGCTGCATCGGGCGGGTGTTTTATCTGCTGGAAAAGGCGGGCCGCGTGGCGGCAGATAAAAGGGCCGAGCGCTACAATGTGTTTTTGGTCAACGGCATCGAAAACCAGGCAGCGGCCACGGAGAATGCACGGCGGCAGGCGCTGGCTGCGGCCAACGATCTGGTGCGGGCCTATGGGATGTTGGACATCAAGCTGAACAAGAGCTTATTGGATAACATCATGATCCTTGGTCTGCGCCATGCGGTGGTCCCGCTGGATGCCGAGAACCAGCCCGTACACTGGGAGCTGCCATGAAAGGGCGGCGGAAAAGCTGGACCATGGCCTACTGCGGCATGACGGCGGCGCTGTGCGTTGCGCTGATGCTGCTGGGGGCGGTGATCCCGGTCCTGATGTTCGTTGCGCCCGCAGCGGCCAGCCTGCTGATCGCAGCGGTGTGTGTGGAGTGCGGGATGAAGATGGCCCTGACAGCCTACGGAGCGGTGAGCCTGCTTGCGGTCCTGTTTGTGCCGGATAAGGAAGTGGCCCTGATCTTTGTATTTCTGTTGGGATACTATCCGCTGGTCAAGCCCTGGTTCGAACGGATCCGCCTGCCGCTGCTGCGGGGGCTGAGTAAGCTGGTGCTGTGCAACGCGGCGGTTCTGGCCATGTACGGGCTGATCTTTCTGCTGGTACCGGCAGGCAGTATTGCGCAGGAAATGCGCACAACGGCCCTTGCGGCAACGCTGGCTACCCTGGCTTTGGGCAATGCGGCGTTTTTGCTGTACGACCGCGCCCTGCGGAACCTTTTGCAGGTCTACCGCCTGGTCTGGCAGCCAAGGCTGCATAAATTGTTGAAGTAAGCCGATCCGGGAGCCTTGCGTCAGCAGGGCGAACAGGAGCGAAGCGCTGATGCTTGAAAACGCGATGGAATGCCAAGGGCTCTCCTACCAGGAGAGCTGTCACGGCGGAGCCCGTGACGGAGAGGTTGTACAAAGGACGGCCTGACCGGATGAAATAAACTGATTTGAAAGGGGGAATGTGAAACTTTAGCTGATGCAAAGCGCCGGGCCACACGGGTGACAGCCGTGAGGGTGACGAGGAGAGGAATCATCGAAAATTTCGGCGGATGTTTCTCCGGCTGACAAAGGCTATACCAGCCGCAGAAAGGGGCAAAAAACGGCAGCAATACCGTAACAGATCCCCTCAAAGAAAGCCATACAAGAACATAAACTGAGAAAGAAGCTGGCAGTTGGGCTGTGCGTTTTTGCGCCGGGCTGCCGGTATGGAGGTGTTTTGTATGTGTGGCATTGTTGGTTATGTCGGAAAACGAAATGCGCAGAATGTTCTGCTGGATGGTCTGGAAAAGCTGGAATACCGCGGCTATGACTCGGCAGGCGTTGCGCTGGCATTGGATGGCGGCATCCGGGTGGTCAAAAGCAAGGGCCGCCTGGCGGAGCTGCGCAAAAAGCTGGAAGAACAGGCGCTGGCCGAAAGCGGCTGCGGCATCGGGCACACCCGGTGGGCGACCCACGGTGAGCCCAGCGACGTGAACAGCCACCCCCACTCCACCCCGCGTGTGAGCATCGTACACAACGGCATCATCGAAAACTACGGCATCCTGAAAGAGCGTCTGATGGCAAAGGGCTATGCCTTTGAGAGCGAGACGGACACCGAGGTGCTGGTCAAGCTGATCGACAGCTGCTACGAGGGCGAGCCGCTGAAAGCTCTCCATGCAGCCCTTGCCACGGTGCGGGGCAGTTATGCGCTGGCGGTGCTGTTCCGGGATTTCCCGGACACCCTGTTTGCCGTCAAGCGTGAAAGCCCGCTGATCGTGGGCTGGGGCGAGGACGAAAACTTTATTGCGTCGGATATCCCGGCGCTGCTGAAATATACCCGCCGGTACAGCGTGCTGGAGGAGGGCGACCTGGCCGTGGTCACGGCAGAGGGCATCCGCTTCTACAACGAGTTCGCAGAGCCGGTGGAGCGTGAGATCCTGACGGCCGACTGGGACCAGGAAGCCGCAGAAAAGGGCGGTTACCCGCACTTTATGCTCAAGGAGATCAACGAGCAGCCTGCGGCCATCACCGCAACGGTCAGCCCCCGCGTGGAGAACGGCCTGCCGGACCTGCGCATCCCGGAGCTGACGGACGAGCGGCTGCGCCGGGTAGGCACTGTGCATCTGGTGGGATGCGGTACGGCCATGCATGCCGGCATGGTGGGCAAGGCTGCCATCGAGGCACTGGCCCGCGTCCCGGCTGTGGTGGACATTGCCAGCGAGTTCCGCTACCGGGATCCCATTCTCCGGCCGGAGGATCTGGTGGTCATCATCAGCCAGTCGGGCGAGACGAGCGACACCCTGGCCGCGCTCAAGCTGGCCAAGAGCCGGGGCGTTCCGGTGCTGGCCATCGTGAACGTGGTGGGCAGTTCCATTGCCCGCGCGGCCGACTATGTGCTCTACACCTACGCCGGGCCGGAAATCGCCGTGGCTTCCACCAAAGCCTACATGGTGCAGATGTGCGTGCTTTATCTGTTTGCCCTCCGGCTGGCTTACGCCCGCGGGATGCAGACCGAGGCGGAGATCCGCCGCCTGACCGCAGAGCTGCTGCGGGCCGGGGAGGTCATCAAGCCCCGCCTGGCCGACTGCGAACAGATCAAGTACCTGGCCAGCCGGTTCGTCAACACCCAGAGCTGCTTTTTCATCGGACGTGGGTTCGATTATTCGCTTTCACTGGAGGGCAGCCTGAAGCTGAAAGAGATCAGCTATGTCCACTCGGACGCTTACGCGGCCGGTGAGCTCAAGCACGGCACCATCAGCCTGATCACCGAGGGGGTGCCGGTCATCGCCCTGGCGACCCAGAAGCAGGTGTACGAAAAGACCCTCTCCAACGCCAAGGAGACCAAGAGCCGCGGCGCAAAGGTGCTGCTGTTTACCACCAAGGATGCCGTGGTGCCGGACGGCGTGGCCGACTATGTGGTGCGCCTGGACGAATACGACGACCTGCTGATGCCGCTGCAGCTCATCGTGCCGCTGCAGCTGTTCGCCTACTACATGGCCGTTCTGCGTGGCTGCGACGTGGATAAGCCCCGCAACCTTGCCAAGAGCGTGACCGTGGAATAAAAATAAAAAATCAGGGCCGGACTTCCCGCGTGGGGGTCCGACCCTGTTGGCATTCAGGGCTTATTTCAGCGTCCCATCCAGCACCTGCTGATAGTACCAGGGCTTGGGGGCGCGGAACGTTTTGCCGGAAAGGAATGCGAAGTCCGGCTGGGGGAAACGGGGCATGGTCAGCTCCCAGGCGCACAGAGCCTGATACTTGAGCTTGAGCTCCCGGTTGGCAGTGTTGTTGCCGTATTTGCTGTCGCCCAGGATGGGGCAGCCGATGCTGGCCATGTGGGCGCGGATCTGATGGGTGCGGCCGGTGATGAGACGGACTTTGAGCAGGGCCAGGCGGCCGGAGACGGCGATCGTCTCATACTGCGTTTCCACATCCTTGGCACCGGGCTGTTTGTCCTCCACGATCTTCACGATGCCGCGGTCGGCATCCTTGAGCAGGTAGCCGCCCAGGGTTCCGTCCGGCGGCGTGGGACGGCCAAAGGTCACGCAGAGATAGGTCTTTTGCACCTCACGCTTTTTGATGGCCTCCAGGAACAGCTGCTCGGCCTCGGGGGTCTTGGCAAGGATGACCAGGCCGCTGGTGCCGGTGTCCAGCCGGTGGCACAGGGCGGGGGTGTAGGGGCTGTTTTCCTTGTACTCGCCCTGCCGGTTCAGGTAGAGCAGGGCGCGGTTGAGCAGGGTGTCGTCCTCCGGGCCATCCACGGCAAGCCCGGCGGGCTTGTTCACCACCAGGATCTGCGGGCAGTCGTACACCACCTGGGCCGGGCCGCGGGCGTTCTTCCACGCCGGGCCTTCTGCCCGTTTGTCGGCATCCAGCACCTCGTCCAGGATGAACAGCCTGATCTCGTCGCCTGCCATCACGCGGGTGGAAAGCGGCTGCTTTTTGCCGTTCAGCTTGATCTTATTCTCGCGCAGGGCCTTGTTCAGGCGGCCGGGGTTCAAGGCCGGGAACTGCTGCATCAGATAGTTGTCCAGCCGGGTGGGGGCCAGACATTTTACTTTTAAGATTTTCACGGAAATTTTCCTCTCTATCCTGAAATAGAATGTGTCTTTGAATCGTTTTTATTGTAGCGGAACCGGACTTCTTCGTCAAGCGAAAGCCTGAGAAAGAGAACGGAGCACTTTATTTTTCGGTTTGTACACAGTTCTGACCGGCCTGCCAAGGACTCTCCCTTTGGGGGAACTGTCACCGCAGGTGACTGAGAGGGCGAGGCCGCTGATAAGAAAGAGGTATCCTTATGAAATTGCAATCGAAAATCCTGTCCCTGACCGTGCTTCTGGCTGCGGGCATCGCATTGACGGCCTGCGGCGGCTCCGGCACTCCCGCCAGCACCCCTGCCAGCACCCCTGCATCCAGTGCGGTCTCTGCCTCGTCCCATGCGGCGGAAGAACGCGTCACAGAACCCATCAACCTGCGGACCTGGACGCTGGATGATCTTGACAAGACCGATACGGTGACATTTGTTTCTGCGGGGATCGTTTCCGGTGTGCAGAACGGCAGCCTGACAGCGAACGTGTTCAGCTATGACCTCTACAAAAAAGAAGATGTTGAAGGTCTTGCCGTTGGTGATAAGATCACGTTCCATGAGGAGGGCGCAGAGCAGAACCGGCTTGTGACCGTTGAGGTAAAGAGCGTTGAGAAAAACGACAAGTATGATCTTATAAGCATCAACGGCGGCATGGAAGAACCCGACGGGCTGGACCTGAAGCTGGAGGATGACGACACCTACCGGACGATGACTTTTGACGATTACCCGCTCTATTACGAGATGGGCGAAAAGACGATGCCGCTGGCAGAAGACGTGGTGCTGAAAGACAGCTCCGCCGACCCGCAGGCCGAAACCGTGGAGACCACCGGCGCTGCTGCCGTGGCAGCCGCCATCAACGCAGAGCCGGAGAACTGGACGGTGTACAACACCACACTGGTGGTGCAGGGCGGCAAGGTGCAGGAAGTGCGCCGCATCTGGGTGCCGTAAATTTTGTCCAAATCGGTTGACAAACGCAAAGCGCATGTTATAATTTAGTTGTGCGCAAAGGGGGATTGTGCCCGTTTGCGCGGCATGAATTATGACAGATGGCAATGATGGGGTCAAAAGTGTACACCGCCGTTCAGAGAGAGCGCCCGCAGGCTGCAAGGTGCTCCGGCCGGGTCCATTTTGCGCCGCCCCGGAGCTTCCGGTGAGAGAAGCCGGACGCTGCGCAGCGTTAACGCGCCGAAAGCGGCAGGGGACACGAGCGTTCCTTTGCAATTTGGGTGGTACCACGGAGCAGTTTTTCACAGCCTCGTCCCTTTTGGGATGGGGCTGTTTTTATTTTTTGCACCTGTCCGCCTTGTCTGCTGTCATCATAAAACCGACGTGTAAAGCGCCAAGAACGATCGAGGAGAGAAAACCTATGCAATGGACCGGTTTGAATGAACTGCGTGAAAAGTACCTGAGCTTTTTTGAGAGCAAGGGCCACCTGCGGCTGGACAGCTTCCCGCTGGTGCCGAAAAATGACCCCAGCCTGCTGCTGATCAACAGCGGCATGGCCCCCATGAAAAAATGGTTCCTGGCTCAGGAGGAGCCGCCCCGCCACCGCGTGACCACCTGCCAGAAGTGCATCCGTACTCCGGATATCGAGCGCGTGGGCATCACCGCCCGCCATGGCACGTTCTTTGAGATGCTGGGCAACTTCTCGTTCCAGGATTACTTCAAAGAGGAGGTCATCCCCTGGGCCTGGGAGTTCCTGACCAGCGACGAGTGGATGGCCATTCCCAAGGACAAGCTGCACATCTCCGTGTACGAGGAGGATGATGAGGCTTACGATATCTGGACCAAGAAAGTGGGCATTGCTCCGGACCACATGGTGCGCCTGGGCAAGGAGGACAACTTCTGGGAGCATGGCTCCGGCCCGTGCGGCCCCTGCTCGGAGATCTACTTTGACCGCGGCCCGGAGTACGGCTGCGGCAAGCCGACCTGCGGCGTGGGCTGCGACTGCGACCGCTATATGGAGATCTGGAACCTGGTGTTCAGCCAGTTCGACGCCGACGGCAAGGGCCACTACGAGCGTCTGGCACGCCCCAACATCGATACCGGCATGGGTCTGGAGCGTCTGGCCTGCGTGATGCAGGGCGTGGGCAACCTGTTTGAGGTGGATACCGTCCAGAGCGTGCTGCACCATGTGGAGCACATTGCAAACAAGACCTACGGCGCAAACGCCAAGGATGATATCTCCATCCGCGTCATCACCGACCACATCCGCAGCTGCACCTTTATGGTGTCCGACGGCATCCTGCCCTCCAACGAGGGCCGCGGCTATGTGCTGCGCCGCCTGCTGCGCCGCGCTGCCCGCCATGGCCGGATGCTGGGCATCACCCGCCCGTTCCTGGTGGAGCTGGTGGAAACGGTCATCCAGTCCAGCGAGTCCGCTTACCCCGAGCTGCGTGAGCACGATGCCTATATCAAGAAAGTCATCGGCACCGAGGAAGCAAACTTTGCCCGCACCATTGACGCTGGCATGAATATCCTGAACACCATGATCGACGGCCTGGAAAAGGCACACCAGCACCTGCTCAAGGGCATGGATGTGTTCAAGCTGAACGATACGTTCGGCTTCCCGCTGGATCTGACCAAGGAGATCGCAGCCGAGCAGGGCATCGAGATCGACGAGGAAGGCTTCCACGCCGAGATGACCAAGCAGAAAGAGCGCGCCCGCGCCGAGCGCCTGAAGAAGAACATCTCCGGCTGGAGCGAGGACCTGTTCGGCGGCCTGACCGCAGAACCCACCGTCTTTACCGGCTATGAGACCCTGAACGACACTGGCGTTGTGGTTGCCCTGAGCGACGAGGAGACCCTGACCGATGCCATTGCCACCGACGAGGAGGCAAAGGACGGCGTGCTGGTGGTGCTGGATAAGACCCCCTTCTACGCCGAGATGGGCGGTCAGGCTGCCGACCACGGCGTGCTGAACGGTGCCGAGTGCAGCCTGCGCGTGCTGGACGTGAAAAAGACCCCCAAGGGCTACTATGTCCACACCTGCGTGCTGGAAAGCGGCATCGTCAAGGTGGGCGACCACCTGAACGCACAGGTCAGCAAGGAATACCGCATGGCTGTGTGCCGCAACCACACCGCCACCCACCTGCTGCAGGCTGCCCTGCGTGAGGTGCTGGGCGACCATGTGCATCAGGCAGGCTCCTATCAGGATGCTGAGATCACCCACTTCGACTTCACCCACTTCAGCGCCGTGACTCCGGAGGAGCTGGCCCGTGTGGAGAAGATCGTCAATGACCGCATCTTTGACGCGATGAACGTCAATGTCAAGGAAATGCCCATTGAGGAAGCCAAGAAGCTGGGTGCCATGGCTCTGTTTGGCGAGAAGTACGGCAAGGTGGTCCGCGTCGTGGATATCGAGGGCTGGTCCACCGAGTTCTGCGGCGGCACCCATGTGAAGAACACCGCCCAGATCGGCTGCTTCAAGATCGTGAGCGAGAGCTCTGTGGCTGCCGGTATCCGCCGCATTGAGGCTGTTACCGGTAAGAACCTGCTGCTGCGTGCAAACGAGCAGGAGAAGCTGCTGCACACCGTGGCAGGCATCCTGAAAGCCAACAATGTTTCGAACCTGGCTGCCCGTGCCGAGGCTGTGATGGCTGAGAACAAGGCACAGAGCCGCGAGCTGGAGGACATCAAGGCGAAAGTTGCCGCTTCCAAGGTCACCAGCCTGTTCGATAATGCTGAGACTGTCGGCGATGTGAAGATCGCTTCCGCTTACTTCACCGGGACCACCGGCGACACCCTGCGCGGCATGTGCGATACCATCCGCGACAAGGCTGCGAAGCCCGCTGTGGCAGTTCTGGTGGGCAAGGCCGAGGATAAGATCACCATGGCCGTCACCGTGACCAAGGGCGCTCAGGAAAAGGGCCTCAAGGCCGGCAGCCTGGTCAAGGAGATCAGCGCCATTGCCGGTGGCAAGGGCGGCGGCAAGCCGGACTTTGCAATGGCTGGCCTGAAAGACGAGACCAAGATCGACGAGGCTCTGGCTGCGGTCAAGGCCATCGTCGAGAAGCAGCTGGGTTAATGCAAAAAAAAGGCTTCCCCTTGAGGGGAAGCTGTCTGCGAAGCAGACGGATGAGGTGGGGTCTGCGCAAGAGTGAACCTCATCCGTCATTGCCTGCGCAATGCCACTTTCCCCAAGGGGAAGCAAAATCAATGAAAAGGAGCAATTCCCATGGAAGATTGTCTGTTTTGCATGATCGCCGAGGGCAAGATCCCCTCCAACAAACTGTATGAGGACGATCAGGTCGTGGCGTTCTATGATATCAACCCCCAGGCCAAAGTGCATTTCCTGGTGGTGCCCAAGCAGCACATCCAGAGTGCCGCTGCCCTGACCGAACAGGACGGCGCTCTGCTGGGCCATATCTTTGCGGTGATCGCAAAGCTGGCCAAACAGGTGGGCTTGGACAACGGTTACCGTGTGATCTCCAATGTCGGCGAAGATGCCGGCCAGACCGTGAAGCACCTGCATTTCCATGTGCTGGGCGGCGAAAAGCTGCCCGTCTGAGCTGCGTGTAAAAATAACGGATCAAAAAGGAAGGGAATTGTTATGGCAAAGACCTATACCCTGAACGTTGCGGGCCTGACCCGTGAGCTGACCATCTGCAAGGTGAACGACCACATGGACATTGCGGCGTTTATCATGCTGGGGGATGCAGAGCTGACCGTGGCTGCCGCCGCCGAGCTGCTGAAGAAGTGCCCGGATTTTGATATCCTGCTGACGGCCGAGGCCAAGGGCATCCCCCTGGCCCACGAGATGAGCCGCCAGAGCGGCAAGCCCTACGTCTGCGCACGCAAGGGCGAAAAGCTCTATATGACCGATCCCGTTGTGGTGGAGGATCAGTCCATCACCACCGCAGGCAAGCAGAAGCTGGTCATCGACCGCAAGGAGCTGGAGAAGATGAGCGGGAAACGCGTGCTTGTCGTGGACGATGTTATCTCCACCGGCGGCTCCCTGAAAGCGCTGGATACCCTGGCCGAACAGACCCAGTGTACCATCGTGGGCCAGGCCGCTGTTCTGGCTGAGGGCGATGCAGCAGAGCGCAAGGATATCATCTTCCTGGAGCCGCTGCCTCTGTTCCTGCACTAAATCAAAATGCGCCGGCCGCTCTGCGTCTTTTGTGTTGGCACGCTGGGGCTGGAGTTGGTGTGCGCTTTTTTGCCGCAAATGGGGCTTTTGCTGCCGTTTGCGGCATTTTTTGTGGCCGGGCTGCTCTGGCTGGCGGGGTGCAGGCTGGGCCGCAGCCCGGCGGGCGGCTGCGGCCTGTGCCTGATCCTGGGCGCGGCGGTGGGGCTTGTTCTGATGGCGCAGACGAACGCCCGGCTGGATGCCGTGCAAACTGCGCACGATGGCCGGATCGTTCTGCTGGAAGCCGAGGTGGAGCAGGTGGACCGTGCGTACCGGCCCGACCGGGTCAGCGCAGTGCTGCGCGTCCGGCAGGTGGATGGCCGGGAGACCGCATTCCGGGTGGAGTGCGCCAGCCTGCCCCGGTGCGAAGCCGGGGACCGGGTGCGTGGGGTGTTTGCGCTGGAAGTCCCGGCACAGGCCCGCCAGCGGGAACTGTACGCCGACGGTGTGGCCCTGAGCGCGGAGTATCAGCGGCGGTTTGTCCGGCTGGGGCCGAGCAATTCGTTCCGCGCATGGACGGCCCGGCTGCAAAAGCGGCTGAGTGCGGCGCTGCGGCAGGGCATGGCCCCGGACCCGGCCGGGGTTCTGGCCGCCATGGTCGTTGGCGACCGGAGCGTTCTCTCCTCCCGGCTTCGCAAAGCTTACCGGGGCGCAGGGCTCTCCCATGTGCTGGTGGTCAGCGGAATGCATGTTTCCATCCTCTGCGGGCAGGCGCTGGAAAGTCTGGCCCCGCGGCGGGACCGGCGGAAGCTGCGCAGCTACGCCAGCCGCCGCTTTCATGCGCTGCTGCGTGCGGGGATGGCGCTGCTTTTGGTCGGGGTGACCGGGATCACGCCTTCCGTGCTGCGGGCGGCGGTGGCGGTCTGGATCGGGGCACTGGGGGTCTGGGTGTACGGCCCGCCGGACGCGCTGACTTCGCTGGGGGTGGCCGGTGTCCTGATGACCGCAGGCAACAGTTACGCCATTTGCGACATCGGGTTTGAACTCTCGTTTGCCGCCGTGCTGGGTACGCTGGCCGGTGGGGAGTGTGTCCGCCGCAGCCGGGCGGCCTGGAAGGCACGGCAGAGCGGTCTGCCCCGGAAAAAGCGCGGTGTGGCGGCACAAAAGATGGCTGCTCTGCGGAATGGCGCATGGGAGACACTGTGCATTTCGGCCTGCGCTTCGGCGGCCACGTTCCCGGTGCTGGTGCTCCGGGGCCTGAGCGCCAGCCTGTATGCGCTGGTGTCCGGCGTGGCGGTGCTCTGGCTGGTGGAGCCGATCCTGCTCACAGGCCTTGGGGCGGCGCTGCTGGGGCTTGTTCCCTTTGCGGCCCCGGCGCAGCGGCTCTGTTCCTTGGCAGCCGAGGGCCTGACCGGGCTTTTGAACCGCTGGGCGTTGTGGGTGTCCGGCTGGCCGGGGGCACAGCTCTGGTTTGAAACGCCCTGTGCTGCCGTGGTTTGTCTGCTGTTGGTCGGGTTGTGCTGGCTGGCACTGCATTACAAGGTGCGGCTGCGGGTGGCTCTGCCCGCGCTGCTGGTCACAGCAGCCATTGCCGTGGGGGCAGGCAGTGCCCTTGGCCGGGATATCGTGCGGGTGGAGCTGGTGGGCAGCCGGAACGCCCCGGCTGTGGTTATCACCCGGAACGGCTCCGCTGTGGTCCTGTTCCGGGGCGGCGATTCCACCCGGAATGCCGTGGAAACCGTGCTGGAACAGCGGAATATCCGCACCGTGGAATGCCTGGTGGACCTGCGCCTGAAGCCGGAATCTTCGTTTACCCTGGATGCAGAACAGCGGCTGGCCGCAGACCGGATGCAGCCGTATCATACCCGCCGGGTTCCCTGCGGCCCGGCCGAGCTGGAAGTTCTGCGCACCCGGACAGGCTGCATCGTCCGCATTCAGGCCGCCGGGCAGAGCTTTGTGACCCTGAGCGGAAGCGTCCGGCTGGCCCGGCCGGTCCGTGCCGGGTGGCTGCTGGCTTCGGCTTCAAGGCCGGATGCCGTGGAGTATGCGCAGCGTTTGACCCTGAGTACAGCCTACCGCTGGATGGAGCCTGAGAAAGAAACGTCCTGTGATTCCTGCCTCGCGCTGCGCCCCGGCGGGGGAAGCCGCATCTCATGAAAAAAAGACCTCTCTGCAAGCCGGAATGGAACCGGATCCCAGAGAGGTCTTTTGTGTGTTTCAGGAAATCTGCCAACAGGCCGCTCAGCGCACCAGCAGCAACAGCAGGGCCGATGCCACTGCCTGCAAAATCATCCAGCGGGCCACGACCTGTTCATCGCTCCAACCGCAGTTTTTGCGAACATGGTCGTGCAGGGGAGTACGGGTGTTTTTCAGGATCTGGATGTGCAGAAAGCGCTTGAGGCTGATCTTCAGGATGCCCAGGCTGCCGTCCACGGTGAACACCAGCGCCGCCAGCAGGAACGCAAAGGGATGGCTGCTTTTCAGCGCCAGAATGGCCAGGAAAAAGCCGATGGCACGGCTGCCGGCATCGCCCATCAGCAGGCTGGAGGGCTTGGCGTTCTTCCACAGGTAGGCCAGCAGTGCGCCGATGAACACGACACCGGCCGTGCCGTACTCGCCCAGCTCCTCGCCATAGGCCAACAGGAACGTGCCAATGCTGATCACCGCCAGGCTGGCAGACAGGCCGTCCACACCGTCGGTGCAGTTGACCACATTGATGCTGGCCCAGATCAGGACCACGATCAGGATCAGATACACGGCATAGGGCAGGGTGAAGCTCCACTGCAGGAACTGCACACCGGTACCGTTGAAGTTCAGGTAGGTCACGCCTGCCACCACGGCGATCACCAGGTCGATCAGGCCCTTTTTGTACTCATTCCAGGGCGTTTCGGCAGCATCGTCCAGGTAGCCCGAAAGCATGGAGGCCAGCAGCAGCACGTTGTAGATCAGGTGTTCCACCCGGAACGGCAGCGCCGCCAGCGTGACCAGCACGATGCAGCACACAAAGATCAGGCCGGAGCCGCGTGCCTTGCCTCTGGAAAGCGCACCGTTCACGGCAAATTCACGGCCATGGTCATGGGGCAGCTTTTCCAAAAGGACGGAGTCCATCAAGGCGGTCAGGGCAAACGCCAGCAGAAAGCTCATTGCGTCGGTGGCGCGCGGGCTGGCGGAAATCAATTGAAGCATCTTATTCCTCTTTCCGGGGGCAGAAGCTGTCCCCATCTGTTTCACTCATAGATAAAAAAAGTATAGCACGCTCAGCCCAAAGAATCAATTCCTACGCGCAAATCGGGGCCGATTGACATTTTCTGCCCCAGCTTTTATAATGAAAAGGCTTTCGTTTATTTTTGGCTTGGGAACAGGAGACGGCATGACTTTTTCACTGGAACAGCTTTCGGTCCGGATGCGGCAGGGCCGGGATATCCCCTTGCGGGACACCGCCGGGGTGGTCCTGGCGCTGAGCATCCCGTCCATTCTGGAACAGCTGGTCGTTACGGCCATGGAGTACATCGACGCGGCCATGGTGGGCCACATCGGGGCCGAGGCCACGGCGGCCATCGGCATCGTCAGTTCCAGTACCTGGCTGCTGCACGGCATCCTGGTGGGGCTGTACAACGCCTTTGCCATCCAGATCGCGCAGTATCTGGGGGCCGACCGTCAGGCCGATGCGCGCGGTGTGCTGCGGCAGGCCATGCTGTTCAATCTGGCGGCGGGCCTGGCTGCGGCCGCGTTCGGCGTGGGGATCAGCGGGCATCTGCCCGGCTGGCTGGGGGCCGATGTCAGCCTGCAGGCCAACGCCTCGGCCTATTTTGCCATCTGGTCGGCGGCCCTGCCGTTCATCATGGCAATGGGCATGTACACGGCCATGCTGCGGGCCACCGGCGATGCCCTGACCCCCGGCCTGATCAGCGTGCTGGTCTGTGTACTGGATGTGGTGTTCAATTTCTTCCTCATCAATCCAACCCGGCAGATCGTGCTGTTTGGCCAGAGCATCACCGTGTGGGGTGCCGGGCTGGCCGTGCCGGGTGCGGCGCTGGGCACCGCCCTTTCCGACGTGGTGGGCGGCGGGCTGGCGCTGGCCATTCTGCTGCTGCGGGAGGGCCCTTTGTGCATCCGCAAGCCCGGCTCCTGGAAGATCACCCGCGCCTGCCTGCGCAACCTGTGGCGGGTGGGCGTGCCGCTGGCCGCCGAGCGGGCGGCGCTGTCCTCTGCGCAGGTGCTGCAGGTGCGCATCGTCTCCCAGCTGGGCACGGTGGCCATTGCCGCCAACAGCCTGGGGGTCAGCGCCGAGGGACTGTGCTACATGGCGGGCTACGGCATCCAGGATGCGGCCATTGCGCTGATCGGCCAGGCCGTGGGGGCCCACCGGCGGGATATGGCCAAACGCTTTGCCTGGCTGTGTACGGCCATGGGCATGGGCATCATGGCGCTCTCCGGTGTGGGGCTGTGGCTGTTTGCCCCGGCTCTGATGGGTATTTTTACGGCGGATGCCGCCGTGATCGCACTGGGTGCGCGGGTGCTGCGGATCGAAGCCTTTGCCGAGCCGATGTTCGGGGCTTCCATCGTGGCCAGCGGTGCCATGCAGGGGGCGGGCGACAGCACCGGCTGCTTTGTGCTGAACCTGGTCAGCATGTGGGGCATCCGGCTGACTCTGGCGTTCCTGCTGGCCCCGCGCTTTGGGCTGGTGGGCGTGTGGGGTGCCATGTGCTTCGAGCTGTGTGTCCGGGGCACGCTGTTCCTGCTGCGGCTGGCGCGCGGCCGCTGGCTGGAAAAAGGTGCCCTTTCCTGAGTTTGCATTTTGCGCTGTGCTTCCAATGGCGGGAGCACAGCTTTTTTGTTTTTCTGCACATTTTCTCTTGAAAAATCGCCCTCCTTCCATTATAATAAAATAAAAAGTTGTGAAACTGGTTGTGACAACACAAAGGGAGGGGACAGCATGGACGGCGGACGGACCTATCTTGCCATTGATCTGAAATCGTTCTACGCTTCGGTGGAGTGTATGGACCGTCACCTGGACCCACTGACCACCCACCTTGTGGTGGCGGATGCCTCCCGCACCGAAAAGACCATCTGTCTGGCCGTTTCACCCTCCCTCAAAGCCTGCCGCATCTCCGGGCGGGCCCGGCTGTTCGAGGTGGTCCAGCGGGTGCAGCAGGTCAACGCCCAGCGGCTGCAAACGGCCATCCGCCAGCGCAAAGCACAGCACGGGGAAGATGGAACATGGCATTTTTCCGGAACCTCCCACGATGCCGCCGCACTGGCCGCCGACCCGGCATTGGAGCTTTCCTACATCACGGCCCCGCCCCGGATGGCCCGGTATCTGGAGGTTTCCGCTCAGATCTACAAAATTTACCTCAAATACGTTGCGCCGGAGGATATCCACCCCTACTCCATCGACGAGGTGCTCATTGATGTGACGAGCTACCTGCCCCTGTATCACCTCACGGCTCATGCGCTTGCCATGAAGATGGTGCAGGATGTGCTGGCCGCCACCGGCATCACGGCCACAGCCGGCATCGGAACCAACCTCTATCTGGCAAAGCTGGCGATGGATATCGTGGCAAAGCACATGCCGCCCGATCAGGACGGTGTGCGGATCGCGGAGCTGAATGAGGAAAGTTTCCGCTATCTGCTCTGGGATCACCGTCCGCTGACGGATTTCTGGATGACCGGCCCCGGCACGGCGCGCAAGCTGGAAGCCCACGGCATCCACACCATGGGGGAGCTGGCACGTTTTTCCCTGACCGGTGAGGATCGGCTCTATGAGCTGTTCGGGGTGGATGCGGAAATTCTGATCGACCATGCGTGGGGGTGTGAGCCTTGCGGCATGGCGCAGATCAAGCACTACCGGCCCGCCACCAACAGCATCTGCGAGGGGCAGGTCCTGGCCTGCCCCTACTCCAACGCAAAGGCCAGGCTGGTGGTGCGGGAAATGGCAGAGCTGCTCATGTTCCGCCTGACAGAAAAACAGCTTGTCACCGACAGCCTGACATTGGAGATCGGCTACGACCGCGAGAATGTGGACACCGGGAGCTACCGCGGCCAGACCCAGACCGACCGCTATGGCCGCACCCTGCCTAAGGCAGCCCACGGCACGGTGCGGCTGGAAGCCCCGACCAACCTGGGCAGTCGGCTCACCGGGGCCACGGTCAAGCTGTTTGAGCAGATCACAGACCCCGCCCTGAGCATCCGGCGCATCACCCTGAGCGCGAACCGCGTGCTGCCGGACGAGGGCATCCGCCAGCTGGATCTGTTCACCGACACCCGGCGGCAGGAAAAGGAAAAGCGCTTGCAGGAGACGATGCTGGACCTGCGCCAGCGGTTTGGCAAAAATGTTGTGCTCAAGGCCAGCAGCTATGAGGAAGGTGCCACCATGCGCCAGCGCAACGGCGAGATCGGCGGGCACAAGGCATAAAGGAGGGCTGTACCGTGGACGATTACAAGCATACCCCCGCCGGGCGGGAAACGGCCCGGAAATATGCGGATCTTCTGGATCAACAGCGCCCGCAGTCGGCGCAGTCGCTCCGCAAACATCCCCGGATGCCGCTGGAAAACCGCGCCAAGATCTTTTCTCCCTTTGCGGCCCTGCGCGGCTACGACGATCAGCTGGCAGAGGTGCGGGCAGAGCAGCTGGCCCCGCCGCCCGACCGGGAACCGTTCGTGGAAGATCCCTGAAAAACGGAGCCGCCCGGCGGGGGAAAACTCCCTCTGCCGGGCGGCTCGTTTGCATATTATTCAAAGGGTCACTGTGCGGAAGCCTTTTCGGCGGCTTCGACCACATGGCCCACCAGCACGGAAGTGGTCACGGTGCCCACGCCGCCGGGCACGGGGGTGATGGCCTCCACCACAGGCTCGGCCTCGGCATATTGCACATCGCCGCAGAGCTTTCCTTCGGCGTTGACATGGATGCCCACATCCACCACCACCTGCCCTGCGCGCAGGCAGCCGGCATCAATGGCCCCGGCTTTGCCCATGGCAACCACCACGATATCGGCTTCGCGGCAGAGGGCGGGCAGGTTCCGGGTGCGGGAGTTGCAAAGGGTCACGGTCGCGTTTTCGCGGTCCAGCATCATGGCGGCAGGCTTACCCACCACAAGGCTGCGGCCCACCACAACAGCCCGGCGGCCGGAGAGCGGGATCTGATAGTATTTCAGAATTTCCAGGCAGGCCTGGGCGGTGCAGGGCGGGTAGCCGATGGCCGTGTTGGTGAACACACCGGCCAGAGAGCCGTCGGTGATGCCGTCGATGTCCTTTTCCGGTGCCAGGGCGGCGCGGATGGTGCGGTCATCGAACTGGGCGGGAAGCGGGCGGAACAGCAGGCAGCCGTGGATGGCGGGGTCTGCGTTGATCTGGCCGATCACCTCCAGAAGCTGGGCCTGGGCTGCATCGGCGGGCAGCAGAAACTGCCGTACCTCCACGCCCACTTTGCCGCAGCGGGTCAGCACGCCCTTTTCGTAAGAGAGGTCATCCTCCCGTGAACCAACGCGCACCACGGCCAGCGTGGGGCGGATGCCCCTGGCCTGCAATGCGGCGCAGCGGGCGGCGTTTGCTTCATTCATGGCGGCCACAACGGGCGCACCTTTCAGGATCCGTGCCATTGGACGTTACCCCCTTAACTGTTGTGCGATCTGTGTATAAACGGCATCGGCCTGTGGCACGAACTCGGCCAGCATCCGGTCCGCCTGTGCGTTCAGAGCGGCGGCATGGGCTTTGTCGGCCATCAGGCGGGTGTTGATGGAAACATTCAACCCGGCGGCCTGCAACGCGGCTTTGCACAACAGCGCGGCGCACCCGGCATCCGAAACGGCCATCACGCTGCCCTTGGCTGCGTAAGCGGCGGCCAGGCCGATGCCCTCACAGCAGGCAGACATGATCTCCAGCGGGACAGCACAGGCCGTGTCCAGCGCCTCATTCAGCACGGCGGCCTTGTGGGCCTGCTGCTCCGGAGTCTCTTTGGGCAGGCGGTAAGCGGCGGCCAGCGGGACGAATGCATCGGCATCGGCCTGTACCAGCTGCTCCAGCCGGAGCCGGAGTGCTTCGGCCTGCGCGTTCAGGGCGAGGATCTCCGCTTCTACGGCGGCGTATTTCGGCTTGCCTACGGTCAGGCTGCCCACCATGTTCCCAAGGGCCGCTCCGGCTGCGCCCACAAGGGCTGCTGCCCCGCCGCCGCCCGGTGCAGGGGCGTTCCCGGCCAGCTGCGCCAGAAAGGCTTCACAGCTTAAATTTGTCAGTGCCACAATAAATTCCTCCCTCTGTCACATACCCATCCAGCCGCTGGTCGGTTGCATCGACTGCGGCGGCCTCCACGCGCTGCACCTCGAAGGCGACCCCCAGCCAGACAGCCTGGGGGCAGCGGGGAAGATAGCGGTCATAATAGCCTTTGCCCATGCCCACCCGGCGGCATTGTGCATCGAATGCGGTGCAGGGCACCAACACCAGGTCCAGCTCCTCCGGTGCCAGCCGGACGGAGCGGCTCAGAATGGGCGTGCGGATGCCGTAGGCCCCGGTCTCCCATCCATCCGGGCCGGGCACGGCGGCGGTCAGGGTGAACTGCTCCCCGCAGATGGGGTAGGCCACCGTTTTGCCCAGTGCCTGCGCCTGGGCCGCCAGCGCGGAAAGGTCAGCCTCGCCTCCGAATGCGGCGTAGAGCAGCAGGGTGTCTGCCTTTGTAAAACAGGGCAGGGCCGCGATGCGGGCACAGAGCGCCGCATTGGCCGCAGCACGCTGTGCCGCAGGCAGGGCCTTACGGGCGGCAATGCCCATTTTGCGCTGAACGAATTTCAGAGCAGCGGGTTCCATCGGATCCCCCCTTTTTTGCTTTCTGGAGAAAAACAGAAAAGCTGCACAATTTCCCGGGAAAAACTATACAGATATAATAAACGCTGGGGCCGGAAATTGCAAGGGGTTCGGTAAAAATGCCGTTGAAGAAATCCGCAGGGTCTGTTATCATAAACATAAGCCGCGTGCCCAGATTCGGGGCCGGGCGGTTGGAACGTTTTACTGTCAGAGAGGGGTAGTAAAAATGTACGATGAAATGATGGATACCATTGGCCTGGTGGGTCAGGCTGACCCGGAGCTGGCTGCGGCGATGTCGCGGGAGCTGGGCCGCCAGCGCGAAAACATTGAGCTGATCGCCAGCGAGAACATTGTCTCGCCTGCGGTCATGGCAGCCATGGGCAGTGTGCTGACCAATAAGTATGCCGAGGGCCTGCCCGGCAAGCGCTACTACGGCGGCTGTGTCTATGTGGACGAGGTGGAAAACATTGCCATCCGCCGTGCCTGCGAGCTGTTCGGGGCCAAGTACGCCAATGTGCAGCCCCATTCCGGCGCACAGGCAAACCTGGCCGTTTACTTTGCACTGCTGGATCTGGGCGATACCGTGATGGGCATGGATCTTTCCCAGGGCGGCCACCTGACCCACGGCTCGCCGGTGAACATGTCCGGCAAGAACTACAACTTTGTTTCCTACGGTGTCAACGCCGAGGGAGTCATCGACTACGCCGAGCTGGAAAAGCAGGTCAAAAAGGTACGCCCCCGGATGATCGTGGCGGGCGCATCCGCATACCCCCGCGCCATTGATTTTGAAAAGCTGGCCGAGATCGCGCACGGCTACGGTGCCTACCTGATGGTGGACATGGCCCACATTGCGGGCCTGGTGGCAGGTGGCCAGCATCAAAGCCCCGTGCCCTACGCCGATGTGGTGACCACCACCACCCACAAGACCCTGCGCGGCCCGCGCGGCGGCCTGATCCTGACCAACAACCCGGTGCTGGCAAAACGGATCAACTCGGCCGTGTTCCCCGGCACCCAGGGCGGCCCGCTGGAACATGTGATCGCAGCAAAGGCGGTCTGCTTTGGCGAGGCGCTGAAGCCGGAGTTTAAGGAATATGCACGCAAGATCGTTGAGAATGCACAGGCTCTGGCGGCCCGGCTGCAGGCCCGCGGGGTCAAGCTGGTGTCCGGCGGCACCGACAACCATCTGATGCTGGTGGATCTGCGCGATGAGGAGTGTACCGGCAAGGAGCTGGAAGCCCGGCTGGACAGTGTACACATCACGGCCAACAAGAACACCGTCCCCGGCGAGATCCGCAGCCCGTTTGTGACCTCCGGTGTCCGCCTGGGCACTCCGGCTGTGACGACCCGCGGCATGGGCGTGGAGGAAATGAACGTGATTGCAGACTGCATTGCGGACTGCATCTGGCACTATGACGAGAAAAAGGACGAGATCTCCGCCCGTGTGCTGGCCCTGACCAAGGCATTCCCCCTGTACGAATAAGCAAACCGATCCTGGCACCTGCTGCGCATTGGGCGGCAGGTGCTTTTTGTTTGCCGGGGCAAAACCGGATGCTTGACAAACCAAAGCGGACCATGGTACACTATCGTACGGAGTTTGTAAGAACAAACCGGAAAAGCCGCAGCAACGGCTTTTTTCAAGCCATGAAAGTTAGGAATAACTAACAACTTGCCGGGCGGGACCCCCTCCGCGGCAGCAACGGAAAGGAACAAAGCGATGATGAAAAAAGTGTTTTTTGTAACGCTGGGCTGTGTCAGCCTGGCATTGGGCGTGGTGGGCATCGTGCTGCCCGTGCTGCCCACGGTGCCGTTTTTCCTGCTGACGGCATTCTGCTTTGCCAAAAGCTCGCAGCGGCTGCACAACTGGTTTTTGGGCACAGCTATGTACAAAAAATACATTGGCAGCTACATGAAGCGCAAGGGGATGACCCTGCGGGCCAAGCTGACGCTGATCGGGACCGTGACGGCGCTGATGGCCGTAGGCTTTGTGATGATGAGCCGGGTGCCCGTGGGCCGCGTCATTATGGCCGTGGTCTGGGTGGGGCATATCGTCTACTTTGGCTTTATCGTCAAGACCATTTCCCAGGAAGAAGCCGATGCCGCCGTGGCCGGGGACGAAGCCTGAGCCGGAAAATCGTGCGCCGGGCTGGAAAAATGCCGGGAGATACAGTATACTGTTTCCTGAGACAGGCCAGGCAGGCCGGAACAGGAGAATGAGCGATGGAACAGGGACTTTTGCATCTTTACTGGGGCGACGGCAAGGGCAAGACCACGGCCGCCATGGGCCTGGCGCTGCGGGCGCTTGGCAACGGAAAACGGGTGGTCATCGTGCAGTTTCTCAAGGGAGGCAAAAGCGGCGAGATCCCGCTGCTGGAACAGCTGGGGGCAGTGGTTTACCGGGGCAAGGGCGGGCAGAAGTTCGTGTTCCAGATGAACGAAACCGAAAAGGCGGCAGCACGCGCCGTGCAGAATCAGAATCTGACCGCCGCCCTGGCCCAGCCTGCGGATGTGCTGATCCTGGATGAAGCCGGTTCTGCCTGGGAGCTGGATATGGTGGATCAGGCACTGCTCCGACGTGCCGTGCTGGAGCGCCCGGCCGCGCAGGAATGCGTGCTGACGGCCCACGCAGCACCGGACTGGATGCTGGAAGCAGCCGATTACGTTACCGAGATGAAATGCCGCCGCCACCCCTATCAAAAAGGGATCGCGGCCCGGCCCGGGATCGAATATTGAAAACATGCCCGGATGCAGAGCTGTTCCTGCATCCGGGCGTGCTGCTTATACGGTGGCCAGCACGGCAAGGATGCTCTGCCAGCGGGGGTTCTGCACGGGCTGCGCAGCCCGGCTGGGTGCAGGGGCAGCAGCCGGGCGGGAGACCGCAGCTGCAGGCCGTGCAAACGGGGAGGCAAGCGCTGCCTGCCAGCGGTTTGCCAGTGCAGCGGCTTCCGGGCAGCTCTGCAGGGTGCGGCGCTCGCTGCCGGCCAGAAAATCGCCCAGCCAGAACAGGATGGCGGCAATGGGCAGGCAGTCGGCAGCCTGGGTGCTCCAATAGCTCCAGCTCCCGCCCCGGCCCACAAAGCTTTCCACCGTGATCAGTGCCCCTTCGTGCCGGGCGGGAGCAAGGCAGGAGCAGGAGGTGCCGCCCAGCTGCTCCAGCTCGTGCAGGATGCGCCCGGTACGGGCAGCGTCCAGGGGATCACGCCGGATGCAGGCGGAAAAATCGGTGCTGTCCAGCAGGCTGTCGGCCGTTGCGGGGAAGCGCCCCGTCAGCTCTCCGGAAGCGTTATGGCACTGCTGCCATCCCTTGCGGAACAGCTGGAAATTGAGGTTGCGGCGGCCCATGGTGGAGTAGACCACCTGCGCCTGTCCGTTTGTGCTCCGGCGCAGTTCCAGATAGGCATCGGCTCCGCTCAGGTCCTGCACCCGGACCGAAAGCAGCAGGGAAAGGCCGGAGTTCTGTGCAGACATGGCACGGTGCATTTCTTCAAAGTAACGGGCAGCATCCATGGTGGTGTTCTCCTCTCCAAAACCCATCTGACAGTTGTTCTTTGAATGCATTATAGCATAGAATCCGACAAAATACAACTATAAGTTTGATATAATCCAAAAATATTTTGAGGAACAGCAAACTTCACAAACAATATGGTTGTAACAAAAAAGCTCCCCTGCAGGAGAGCTTTCTTGTAGATGCAAGCGGGATGGGGTCAATCGCCCAGTTCGCGGATCTCGTTCTGGATCAAGCGTCCGGCCGCACGGGCCAGCTGATCCATCCCGCGGATGCGGGCAAAATTTTTGCCGTAGATCTGCTCCGCGCTGGGCACGGCGCTGTCCTCGCCCATGAACACCGCGCAGACCCGCAGGCCTTTCCGGCGCAGGGCGCGCACCTCGGCGGCGGCATCGGCCACGCCAAAGTTTCCGCCGTAATCGCAGCCCAGCGGCTCGCCGGGGGAGGGCGGAACACGGCGGCTGTCGTTGGGGGAGGCATCGGTCAGGAGGATCAGCAGGTGGCGCGGCGCGGGGCCGGGGTCGAACGCAGCAAGGTCGCCTGCCGCCCGCAGGGCCAGACCGTCGCGGTTCCAACCGGAAGCAAAATACCGGTTGATGCCCTGAAGCTGCTTTTCGGAAAAAGACTTGAGCACCCGCAGCACCGTATAGCCGCGCAGGCTGCAAAAACTGCTGACCCGGACCGGGATGCCGCAGGCGGTCAGGCTCTGGGCCAGGATGGACCCCTGTGCGGCCAGAACTTCCTGGCAGTGGAGGCGGGAGGCGGAGCCGTCCAGCAAAAGATCCACGGTAAAGGCGGGATGGTTCTCCTCCTCGGCACAGCGGAACACCCGGCTGTCATCCAGCAGGGGGGCGCGCCAGACCCGCTCCGGGTCCAGATTGCCGCTGCGGGCGATCCGGGCGTTGGGCTGCTGGTGGACCAGGATGCAGTTGCGGATCTGCTCGGTGAGCCGCAGCACCACGCTGCGGTGCAGTTCCAGGTTTTTGGCATCGTAGCTGCGGTTCCGTTCGGCCTGGAGCTGTGCCTGTTCGGCAAGATGCCGGGCTTCGGCGGTGGGGGCCTGCTCCGGGCTGGGCACTCCGGCGGCAAACCAGAGGTGACACCCCAGATGGGCCCCGGTGCAAAGCTCCTGTTCGGCTTTGCGCAGCCGCTCCGGCGGGTAGAGGGAGCGGCCAAAGCAGCTTTCGATGTAAGCGCGGTCCTCGGCGGCGTTCTGTTTTAAGGTAATGTGGGCCAGCCGTTTGTCCACGACTGGGCCGCTGCCGCCCGCATCCACGGAGCCGGAATGTTCCACGGTCAGCTGGTCGGTCTTGATCATCTGGGTGGGCAGCGTTTTGGTGGCAAGGGTGGCCAAAAACCCCTCCAGATGGAGGTGCAGGCCCGCTTTCGGGTGAACTTTGCCGTCAAACAGGGCAGCCTTGGCAAAGACAGCCAGCAGGGCCGCTTTCAACTGCTCCGGCCGGGGCGGGGTGTCCGGTGCCAGCGCCTGCGCCAGTGCGCTTTCATAAGGGGTCATCACCGGCGGGCGGCGGCCCTGCACGGTGCGCCAGCGGTCTGCCTGCAGGGTGTAGACCAGCTGGTTCCTGGCCATCCACTCCTGCCGCGAAAGCTTGTACTGGATGCCAAAGAAATAATCGGCGTGGTCACGCCGCAGCTGGGCCAGCACCGGGCGGCGCGGCAGTTCCAGGGTATAAACGGCCTGTTCCAGATAAAGCCAGCTCAGATCATCCAGCTGGCTTTGGCGGATATCGCCCTCCCAGCTGCGGAACACCTCGCGGATCCGGGCATCGCCGTAATATTTGTGTACCAGCCCTACGATGCAGTTCATGTAAAAATCCACCGTGCCATCGGTGTTCCGGGCCAGGAACAACGGCTCAAAGCCGTAAGCGCCTGCCGCAGCCCAGACCTGATTGGCGGCCCGCCGCTCCTCGGCGGTGTAGCTCTGCGCTTCCATCAGCCAAAGAGCTTTGCGGCAGAAAGCTGGGCCGGGATGCGGGCGGCAATGACATCCCGGATCAGGCCCTGCTCGTAGGAATCAAAGGCTTTGTTGGTGATGCCCATATCCAGCGCGGCCCCGGCGGCCACGCCCCGGCGCATCAGGCGCAGCGCATCCAGCATCCCGCGCAGGTCCAGCGCTTTGGTGGAGATCTCGGCGCTGTCGCATTTCTTTTGCAGGTCCAGGAACAGCAGGGCGAACTGGTGGACATATTTGCCGTTCAGGTCCGGGAACTGGGCGCGGAGCAGCTTTTCCAGGTTCTCCTCGGTGATCGTGGGCATCTGGATGACCACAAAGCGGGAGGTCAGGGCCTCGTTCAGCTCACGGGTGCCCGCATAGCCGTAGTTCATGGTGGCAATAAAGCGGGTCTCCTCGGCCAGCGGGATCCGCTCGTAGCCGGGCACGTCGATGGCGCGGCGGAAGTCCAGCACGGCGTGGAGCACGGCCAGGGCTTCGTTTTTGGCCATGTTGATCTCATCCAGCACACCAAAGCCGCCGCACTGGGCACAGCGGTAGACCGGGCCGGGGCGGAACTGCACGGCCCCGCCCACAAAGGTGTCCATCCCGATCAGGGAAGCAGCATCCATATTGACATGGAACGAGATATCCCATGCCGGGCGGCCAAAGGCAGCGGAAAGGTTCTCCGCCAGGACGTTTTTACCGGTGGCTTTTCCACCGGCCAGCAGCAGGTTCTCGCCGCAGAGCAAAGCGGCCAGAGCCTGCTCCCAGACCTCTTTTCCATAATAGGTAAAAGAGGAAGCCGGGATGCGGGAGCGCAGGGCATCGGGCAGAGGATGGGCTGTGCGGGATTCCTCCACAGCCGAAAGCAGGGCGGGGTCGATCCCCTCCTGCCGGAGCGTTTCGAGCAGATCAGACATGAACGACACCTTCTTCTCGGTTGGCAGCGCCAAACCGGATTTTCAGCCCTATCATAGCACAACCGCCGCCGTTTGTGTAGAGGCCGGGCGGGTGCTCTTTGCCGGAATTTTGCCGCACCGGCCCACAGATGAACAAAATTTGTCAAGCCCGGCGCGCAGGCGCACAGGTTTCAGCACCAAAAAATTGACACCATGGCTGAAATACGTTAAAATAGCACCTGTTATGTCAAATTTTCGGTAAAAGGTGAGAACGAACAATGATCGAAACCATTGCGGCCGTAAACAATGCGGTCAATCAATTCATCTGGGGCATCCCCGCCATGGTCTGCATCATCGGCGTGGGGCTGCTGCTCAGTGCGCGGACACGTTTTTTGCAGATCCGCAAGTTCCCTTACGCCATCCGCACCACCATTGGACGGATGTTCCGCAAAAAGGATGCTTCGGACGGCGCGATGACTCCGTTCCAGGCGGTATGCACGGCCCTGGCGGGCACGGTAGGCACCGGCAACATTGCCGGTGTGGCCGGTGCCATTGCCATCGGCGGGCCGGGCGCGGTGTTCTGGATGTGGTGCTCGGCGCTGCTGGGCATGTGTACCAAATTTGCCGAGGTGACCCTGGCGGTTCACTTCCGGGAGCGCAGTGAGACCGGCGAATGGGTGGGCGGCCCCATGTACTATATAAAGAACGGCTTGGGAAAAAACTGGCAGTGGCTGGCGTTCCTGTACTCGCTGTTCGGTGTGCTGACGGTGTTCGGCACCGGCAATGCCACCCAGGTCAACACCATCGTGGCTGCCATTGACACGGCCCTGACGGAGTACCATGTGGTGGACCGTGATGCTCTTTCCACGCTGAACCTGGTGGCGGGCATCGTGGTGGCCATGCTGGTGGCCATGGTGCTGCTGGGCGGCATCAAGCGCATCGGCAGTGTCAGCGAAAAGCTGGTGCCCTTTATGGCCCTGTTCTATATCGTGCTGGCCGTGGGCGTGATGGTGCTGAACGTTCAAAGCCTGCCCGCCGTGTTCGAGTCCATCTTTGCGGGTGCGTTCAACCCCAGGGCGTTCACGGGCGGTGCCGTCGGCAGCCTGTTCACCAGTATGCAAAAGGGTGTTTCCCGCGGCATCTTCTCCAACGAGGCGGGCCTGGGCACAGGCTCGATCGCCCACGCCTGCGCCGATACCCGCAAGCCGGTCAAGCAGGGCATGTTCGGCATTTTTGAGGTGTTTGCCGATACCATCGTCATCTGCACCCTGACCGCCATGGTCATCCTGTGCAGCGGCACCCCGGTGAATTATGGCACGGCCGCCGGTGCGGAGCTGACCATTTCCGGCTTTACCATGACCTACGGCGGCTGGGCTTCCATCTTTACCGCTGTGGCGCTGTGCTGCTTTGCCTTTTCCACCATCATCGGCTGGGGCCTGTACGGCTCCCGCTTCCTGGTGTTCCTGTGCAAAAGCGACAAGGTGGCCCGGCCGTTCTTTGTGGTGTATTCGGTCGTGTCCATCCTGGGCGCAACGGTGGATCTGGGCCTGCTGTGGAGCGTCGCGGATACGTTCAACGGCCTGATGAGCATTCCGAACCTGATCGCCCTGCTGCTGCTCTCCGGCACAGTGGTCAGGCTGACAAAGGACTTCTTTGCCACAGAGGGCTGAGAAGCGGAACTGCCGTGCCGGAAATCGCAAAACCGGACGCTTTGCGTCGAGGGACAGAAAAACCGCACGGCGCGGCAAAAATGGTGCGTTCGGAAAGACAGAAATTATGTAAATTCAATTGACAAATCAGTGCTTTTATCGTATAACCTATATAGAAGCAGTTCCGGAGGGGGCAGGCACAGCCTGCTCCGTAAGGAAACCGGCGCGAAAAGGAGGAAACGGTATGAAGCATTTCCTGAAGCGGCTGGTGGTCGCCATCACGACGCTTGCGCTGCTGTGCTGTATCACTCCGGCGGCGTTTGCGGACGCAGCGTTTTACACCGTGAATCTGGAGCCGATGGGCGGCGTAGTGGGCGAGACACATCTGTTTGCTTACAAGGTGGGCAGTACGTATCGGCTGACCAGCCTGCCGACCCCCACGATGGACGGCTACACCTTTGACGGCTGGTATGACGATATGGTGGGCGGCAGCAAAGTCACCACCCGTACTGCCATCAAGGAGGACGACACCACCCTTTATGCCCGCTGGATGGCCAAGATGGACGGCAGCGCGGCAGCGGTGACCACACCGGCCGCCACAGCACAACCTGTCCAGCAGGAGTTCCGGCTGGAGGATCACTATGGTACCCTGCTGCTTGTGGGTACCACGGTATTGGTTTTGGCACTGGTCTCAATGCATTGAGATCAGCTTGCTATATGATAGAAAATGAAAGAGAGGAATCCCTATTATGATCAACAACGAAATCAAAATGCCCGCCAGCTTTGCTGAAATCGACGAGAATGAGATGGAGTACCTCCAGGGCGGTGCCGAGGCTGAGGGCACGGTCGATGCATGGCAGGTGTTCCAGAACTTTGGCACCCTGTTCAATCTGATCGCCCGCGTGTTCTCCGCTGGCAGCTCCATCGTGAACAACGTGGTCGTGATCGTGAACACCATCGGCAAGCTGAACAGCTTTACCTTTACCGGCAAAAACTGATCGCATTTCCGGAGCATAAAAGAACACCCACTGCCGTTTGCGCAGCGGGTGTTCTTTTTTTGTCGGAAAAGGCCCCCATGGAAAACCCATTGAAAAGGTAGTATATCAGGAAAGAAGATGTTGAATTTCAGGGGTGAAAATGATATAATATTACAGCCAAACGGCAGTCTTATATGAAATAGTTCAAGAAATAAAACAATTGTGGCGAAAAACGGAAACGATCGCAGAATTTGCACAAAAAGTTTCAGCGTTTTGAAGGAAAATCTGAAAAATGGACCGGAACTCTTTTGCGCAGAACAGGTCAGGATAAAAGCCGGAGCTGCAACGGCAAAACCCGGAGGAGTGTGCAGATATGGCAGAGCGGGAACTGCGGCGGATGAGCCGCACGGAGTTGATCGAGATCATCTATGCGCTCAAGCAGCAGGAAGACGAGCTGGAACAGCAGAACGCCGCGCTGAAACAGCAGCTGGCGGACCGCGCTTTGCGGGTGGAACAGGCCGGCTCCATTGCGGAGGCTGCGCTGGGCCTGAACCGGGTATTTGAGGCGGCGCAGGCTGCGGCGGACGATTACCTGAACGCCGTCAAGGCCGCCAACGCCGGGACACAGGCCCAGGCGGACCGGATCCTTGCCCGGGCACAGGCCCAGGCAGAGGACATCCGCGCACAGGCCAGGAGAGAGGCGGAGCAGACCCTGGCTCAGGCGGAACAGAAGCGTGCCCGCGTGGAAGCCGACTGTGCCGCACGCCTGGGCCGCACCGAACAGGAAGTGCGCGCCCGGTGGGACGCATTTGAACACAGCGCCAGCGAGATTTTGGACCACTGCGGCAGCATCGAGGTCCTGCCGCCGGAAAGAGGTGCCGAATGAAACCGCAAGTTGGAAAGCGTATCGACATCCCGTCCATGGATGCCGTGGATGCCGAGCGCAAGCGGCTGGCCTACCGCAGCCGTTACCGCCGGGTGCTGCGCAGCACCGTGTATGCGCTGGTGGTAGTGGCCGCCGTGGCGGTGCTGCTGGCAACGCTGTTTCTGCCGGTGCTTCAAGTCTCCGGCGACAGCATGAATCCCACGCTGCAAAACGGCGACGTGATCCTGCTGCTCAAGACCGATCACCTGAAAACCGGCGATCTGTGCGGGTTTTACTGGCAGAACAAGCTGCTGCTCAAGCGGATCATCGGCGGGCCGGGGGATGTGATCAACATTGCTCCGGACGGCAGGGTGAGTGTGAACGGCGAGGAGCTGGACGAGCCCTATGTGGACGAGCTGGCTCTGGGCGAGTGTGATATCAAGTTTCCGTATCAGGTGCCGGACAATCGCTATTTTGTCATGGGCGACCACCGCACCACGTCCATCGACAGCCGGAGCACGGTGATCGGCTGTGTGGAAAAAAGTCAGATCGTTGGCAGGGTGTTTTTGAGGGTACTGCCCCTGTCCGGCATTTCGTTGATACACTGAGGAGATTCCAAGATGAGAGATCGTTTGAACGAAGCAATTCAGACTATCCAGGATCGGCGGCACAAAGCCCGGCGCTACGGGCTGGTGATGGCGGTCCTGGCGCTGCTGACCCTGCTTTGTGTCAGCTGGCGGCTGCATCAGGTGGGCATTTCGATGACCGCAGACGATGAGCTTTACCACTGCGGCTACGAGGCGCACGAGCACACGGAGGAATGCTATACCGATACCCTGGTGTGCGGCTACGAGGAGGGGGAGCTGGAAAACCCGGTGGACCCGGAGCCTGAAGCGGAGCCGGAACCCGAAGAACCCATGTACGAGGAGCATCATCACACCGACGCGTGCTACGAGGAGCATGAGGAGCTGATCTGCGATCAGGAGGAGCATGTCCACGAGGACTATTGCTACGATGCCGAGACCGGCGAACTGCTGGACAACCAGGAGGAGCACGAGCACGACGACTCCTGCTACGAGACCGTGCGGGAGCTGGTGTGCGGCTACGAGGAGGGCGAGCTGATCCCGGTGGAGGAGAACACTGCCGAGCCGGAAGAACCCGTGGACCCGGAGCCTGCAGAAGAACCGGTGTACCATCACCATACCGAGGCCTGCTACGAAAAAGAGCTGACCTGCACCATCCCGGAGCATGAGCACACCGCCGCCTGCCTGGCCGACCGGGATGCCGATGTGGAGGACGACTCCGATTGGGAGCAGTTCGTCCAGCCGGAGACCAGCAGCTGGAACGAGGCCCTGATCCAGGTGGCAAAGGATCAGCTGGGCTACACCGAGAGCCTGCACAACTTTGAGCTGGCCGCCGACGGTGAGACCGAGCGCCACTACACCCGCTACGGCACCTGGTACGGCAACCCCTACGGCGCGTGGGACGTGATGTTTGCCGCGTTCTGCCAGCATTATGCCGGCATCCCGGATGCCGTGATCCCCCAGCGCGCGGGTCTGTATGCGCTGCGCACCGACTTGGCGAAAGTGAACCCGGACTGCCTGCTGGACGGCGGCGCGAAAGCCGCCCCCGGCGACCTGGTTACTTATTATAATAGTGAGGGCGAGGAGACCATCGGCATTGTGACCGAGGCCGACGAGACCGCCCTGACCGTGATCTCCGGTGCCGTGGACGGCGCGGTGGCCGAGGTGCAGATCACCCGCGCCGATGTCACCAACACCATCTCGGTGACGATGGCTTATAGGCGCTACACCGGTGCATCGGATGCGGACGAAGATGCCGATGCCGAATCCCCGTGGAGGACCCTGGAAAGCGACGAGCAGTCGGCGTTTGAGGTGAAAGCGGCAGTTGGTGTTGATACAACGATCGACAAAAAACAGGCCTATGACCTTTCCGGCATTACAAACGATCATGGAGCTCTTGCGGTCAAGATCAAAGTCCGCGATGGTGACGATCAGCCGTGGCGCGATAGGAAAGACGGAGAGAAGCTGACCGATGGTCAGACGATCCGCTTTGATCTGGATTTCACAGCCCCGGGCGGGACCTTGAAAGATCAAAACGGCAAGCTGACGCGGATCCTTTACTATCAGCTGCCCGAAGGCTTGGCTTCGAAACCGGATACCGGTACGGTTTACAACACCGTAACCAAGGAACCCATTGGCACACTGGATGTGGATGCAAATGGCTTTATGGTCCTTCGCTTGAACGATGATGTCAACCTGGATGCTGACTTTGAGGCCAACCTTTATGTGCAGGCCGAGATCAAGATGAAGGGTGGTGTCCACGAGGAAGAAATCAAGTTCCCTGGTACAGGTACCACCGTTACGGTTTACAGCAAGCGCGATCTGACCGTGACAAAAGAGGGCAGTGAGAAGATCAAATACGATGAAAAGGGGCCCTATCTGGAATTTACGGTCACAGCATCTTCGGTGAACGGTACAGCGGATAAAACCATTGACATTTCGGATGCGATCACAGCAACAGGCTCCAATGGCTCCATGCTGGGTTCTTACGATGATTTCAAGCTGGTTGGCCCGGACGGGAATGAAATCAATCCGGGTACGAAGCTGACAAAATCAGATGATGGTAAGAGCTTCTCGATTAAGGGCTTGCCTGCCCTGCCGAAAGACAGCGCCTACACGCTGACCTATAAGTACCGCCTGGACGGCACCAAGCACCCCAACGGGAAATTTGGCAATACTGCACAGGCACAGTATGATGGCCAGAAAGAGCCAAGCGAGGACGTGTGGACGAAAGATTATTCTGCAATCGTCACAAAAACCAGCGGGTTCGGTATTGAGGATTTGAAGTTCAGGCGAGTCTACTGGGAGATCACGGTAGAAAACCCGGATGGAAAGGATCTGGGCAAGCTGGGCTATGTTTTGACCGATACGGTGCGGACATCGGGCGCAACGATCAAGGGCAATGTGACGATCGATCCCCAAACCAATACCGATACGATCGTGGCCAATGGCCAGGCGGGATTCACCTATGAATTCCCGGAAGGCTCTACCAAGAAAAAGTACACCTTTACTTATTATACGAACATCGTCACAGGAAGCGACCCGACAAAGCTGAATATCCAGAACGATGTTGACCTGAAAAAGGGCGATACCGTGATCGATAAGACCACCGGTTCTGCAACGCAGGGCGGTGCAGTGGCAGGTACGCTCAAAAGAAAGGCATGGGATAATATTCAGGAGCAGACTGACGGCTCGGGCATGATGAGTTGGAACATTACCGTCAAGACAAGCCCGACCTCTGATGCTGCCCGCTTCACCGCAACGGATACATTCCAGCTCCCCACGGCAGACAAATATACGACAACTGCGGACCATTATGCATTGAAAGGCGAATTGGAAACGCAGCTGAAAGCGGGAATGGTGGTTTTCACTCCGGACGGACCGAAATATGGCGACAGCTACGGTAATATCTTCAACGCAGATGGCATAGTGAAAAACGACGCGTATGCAGGCCTGAAAGTGGAGTTTCATTTTTACAGCAGCGCAGATGCAAGCAATGCGACTGAAGTGACGGATGATAATGGAAAAGTCCGCCGCTTTACGATCACCCTGGATTGGAGCGATGCAAAAAATCAGAAGAACGCAGGCCTGTATATCACGCAGATCAATGTCAATGATTACAGGAGCTATGTGGATGACCTGAGCAAGCTGACGCAGGATGTCAAGTGGACCATTCCAAACCTGCTGACGTGCGACACCGGTGTGAATAGCGGCGATCAGTATGAGTACAAGAAAGAGACCCCGACGGAAAAGCAGATGGAGCTGCAAAAACTGGTCACCGCAGAAGAAGATGCTACCGACTTTAAGGAAAAGCTTTCTTCGTCGATCGAGTACAAAGAGGATGGCACAACCTTCTGGTATGAGCTGTGGATCAAAAACCCGTCCAAGTCTTTCAGCATCGAGGATACGCTGCCCAGCGGCCTGGAATACACCGGAACGTACTATGTTGGTGTCAACAGCGGCAAAGGCAACGGAAGAAAGAAGCTGGCCGCATTTGCGGAGAATGATTTTACCGGAGCCGGGTATCTGACCATTCAAAAAGAGATGGTCGGGGAGCGCCAGCGCCTGACCTTTACGCTGAACAATCTGGATACTGTGACAGTAAAGGATGGCAGTGGAATCGCCGTGCTGTTCCAAGTGAAAGTAAACGACAGCGATTACTGGAACGACATCACCAACGAACAGAGCAAGACCTACTCCAACACGGCAACCGGTTCCTGGGATCAGAAAAATACGGATACGGTGGATGCCACGGTAGAACGCAAAAACTTCTATATGGACAAAGTGGGCGAACCGGACAAGGACGATAAAACCCGCGTCAACTACACCGTGACCATCAACACGGGCGGGCGGAACCTGCTGAACAAGACCGGACTTCTGACCGTAAAAGACAGCTTCACCGTGCCAAAGGATGTGACCGCTGCGGTGGACCCGGATTCCATCAAGCTGGTTGCAAATGGTGTGGACGTGACGGATACCGACCTCAAGACGCTGCTTGTACCGCGTGAGGGCACGGTGGATTCCAGCGGAAAAACGACCTATACCATCCAGGCTTCGGTGCCGGATGGGCAGGAATATCAGCTGGCGTACACGTATGTCATCACGGCAGACGACAGCATGAGCGACATGAAACTGACGCTGGTCAACAGCGTGGAGCTGGCGGGCCATGTGGCCAAGACAGACAATATGGACTTTAAGCTCCCGTCCAGCGGCGGTACGGGTACCAGCGAGAGCGATTTTGACATCCTCAAGCTGCTCAAGGTGGAACAAAACCGTGAGAACAAGGTGCTGAAAGATGCAAAATTCACGCTGTCCAAGTACGAAAATGGCACTTGGACTTCCGTGAATGAAAACGTTGAAACCGGTGCAGATGGTACGTTTGTTTTTGCGACCAAAGAAAAGGGCGGCTACCAGCAGGTGGTTAACTACAACACGCTGTACAAGCTGGTGGAGACCGAGGCACCCTCTGGCTACGAGAAAACGGACAAAGCTTATTACTTCATCCTGATGCCCATCAACGAGACGGACACGGCAGCTGCCTATCGGGCGGCGACCGGCGGCATCGGCCTTGTGGGCGATATGACGCAGGACGAGAAAGACTCCATCTTCTACGGCCAGCACGGCCCCACCAAGACGCTGCAGGTTGACAACGCCGCGCAGAAGCTGTGGGTGACAAAGGCCTGGGTGGACGAAAAGGGCTTTACCATCCGGGGCAGCAATCTCCCGGAGGTTACGGTACAGCTTTATCGGTACCCGGCCGACGGCACACCGGCACAAAAGGAGAAAGTTGGCGAGCCGGTCACCCTCTCGGATACCAAGGGCTGGACGCATGAGTTCACCGGGCTGGAAACGGGTTATTGCTACTTTGTGGAAGAATTGAACGTGCCCAAAGGTTACACTGTGACCTACTCCAAGCAGGAGGGGCTGGTCAGTGGCGACCGCGTGACCATCACCAACCACAAAAAGGCAACCGAGCTGAGGGTGGAAAAGCTCTGGCAGGATGAAAACGGCGCGGACCTGGAGGGCACAGACCTTGCCAGCCTGCAAGCCGTGGTAAAGCTTTACAGCTACAAGCCGGGCGAGCAAAAGCCCCAGACCCCTGCGGGCAGCCCGGTGGAGACTGCAACGCTGAACGCGAAAAACGGCTGGGTGTACACGTTCAAGGGCCTTGACCCGGACAAGCTCTACTATGTGGTAGAGGAACCGGTCAGCGGCTTTGAAGTGACCTACCAAAACAATGAGGGTGTGCTGCCGGGTGAAACGATCACCCTGACCAACACCCGCAAGGCGAGCGCCGGGTACGAGCTGCCCTCCACGGGCGGCACCGGCACAAAACGGAATACAGCAGGCGGCTTCCTGTTGATGGGCGCTGCACTGGTGTGTGGTGTGATCTTCCGGCGCAGACGGGAAAGGAGGGGCGGCTGAACCCTGCACCTCCTGCGGCACAGCCTGCGCTGCAGGGAATCACACTTGGGATAAAGAAATAATTCAAACATAAAGGAGAAAAAAAGATGAAATATGCAAAAAAGCTGCTGGCAGCTCTGCTGGCGCTGGCCATGATGCTGGCCATGGCTGTTCCGGCGTTTGCAGCTACGGGCACCTTTAACACAACAAAGGGCACCATTACCATCAACAAGGCGGTCAGCGGCCAGACCTACAAAATTTACCGCATTTTTGACCTGGAAAGCTTTGATGATGGTAATAACGCATATTCCTATAAGCTGAACACGGCATGGAACGGGTTTAAGGATTACACCGATGCAAACACGTTCTTTACTGTTAGCGCACAAGGCTATATCGAGTGGGCAGAAGGCAAGCACAACACGGAGAGTGCAGCCGAATTTGCCAAGCTGGCAAAGGCCTATCTTGCAGAGCATACGGAAATTACGCCGATTAAGTCTCAAGAAGCAACCGGCGAGACGGTTACGTTTACGGACATGGATCTGGGCTACTATCTGGTGGACACTTCGCTGGGTACCCTGCTCAGCCTGAACACCTCCAAGCCGAATGCTACGATCGACGAAAAGAATGTGGCACCGACCATTGATAAAGTTGTTTCTGCTAATGGCACCAATTACGGCGCAAGCAGCGATGCCCAGATCGGCGACACCGTTTACTACAAGGTCACCATCCACGCCAAGAAAGGTGCCGAGGGCTATGTCCTGAACGATACCATGTCCGAGGGCCTGACCTTTAACAATGATATCGTGATCAAGAATGGTGCTAATAACCTGACGGCTGGCACCGATTATACCGTCAAGACCGGTGAGGACGCTAAGCCGTATACCTTTGTGGTGGAGTTTGCCCAGAACTACCTGAATGGCCTGACGACTGATGCTGACCTGGAAGTTACTTACACCGCAACCCTGAACGAGAAAGCTAAGGTTGGCGTTGCCGACACCAACAAGGCAAAGTTGGAGTACGGCGAAAAGCACGATACCGTGGAAAAAAAGACCACGACCAATACTTACAAGTTTGACCTGGTCAAGATCGACGGCAGCAACAAAAAACTGATCGACGGCGCACTGTTTAAGCTGTACGAAGATCAGGACTGCACGAAAGTGGTCAAGTTTACTGTGAACGGCACCACTTATAAAGTTTCCACGGCAGCGGAGGGAACCACCGATACCATCGCCGTTACGAACGGCATGGTGACCATTGAGGGCCTGGACAAAAAGATCTACTACCTGAAAGAAACGCAGGCTCCCTCCGGTTATAACACGCTGACCGGTTACGTTGATGTCAATGTGTCCGAAGATACTGTCCGTGCAAACGTGACGACTACCACTTCTGCCGATGGTACGTTCTATATCACCGGCGGTAAGCCTATTGAGAACAACAAGGGTACCCTCCTGCCCTCCACCGGCGGCATCGGCACCACCATCTTCTATGTGATCGGCGGCGGCCTGATGGTGGCGGCAGCGGTCCTGCTCATCACCAAAAAGCGGATGGAAAACAAAGACAACTGAGAACTGCCCGTTCTCCCAAAATAAGAGGGGCCGCAAGGCCCCCGAATGAATCCTGATAACATTAGGGAGTAGCCCATGAAAAAGCACCTCAGCACAATTTTATTAGTCCTGGTCTTTCTCGTGGGTCTATCCGTGGTGTTATACCCCACCGTCAGCGATTGGGTCAACCGCCGGAACGCCTCGCGCGCGCTGGTCAGCTACGACGAGACGGTGAACGCCCTCTCCGATGCCGACTACGAAGCCTGCTTTGCCGCGGCGGACGATTACAACCGCCGCCTGGCCGCCACCGAGAACGCGTTCTACAAGCCAGAACTCGTCAGCGGCTATGAGCAGACGCTGGATCTTTCCGGCACCGGCATTATGGGCTACATCACCATCCAAAAGATCGGGGTGGAGCTGCCCATCTACCACGGCACCGGCGAGGGCGTTCTGCAGGTGGCCGCCGGGCACCTGCAGGGTTCCAGCCTGCCGGTGGGCGGCGCGGGCACCCACGCGGTCATTTCGGCCCACCGGGGCCTGCCCAGCGCAAAGCTGTTCACCAACCTCGACGAGCTGGAAGTGGGCGACACCTTTACCGTCACCGTGCTGGACCGGGTGCTGACCTATGAGGTGGACTTGATCTCCATCGTCCTGCCAAACGAGACAGACCTGCTTCAGCCCGCGCCGGGCAAGGACTACCTGACCCTGATGACCTGCACCCCCTACGGCATCAACACCCACCGCCTTTTGGTGCGCGGACACCGGGTGGAGACCGTGGAGAACCAGAAACATATCCGTGTGACCGCCGATGCGGTCCGTGTTCAGCCTGCCGTGGTGGCTCCGCTGCTGGCGGTGCCGCTGCTGGTGCTGCTGGGCGCGGGGGCGGCGGCCGTGGTACACATCCGCAAACGCAACAAAACCGCAAGAGGTGAAAATCATGAAACGCATTAAACAACGGCTGGCGGCCCTGCTGGTGGTGCTGACGCTTCTGCTTGGCTGTACGGCCCCGGCCTTTGCGGCAAAGTCCGAGTGGATCGACCTGGACCGGAGGGGCTCCATCAAGGTGTCGCTGTTTGATACCGAGACCGCTGCACCGGTGCCGGGCGGGGAACTGACCCTTTACCGCGTTGCCAGCGTCAAGCTGGACGATGGCAACCTGAGCTTTGCCTACACCAACGGCTTTGAGGACTGCGGCATCGAGCTGGGAGACCTCTCGGAAAGTGAACTGGCCGTTCAGCTGGCAAAGCGCATCGCAGATACGGCCGAGTCCAAAACTGTGGAAGTCGGTTTCGCTGGCACGGCGGAGTTCACGGATCTGGAACTGGGTCTGTATCTGATCCGGCAGACCACCCCGGCCACCGATTATGATCCCATCCAGCCGTTCCTTGTGTCGGTGCCCATGCAGGAAAACGGCCGCTACATCTATAACGTGGATGCTCTGCCCAAGGCGGGCACAGCCACCCACAACCCGCCGCCGGACACCCCGGACAAGCCGAAAGAACCCGAAAAACCCGAAACGCCGGAGACTCCGGACAACCCCAAAAACCCGAATGCGCCGGACCCCAACAACCCCGATGGCTGGGTGCTGGATGGCCGCCCGGATTCGGATCGGGCCAACCCGAATGCGCCGGACCCCAACAACCCCAATGGCTGGGTGCTGGGAGCCCACGGCCTGCCCCAGACCGGCCAGCTGAACTGGCCGGTTCCGGTGCTGCTGGCCGCCGGCTGTGTGCTGATGGCAGTGGGCGGATTCCTGCGCAGAAAGGACTGCCGTCATGAAAGCTAAGCTGGGCACGCTGTGCATTGCGCTGGGGCTGGTGCTGGTGGCACTGGCCGCCGGGCTGTACGGCTACAACCGGTGGGACGCTTCCCGCGCGGCCCAGGCTTCGGACAAAGTGCTGGATGTCCTGGAACAGGAGCTGGATGCCCCGGTCCTGCCGCAGACCCCCGCCCAGGCACAGCCGGACCCCACAGAGCGCGAAATGACCACCACCGTGATCGACGGCTATGATTACATCGGCTATCTGTCCATCCCCTCGCTGGGGCTGGCCCTGCCCGTGATGGAGCAGTGGAGCTACGACGGGCTGAAGATCGCGCCGGGGCGGTACAGCGGCTCGCTGTTCACGGATGATCTGGTGATCGCCGGGCACAACTACGCCCGCCATTTCAGCCCCATCAAGCGCCTGCCGGTGGGGGCCGAGGTGCAGTTTACGGATATGGACGGCACGGTGTGGGAGTACACCGTCTCGGCTGTGGAAGTGCTGCAGCCGGTCCAGGTGGAGGAAATGACCACCAAAACCGATCCCGACGATTGGGACCTGACCCTGTTCACCTGCACCACCGGCGGGCAGGCACGCTGTGCCGTGCGCTGCGTCCGCACCCAAAAATCATGATCCATGCCACAATGTACTCGCTTTCTGCACGGAAAGCGGGTATTTTGTTTTTATCCGGAACGGGAGGGGTGCATGGATGGGCGGGTATCGTCAGATCGTGTTCGGGCTGGCCGGTGGGCTGGCCCTGTTTTTGTTTGGCATGGAGCAACTATGCGGGGCACTGCGGCGGGCGGCGGGGGAGCGGATGCGGCGGCTGCTCCAATGCCTGACCCGCACACCGCTTTCCGGGGCGCTGGCGGGGATGCTGGTCACGGCTGTGCTCCAAAGCAGTTCTGCCGCCACCGTAATGGTCATCGGCTTTGTGGGGGCCGGGCTGATGGAGCTGCCGCAGGCTGTGGCCGTGATCTTTGGGGCCAACATCGGCACCACCGTTACGGCCCAGCTGATCGCGTTCCGGCTGGAGGATTGGGTGTGTCCCATCCTGTTTGCGGGGTTCTGGCTCTGGTTTCTGGCCCGCACGCCCCGCCTGCGGGAAGCCGGGCTGGCGGTGTTCGGGTTCGGGCTGCTGTTCGACGGCATCACGGTCATGTCGGGGGCGATGGCCCCGCTGGCGCAAAGCCCGCTGTTCCTGCGCTGGATGGAGCAGGTGCGGCAGGCCCCGGTGCTGGGGCTGCTGCTGGGCACCGGCATGACGCTGTTGGTGCAAAGCAGCTCGGCCACCATTGCGGTGCTGCAAAACGCGGCCCAGCAGGCCGGGCCGGATGGCGTTTCCAGCATTCTGGGGCTGCGGGGTGCGCTGCCCATTCTGCTGGGCGATAATGTGGGCACCACCATCACGGCGGTGCTGGCGGCCCTGGGCCAGCCGCTTCAGGCCAGGCGGGCGGCGGCTGCCCACTGCTGCTTCAACCTGACGGGCAGCGCGGCGCTGCTGCTGGTGCTGCCCTGGTTTGCAAAGCTGGTGGAGGCGGTCTCGCCCAAAGGGCCGGAGCTTGCGGTGATCGCGCGGCAGATCGCCAACGCCCACACTCTGTTCAACCTGCTGTGTACGCTGGTGTGGCTGCCGCTGATGCCATGGATGGTCCGTCTGGTCACGGTGCTGGTGCCGGAGCGGCCTAAAACGCTGACCCAGCGCTGAAAAAAGCAAAATCAGCAAAATGCCCCTGCATCCTGCCGGAAACGGCGGCGTGCAGGGGCATTGCTGCATCCGGGGTCAGGCTGCGTCGATCAGCTCCTCCGGATCCTCGATGGCTTCTTCAATGATCTCGTCCGTTTGCGGTGCATCCGCGGCTTCCGGTTTCAGCAGGCGCTCCAGCAGGTCACGCAGGCTCAGCAGCTCCTCGTCGGTCTTGGCGTTCTGTGCCAGAAGCGAGCGGACCATGTCGGGTTTGTCGGTGATCAGATCATCCACGCCCAGTTCCAGCATGTGGGAGGCATCGGATTCGCGGTCGATGGTCCAGGCGGAAACCGTCTTGCCCCGCAGATGGACGGCGTTGACCATGCCGGAGGTGATGAACGTGTTCTCCACGCTGAAAAAGTCCGCAGCGGGCAGGTCATAGTAATTGCCGACACCCAGCGCCAGGATATAGCCGGTCGGGATGTCCGGGGCCAGTTCCTTGACTTTGCACAGGCACTCGTAGCTCTGGGAGGTGATGACGCAATTGGACGCGTCAAAGCCATATTGGCGCAGCAGGCGCACCGTCTCGGCTTCCAGGGCGGGGGTGGCAGAGCTTGGCTTGATCTCCACGTTCAGACCGATCCGCCCCTGGCAGAGCCAGAGTACTTCCTCCAAGGTGGGGATGCGGGTGCCGGTGAAGCGGCTGCTGAACCAGCTGCCGGCATCCAGCTGCTTGATCTGGGCCAGCGTCAGGTCGTAGACTTTTGCATTTTTGCCGGTGCAGCGCTTCAAATTGGTGTCGTGGGTCACAACAGGGATGCCGTCCTTACTCATCTGGACATCCAGCTCGATCCGGTCGCCGCCCTTGAGGATGGCCGAGCGGAATGCGGGGATGGTGTTCTCCGGGGCCACGGTGCAGTCGCCCCGGTGGAACGTGACCAAAGGCGTGATGCCGCCCACCGCCGTCAGCAGGGCATCGCCCTCCGGCAGGCGGAACAGATACCAGGCGGAAAGGCAGCTGACCAGCGTCACCCCGCAGACCATGCCTGCCAGCAGCAGGCGGCCGCCGGAGCGCCAGCGCCTGCCCGGAGGAACAGATTCCGGTTCCCGATCGGTGGTGCGGTCATACAACAGGCCGATCAGGGTGCATTGGGCTGTGATGATCCGGCACTCCAGCAAAAAGCCGAGGGACGGCAGCTCCACGGTGAGCATGGCGCGGGAGAACAGCAGCATGGCGCGGGTGCTTTGCAGCCCGATCAGGGCGGCAGCCCCCTCCAACAGCGCATACGCGGCCAGGTACCACAGGGCTGCCCGGAGCAGGACCCCGATATTCCACCGCACCAGGAGCGCTGCCAGCCGGAAGAACCGTTGGCGTACCCACGCCATGCTCCGGCGGACCGCCGGGCCGAAATCCTTGCGCTCTACCGTGAAAAGCGGCAGTACCAGCACCCAGCAGACCGTCAGAGCGATGGCGGCGGCAAAGATCAGCAGATACAGTGCAAGGTACGCGGGCTTTGCCCGGATCACGCCCAGAAGGTATTCCGGCACCGCCAGCTGGGTGATATAGTTGGAGGTGACGAACGGGTCTGTGAACGGGATCAGAACGGCGCAGTAGAACAGCACCGGCCAGTTCCTGGGCAGTACGGCGTGGCGGATATCGGCCAGCGCGTGGAAAAACAGCGGCCGCATCCGGATCTTCTCGCCCCGGCGGGCCAGGTCGATGCCGTGCAGCACCAGCGAAAACTCGTACAGGGTCCAGAACGCCGCAAGCACCGCAATGAGCACGATGCCGCCCAGGATGGTGGGGGAAGTGAAGATCTGGTGGGCGTTGTTGTTGGTCAGATAGTTGACCGGCGAGAACCGCAGTGTCAGCCCCCAGATGCCGTGCATCGCGGGGATGAACACGAGATTCGTCAGGATCTTATAGAGCAGAACCGCTGCAAGGATGGCCGTTTCGGCCCGGTGCAGCAGGGCGCGCCCCTGGCTGCGGATGCTGCGGTAGGTTTTGCGGGCCTGATGCAGCGCGGAAAAGGAAATATTCAATTTGGATTCCACCTCGTTTTGGAATTCCTGTCAGATACGGGAACGTTCCGTCTTATCAGAGTAAAGTATAGCACAAATTGTCCTAAAATAAAATCTTCCGGAAAAAAGCGCTGCCCGCAGCGAGGGTGGCCATGAACGGAGGATCTATGGTAGAATCAAAGCAGAAAATGGGGAGGAACCCTTATGACCGTTCCGGAGCGGCTGAAACGCGCAAAACCTTATGATACTGGCGGTCCCGGCGGCGATTGCCGGGGCGTACGCTGTCACCCTGGAAAAGTTGCGGAAGAAACAAGGCAAGCCTGCCTGTCCGTGCTCATACAGTAGCACCAGGGGGTGTTGTGATGCTGTTATCCTTGCTGCAATTCTTTGCCACAAAGTTTCTGGTGCTGGCGCTGCATCTGGAAGCCGGAAGCTTCCCAAAGCCGCTGAACGCGCGGGAGGAGATCGAAACATTTGCGGCCCTGCGGGCCGGGGACCGGAGCGCGCGGGAAAAGCTGATCCGCCACAATTTGCGCCTGGTGGCACATGTGGCAAAAAAATACTACGCCCAGCCTACCGAACAGGAGGACCTGATCTCCATTGGGACCATCGGGCTGATGAAAGCGGTCGATACCTTTGATACGACCCGCAAAGCCCGCTTTTCAACCTACGCCAGCCGCTGTATTGAAAATGCGATCCTCACCCGAACGAACGCCGGACGGAGGAGCGGAACCATCTCCACCGCCCTCGGGGGCGTTCTCGTCCTTTTCCGGGTCTACCGGGAAAGTGGTCCAGTCGATTTCATCCTCCGGTGAGCCGAAGAACACCACATGCGCTGCCTTGCCGTCCCACACCACCTTGCGCACCACGGTGCGGATGGCAGCGCGTTTCTGGGTCACGGTCATATCGTCGATGCTGTCGTGGAACACGGCCAGCAGCTGCCGCAGCAGGTCGAATTCCATCCCTGCCAGAACGCCTTCGTCTGTAAGGCGTTCCAACTCCTGGATGCGGGAGCTCAGGGCGGCATCCTGACCGTTCAGTTCCTCGATGCGTTTTTTCAGGTGGACGGCGGCGGTACGGTCGCCGAAATCTGCCAGCGAATCAATCAGAGCGGTGATCTTCCGCTGCGTCTCCGCTTGCTCCTTGCGCAGGGCAGAAAGCTTGGTCTCACACTCGGAGCGGTTGCCCGCATGGGCGGACCGTGCCTTTTCCAACTGCTTTATAAAGTCGCTGGAATGGTCGGCAAGATGCTTGACCTGTTCACAGATGGCGGCATCCAACAGATTGCCATTGGCATTGGGGACGCTGCAAAGCTCCCGGCGGCTGCGCTCCTTCAGCTTGCACAGATAGGGGAAAACCACCTGCCCGTCGGCAGTTTTGCGCCCGGTGACCTTGGGGTACATCCGGCTGCCGCAGGAGCACCACAGCAGACCGGTGAGCAGCGCCTCGTTGCCGCGGGATGCGTGGTAGGCCTTGGATTTGTTCCGCTCCAGCGATTCCTGCACCCGGATCCACCGGTTGGAGGAAATGATGCCGGGGTGTTCGCCCACCGAAACGATCCACTCGTTGATGGGGTTGTAGACGGTGGCACGACCCTTTTCCTGATCGCTGCGGTTGTAGGCAAGCACGCCCCGCACACCGTCAAAATCGGACTCCGGGGAGAACAGCTCTGCTTCGTTGTCCACAAAATACTGATAGGCATCCTTGTCCGCAATCAGGTAGACGGGATTCTGCAAAATAGACTTGATGGAAAACCGGGTAAACGAACGCCCGGTTTTTGTTTGGATGCCCTGCCGCAGCAGCTCGGTCTCGGTCATGGTCAGGGAATCGTACTGCTCGTAAAGATCGAAAATTTTGTAGATGATCTCTGCCTCATCCGGCAGCAGCTTGAGCTTGCAGGCCTTTTTGGTCTTGCCGTCCACCGTGATGCTCTTGACGCTCTCGGAAGCATAGCCCGTGGGGGTCGTGCCGCCCAGCCAGCGCCCGGTCTTTGCCAATTCGTGCATGTTGTCCCGGATACGCTCTGCGATGGTCTCACGTTCCAGCTGACTGAACACCGATGCGATGTACATCATCGCGCGGCCCATGGGGCTGGACGTGTCAAAACTTTCACGGATGGACACAAAGTCGATGCCCAGCCGTCCCAGTTCTTCAATCAGGCTGGAAAAGTCGCTGATGTTGCGGCTGATGCGGTCCAGACGGTAGACCACAATGGCCTTGAATTTCCGGTCCTTGGCCGCAGTCATCATCTTTTTGAAGTCCGGGCGGTTCAGGTTGCCGCCGGAAAAGCCCTCGTCCTCAAAGACAACGGCATGTTCCGCGGCGGCATCTCCGTAGTGGGTGCGGATATATTCGCGGCAGAGGTCGATCTGATTTCCGATACTTTCGCCCTTGCCGGTATAGCGGGATTTGCGGGAATAGATGGCAATGGTGTCGGCAGTTTTGGCCATGAGATACTCCTTTCCTGTTGTCCGGTGGCCGTAGATGCGGCTATTGTAGCATGGCAGGCCATCTTTGTAAAGAAAAATAACGATAGTCATACATATTTCATCATACTACGAACGGAGGTGTCAAGGATGTGACAAGGCAGAACAAGCGAGGAAGTCAGGATGTTTGACTATTTCTATGGGCAGTCGGGCGAGATGTTCTCGTATTTCCGGGTGCCCAAAATTTTATTCCGGGACATACGATTCAAAGACTTGTCCACCGATGCAAAGACCCTGTACGGTATCCTGCTGGACCGCATGGGACTATCCGCTAAAAACGGCTGGTTAGGGTCAGCTGTTGATATATGCCGCCCTTTCCTGTATACTGTTCTTGTTGTAGTTGCTTTTTCACAATCTCAGCTTACAACAAAAAATGAGATAGGCAACCCCTTTTGGGAAAGTCTATCTCATTTTTTTCGTGGGGGCTATTTTGCAACAGCATCTATGATTTATCCCCGTGCATCCTGCCGGGTGGTGCTGAAATAGGCCTTGGGGGTCATGCCGTACTCCTTTTTGAAGGCGCGGAAAAAGTGGTTGTAGCCCCCAAAGCCGCTTGTTTTGTAGACCTCGGTGATGGGCAGCCCCTGCTCGATCAGGGTGCAGCAGCGGTCCAGCCGGGCTTTTACGATGTAGCGGTGCACCGTCTGCCCGGTCTGCCGCTTGAACTCCCGGGCGATATGCTCCCGGGAAACAAAAAATTCCTTTTCCAGCCGTTCCAGTGTCAGCTCCTCGGTGAGGTGGGCCTGGATAAAAAGGAACACCTCGTCCAGCATCAGGTGGTGGCGGCTGACCGATGCGGTGTGGAACTCCGCATGGATGCAGGCACGCAGCGCCAGCACCACAAACATTTGCAAAATACCGTGCTCGAACACCGCTGCACCGAACTGGGTGCGCTCCTGCGGGAGCATCAGCAGCTTCCGGGCAAGGTTTTTCAACAGCATATAGATCTGGCTGTCCGGGCGGACGGCTACCTGATGGAACGGCACCACGTTGAAGCTCTTTTCCAGGTCGGTGTCCGCATCCGATAAAAGCGCCAGCGCCTCCGGGGAGAGCTGTACCCGGATAAGCTCCAGCGGGCCGTATGCACCGGGGTATTCCAGCCTGCCGCCCTGACCGGGCTTGAAGATGATCAGGTTCTGCTGCTGGGCGGGCAGCACCACATCGGGGCAGCGGAACACGCCGCTGCCCCGCATGACCAGAAACAAATCATAATACGCGCCGGAATAAAATTCCCGGATGGCGCTCTGCTCAAAAAAATAGCGCTTGGCTGTATAATTCACCAAAAACTCCTCCATGAAACTGTCAGATGCAACAGTTTGTTGTACACAACAGAAAAGTACAACTGTTATAATTGCATAATACATCAATTTGCGATAGTTTTCAATCATTTTTT
>CAKTEF010000004.1 GCA_934547065.1 uncultured Faecalibacterium sp.
CCACTTTGTCGGAGGTGTTGCCCTCGATGGTGTAGACCTTGCTGCCGTCCACCTTCTCGACGAGGCCGGTGTGGCTGGTGCTCGGCGGCTCTGGCGGCCGCGAGCTTGCTGTACTGTTCGTCTATCTCGATCCCGATGTACTGCCGGCCGGTTTTCGCGGCCGCAGCCAGCGTAGAGCCGCTGCCGGCGAAGGGGTCGAGGATCAGGGCGCCGGGGATGGTAGTGGCTTCAATGAGCTGCTCCAGCAGCGCCACGGGCTTCTCGTTTGGGTGGGTGAGGCTCTGGTTTCCGACCTTGGCGCAGGCGATCAAGTCGTCCGGCCGTTTTCCCGGGAGCTCGTAGCGTCCCTTGGTTCGTCGGCTGCGATGCCTATGAGGACGATGTTGCCCTTGTTGTGCTGGTCGAGTGCCTTGGTCTTTTCGGTTGTTCCCCATCTGATACCTCGAGCTCCGCACCACGAGTAGCCGCAGTGCGTGCCGCCCGTTTTTTCTCTGACGGGCTTCTCGAACATGAGGTAGTCGAAGCTCTTGGCGGGGTGGAGCACAGTGAACTCGATGCCGTTCTCCTCGCATAGGGCCCGTAGCCGATCCATGTGTCGGTACATTTGCGGAAACTCCCAGCCGGTATCAAAGAATACGCACTCGTCTGGCGGCGTGCCTCTGCGGATCAGCTCGAGCAGCAGGAAAGTTGAGTCCTTGCCGCCAGACAGCGAGAGCGTCGTTTTCATGTGGTTGCCTCCTCTCTGATGATGTGCACGACGGTGACGAGGTCGTCGATCTCGTGCTTGGTGGTGTAGGTGTCCCGCTCGTCGAGCCCGATGTGCCGCAGCAGCGTCTCGGGCCCGTCCAGCAGGAAGGCTGTGGCGGCCACGGCGTTCAGCCGGTAGACCGTGACCTCCACGGTGCAGCGGGCGCCGTCCTCGTCCAGCGTGGACGGGAACGAGGCCCGGCAGATGGGGCTCGCCTCGTATCTGAAGGCGGTCGCGCGGTTCTCGCCGGTGATGATGTCCTTCACAAACTCCTCGAAGGCTTTGCGAGGGATCGAGCTGCGGTACTTGTCCAGCGTGACGTCGGCGAGCTGCCGGATGGCTTTGGCGTTCATGCAATCACCTCCCGCGCTGCTCGAGTGGGGCGATGATGATGTGGTCGACGCCGCGGCGGCTGAGGCGGCTGGCTTCGCTGTCTGCGTCGCTGCGGTTTACTCGGCAACCGTGGCAGGCATACGTCCCATCAGGACGCTCGGTCAGAATGGCCCAGTTATATGCGTGGGTTTTGCTCGTGCGGATCAGTTGGCCTTTGTAGTAAAATTTCATGGTGTGCTCCTTTCTTAATTGGCCCGGCCGGAGCCGGGGATCTTGGCGTTTTCAGCAGCAGGCGAAGATCGCGGCGATCTGTGCCTTGGTTGCTCTCTGGTAGCTGGAATAAAAAACACGACCGCCGACTTCTTGGTTGATGGCATAGTGGCCGTCGGCGTAGCGCTTAATGAGCCACACTTTGCGAGGGTTCCACTTGTCAACCTTGCGTGTCAGGGTCGTGTTGTTTCTTCTGCTTCTCATGGGGGTCTCCTTTCTTCGGCCCGGCGCTGCCGGGTGTTCTTGGCTACTGTGCGGCCGGTGCTCGTTTACCTCTGCGCTTGAAGCTCTCGCGCAGCCGCCTCTCGGCGAGCTCTGCGCTGTACCCTTCGCGCTGGTTGGCGTCCAGCGCGCCGGTCGCGCCTCGCTGGAGCTCCTTGTAGATCGTGGTGTGGTGGACGCTCAGGCGGGCCGCGATGTCGACCGGCCGATCTCCGAGCAGATGCCACGCCTCGATCTTCTTCCTGTCCTCGAAGGTCAGGTAGCGGTACTTTCCCGTCAGTCTCACCTCCGTCCTATGGGGTTGTAGTAAAGAAAAAACGCACAGCCGACTCACTTGAGTCTCTGTGCGTTTAATGATAATGGACAGCCCACAGCCGGAGCCTGAAAGAAAGCCTTGCCAAATCTGCCCACTGGTGGTATACTATCCAAGTAACGTGTGCTAGTGTGGCGCAATGGCAGCGCAACTGATTTGTAATCAGTGGGTTGCAGGTTCAACTCCTGTCACTAGCTCCACGCAGACCGCCCTTGGGAGAAATCCCAGGGGCGGTTTTTCTGTGCTGGCCTGAATAAGAACTGCAAAAATCAAGGAAAAAGCAGTTGACAAAATACAAACGTGATGGTAAAATATACAGGCGGTCGGTTCTCGACTGAAAATTGATCTGGGCGTGTTCCCGAGTGGCCAATGGGGACAGACTGTAAATCTGCTGCTTTTCAGCTTCGGTGGTTCGAATCCACCCGCGCCCACCAAAAAAGCTCTGGCGTATTGATTACGCCGGAGCTTTTTGTTTTGCTGGTGCGTGAAACTCACGAATGCGCGGGCGGATTCGAACAGCAGCGGAGCCGACCGCCGCCTGCGGCGGAAACAGGGAGGCGAGGCTGGGGCAGCGCTCCGATTTTTCAAGGCCCCGCCAAGGGGTTGCAGAAAAATCGGCAAGCGCAACTCGTAAGGCCCGGCGCTTTGCGTCCCGCCGGGCAAAAAAGCCCCTGCGGGGCTTTTTTAGATGCGCGGCTTGCGTAATCCACCCGCGCCCACCAAAAAAGCTCTGGCGTATTGATTACGCCGGAGCTTTTTGTTTTCTGCCCAATCAGCAGGACCCAGCGGTGGTCAAAACAGATTTCCCTCCATTACAACGCCGTTCCCTTTGTTGGCACAAAGAAATGCTCCATGTCCACCTTTTCCAAGGTCAACAGCTTTATTTTCTTGCTGATGCCGCCCGCGTACCCGGTCAAGCTGCCGCTGGTGCCAATCACACGGTGGCAAGGGATAAGGATGGAAATTTCATTGTGCCCGACCGCACCGCCTACGGCCTGTGCCGACATCCGGGAAAGGCCGTGCCTCGCCGCCAGCTGTTTTGCCAATTCACCGTAGGTCGTGGTCTGACCGTATGGAATTTGAAGCAGCAGCTCCCATACCTCCTGCCGAAAGGGGGAACCGATGGGATGGAGCGGCGGGGTGAAGTCCGGTTCCTGTCCGCTGAAGTAAACATCCAGCCAGCGTTTGGCTTCGGAAAGTGCGGTGGTTTCCTGTTCCTGATGCGTGGCATCCAGAGTGCGGGCGAAATACTTTTGCCCCTCGAACCACAACCCGGTCAAGCCAATCTCATCCGCTGCCAGCAGGATGCCGCCCAGCGGAGAATCGTAGTGAAGTGTGTACATCATGGTTTATACCTGAAAAAATTCGTTGGAATCCTGTGGTGCTGCATCAAGATATTTCTGCTTACCTGCGGCGGTGGGCTTGACTTCAAATAAAACGACGATGTTCGCCATTTTGATTTCTCCTTTGATTTTTATTTTATGGTTTTCTTTGGGGCGTAGTCGTGCATTTCCGGGATGGCACCACCGGCAATCGCCCACAGATATAAGCTGGCAACGCTGCAATAGGGGCTGAATCGTCTGCGGTATTTTGCAAAGAGCTTCCGGTCGATTTTCCGGTGGTGGTAGAGCATCCGCAGGCCGCGCTGGATGGCTAGGTCGTCATAGCTGAACACATCCGGCCGCTGCATACAGAACAGCAGGATCATTTCTGCCGTCCATACGCCGATGCCTTTCAGGCTGCTCAGCTCCTGGATGACTTCTTCGTCCGGCTTCTGCCAAATTTCTTCCAAGTCAAATTTACCGTTTTGAACTTTCTGGGCAAAGTCGGTGATGTACTCTGCCTTGCGGAAGGTCATGCCCAGCTTTTGCAGCTGCGGCACACCGGCTGCAAGGATATGATCTGCATCCACGCTGCCAAGCGCTTCCCGCATCCGCTGCCAGATGGTAGCCTGCGCTTTGGTGGAGATCTGTTGGCCGATGATGTGATGTACGACCGCGGAAAACAAATCGGTGTCCACCTCGCGCTGGATCGGCCCAACCTTCTGGATCGCTTCCCCCAGCCGCTTGTCCTTTTGGCTCAAGTAGTCGGTTTCTCTGGTTGTGTACTGAAAATACATCCTGTACGCCTTTCATCCTGATGGAATTTTTGCTATACTATGATTATATCATTGCTTTGGTTGGATATTTATCAGAAAATCGCAGAATACTATCATAATATCACCAGAATGGAGGTGACAAAGTGAAATCAAGCCAATATATCAACTCCGTCAACCTGAATGCGGGCACAGCGTTTCCCTATCTTGTGCTGGATGTACACGAACAAAAAAGTGCCCCGCGCAATCCGGGCTTTCAGGTTTTGCATTGGCATGAAGACCTTCAGTTTGTTTATGTCTTTGAAGGCAGCGCTGAACTTCAGACACTGGAAGAAAGTGTCCGGCTCAAGGCCGGAGAGGGAGTGTTTCTGAACAAAAATGTGGTACATCAGATTTGGCAGGGGGCGGGCTGTCGTTATAACAGTTTCCTTTTCCCGGAGCAGTTCCTAAAATTTTACCCTGGCAGTCCGGCAGTAGACCTCGTGGAAAAAATCACGGCCAATCAGGCATTGCCCTACCTGATTCTGCACCCGGACGGGGCATGGCAAACTGCTGTTTTGCAGAAGCTGCATGAGCTTGCAGAACTGGAACAGAGCAAAACAGCACTCTACCCATACGAGGTGCTGACGCACCTTGTTTCTCTCTGGCTGATTTTGCAGCAGAATGTTCCGCTGCCGCCGCAGAAGCAGGAAAATGTGGTCAATACCCGGATGCGCTGTTTTTTGCAGTATGTGGAAGCGCATTACCCAGAGGAGATCACATTGGAACAGCTTGCACAGAGTGCCCATGTCAGCAAATCCGAGTGCCTGCGCTGCTTCCGGGTGAGCTTGCAGACAACGCCCTATCAGTACCTGATGGAGCATCGCCTGTCCTGTGCCGCACGGCTCCTGAAAGAAACCGACCGTTCCATTGGAGACATTGCGGAACAAGTAGGGTTTCACCAAGTCAGCCACTTCGGAAAGTGCTTCAAAGAGAAAACCGGATGCACACCAAGCGAATATCGAAAAATAAAACAGGGCGCGCCTACTCGGACGCACCCCGCCGATAAACAAAAGGCCGTGCGGGAAAACCGCATCCCATTTGAGATCAGCGGCGATATACCCAACGCGGAAACGCAGGAAGCCATCCGCGAAGTCAAGCAGATGAAAGCCGACCCGACCATAGTCCGAGCTTGAAAAGAACAGTCAAAACCCACAATATAACCCACTTTTTTCAGTACACGGATCTTGTCGAATCCCGGCGAACGATTATTCTTGCAAAACTGGAAGAATCTGCTATAATAAGGCCAACCCGAACCAAATAAAATCCTGACCAGGAAACAGACAGCTTCGCCATCTTCTCCGGCGCGGCTGTCTGTTTTTGGCCGCAAAAAGGCCGCAGCCCTGAGGAACACTCCCCGGAGCTGCGGCCTTTTTCTGTATGCGGGTCTTCATGACAAACTTTATGTGTTTTTACGCCGGAATGGCCAGCACATCGGTCATGGCCTGGCGGATGAGATCCATCAGTTCTTGGGTCACGGCGGGCAGGGTGCGGCCAACGTGGTGGGCCAGCAGAAGGTAAAGTGGACGAGGCGGATCAAAAGCCGCGCAGCGATCGTGGTTCTGGCGCTCGATCAGGTTCAGTGGCAGGACGGCATCGGCGATGCCGAGGTTGGCCAGCTGGCGCAGAATGGAAACTTGCGCTTCGCAGGCGGCGGGGGGCAGGGGATCGGCCAGGGTGGCCAGCAGGGCATCCTGCTCGGCGCGCAGGGTGGAGTGGCTTTGCGCCATGAGCTGCGACCGGAGGACAAAGCCGCTGGGCAGCAGCTCACCCGGCTTCCAGCCGTCCGGGCAGCCGCCGGGCACAAAACAGTAGACCATCTCGGTCAGGGTGAGCACATCGCAGTGAAGCAGAGCGTGCTCCGGCGTGTGGGAAAGGAAGATGCCCAGGTCGGCCGTGGAGTTCATCAAGGCCTCCAGCGTTTGTTCCTGGTTGGCTTCGGCTACCACAAGGGTGATCTCCGGGTGAGCGGCACGGAACGCCTGCTCGGCACGCTGGCGGAACGCCTGTGCAAACAGGGGATCGCAGTGGATATACAGGCTGCCGCCGTGGCCCTGCTGATAGGAGCGGGTCTGGGCGAACATCTCGTTTTCCAGGCGCAGGATGTTACGGGCGTTGTTCACGAACACGGCCCCGGCGCTGGTGGGGCGCAGGCGGTTGTGCTCGCGGGTGAACAGCGGCATCCCCACCAGCGTTTCCACGTTGCGCAGGTGGCGGGAAAGGGCCGACTGGGCCAGAAAATGCTTGTCGGCCGCGCGGGAGAGGCTTTGCTCGTCCACGATGGAGATGAGATATTCCATCACCTTGATGTCCAGGTCGATGTCTGAGGTCTCCTGCGGGGCGGTGCTGGCCCGGCGGCTGGGGCGGTGATCCGGATCCGTAGACGGAGCCGAGGGCGAGGCCGCCGTCTGGAGCAGGGTCTGCACAAAGGGATCCTTGGCGGCCTGGTAGCGCGGGTCAGAAAGACGCTCGGCGGCCAGCAGGCCGGCCAGATACCGCTCCGGTTCGCTGAGAGTGTGCCCCAGCGGAAAACGCAGATGGAGCGTCTGGTACACCGGCGGGTCCAGCGGGCGGTAGACCAGTTCTTCGCAGGGGGTGACATGGGCCTTGCTGACCAGACCGACACCCACGGCCTGGTGCATCATGGAATCCAGCAGCAGAACGTCGTTGGATTCGAACGCGATGACCGGCTCGAACCCGGCCTGCTGGAACAGCTGTTCGGCCAGCAGGCGGATACTGTGGCGGCGGCCCTGGAGCACGAAGGGGGTGTCTTTCAGGTCTTTCAAGCAGATGCGTTCCTGCCCGGCCAGCGGGTGGGCCACCGGCAGCGAGACCAGCAGCTCCTCATGGGCCACAGGCAGATCCGTGACCTGGGTGCTGGTCACACCGGCACCCAGGGCCAGGTCGATGCTGCCGCGGGCAATGGCGGTGGGCTGCTCCATGGCATAAAGCTCGGTCAGGGTCAGGGAGATGCCCGGAAACCGCCGCGAGAACTGATTGTAGATCTTACTATAAATAATAGCGCCGCGGTTGGGGGCGGTAGCCAGGCGGATGCGGTTGCGGTTGCCGCCGGTCACATCTTTCATGGTCAGCAGCATCCGGTTCTTTTCGTCCTCGATCTTCTGGGCACAGTCGATGACGTAGCGGCCCACGGCGGTGGGGTAAAGCCGCCGGTTGTAGCGCAGGAACAGCGTAAAGCCAAAGGTGCGTTCGCACTCGGCTAAAAACTTGCTCAGCGCCGAGGGCGAGATGTGCAGCGCCTGGGCGGCATGGGTCAGGTTGCCATAGCTGGCAATGGTGGAAATGTAATGATACTGTTTGGTGTTCATGGCACGGCTCCCTTTGGAACACTGCGCAGACTGGAAAACAAGATCAAAAAAATCCTGTCTCTGCGGCAAAGTATTGTAACCAATTTGAAACAACTTTTTTCTCTATTATACTGGATTTGGAATTCAACTGCAAGGTGCTGTGAATAAAATGTTATGAAAATTTGGAATTGTTGTGTATCGAAAATCATTGCCGGGCGTTGTACAATAAAGTCACAGAGAGAGCAAGAACAAAAAGCCCCCTCAGAGAAGAAAATGAAGAAAAAGACAAGGAGAACATCTTATGAATATCAGCAGAAGAGATATGCTTAAAGGTTCTGCAGCTGCTGTGGCTGCTCTGGCCCTGACCGCCTGCGGCGGTTCCAGCTCCAGCACCGCATCCAGCGCTGCTTCCAGCACCGCCGGCAGCGCAGCTGCTGCCGAGGCCGGCATCGGTTTCCCCCAGAAAGAGACCATCACCCTGGCAGTTCCCGGCAAGGCAGGCGGCGGCTCTGACCTGGCTATCCGTTATTACAGCGAGGGCCTGAACCGCATCTACGGCCTGAAGACCACCGTGACCAACTACGATTCCAACACCGTCGGCCACCAGACCGTTGCCAACGCAAAGCCCGATGGCACTACCCTGATGGTTGCTACCTCTGCACTGAACATCCAGTACATCACCGGCAACGCAACCGTCAACCCCATGACCGACCTGACCCTGATCGCCTGCCTGGAGGACAACGGCTTCTCCACCCTGGCTGTTCCCGTAAGCGCTCCTTACGATGATTTCCAGGGCTTTGTGGATTACGCCAAGGAGCATCCCGGTGAGCTGAATGCCGGTATGCCCGCAGCAGGTGCCAACACCTTCCTGTTCGGCAAGCTGTGCAATGCTCTGGGCATCGAGCTGAACAAGGTCGAGTGCGCTTCCGAGTCTGACCGTCTGACCAACCTGGCCGGCGGCTTCATCGACATCGGTGTCGTGGGTCTGGGCAACGCTCAGGAGTACGAGAAGGCCGGCAAGCTGAAGGTCATCGGCACGGTCGCCGGCGATGGCATCACCATCGACGAGTATCCCGAGACTCTGCCCGACAACTACAAGACTCTGCAGGAGCAGGGCTTCCAGGATTGCTACATGCTGGTCTACCACTACCTGATGGGACCTGCCGGCATGGACGAGACCATGGTCAAGGAAATGAACGCTGCAATGGAGGCCGTTGTTGAGGACGCTACCGTCAACGCTGGCATCGCAAGCATCGGCCACATCCCCGGCTGGCACGATCTGGAGGAGTCCGAGGAGCTGCATACCAAGGAGTATGACGAGCTGGTCAAGATCGCAAAGAGCCTCGACATGTACGTCCAGGGCTGATCTTAAACCAAGAGATTCTCTCACGTCCGGAATCACGTTTTTCTCTTCCAAAAATATTCTCTCCTGATCCTGACGTGAAGTTGCCTGATCGATAGCCCGGAGCTGCACTCTCCGGGCTATTTTTGAGAAAAAATGAGGTACTATCTATGAAAATGAGACGTGATATGGTCACGGGCATCGTAGGTCTGATCACCTGCGTGCTCTTCCTCATCATGACGTTCCAGGTCCGCCAGCCGGCGAAACTTTTGGAGCCGGGCCCCCGTCTGCTGCCGTTTGTGGCCATTTTCCTGATCGGCATCAGCTCCATTGCCCTGATCATCCGGGGCTATAAGGACCGTGCCACGCAGGAAAAGCCTTACTTCCCCAAGGGCGGCGTGAAGAAAGTGACCAAGAGCTTTCTCATGCTGGTCGTCTACGCTGTGGCAATGACCTATCTGGGCTTTGCCATCACCACCCCGTTTGCAACCGCTGCTTTCATCTATGATCTGAAGGGCAACAGCGAAGTCAAGCCTGTTTCTACGGCGATCATCTCGGTCGTGGTCACGGCTGTGCTGTATGTCATGTTCGTGTTCGCGTTCCAGATCAAGCTGCCTGCCGGCATCTTCTTTGGTGGCTAAGGAGGAAAACTGAAAAATGGCTGCATATCTTTCTGCATTATTGGTCTGCATGAAGCCGATCAACCTGCTGCTGATCTTTGCAATGGTCGCACTGGGCATCGTCTTTGGTGCAATCCCCGGCCTGTCGGCCACCCTGGGCATCGCGCTGCTGCTGCCCATCACCTTTGGTCTTTCGACGGAAACTTCGTTCGTCATGCTGCTGGCCATCTGGATCGGCGGCGTGTCCGGTACCTTTATCTCGGCCGTTCTGATCGGTATCCCCGGTTCTTCTTCGGCGATCGCGACCTGCTTTGACGGCTACCCCCTGACCCAAAAGGGTCAGGCCAGCAAGGCTCTGGGCATCGGCATGACGGCTTCCTTTATCGGTACCGTGTTCTCCGTTGCCATTGCAACCGTGCTGTCTCCGGTCATTGCAGAGGCTGCTCTGCACCTGGGCCCCTGGGAGTACTTCTCCCTGTGCTTCTGCGCCATTACCCTGATCGCTTCCCTGTCCAAGGGCAACATCTTCAAGGGCATCATGTCCGCAGGCATCGGCCTGCTGATGGGCTGCATCGGCATGGACCCCATCAACGGCGCGACCCGTTTCACCTTTGGCAATGTTTACCTGACCTCCGGCATCAGCACCGTTGCTCAGATGCTGGGTATGTTCGCAATGTGCCAGATCATCCGTGACAACGCCAAGGGCGAAGCCAAGATGCCCGATGTCGATGTCAAGGGCATGAAAGGCCTGGGCATTGGCTTCAAGGACATTGTGGAAAACATCAAGACCATCCTCTTTGCATTTGCTGCCGGTCTGTGGATCGGCTTCCTGCCCGGCATGGGCTCCGGCATCTCCAACATGGTCGCCTACGGCTACGCCAAGGGCATCAGCAAGGAGCCTGAAACGTTCGGCAAGGGCAACCCCGCCGGTGTCTGGGCTTCCGAGACCGCGAACAACGCTTCTCTGGGCGGCGCTCTGATCCCCATGATGGCTCTGGGCATCCCCGGCGACGGCATCACGGCCATGCTGATCGCAGGCCTGACCATTCACGGCCTGCAGGCAGGCCCCCTGTTCATGACCGAGCAGCCGGATCTGGCCATGCTGATCTTCGCCTGCGTTATGGTCTCCGCCATCGTGACCTACCTGATCCAGATCGTGACCAAGCGCTGGTTCCCGTACATCCTGAAGATCCCCTATCACTACCTGTACACCGTGATTCTGGTCATCAGCTTCATCGGCGGCTACGGCATCTCCAACACCATGTTCAACATCTACGTCATGCTGGCTCTGTGCCTGCTGTCCCTGTTCATGAGCGTTGCCGGCCTGCCCACCAGCCCGCTGGTGCTGGCATTCATCCTGTCCAGCAAGCTGGAGCGTTACTTCCGCCAGGGCATCAGCTATGCTCACGGCAGCTATGCTCCGTTCTTTACCCGCCCCATCTCCCTGATCCTGCTGCTGGTATCGGTGCTCTGCGTCTTCTGGCCCTATATCTCCGATCACCTCAAGGCCAAGAAAGCTGCGCAGAACCCCGTTGCTGCCGCTGCTTCGGACGATATCAATGATGACTGAGGCTGAAAAAATGCCCTGCCCGGAGCAGGTGTACAGCACCCTGCCTTCCATGCTGCGCAAATTTGACCGGTATGCCCGGCAAGACCGGTTCACCGGAACCACGCCGCAGCAGTTTGAAGCATGGCGCACCCAGACCCGCAGCCTGTTGAACGGCCTGCTGGGAATGGACAAAATGGAAAACTGCAAACCGGAACCCGAACAGATGCCCTCCGCCATTACGGCGGAGGGCATCCTCCGTGAACACTGGAAAATTCAGGTGGAACCCGATGTCTGGATGACCCTGTTTCTTCTGGTGCCCCCCGGAGCGGGCCGGAACACCCCGGTGTTCCTCTGCCCGCCGGGCCATAACGGCGCGGGCAAGTACTCGGTGGCCGGTGTGCGGGATTACCCCTCCATTACGGAGAAGATCGACCATTATCATTACGACTACGGCCTGCAGCTGGCAAAGCGCGGCTATGTGGCGGTGTGCCCGGACTGCCGCGGCTTTGGCGAGCGGCGGGAGGAGCTGGCGGATGTCCAGCGCCTGCCGGAGGGCCTGAAAGGCGACTGCTACCGCCTGGCCCACATGGGCGAGCCGCTGGGCATCCCGGTGGCTGGAATGCTGACGTGGGACCTGATGCGGCTGATCGACTGGCTGGAGCAGGACGCACGGTTTGACACCGGCCGCCTGGGCTGCCTGGGCTTTTCCGGCGGCGGGATGCAGACACTATGGCTGAGCGCACTGGACGACCGCGTGAAGGTGGCCGCCATCAGCGGCTATCTGTACGGCTATCGCGATGCACTGCTGACGCTGAACAACAACTGCTCGTGCAACTATGTGCCCCACCTGTGGGAACACCTGGACATGGGCGACATTGCCAGCCTGATCGCACCCCGCCCGCTGTGGGTCCAGTCCTGCAGCGGCGACCGGCTCAACGGCCCGCGCGGCGTAATCAACGCCCAGGAACAGGTGGCCGAGGCCCGCAAGGCATACGCTTTGCTGGGCAGAGCCGACAACCTGACCCATGAGATCTGCCCTGGCCCGCATCAGTGGCACGACGAGCAGATGACCGAATATCTGAGCTTCCTGTGGGAGCGAGCATAAAGGAACTTCCCTATGAACAAAAACGAGCTGCGCAATCAAATCCTGGCTGCCATTGAGCTGCCCCGCATCGGCAAAAACCGGAAAACGGTGCTGCCTGCGGACGGTGTGCTCCAGACGGAAGAACTGCAGGGAGCCATTGACGAGCTGAGCCGCCGGGGCGGCGGTGTGCTGACGCTGGAAGCCGGTGTCTACCGTACCGGTGCCCTGCATCTGAAACGTGGTGTGGAGCTGCACCTGGCCAGCGCCGAGACCGTGGTCCGGTTTGTGGCCGAGGATCTGGAAAAGAACTACCCGCTGGTGTTCTCCCACTGGGAGGCGAGCCCCTGCTACAATTACAGCCCCCTGCTGTATGCGTATGAGGCCGAGGACATTGCGGTGACCGGCTGCGGCGTGCTGGACGGCGGTGCCGATGCCGACCATTGGTGGAACTGGCACCATCAGGTGGAAACCTCCTGGTCCGAAAACAAGGTGGATCTCCAGCTGGAGGATCGTAAGCTCCTGCGTGACATGAACATGCAGGGGGTGCCGGTCAAGGAGCGCATTTTTGGCGCGGGCCACTACCTGCGGCCCAACTTCTTCCAGCCCATCCGCTGCAAGCGGGTGCTGCTGCAGGGCGTTACTCTGCACAACAGCCCCATGTGGCAGCTGAACCCCATCATGTGCCAGAGCGTTGTGGTGGACGGCGTGACGCTTTCCAGCCACGGTGCCAACAACGACGGCTGCGACCCCGAAAGCTGCAACGGTGTGTGGGTCAAGAACTGCCGCTTTGATACCGGCGACGACTGCGTGAGCCTGAAGTCCGGCCGCGACCGCGACGGGCGTGAGGCCAACATGCCCTGCAAGAACGTTCTGATCGAGAACAACGACTTTGCCGACGGCCACGGCGGTGTGGCACTGGGCAGCGAGATGAGCGGCGGCATCTACCAGGTGCTGGCCAGCGGAAACCGCTTCTCCAGCCCAAACCTGACCTATGCGCTGCGGCTCAAGACCAACGCCCGGCGCGGCGGTGCCGTGGAGCAGGTGATGCTCTGCGACAGCGTGATGGACCATGTGGGCGGCGCTGCCGTTCACGGCACCATGCTGTATGAGGACGGCCGCAACGGCGATTCGCTGCCGCTGTTCCGCGACATCACGGTGGAGAACATCACGGCCCACGGCGGCGATTACGGCATCTTCCTGGAAGCGTTCCCGGAGGTGCCCATCACCGGCCTGACCCTGCGCAACATCACCATCGACGGCGTGCGCCAGCCGCTGCGCAGCATGAACTGGAACGATGCCGTGGTGGAAAATGTGACCATCAACGGCAAAAAGTTCCCCCGGCCGGGCTATGTCCGCATTCTGGGCGTGCCCACCTGCGGCGGGACCGTGCAGGCCAGCGCCGAGAGCTGCGGCGCGGCCGAGACGATGCAGTTTGCCTGGGAGTGCTCGGCCGACGGGGAGCAGTGGACCCCTTGCGGGAATGCTGCCCAGCTGACCGTGCCCCCGCAGGCTGCCTTTGTGCGGCTGATCGCCGCCGATGCCGCCGGAAACCGGGAACAGAGCATTGCGTACCGGGTGCTGCCGCAGGCCGGCACCGATGCCGCTGCCCGGCTGTGCTGCCGCGGCATGCTGCCGGATGCCCGGCTGGAACGCCCGGACGAGCCGGTGCTGCGCGGCGAGGTCGCACAGATGCTGGTCCCTCTGGCGGACCCGGCCCGCACCACCCCTGTGCCGCAGGACAGCACCGAAAACGCGGTGCTTCTGGCAGCGGCCAACGGCTTCTTCCCCTTGAAAGAGGGCTGCTTTGAGCCGCAGCGCACCGTGACCCGCCAGGAGATGGCCACTGTGGCCATGCAGGCCTGCGGTGTGAACTACCGCAACGCTTCCAGCACCATGCCGGTGTGTGCCGACGTGAAGCAGGTGGCCAACAACTATGGCACCAATGCGGCCCGTGCGCTCTACTTCGGCTTTATGAAGCTGGATGCCGACGATTGCTTTGGCCCGGAACAGCTGGTCACCCGCCGCGAGGCTGTGGAGATCCTGGACCGCGTGGCCGATTTTGCAGGACTGTAAGAAAAGGAGAATATGAAATGTGGCTGGAATATTTTGAACAGTATCTGGACAGCAAGTTCCCCAAGTTTCTGAACGAAAAGCCCTGGAACTACAAAGACGACCTGTGTGTTGTGGGCGCAGACGACCTGGCCCGCGCCACCGGCGACAAGGCGTGGTATGAGCCGGTGCTGAAAAATGCCTCCTGGCTGCTGAAAGAGGACGGCACCGTGGCCAACTGGGTCCCGGGCGAACACAACATCGACAAGGTGAGCTTTGGAAAATCCCTGCGCATCCTGCGGGACCTGACCGGGGACGAGCGCTATGCCGAACAGGTGCAGAAGGCGTATCACATCCTGGACGATTACCCCCGCACCGTGACCGGGAATTTCTGGCACAAGGATATCTACCCCAACCAGGTCTGGCTGGATGGCCTGTACATGGGCATGCCGTTCTACGCGGCCTGCCTGGCAGAGACCGGCGACGACCGCTGGGACGATATCATGGACCAGTTTGCCAGCGCCCATAAGCTGCTGTGGGACGAGAAGCTGGGGCTGTACCGCCACGCCAACGACTGCTCCCGCAAGATGGACTGGGCAGACCCGGAAACGGGCCTGAGCCCCGCTGTCTGGCTGCGTGCCGAGGGCTGGTTCCTGATGGCTCTGGCCGATACCTATGAGATCGCCCGTGAGCACACCGCCCGCGCCGCCGAGCTGTGCCCCCTGCTGAAGAACGCTCTGGACCGCCTGATGGCTTACCAGGTGGCGGATACCAGGATGTTCCTGCAGGTGGTGGACCGTGCCGACCTGGAGGGCAATTACTCCGAGACTTCCGGCACCGCCATGGTGGCCTACGCCCTGATGAAGGGTGCCCGCCTGGGCATGCTGCCCGCCGAGTACGGCGCAAAGGGCAGCGAGGTACTGGACGGCATCCGTGATACCTACCTCAAGCAGACGGAAAACGGCTGGGAGCTGCACGGCATCTGCGCCAGCGCAGGCCTTGGCCCCGGCCCGGACAACCGCACCGACCGTACCGGCACCCCCGCTTACTACCTGAGCGAGAAGCAGATGGTGGACAACCAGCACGGTGCCGCCGCCTGCATGATGGCGGTCAGCGAGCAGCTGCGCCGGAACTGAGAAAGCAAAGGAGATTTCCATGATCCAGTTTGGTCTGCGCCTGCACGACGCGGAGCAGCTGCCCATTGAGCAGCTGCTGCCGGTGGTGCGCCAGAAAGGCTTTACCTGCGCCCACCTTGCCCTGAGCAAGGCCATGAAAAACGTGCCCTGCACCCCCAGCGCCCTGACACCGGGCTACGCGCTGTATCTGCGCCATCTGTTTGAGAAAAACGGCATGGACATTGCCGTGCTGGGCAACTACCTGAACCTGGTGCATCCGGACGAGGATGCCGTTAAGGCCATGCAGGAAAAGTACTATGCCCATATCCGCTTTGCCAGCCTGCTGGGCTGCGCCATGGTGGGCACCGAGACGGGTGCTCCCAACCGGGAGTACAAGTTCTGCCCGGAGTGCCGCACCGATCAGGCCCTTTCCACCTTTATCAAGAACTTCAAGCCTGTGGTGCGCTGCGCCGAGCAGTATGGTGTGACCGTGGCCATTGAGCCGGTGGTGCGCCATACCGTGTACGATGCCAAGCGCTGCCGTAAAGTGCTGGACGAGATCGGCAGCCACAACCTGCAGGTCCTGTTCGACCCGGTCAACCTGCTCAACGCCGACAATGTGGATCAGCGCTTTGAGCTGATCGACGAGTTCATTGAGCTGCTGGGCCCGGACATTGCCATGATCCACTTCAAGGATTTTGTCCGCTCCGATGTGGACGATGTGGGCAAGTTCCGCGCCGTGGGTGCCGGTCAGGGCGACATGGGCGATTACAGCCGCGTGCTGCGCTTTGCAAAGGAAGAAAAACCCTTTGTGTTCGGCACGCTGGAAAACACTACGCCCGAAAATGCCGAGGCCTGCCGGAAGTTCCTGCAGGAACAGTACGACCGCTGCTAAGCGTTTCCCTGAAACAAACACCGAAAGATTCCTCCGCAAGGGGGAGTCTTTTTTGGATGCAGCAGCGCCCCGCCCCCGGGAGAGATCTCCCAAGGGGCGGGGCGCTGCCGTGTTTTTTGGAAAAAGCAGCTGCGGTGCCCCAAAACAAAGATCCCCGCTTCCGGGCAGGAAGCGGGGACAGGGGAGGACACGCTGCGGCTTACACGCCGGAAGCGCCGTAGTTTGCCAACACGCGGGCCGACGGGTCGTTGACGTTGCAGCCCGGCCATGCCTTGTTGGGCATCCAGAAGCTGACGATGGTGCGGCTCTGGTCGTGGTAATATTTCTCGAAGATCTCGCGGTAGAACAGGCTTTCTTTGGTAAACGGCATACAGTGGGCCGAATAGTTTGCCCGGCGCAGCTGGAACTCCTCGTCGGTGTACAGGCTCTCGGCATATTCTTTGATGTCGTCCACCATGCTGTGGCCCACAGCATCGGAGAACGCAGCTTTCTCACGCCACAGGATCTCCGGCGGCAGCCAGTCGCCCTCAAAGGCCTTGCGCAGAAGGTACTTGCCCTTGCCGTAGCTGTTCAGCTTCTTTTCGGGGTCAATGGCCATGACGTAGCGCACAAAGTCCAGGTCGCCGAACGGCACACGGGCCTCGATGCTGTTGGCCGAAATGCAGCGGTCGGCGCGCAGGACATCGTACATGTACAGCTCGCGGATGCGCTTCTGGCTCTCCTGCTGGAACGCATCGGCGGTGGGGGCGTAGTCGGTGTATTTGTAGCCGAACAGCTCGTCGGAGATCTCACCGGTCAGCAGCACCCGCACATCGGTCTGCTCGTGGATGGCTTTGCACAACAGGTACATGCCCATGCTGGCGCGGATGGTCGTGATATCCCAGGTGCCCAGCAGGCGGATGACTTCTTCCAGGTGGCGGATGACGATATCGCGGTTGATGATGATCTCATGGTGCTCGCTGCCCAGATACTCCGCAGTCTGGCGGGCATACTTCAGGTCGATGGCATCGGTGTCCATGCCGATGGCAAAGGTGCGGATGGGCTTGCCCAGCTTTTTGGCGGCAATGGAGCACACCAGCGAGGAATCCAGGCCGCCGGAAAGCAGGAAGCCCACCGGGGCATCGGCATCCAGCCGCTTTTCCACACCGGCGATCAGCTTTTCACGGATGTTTTTGAGCACGGTGTCCATGTCATCCGCCATGGGGGCGGGCACATCGGCAATGTCCTCGTAGCGGACAAAGCGCCCGTCGCAGTAGTAGCTGCCGATGGGGAACGGGCGGATGTCGTCGCACCAGCCGATCAGGTTCTGCATCTCGGAGGCAAAGGCGATCTGGTGGCTGGACTTGGAGTAGCCGTAGAACAGCGGCCGGATGCCAATGGGGTCGCGGGCGGCGATCAGGCGGTCCTTGCGGGAATCGTACAGGATGAGCGCAAACTCCGAATCCATGTGGCGGAACATATCCAGGCCGTATTCATAGTACAGCGGCAGCAGGATCTCGCAGTCGCAGTCGGACTGGAACTTGTAGCCCCGGCGCTTCAGGATCTCTTTTTCAAACCGGAAGCCGTACAGTTCGCCGTTGCACACCACACAGTCGGCACCGCGGTAGAACGGCTGCATCCCCTCCGGGGTCAGGCCCATGATGGCCAGCCGCCCAAAGCCCATCAGGCCAAAGGGTCCCTCCACCACACGCTGATCGTCCGGGCCGCGCATCACTGTGCGCAGCAGATACTCTTTGAATTTTGCGGCACTCAGATCGTGCCCCGTGTAACCCATAACACAACACATACTTCTTACCCCTCTTGCTCTCTCAGACACAATAACGTATCGTCAGTTCCCGCTTGGATAGAGGACAGGGCCCGCCGCCTTACGGATGCATCAGATGTGACCCGGCCTGCCAAGGGCTCCCCTATTAGGGGAGCTGGCGCGTCAGCGCCTGAGAGGTTAAATAAAAATACGGCAGCGTTCATCCCAATGCTAGGACGAATGCTGCCGTATCCGTGGTGCCACCTAAATTACCGGCACGCAGAACATGCCAGTCACTTTTGTGCGCTCTCCCCGTTGAAAGCACTGCCGCGATAACGGGCGGCGCACGTCGGCCCCTACTGCCGCCTGCGGCGGGTTCAGGGGGAAGCTCACGGGGGTTCGTTCGGGTCCGGCTCTCTGCGCGGCTTCCACCTGCCCGCGCTCTCTGCAAAAGAGCGGTTGGACCTTACTTTTCCCGGTCAACGCTTTTCTTGCGTGAATTGTATCACGGTTTTGGCTCCGTGTCAACACAGCAAGAGCATTTTTGTGGTGTTTGTGCGTCAGAGTCCGACTGTTCCGCGTTTTGGGCGCAGTACCGGCACAAACCATACAGAACGCTGCCCTCGCACTGCAGCGTAAAGCCGTGTTCGGCCATCAGGTGGGCGCGCACCTCATCCATGAAATGGCAGTCCAGGTGATAGATGCGGCCGCACTGCACACATTTCAGATGCAGGTGCTCCCGGCAGTGCCGGCCCTCGTCCACATACTGGAACACAGCCTTTTCGCCTTTGTCGGCAATGTATTTCATGATCCGCTGCTCCCCGGCCAGCTTATCCAGATACCGGTACACCGTGGTGGGGTTGGGGCTTGCGCCCTCGGCCTCCAGGTGTTCCAGAATATTGGAAGCGCTGACCGCGTGCTGGCGGTTGTTGATGAGGTAATCCAGGATCAATTGACGGGTCTTGGTGTTGTAGCCGCCGCTCCGTGCCATGGGGACATCCTTCCTTTCTGCATCAAGTGTACCACAATTTATCCTTTGATGCAAAACAACGCCCGGAAACTGGGAACAAGCACAAAAAAACTGCTCGAATTCGGTTGATATACGGCAGAATATCTGTTCAAAATAGAAAAGTTCCCAAAGTTTCAGGAAATGTCTTGTAAATAATGTCCAGATATGTGATAATGCTATCAATGAATACTAGGATTGTTTCAGGGATACAAGCTGTGGGGACCACAGCTTTTTCTGCCTGAGATTGGATTAGGAGAGAGCACGATGAAAGAGATGGAACCCCAGACAAAGCTGAGCCTGAAGCTGCAGGCCTATCAATATCTGAAAACCAAGATCCTGAACTGCGAGTATCGTCCCAACGAGTTTCTGAACGAACAGAAGCTCTGCGCCGAGATGGGCAACATCAGCCGTACCCCCATGCGGGATGCGCTGGGCCGTTTGGAGCAGGAGGGCCTGATCACCATTCTGCCCAAAAAGGGCCTGATGGTGGCCGGCATCACGGAAGAAGACGTACACAGCATGTTTGAGATGCGCCTGCTGGTGGAGCCCTATGCCCTGCGCACCTACGGCAGCATGATCCCCCGCCAGGATCTGGAAGCCTATGCAGAGCTGATGCACCACCCGGAGCGGATCGAAGATTTCTGCAAGTCGGACGATGATTTCCATGAGCTGCTCATGAGCACCCTGCCCAACAAATATCTGCGCTCGGCATACGACCGCATCACCGGCCTGAACACCCGGTTCCGCATCATGACCGGCAAGGTGAGCATGATCAACCAGGATCAGACCTGCGAGGAGCATCTGGAAATTCTGGATGCTGCCCTGAGCGACAACTGGAACACGGCCGCCGATGCGCTGCAAAAGCACCTGGAACTGGCCCGCGACAAGGCCGAGGGCGTGATCAAGGTCATTCGGCTGTGGTGATCCGCCCGGTTTTGTATGTGTTGACCGAATCAAGCGGTTTATCGTGGTAAAATAAAGCGCTCCGCTGTCTGGATTCACGGCATCTGTGCAGATGCTGCTGATCCGGAAAGCGGAGTTTTTTATATCATAAAAAATTCATAGAAATCAAAAGAAAATCACATTGAAAGTTTTTTAACAATATGGTAAAGTAAGAGCAAAGAAAACGCCTGCCGCCCCGGCGGGCGGAAAATTGGAGGAAACTTATTATGGCTGATCGTATTGTTCTGAACACCATTTCCTACCATGGCCACGGTGCCATCGAGAACATCGTTCCCGAACTGACTGCCCGCGGCTACAAGAAAGCGTTCGTCTGCTCGGACCCCGACCTGATCAAGTTCGGTGTGACCAAAAAGGTCACCGACCTGCTGGATGCCGCAAACTTTGCTTACAGCGTTTACAGCGAGATCAAGCCCAACCCCACCATTGCCAACGTGCAGGACGGCGTGGCTGCGTTCAAGGCAGCCGAGGCGGACTGCATCGTGACCATTGGCGGCGGCTCCTCCATGGATACGGCCAAGGCCATCGGCATCATCATCAATAACCCCGAGTTTGCGGATGTCCGCTCTCTGGAGGGCGTTGCCCCCACCAAGAAGCACGCCGTGTTCACCATTGCCGTGCCCACCACCGCCGGTACTGCGGCTGAGGTCACCATCAACTACGTCATCACCGACGTGGAGAAGAAGCGCAAGTTTGTCTGCGTGGATACCAACGATATCCCGGAGATCGCTGTGGTCGATCCCGATATGATGTCCTCCATGCCCAAGGGCCTGACCGCCGCCACCGGCATGGATGCCCTGACCCACGCCATCGAGGGCTACATCACCAAGGGCCACTGCACCATCTCCGATATGTTCCATCTGGAAGCCATCAAGCTCATCAGCCAGAACCTGCGCGGCGCGGTCCAGAACACCCCGGAAGGCCGCGAGGGCATGGCTCTGGGCCAGTACATCGCCGGTATGGGCTTCTCCAACGTGGGTCTGGGCATCGTTCACTCCATGGCACACGGCCTGTCCGCCCTGTATGACACCCCGCACGGTGTGGCCTGCGCCATCCTGCTGCCGGTGGGTCTGGAGTACAACAAGACCGTGGCCGGGGAGCGCTACCGTGCCGTGGGCAAGGCCATGGGCGTGACCGGCATCGACGAGATGAACGATGCCGAAGCCGCCGATGCCACCATCGCCGCCGTCAAGAAGCTGAGCGCCGATGTGGGCATCCCCGCAAACCTGCACGGCATCCTGAAAGAGGAGGACATCCAGTTCCTGGCTGAGTCCGCTTATGCTGATGCCTGCCGCCCCGGCAACCCGCGCGATACCAGCGTGGAGGAGATCGTGGAGCTGTATCAGAGCCAGCTGTAATTCCACTTTGTAACCTATGATGGACCGCCCCGGAGCGAACCGCATCGTTCCGGGGCGGTTTTGTGTACCGAAAGGGGAACCCCATGGAGTTGAATTTTTATTTCTGCTTGCTTTTTTGCGGAAAACCAAGTATAATATTCTCTGGATAAAAGGGAGTAGAGGGCGCACAGAACGTTGTTGTGCGCTGCATCTTAGCGCCATCCCGGCAGAAATGCCCGCTAGATGCCGATTGCTTGAGACTTTTATTGCAGGATGTGCGAAACGGGCATCCTGTAATAAGGGCCTCTTTTTTTGTGCCTGGCCGGAGACCTTTTCCCCGCAGGGCCGGGCAAATGTTGAAAAAGGAGAGATTTTATGCTGATCCCTGTTCTGTTGTTTTTCGTGGGCCTGCTCTGCCTGATCAAGGGCGGAGACTGGTTCGTGGACGGTGCCACCGGCATCGCCCGCCGCTTCAAGGTGCCGGAATTGCTGATCGGTGCCACGGTGGTGTCCATTGGCACCACCCTGCCGGAGGTCATGGTCTCCACGACCTCGGCCCTGACCGGTCATGGTGAGATCGCCTACGGCAACGCCATTGGCTCCGTGATCTGCAACGCGGCCCTGATCGCGGCCATCACCATTGCGGTGCGGCCCGGTAAAGTAGATCCCAAGAGCCTGCGGGTGCCGGTGCTGTTCTTCTTTGTGGCGGCGGCTCTGTACGCCGGTGTGGCTTACACCACCGGGTACTTCAGCCGCCCGGTGGGCATTGTACTGCTGGCACTGTTCGTGGCCTACATGGTCTGCAACGTGCTGGCCATGAAAAACGCCCCCGCCCCGGAGGAGGACGAGGAGGGATCCGCTGAAGAAATGTCCTTTGGCAGGATGATCGGCCTGCTGGTCGTGGGCGCGGCCCTGATCGCCGTGGGTGCAAACCTGCTGGTGGATAACGGCACCCTGATCGCCCAGGCGCTGGGCGTGCCGGAATCCGTCATCGCCCTGACCTTTGTGGCACTGGGGACCTCGCTGCCCGAGCTGGTCACGGCCATCACCTCGCTGGCCAAGGGCCACGGTTCGCTGTCGCTGGGCAATGTCATCGGTGCCAATGTGTTCAACCTGGTGCTGGTCAGCGGCATGTCCATCACGGTGTCGCCGTTCAGCATCCCGCAGAACTCCACCATCCGGGGCATCAATTCCTCTCTGGTCATGGATCTGCCCGTGATGTTCGCCGTAATGCTCATCCTGACCATGCCCGCCCTGCTCAAGGGCAGGCTCTCCCGCTGGCAGGGCGTGCTGCTGCTCTGCATCTACGCCGCGTTCTGCGCTGCCCAGTTTGCAATGTGACTGTGATACGCTGATACAAAAAAATCCCGGTGCTGAACCACAGCACCGGGATTTTTTGCGTAGAACCGTTATTCGTAATCAATGGGCAGGGTGGGCAGGCCGTTCAGATCCAGCCCGGCGGTATGCCCGGCAATGTACTGGTAGTACCCTTGTGCCGCGATCATGGCACCGTTGTCGCCGCAGAACTTCAGCTCCGGCAGGTAGACTTTGGCTCCCAGCTTCTGGGCACCGTCGTTCACCAGCTGGCGCAGGCGGCCGTTGGCGGCCACCCCGCCTGCCAGGCACACCTGCTTTGCCCCGGTGTCGGCGGCGGCCAGCAGCAGTTTTTCGGCCAGGATGCCTGCAATGCGTTCCTGAAAGCTGGCGGCCAGGTCGGGCACATTGATCTCGGTGCCTTTCATCTGGGCCTGGTTCACCTCGTTCAGCACAGCGGTTTTCAGGCCGGAAAAGCTCACGTTGTACCTGCCCTCCACATGGGGCACGGGCAGGCGGTAGGCCTTGGGGTTTCCGGTTTTGGCGGCGTTGGCCACGCTGGGGCCGCCGGGATAGGGCAGGCCCAGCGTGCGGGCCACCTTGTCAAACGCTTCGCCCGCGGCATCGTCCACGGTGTGGCCCAGGATGTGGTAGTGGGTGTAGTCCTGCACCTCCACGATGTGGCTGTGCCCGCCGGAGGCCACCAGGCAGAGGAACGGCGGCCTGAGCTCCGGGTGGGTCAGGTACAGCGCGGCAATGTGGCCCCGCAGATGATGCACCGGCACCAGCGGCTTATTGGCCGAGTAGGCCAGGCCTTTGGCAAAGTTGACCCCCACCAGCACCGCGCCGATCAGGCCCGGCGCAAAGGTGACAGCCACGGCATCCACATCGTCGATGGTCTTGCCGGCATCCAGCAGTGCCTTTTTGACCGTGGCACTGATGAACTCACAGTGGCGGCGGCTGGCGATCTCCGGCACCACACCGCCGTAAAGCGCCTGTTCCTTGACACTGGTGGAGATCACGTTGCTCAGCAGATGCCGACCGTCCTCCACCAGGGCTGCGGCGGTTTCGTCGCAGGTCGATTCAATTCCTAAAACGATCATAACTCAATGGGCCTCCAGCCAGTTTTTGCCGGTGTGTACGTCGGTGCTCAGGGGCACGGCGTACTGCACACAGCCTTCCATTTCTTCCCGCAGGATCTGCGCGGCCTTTTCCGCCTCCGCCTCCGGAGCCTCCACGATCAGCTCATCGTGTACGGTCAGGATCAGGCGGCTTTCCATCTGCTCGTCCCGCAGCCGCCGCCAGACCCGCACCATGGCCAGCTTGATGACATCGGCGGCGGTGCCCTGGATGGGGGTGTTGCGGGCCATCCGCTCGCCGCTGGCCCGGATGTTGCGGTTGGAGCTGGAAAGCTCCGGCAGCGCCCGGCGGCGGCCGAACAGGGTGGAAACATAGCCGCACGCCCGCGCATCGGCGATGGTCTTGTCCATATAGCCGCTGACGCTGGGGAATGCGGAAAGGTAATTTTTGAGGAAGGCATCGGCTTCTTTGACCGTGACCCCGATATCCTTGGAAAGGCTGTAAGCACCCTTGCCGTACATGATGCCGAAGTTGATGGCCTTGGCCGAGGAGCGCAGGCGCGGCGTGACCTGATCCAACGGCAGGTTGTAGATCTTGGCGGCGGTGCTGCGGTGGATATCCTCCCCGCTGCGGAACGCCTGCTGCATGTGCTCGTCGCCCGTGATGTGGGCCAGGATGCGCAGCTCGATCTGGCTGTAATCGGCATCCACCAGCACGCAGCCGGGCTTTGCCACAAAGTAGGCCCGGAGCTGGCTGCCCAGCTCGGTGCGGATGGGGATGTTCTGCAGGTTGGGGTTATCGGAAGAAAGGCGGCCCGTGCGGGCTTCGGTCTGGTTGAAGCGGGTGTGGATGCGGCCATCCTCGGCAATGACCTTGAGCAGGCCCTCCACATAGGTGGAGTTCAGCTTCTGATAGGCGCGGTACTGCAAAATATCCTCCACCAGCGGGTAATCGCGCAGGGCATCCAGCGTTTCGGCATCGGTGGACCAGCCGCGCTGGGTCTTTTTGCCGTGGGGCAGGCCCATGGTGTCGAACAGCATCTCACCCAGCTGCTTGGGGCTGTTGGGGTTGAAGCCGGTGCTGCCCGTTTCCAGCTGGATGCGGGCCAGCACCTGGGCCAGCTCCTGCCGCATCCGGCCGCCGAACTCCTCGATGCCGGTGCGGTCCACCAGGATGCCGGTGCGGGTCATATCGGCCAGCACCTGGGCCAGCGGGAATTCGATCTCGTTGTAAAGGCTGTCCTCACCGTTGGCGGTGATCTCGGCTTTCATCCGGGCAAACAGGTCAGCCAGGGTGCCGGCATCCGGCCAGTCGGGGCAGACGAACGCAGCCTTGGCCCGATAGCCGGTGATCAGCTCGCCGATCTGGTACTTGGAGGCCGAAGCGTCCAGCAGATAGGCGGCCAGCTTGCCGTCCCACACGATGCTGCTGCCCCAGCGCCCGGCGGCCATGGCCCTGGCGTACAGGGGGGCGGAGTCAAAGACATCCAGCGTCACGGCCGGGTCGTCCAGCAGGGCCAGCAATTCGTCCTCAGAAAGGGGATACACGTTGCTGCCCTGCACGGCATACCAGGCTTCCGGCTGGGTGACGACGGTCTTTTTACCCTCTTTGCCCTGCACGGCGGGGCGGGCGGCCAGCAGGAAATGCCCGGCGCGGTCCGTCGGCAGGGGCAGCGCCTCGACCTCCACGGCAGGGGCGGCTTCCGGGTCGGCTGCCGGGGCGACCCCGTCCAGCCCGAACCGGGGGATCAGGCTGTGCAGTTCCAGTTCCTGCATCAGCCGGACCGCGGCGGCCTTGTCCCCCTCCCCCACGCGGTAGGCTCCCTCGGCGGTGTCGATGGGGGCATCGGTGCGGATGGTGCCCAGGGTGTGGCTCAGCTCGGCATCGGCACGGAACTCCACCAGATGTTCCCGCTGTTTGGGCTTGATGAGCTTATCGTCAAGATGTTCGTAAACGCCCTCCAGCGAGCCGAAGTTCTGCACCAGAGTCAGGGCGGTCTTTTCACCGATGCCCCGCACGCCGGGGATGTTATCCGAGGCGTCGCCCATCAGGCTCTTGACCTCGATGAGCTGCCGGGGCTCGATGCCGTATTTTTCGCGGATGGCATCCGGATCCATCACCACCGTTTTGCTGCGGCCCATCACACTGGAAGCCAGCAGGACCGTGGTGCTCTCGCTCACCAGCTGGAGGCTGTCGCGGTCGCCCGTTGCCAGAAAGCAGTCGTCTTTCCGGGCACTGCAGGCGGCAGCCAGGGTGCCCAGGATGTCATCGGCCTCCCAGCCCTCCGCCGTGACTTCCCGGTAGCCCAGGTCTGCCAGCAGCTCCTTGAGCACCGGCATCTGCTGGGCCAGCTCCTCCGGCATCCCGTGGCGGGTGGCCTTGTAGCCATCGTACATCTTGTGGCGGAACGTGGGGGCGCGCAGGTCAAAGGCGACGGCGACCTCGTCGGGTTCACATTCCTTGAGCAGAGAAAGCAGGATATTCAGAAAGCCGAAAATGGCGTTGGTATAACGGCCGTCCTTGGTGGTCAGCAGCTTGATGCCAAAAAAGGCACGGTTTGCAATGCTGTTGCCGTCAATGACCAGTAAACGCATAGTTCGTGATCCTCCATTACACAATTTCACATCTTATAGTATAGCACAAAATGGAGCGCATAGGGAGGATTTTGCAAAAAATAAGGAACCCCGGCTGCCCGCACACAAGGCAGCCGGGGCGTGCTTACTCCGTGATGGCGATGGCGCTTACGGGGCAGGCGTTGGCGGCATCCACGGCGGCGGGCACCGTGTCCGGCGGCAGCTCGCCGGGTGCGGCCACGGCCAGCGTGCCCTCCATGGTGAACACCTCCGGGCACAGGCCCGCACACTGGGTGCAGCCGATGCAGAGATCCGGGTCAACAAATGCTTTCATCAAAAATCTCCTTTCCGGGAAACGGGCGGCTCCCCCCAAGGGGACACGGCCCGGGATAAAGCCAGTATGGACGGAACGAAGATGAAATATCCCTATGGCAACACCGCACAATTCCCGCCTCACGGCTTGAGCACCGCTCCGGCGGCTGCGGCACGGCATCTGTGTTGCCAAAATGCTCGATAATACACAAAGTATGATCTGCGCTTTTGGCTTAGCAGCTGCCGCACCTCGCTCGCCGTATCGGCACTTAGAATTATGCGGTATTGCCCTATGTTTTTTGAGCAGAGTATGGTACAATAAAAAGGAATCCGGGAGGAAACAACGATGAATATTCAGATCTTTGGCACCACCAAGTGCTTTGATACCAAAAAGGCCCAGCGCTATTTCAAGGAGCGGGGCGTGAAATTCCAGATGATCGACCTGAAAGAAAAGGGCATGAGCCGGGGCGAGTTTGAAAATGTGGCCCGGGCGCTGGGCGGCTGGCAGCAGCTGGTGAACCCGGCAGCAAAGGACAAGCAGACCCTGGCGCTGCTGGATGCGCTGGTGGACTGGCAGAAAGAGGACAAGCTGTTTGAAAACCAGCAGCTGTTCCGGACACCCATCGTGCGCAACGGGCGGCAGGCAACGGTGGGCTACCAGCCTGATGTGTGGAAAACCTGGGAATAAAAACCGGGGTTTCACAAAAAATCCACCTTGCGGGTTTTGCGCCGCAGGGCAGTTTGTGGTATACTAAAAACCGGTATGCCCCAATTCTGATCCAACCTAGGAGACGAGAACAAGATGAAAACCTATCTGACCGTGGAAGAACATGCCCGGCTGCACCGCCGCCGCGCCCGGCAGGCGTTGGGCCTGCTGATCACCGTGCTGGTGCTGGTGGGTGCGGTGACCGTGGTGCGCGCGGGTGTGCGTGCCGTGGCGACCCTGTTTGATGATACCCAGCAAAAGCAGGAATATGAAGATAAGCTGGAGGGCCTGGTGCTGTTTGATCCGCTGCCGTTCAACGGCATTGAGAACATCGACGACCTGACCCTGCGCGAAGCCGCCGTGTGGGGCTGCGTGTACAGCATCCAGGAAACGCAGGGCGGCTTTGACAACTACAACACCGACCCTGATACCGAGGAGCTGCTGCTGCCCTCGGTGGATGTGGATGCCTATCTGGCAAAGCTCGTGGGCCCCAGCTTCAAGATGACGCACAAGACGTTTGAGATGGAGGATATGACCATCGAATTCGACGATGCCGCCCAGTGCTACAAGATCCCGGTCACGGGCAGCGTGGGCAGTTTCCGCGCCGTGGTGACCCGGCTGTTCAAGAAAGGCGGCCAGCTCCATGTTACGGTGGGCTATATCCCCACCCAGAGCAGCGATGACAGCATCCTGAACACCTCGTCGGATACGCCGGTGAAGTATATGGATTATCTGTTCAGCCGCCAGAGCGGCAGCTGGTATCTGACCGGCCTGACCGACAGCGAGACAAAACCCGAAGCGGCGGACAGCACCGTATCGTCTGCGGCCCCGGCCCCCATGGCGGAGAGCGACGTGAACGATGCCATCCTGGCTGCTGCCGGTGACTCCGAAAGCGCTGCTGCTTCGGACGAGGCCGCAGCGGAAGCTGAGACGGCGGAGAGCGCCCCGGCGGAGGAAGGCACCGCCGACAGCGCCGCGGCTGCTTCCGCAAGTACGGCGGCGTAAAACAGAAGATGCGCAAAATGCCCCCGGCACAGCGATGGATCTCACCGCGTGCCGGGGGCATTGTTTGTGTGGTTACTTGAGGTCGAACCGGACGACCACCAGCCGGTACCACAGGTAGGGCACCATGTTCCAGATCATCCACAGCTCCATGAGAACGTAGTTGGGCAGATCGCGCCAGCGGAACGGACGCTTGCCGAGCCTGCCGCTTTTGAGCAGGGCAAAGGCTTCGTGCATGCCCTGGTCCCACGCTTCGCCAAAGCCCTGCTTGTGGAACTTATAGCACTTGAGCAGGTAGCCCAGCGCCAGCGGGAGGAAGTTGAGGACGAGCATCAGCAGCGGCTCGTTTTTCAGCGGAAGCAGGATGCTGTTGCGGCCGCTCTGCCGGCTCTTGAACGCATTGTACTTCACAGCGCCGGTGCTGGCTCCGCAGATGTGGTAGCACTTTGCTGTGGGGCAGAGCACATTTTTGTAGCCCGCATTGTTGGCGCGCCAGCTCAGGTCCACATCCTCAAAGTAGGCAAAAAAGTTTTCGTCAAAGCCGCCGATCTCCTCCAGGATGCTCTTGCGGTAGAGCGCCGCGCCGCCGCAGGCCGAAAAGATGCGCTTTTGCCGGGTGTAGCGGCTGGCTCTGCGGCCATCGCCGGTCTTGCAGGCAAAGCCCATCCAGGTGACGTAATCTCCGGCATCGTCGGCCAGCTCCCGGTCAAAGTGGCGGATCATCAGGCTTTGCACCGCAAAGATCCTGGGGTCTGTCTCAGCCGTGCGGATCAGCTCGGCCAGCCACTGCGGCTCGGCAAAGGCATCGTTGTTGAACATGACCACATATTCGCCCTTGGCCCGCGCGATGCCCTGGTTGACCGCGTGGGAAAAGCCGGTGTTGGCACCGTTTTCGATCAGGGTAAAGTTTTTGCGGGTGCAGTAGCTGCGGGCCTGGTCCAGGCTTTCGTCAGTGGAACCGTTGTCCACTACGATCAGCTCAAAGTCCTGCTCGGTCTGGGCGTAGACGGACTCGATGGAGTCGCGCAGCCAGCCCTTGCCGTTGATGTTGGGGATGACGATGGTAGCTTTCATAAAATTGCTCCTGAAAATCATTTCGGGAGAAATTATAGCATATTTGTGAGAAAAATGGAATAGAAAAAAAGATTTTCGGCTTTTGGTTGGATGCCACAAGATACATCGTACAAAATTGTGCATTGTACACATGAATTGTGTCCGAAACGTGTAAAAAATAAGAAAAATGCTGCTGAAGTGTTTACAAAAGAGTAACAGACTGGTATACTTTACATCAGTGAATGACGACGAAATTTCAGGGGAGATGAAACCGACGTGGAAACCATCCGACACTGTGCAGACCGTATCCTGAAAAAAACGACCGCTCTTTTGGCCACTGCCGCCCTTTTGGCGGTGTTGATCCCGGGGGCATTGGCCGTGGACCTGAACCAGGATGCCGGGTTCTACTTCAAACAGAGCCGGGGCGGCACCTGCACCCTGGCATCGGCGGCCATGATGCTGCGCCGCAGGGCCTATTTTGACGGCCTGGATGACTGGACGGATGTGACCGAGAACGGCATCAAGAGCACGGCCTGGTCGGGTGGGCTTTCCCACAGCTTTACATACAATGACATGCATGTGGGCTACGCCACCCTGCCTTCCGGCAAGGCGGCCAAGACGGAAGCGCTGATCTCCATTCTGGCCCAGCACCCGGAAGGCATCGTGCTGTATGACCGCAGCCGCCCCCATGCGGTGCTGCTGACGGATTACACGGACGGCGTGTTCTATTGCTCCGATCCTTCCGGCGGCGTGGCATCCGGACGGGTGGCTCTTTCCAGCGCCAGCATCTCCATCTCCGGTGCATCCTGCTACTGGTACATCACGTCGGACGGCAACGACGATGCAGAAGCACTGATGGAATTGGAGCAGGCTGTGGAAGCCGAACAGGCCGCCGAGACCGTGGAAGAACCTGCCGCAGAGCAGGCCGAAGAAAGCGAATGGAGCTGGCTGACCGATCTGTTCCAATAAACAGCAAGGCAAATCAAGAGCGGCTGACCCGGATGGGCCGGCTGCTTTTTTGTTTACTGCCGCAGCTCCGTACCGGGAAAATAGTGGGCCAGGATCGCCTGGGCGGTCAGGCCCTGCTCGGCCAGGGCTTTGGCTCCCCACTGGCTCAAGCCCACCCCGTGACCGTAGCCCTGGGTGGTGATGGAAAAGCTGTCGGCTTCGTACCGGATAGTAAAGCAGGCGCTGCGCAGGCCCAGTGCCTTGCGGAGCGCCGGGCCGGAGACGCTCTGCCCGCAGACGGGAATGCTGGCAACATAGCCGGAGGGGGTGAGCGTTGGCTCCCCGAACCATTGCCCGGCGGCGGAACGGTCGGGCGCAAGGCCCAGGGTGGCCAGCAGCGGCTGCATCTGGGCTGCCGTAAACTGGACGGTGTAGGTGTAATTGTCGGCTGCAAGGTCGGTGCTGCTGTCCACCGGGACCAGATAGGGGAGCGCGCTGCCCCAGACGTTTTCACTGGCTTCGGTCCGGCCGTTGGAAATGGCAAAATAGCTTGTCCCGGCGGGGGCGCTGCCGTAATACAGCACCTGGGTCAGCACCTGGTCCACCAGCGCCGAGAGCCGGGCGTAGTTGGCTTCGTAGGCGGTGCCCCAGTAGCTGCGCAGCACCGTGTCGGTCAGGCAGCCCTGCCGCCGGGCCGGGTCCACCGTCAGCCAGCCGGAGGCCGGGTCCGTGCTGTGATCCCGGCAGTACAGCGCATAGCTGTGGGCGGCAATGGCCTGTGCTTTCAGGGCCTCGTCCGGCCAGGTGATGGGCATTTCGGCGGCTGCGGCTCCGATCAGGTACTCCCGGCGGGAGAGGGTGAGCACACTGCCGGTGCTCTCGTCGGCCAGCAGAAAGGTCTCGCTGTCCTGATCGGAGGGAGGGAGCGCAGAGGCAGGAGGGCTTTCTGCCGCCGGAGTGCCTGCCGCAGAAGAAACCGGCGGTTGTGCTGCCGCCGGGGCATGGAGCACGGCACGGGCCAGCGCTTCCCCGGCCAGCGGCAGCAGAGTACCCAGGACCAGCAGCACCCCGCACAGCAGAATGAATCCTTTTTTCATGGCAGTTCCTCCCCCAGGACAGGCTTTTCCTTTGGCCAGTGTACCAGCCTTTGCCGGAGAAAAAACGCGCTTCGGGGAGAAAAATTCAGGCTTGGCTTGACAAAAGTGCCAAAAATTCATTCTTGAAATGAGCAGAATGCACATTTTGCTTGAATTTACTACACAAAAGCGCTATCATAGAAGTATGCCATCAATGCGGATGGCGGGGAAAGGTATAAGAAAAAAGACGAAAGGGGATTTCCGTGTATGAACTTTACCCATGCAGAAGTGGCAACGCTGGATCCGCAGACCATGCGGACCCTGTGTGAGGAGTATCTTGCCAACAACTATATCGACCCGGAGACCAGCGAGCGGCTGGGGGTCAAGCGCGGCCTGCGCAACCCGGATGGCACCGGCGTTCTGGCAGGGCTGACCAATGTGTGTGACGTTGTGGGCTATAAGAAAGATCAGGAGGGGCATATCCTCCCGATCCCTGGCAAGCTGATCTATCGCGGCGTGGACATCAACGAGATCGTGAACGAGGCCTACCGCAACGATCGCTTTGTGTTTGAGGAAGTGATCTGGCTGCTGCTGTTCGGCAGCCTGCCCACCCAGGAGCAGCTGGACGATTTCTGCGAGCTGCTGGCCGACCATCGTGCCCTGCCGGAAGGCTTTATGGACACGATGAACGCGCCCTCGCCCAACATCATGAACAAGCTCCAGCGCTGTGTGCTGGGCCTGTACTCCTACGACGAGCACGCCGAGGACCTGAGCCTGGAGAACATCCTGAACCAGAGCATCAACCTGATCGCCAGTATGCCCACCATGATGGTGAACGCCTATCAGATGAAGCGCCGCTACTACGATAAGCAAAGCATGTTCTTCCACCTGCCCAAGCCCGGCCAGAGCACGGCGGAGCACATCCTGAGCACCTACCGCCCGGACCAGAAGTTCACCCACGAGGAAGCAAAGCTGCTGGATATGTGCCTGCTGGTCCATGCGGACCACGGCGGCGGCAACTGCTCCACATTCACCACCCGCGTGCTGTCCTCCTCGGGCACGGATACCTACTCGGCCATTGCGGCAGCCATTGGCGCGCTGAAAGGCCCCAAACACGGCGGTGCCAACCTGATGGTGAACCGCCAGCTGCAGGACATCCTGCGCCATGTGGAGAATCCGGAGGATGATGACGAGGTGCGCGAGTACCTGCGCCGCATCCTGCGCAAGCAGGCGGGCGACGGCTCCGGCCTGATCTACGGCATGGGCCATGCCGTTTATACCATGAGCGACCCCCGCGAAGTGATCCTGAAGCAGCGCGCCCGCCATCTGGCATACGAAAAGGGCTTTGAGGAAGAATATAACATGCTGTGCAGCATCGAGCGGCTGGCCCCCGGCATTTTTGCCGAGGAGAAAGGCAGCACAAAGCCCGTGTGCGCCAATGTTGACCTGTTCAGCGGCCTGATCTATAATATGCTTGGCATCTCGGAGGACCTGTACACCCCGCTGTTCGCCATTGCCCGTGTGCCGGGCTGGTGTGCCCACCGGGTGGAGGAAGTGGTATTTGCCAACCGGATCATCCGTCCGGCCTACAAGTACCTGGGGGTCCACCAGAAATATAAGCCGATCGAGGAACGTTGATGGAAGCTTTATTTGGGATCGTTTTTCTGCTGGGCGGTGCCCTGGCCGTAGGCCGTGGGCTGGATCTGGCCCTGTGGACCGACTGGACCTCCGGCCTGTGTACGGTCGGTTCCGTCTGGCTGCGCTATGCAGCGCTGGGCCTTGCGGTGGGCGCTTCGGTGCTCATCGGGTACAGGCTGGGCCGCAGCCCGCAGGAGCTGCGCAGCCGCTGCAAGCCCTCCGGCACGGTGACGCTGGCCGTCGGTGTGCTGTTTGCTGCCGCCGGTGCGGCCCGGCTGCTGCTGGCCCTGACCGGCGTGGGTGCGCTGATACGCGCCGTGCTGGAACTGGCGTGCGGCGTGTGGTGCGTGATGCTGGGCCGCAGCTGGCTTCGCAGCGGGGCATACAGGCTGCCCGGCCGGAGCATGGCCCCGGCGGTGCCGTGTACGGCTATCTTCTACTGGGGCGTGCTGAGCCGCTTTATGGAAAACAGCTCCAGCTGGCACCGGGCAGGTCCCACGGCCGTGGTGTGGCAGATGCTGGCGGCCGTGGTGTTCTTCGCGGCGCTGGTGCGGGCACTCTGGCTGCCGGAAAGTGCGAATGCCGGTGCTTTGTGCGCTGCCGGGCTGGCGGCGTTCCAGCTGTGTTTCTGCTGGGAGCTGCCCCGGCTTCTGGTGCAGCTGTTCCATGGCCTGACGGCGGCGCTGCTGCCCCAGACGTTGTTCAGCGCGGGGCTGTGCTGCGTGGGCGTGCTGGGGGTGTTCAGCACCGCACGGGCGGCCCGCGGCGCTGCCGCCCCGCTCGATCCCAAGCACGCTGTTGGCTGAATTGCTGAAAACAGTCCGGCAACCGGTGCGAAAATCGTACAAAAACAAAAAAGTGCGATTTTAACTTGTTAATTTTTTGGCAGGCACTTGAAACTTTTCGCATTTTGGTCTACAATAAAGCTACCGTGATTATTATCCGATAAAAGGGTAAGAACATTTAGGAGGTACTATTAACATGGCTGTTAGAGTTGCTATCAATGGTTTTGGTCGTATTGGCCGTCTGGCTTTCCGTCAGATGTTTGATGCTGAGGGTTACGAGGTCGTCGCAATCAACGACCTGACCAGCCCCAAGATGCTGGCTCACCTGCTGAAGTACGATACTGCTCAGGGCTCTTTCTGCGGCAAGATCGGCGAAGGCAAGCACACTGTCGAGGCTACCGAGGATTCCATCATCGTCGACGGCAAGGAGATCAAGATCTACGCCGTTAAGGACGCAAAGGATGCTCCCTGGGGCGAGCTGAACGTTGATGTCGTTCTGGAGTGCACCGGCTTCTACACCAGCAAGGAGAAGAGCATGGCTCACATCCAGGCTGGCGCAAAGAAGGTCGTCATCTCTGCTCCCGCAGGCAACGACCTGAAGACCATCGTCTTCTCCGTCAACGAGAAGACCCTGTCCGCTGAGGATCAGGTCATCTCCGCTGCTTCCTGCACCACCAACTGCCTGGCTCCCATGGCCGACACCCTGAACAAGACCTATCCCATCGTTTCCGGTATCATGACCACCGTTCATGCTTACACCGGCGACCAGATGATCCTGGACGGTCCTCAGCGCAAGGGCGACCTGCGCCGTGCTCGTGCCGGCGCACAGAACATCGTTCCCAACAGCACCGGTGCTGCCAAGGCCATCGGCCTGGTCATCCCCGAGCTGAACGGCAAGCTGATCGGCTCTGCTCAGCGTGTGCCTGTTCCCACCGGCTCCACCACCATCCTGGTGGCTGTTGTCAAGGGCAAGGATGTCACCAAGGAGTCCATCAACGCTGCCATGAAGGCTGCAACCTCTGAGTCCTTTGGCTACAACGAGGATCAGATCGTTTCTTCCGATGTCATCGGCATGCGTTACGGTTCTCTGTTCGATGCAACCCAGACCATGGTCGCCAAGATCGACGACGACACCTATCAGGTTCAGGTCGTGTCCTGGTACGACAACGAGAACTCCTACACCTCTCAGATGGTCCGTACCATTAAGTACTTCGCTGAGAACTGCTGATTGCGTTCTGACCCAGTAAAGTAATTTTATTGCACCCTGTCTATTTGTGGTTTTTCCGCAGAAAGACAGGGTGCATTTTTGTTGCTTTTATCCGGTCGAAAAGTGGGAGATTCTATTGAAATAAAGGAAATATTATGATAAAATGGAAAATGGAGTACTAGGAGAATAAAGCCGGAGAAAATCGTCCGGGGGGGGGGTACTAAAGGCCCTGAAACGGTAGTTTGAACGGGAAGTTTCCCTGTGCTGGCGGGGGTGTCTTGCGGGTGAAATCGAATGATAATGCGATAAAAAGGAGAGCTGTGGGGGTACAATGACAAAGTTTCAACATGATATAATGCTGAAGGCCGTGAAAGTTTTGGACATGATCATGGTCGAATTTCCGTTTGCACTGTGCTGGTTTATGTATTATTCGAACATGGTCTATGTAAAGTTCAGCTGGAAAGGCAACTTTGCGATCCTGGGCCTGTTTGCAGTGCTGTTCGTTTTGCTGGGCAAGGTGTACGATGCGTTCTGGATGTCGCTGCAGCGTATTTCTGAGCTGCTGTACGGCCAGGTGTTGGCAGCGCTTGCCACGGATGGGATCCTGTACATTGTGATCTGCCTGATGTCCGCCAAGTTGTGCAGCCTGTGGCCGGGCATTGCCGCCATCGCAGGCCAGGTGCTGATGTCGACCATCTGGTCCAGATGTGCGCACAAATGGTATTACCGCACATTCCCGGCCCAGCCGACTGCCGTTGTGTATGATGTGCGCCACGGCATGGAAAAGCTGATCAATGAGTACGGCCTGAGCAAAAAATATGATGTTCAGATGACCATGGATGTCGAGACCTGCATTGCCGATCTGGACTGCCTGCGCGGGATGCAGACGGTGTTCATCAGCGGCGTTCACAGCCACGAGCGGAATATTATCCTGAAATATTGCGTGGGTCAGGGCATCAATGTGTTTGTGATCCCCCGCATCGGTGATGTCATCATGAGCGGTGCGCAGCCGATGCACATGTTCCATCTGCCAATGCTCCGCGTGGGCCGTTACATGGCAAGCCCGGAGTATCTGTTTGTGAAGCGTGCCATGGATATCGTGCTTTCCCTGATCGCACTGGTGATCCTCAGCCCGATCTTCCTGGTAACGGCCATTGCCATCAAGGCGACCGACGGCGGCCCGGTGTTCTATCAGCAGATCCGTCTGACCAAGGACGGCAAGCAGTTTGGCATTTTGAAGTTCCGTTCCATGCGGGTGGATGCAGAAAAGGACGGCGTGGCCCGCCTTTCCACCGGCGACAAGGATGACCGCATCACCCCGGTGGGGCACATCATCCGCAAAGTGCGGATCGATGAGCTGCCGCAGCTGTGGAACATCCTGGTGGGTGACCTCTCCATCGTAGGCCCCCGCCCGGAGCGCCCGGAGATCGCTGCGCAGTATTGCGAGGAAATGCCGGAGTTTGCTCTCCGCCTGCAGGCTAAAGCTGGCTTGACCGGCTATGCCCAGGTGTACGGCAAATATAACACGACTCCCTATGATAAGCTGCAGATGGACCTGCTCTATATTGCCCATCCCAGCATTGTAGAGGACTTGAAAATCATCTTTGCAACGGTGAAGATCCTGTTTATGCCTGAAAGCACCGAGGGAATTTCTGAGGGTCAGACCACTGCAATGAGTGGTAAAAATGACTGAACCTTACCAGTGTGACTCACACTGGTGAGGACGATTAGTAGAGCTTTATAAGGAATAAACGGCTTAAGCAAATATGAGGTGATATTGTGAAAAACAAAGAAGCAAACTTTCAGATTCTAAAAATAGCTGCGATGCTCATGATTGTTTCACATCACCTTGTGGCAAAGAATGCATTTAACATTGACACACAGGTTATAGGAATAACAGGTAATAAACTTGCATTGCAGATACTAGGGAACAACGCTTTTATTGGCAATAACCTGTTCTTTTTGGTTTCGGCGTGGTTTCTAAGCAAAAAACCAGATGAAAAGGTAGATCTCAACTATTCGGCAAGGTCGTGCTGGAAAATTGAAAAAACGGTTTTATTTTACGGACTCTCAATGTGTATTGGCGCATTTATTTTCGGGGGGGGGGCAGAGCAAAATATTACTGCTCCAATCTGTATTTCCAACACTGACAGGAATGTGGTGGTACCCAACAACGTACATGATTTTTCTTTTGATTTGGCCTTTCTATCACAAAGCACTTATGGGGTTCTCTGTGGATATCCTAAAGCAATTTACGACAGTGATGCTTGTGATTTGGAGTGTTTCAACAATTGTTCCGTTTGTTAATTGGGGCGCTAATAATTTGCTTGCATTTTTAATGCTGTACTCAATTGTGATAATGATTAAAAGAATGGGAATAACGTATGAAAATCATAAATCAGAATTCAAGGTACTGATACTGATTCCGTACATTGTTGCAGTTATAAGTATTATTGTACTTGATTTAGTAGGAAAAAAGATATCCTCTGCCGCAGGGTATAGTTGCTATTTCATGCGTGGAAATTATCGTCCTGTTTCTATGATGGTATCGATTGGACTCTTTATGTGGGGAACTTCATGGAAGATAAGGACCAACAAAGTAATTGACTATTTGGCAGAAGCAACTTTTGGAGTGTACCTGTTCCATATGTATCCGGCTAATATGACGTATCTCTTTGAAAAGTTGTTTTCACTTCAGCGAGTGATTGAAAAGCCATACGCCGTTTTATGGGTTGTTGCAGTTACCGCTATCATTTTTGTAGTAGGAGTTGCAATTGACTCGTTGCGAAAGGCGATGTTCTATAGCTGTAAATTTTTGACAAATTGGATTCGAGCAAAAAATAACTCAGCATGTAGCTGAGAAGATGTGGCTCAGACTCTTTGAGATGAGTCTGGGCTGTTTTAGTGGGAGAGAAATTTTGAAATGAAAAAGGTACTTCTTGTAACATTCTCTGATAATGCCGATCATCAAGACATAAGTTTTGGCATGTTTGAAAGCATATATACGTTGGAAAACGGTGACTGTGATGTTTGGATTATGGGTATTAATAATCCAAAGGTTTCTGTTATGGATACACCTCATACACATTTGGTTGACTGTCCTAAGCGCCCTGGAATTGAAAAGAAGACTTTTGACATTAGGGAATTACATAAAATTATAAAGTGGATTAATTCCCAGAATTTTGATGTAATTTTCTTTGAAACGCTGCATGTTTGGAATCTTGCTATTATGATGTTCTGTCATAAGAATACTGTGATTTTTCAAATGATTCACGATCTTATTCCTCATAAAGGCGACAAACAAGAAAAAAGTGTTCACTTGATGAACAAAGCAGTCTGCAAGCTGGCTGATTATATAGTTTTGTGTAACGAGAAATATGTCTCAAAGGTTACGGAAATTTATGGTGTACCACAGGAGAGAGTTCGCTTCGTTGATATGTGGCGGAGATTTCCGAGGTATACAGAACCTCGCTATTCAAGACGAGCTTTATTCTTTGGACGAATGAATCCTTATAAAGGAGTAGATAATCTGCTGGAAATTGCAAAAAAATGCCCTGAGATTCAGTTTGATGTCGTGGGTCGTGTTGATCCTCAAGTACAAGAACTGGTAGATGAATTGAAAAAGCTGCCTAATGTTATGATGAATAATGGATATGTAACAGATGAGGAAATGGCAAAAGCATTCATTAAGGCAGATTGGATTGTACTTCCGTATAATTCTGCAACGCAATCTGGTGTAGTTATAGACGGCTACCGATTTGGACGTCCATGTATAGCATTTAGCGTTGGTGCAATCGTAGAACAGGTATGCGAAGGAGTTAGCGGATACCTTATTCCAGAGGGTGACAATGCAGCATTTGCAGATAAGTTAAGAGAAGCGGTCTGTATGAGCGAAGATGAGTATAAGAAGATGTCGCAGAATGCCTATGAATATGGAGTAAAAAAATATTCGGCAGAAGGAGCGATTGGTCGTTTCATGAAATTGATTTCTTGATAGAAGAGAAGGGATTTATTTATGAATATTGTTCTTTTGTCCGGTGGCTCCGGTAAGCGTCTGTGGCCCTTGTCCAACGACATTCGTTCTAAGCAGTTTATCAAGATTTTCAAGAAGGAAGATGGTACCTATGAGTCGATGGTACAGCGTGTCTATCGCCAGATTAAGAAGGTTGACACGGATGCAACCGTGACCATTGCTACCAGCAAGACGCAGGTTTCTGCGATTCACAACCAGTTGGGCGAGGATGTAGGTATCAGCGTGGAGCCCTGTCGTCGGGATACCTTTCCGGCGATTGCACTGGCAACCACCTATTTGGTAGACGTGATGCACATTGACCCTTCTGAATCTGTGGTTGTATGCCCGGTCGACCCCTATGTAGAGGATAACTACTTTGAAGCACTGAAAGAACTGTCAGAGCAGGCGGATAAATGCGAAGCAAACCTTGTCCTGATGGGCATCGAGCCGACCTATCCCAGTGAAAAGTATGGCTATATCATCCCGGAGAGTGCGGACCATGTAGCCACGGTTAAGACTTTCAAAGAAAAACCGACTGCGGATGTGGCAGAACAGTACATTGCGCAGGGCGCACTTTGGAACGGCGGTGTCTTTGCCTATAAGCTGGGCTATGTGATGAACAAGGCTCATGAACTGATGGATTTTACCGACTATCAGGACTTGTTCGATAAGTACGACACGCTGAAGAAGATTTCCTTTGACTATGCGGTGGTCGAGCATGAGCCGAAGATTCAGGTTGTCCGGTTCGCCGGTATGTGGAAAGATTTGGGTACCTGGAATACCCTGACTGAGGCAATGGATGAATCTATTGTGGGTCGAGGAATGATGAATGATACCTGCATGGATGTTCACATTGTGAATGAACTGGACGTTCCAGTTTTGGCGATGGGTTTGCAAGACGTAATTATTTCTGCATCGCCGGATGGTATTCTTGTTAGCGATAAGGATGCAAGTGATGGAATTAAGCCTCTGGTAGATTCGTTCGAACAGCAGGTGATGTTTGCAGAAAAATCGTGGGGTGATTTTAAAGTTATGGATGTGGAAAAATCATCCATGACTATCAAGGTTACATTAAATGCTGGACAAAGAATGAACTATCACAGTCATAAACATCGTGATGAGGTTTGGGTTGTGATTTCTGGTGAAGGAAAAACAGTTGTAGATGGTATGGAGCAAAAGGTCAAGGCAGGGGACGTGATCACTATGTCCGCAGGCTGCCGCCATACTGTTATGGCAGATACCGAGCTGAAGCTAATCGAAGTGCAACTGGGTGAAGATATCAATGTCCACGACAAGCAGAAATTTGAACTGGAATACTGATATAGCGCAGGAGGCATCTATGCCAAACAAGAATAAGCCTCTTTTGCTCCGACCGTCCGGGAAAGATTATCTTTGGGGTGGCAGCCGTTTAAATGATGAATTTGAAAAAAACATCGACCTGACCCCGCTGGCAGAGACATGGGAGTGCTCCACGCATCCCGATGGCCCCAGCTATGTGGTGGGCGGTGCGTTTGATGGGCAGGAGCTGGCAGAGGTGCTGAGAACACACCCGGAGTATCTGGGGGAGCGCCATAAGGGCGAGAACGCTCTGCCGATCCTCATCAAATTCATCGACGCCAAGAAAGACCTGTCGGTGCAGGTGCATCCCACCGATGCCTACGCACAGGAGCATGAAAACGGTCAGCTGGGCAAGACCGAGATGTGGTATGTGCTGGATGCCGGACGCGAGGCGAAGCTGGTCTACGGACTCAAGCAGAACTGCACAAAGGCCGAGATGCGCAGGGCGATCGCAGACGGCACGGTGATGAAATATCTGCAAAAGGTCCCCATCCACAAGGATGATCTGTTTTTCATTCAGGCTGGGACAGTCCATGCCATCGGTGCGGGTGCGCTGGTAGCAGAGATTCAGGAAAACTCCAACCTGACCTATCGCCTGTACGATTATGACCGTGTAGGCAAGGATGGCAAAAAGCGGGAGCTGCACATCGACAAGGCGCTGGATGTGGCGAACTTGAAGAGCAGCGCAGAGCCGAAACAGCCGCTCCGGGTGCTGAAATACCGGCAGGGCATTGCCTCTGAGCTGCTGACCCGCTGCAAGTATTTTGAGGTGTACCGGATGATCGTCAACACCGAGCGGCGGCAGAAGGTGCACTACCGGGCGGATGAGATCGCTTTCCGGGTGCTGCTCTGCGTCAACGGCTGCGGCACGATCTCCTATGAGGGCGGCAATCTTCCGTTCTATAAGGGAGACTGCATCTTTGTCCCGGCGGATTCCGAGGTGCTGACCATCCACGGGCAGGCACAATTTCTGGATGTGAGAGGGTAAATGATATGGATATTAAAAAGGAATACGAGCGCTGGCTGGAAAATGCCACCGCAGATGCCGACGTAGTGGCAGAGCTGAAGACGCTGGACGATGCTAAGATCGAGGACGCTTTTTACCGTGACCTCGCCTTTGGCACGGGCGGTCTGCGCGGTGTCATCGGCGCAGGCACCAACCGGATGAACGTCTACACCGTGGCGAAGGCTTCTCAGGGCTTGGCCGACTACCTGAAAAAGAACGTTGCAGAGCCGTCTGTGGCCATCGGCTATGACAGCCGCATCAAGAGCGATGTATTCGCAAAGGTGGCAGCGGGTGTGTTTGCCGCCAATGGTGTCAAGGTGAATATCTGGCCCGTTCTGATGCCGGTTCCTACCGTGTCCTTTGCGACCCGTTATCTGCACACCGCTGCCGGGGTTATGGTAACGGCTTCCCACAATCCCAGCAAGTACAACGGCTACAAGGTCTACGGTGCTGACGGCTGTCAGATCACGACCGAAGCCGCAGCTGAAATTCTGGCGGAGATCGAGAAGTTGGATATCTTTGCGGACGTCAAGACCAGCGATTTTGAAGCAGGCGTGGCAAACGGTGGCATCCAGTATATCCCGGATGAGGTCTATACCGCCTTTGTGGAACAGGTTAAGAGCCAGTCCGTCCTGTTTGGCGAAGAAGTCAATAAGGACGTGGCTATTGTCTACAGCCCACTGAACGGCACTGGCCTGAAGCCCGTGACCCGTACCTTAAAAGAAATGGGTTACACCAATATCACAGTGGTCAAGGAGCAGGAGCAGCCGGATGGCAACTTCCCGACCTGCCCGTATCCTAACCCGGAAATCAAGGAAGCGATGGCACTGGGCATGGCGTATGCCAAGAAGTGCAACGCTGACCTGCTGCTGGCTACCGATCCTGACTGTGACCGTGTGGGTATTGCCGTCAAGAACAAAGCGGGGGAATACGAACTGCTGACAGGCAACCAGACGGGTATGCTGTTGCTGGATTATATCTGCAGCCAGCGCGTCAAGCATGGCAAGATGCCCGCCGACCCGGTCATGGTCAAGACCATCGTCACAATGGATATGGGCGAGCAGATCGCTACCCACTATGGCTTGCGCACCATCAATGTGCTGACCGGCTTCAAGTTCATCGGTGAGCAGATCGGCAAGCTGGAACAGCAGGGCAAGGCGGACAGCTATGTGTTCGGCTTTGAGGAAAGCTACGGCTATTTGACCGGCTCCTACGTCCGCGATAAGGACGGCGTGGACGGTGCGTACATGATTTGCGAAATGTTCAGCTACTATGCAACCAGGGGCATCAGCCTGCTGGACAAGCTGGACGAGTTGTACAAGACCTACGGCTACTGCCTGAACACGCTACATAGCTATGAGTTTGATGGCAGCGCCGGTTTTGCTAAGATGCAGAGTATCATGCAGGCATTCCGGGGCGACATCAAGGAATTTGGCGGCAAGAAGGTCGTCAAGCTGCTGGACTACGCTCCGGGTCTGGATGGTCTGCCTAAGTCCGATGTGCTCAAGTTCTTGCTGGAAGATAACTGCTCCATCGTGGTGCGCCCCTCTGGCACTGAGCCGAAGCTGAAAACCTATATCTCTGTTAGCGCAGAGAATAAGGAAACTGCCGAAATGGTGGAAAGATTTCTGTCTGATGCGGTTGCAACTGTAATGAATGGAGTGCTGTGATGAAACTAGTATATCTTGTACAGTATTTTTCACCAGAGAAAGCATCTGGCTTGCAACTTGTTGAGGATCTCTTAGAAGGTTTTTCTGCTCATGGTTGGAAAACAGATGTATTCACACCTACTCCTACTCGAGGTGTAACGGACGAACAGCGTAAAGAGTATGCCCGTAAAAGAGTTGAAGTTAAATATGATAGTAGACTGACCATTCATAGGATGCATTTGTATCGTGAAGGAAAGGGCTTCGTTGGACGTGCAATCCGATATGTCCTGTTTAGTATAGAGTGCTTTTGGAAGGCGGCTACCGTTCCAGCGGATTTTATTTTTACAGGAAGTGGACCGCCGACACAAGGAGTTGTTGTGGGACTTGCTAAAAAGGTGTCTGGTAAGAAAGTAATCTACAACCTGCAGGATATTTTTCCAGACTCACTTGTAACATCAGGAATATGTGGGGAAAACTCTTTCTTGATGAAAATTGGTCATGCCATGGAGAACTTTACTTATCGTAATGCCGACCACATTATTACGATAACTGATGATATGAAAGCCAATATTGTGAAAAAAGGTGTACCGGAAGACAAAATCTCAGTTGTCCGCAATTGGATTGATACGGATAAGGTAAAGCATGTTCCTCGTGAGAGTAATATACTTTTTGATGAGTTGAAGTTATCCAGGGATAGCTTCAACGTGGTGTACGCTGGGAATCTTGGAAAGGTTCAAGGCGTGGACGTAATTCTTAAAACGGCTTCTTTAATGAAGGATTATAGTGATATCAAGTTTGTTATCTTTGGCAATGGGAGCGAAGAAGAGAATCTAAAAAAAATAGTAAACGATAATCATCTTGATAATGTTTTAATGTTTCCGTTACAGCCGATTGAGCGGGTATCAGAGGTTTACAGTATGGCGGATATTGCAGTCATATCCTGCACACCGGGAACTGGTGGAAGTGGTATGCCGAGCAAGACATGGACAATTATGGCTGCAGGTGTTCCGATTATTGCTTCTTTTGATATGCCAAGCGAAATGGAGCGAACAATTGAAGAGGCTGAATGCGGATTCTGCACAAGAGCTGGTGATGAGAATGAGCTTTGTGAGAAAATAATGCGAGTTTATAGAGACGGCCAGCTAAAAGAATGCCTTGGACGAAACGCAAGAAAGTATGCAGAAGAAAATGTTTCCAAGACAGAAGCGGTAGCAAGGTACATAAAGTCAATTGAAAAAGTAGTTGACAGGGAGAAATAATCATGCGAATTCTTTTGCTGTCTCCTCTGCCGCCGCCGTCAGGTGGAATTGCACGGTGGACGGAAAGATATTTGGAGTGGTGCAGAGGCAAACATAATGTAGTGGTTGTAAATACTGCGTTACAGGGAGAACGTGCAGGTGAAGCGGGAAAACAAAGAAAACTCATAGATGAAGTAAAAAGAGCAGTATATGTCATTGGTGAAACAAGAAAAGGATTAAAGAGCAAGCCTGATATAGTTCATATCAATACAAGCTGTTCCAGATTTGGTATCTTGCGCGATTGGATATGCATGGAATTGTCTCACAAGAAAAAGGTGCCTGTAATTGTGCATTGTCATTGTAATATTGAAGATCAGCTTGGTACAGGGAAAATGGCAACAAAGCTGTTTTCGGACATGGTAAATAAATCTGAAAAAGTTTTGGTCTTGAATAGCAGTTCCAAGAATTATGTCGAAAAGATTAATTCCGGAAAGGTGGACTTGTGCCCAAATTTTGTTTTGACTAATCAGATTTCTGATTATCATAAGATTAGAGATCGAATCGAAAAAGTTATTTATGTTGGAGATGTACGTCTATCCAAAGGCTCAGATGATTATTATCTGCTAGCCAAGCAAAATCCTGAAGTGAAATTTAATGTTGTTGGATCTGTAACAGAAGAAATAGCACAGCTAGAAAAACCAAAAAATGTACACACTCTTGGAAGGCTTGAGGCAGCTGATGTCGAAAAGCAGCTAAACGAGGCAGATGTGTTTGTTTTTCCATCCCTTACAGAAGGATTTTCAAATGCGATGCTAGAGGCAATGGCACATGGATTGCCGATTATTGCAACAGATGTTGGTGCAGCAACAGATATGATAGAAAGTTGCGGAGGGACGGTTGTTTCGGTTCATGATGTTAGTGCAATGCAGAGTGCGCTAAATAATATGAATAAGCCAGAGACGAGAAAGGCGATGTCTGAATGGAACATCAATAAAGTAAAGCAGTACTATGAGTATAACCAAGTGATAGAAAAATTGTTTCATATCTATGAGGATGTTATATGAATAAATTTGTGTGGACAGTTTCCCATGTGGTATCCAAGGGCGTACATAAGCTGATAGAGGAACCAATCAAAAAGTGCATGTTGGGAAAGCATGGAAGGAACGTACATATCGGTCATAACGTAACTGGAAACTTGGAAAATATCTATTGTGGTGACGACGTATCGCTGGGAGGAGAAAACCTTTTTCTAAGTTCAAATGCTAAAGTATATATTGGCGACAATGTTATGTTTGGACCGCGCGTTACAGTTATAACAGGCGACCACAGAATTGATGTGCCCGGAAAGCCGATGATTGCAGTGACCGAGAAATTGCCCGAAAATGATCAAGATGTTGTATTTGAGGGCGATAACTGGATAGGAGCCAATGTTACCATCTTAAAGGGGGTAACGATTGGTGAGGGAGCTGTTGTTGCTGCTGGTGCGGTAGTGACAAGAAATATAGATAAATATTCTATCTGGGGGGGGATTCCAGCAAGAAAATTGCGGGATAGATTCCAAGATTTATCTAGTAAACCCGTCGATATTGCTGGACAAGAAAAATGAAAAAAGTAATGGTAGTCATACCCGCTTTAGGAAGCGGTGGTGGAGAGAGACTCGCAGTGTCGTTAATTGCGAAAATGGATCCTCGAATCATCAAAACAAAACTGGTTGTTTTATATCCCTATGAAGATACTGATAACGCATCATTTGCAAAGCAATATGCAATCGACACAGTGTACTTGAACAAACATCGTGGTGTGGATTTCTCGATTGTTGGAAAATTAAAAAAAGAGATTGATACTTTTATGCCAGATGTGATACAAACACATTTGTATGTTGTGGCATACGTTCTTTTAGCTGCGCCATTAAAGATAAAAAAATACCACACAGTACATAATGTTGCAGAAAAAGAAGCATTTGGATTTCGGAGAATTATCAATAAAATAGCGTTTAAATTTGGAAACTTTATTCCTGTGGCAATCAGCCCATATTGCGCTAAAACTATAGAAGATGTATATGGAATTCAATTTAAAAACATTCCATGCATAATGAATGGAGTGGACACAAGTAAATATGTGGTCTCTCCTATTCAACACGAAGGAACTGTATTTATCAATGTTGGAAGACTACAGTCACAAAAAAATCACATGTTATTAATTAATGCGTTTGCAAAGGTACTGGGAAAAGATCCAACCGTAAGATTAACCATAGTTGGTGAAGGTGAACTAAGAACCGAGATTGAAAAATTGATTCAAGAATATGGAATAGAACATTACGTTAGTATGCCAGGGCAGTGTGGTGATGTTCAGAGAAGGCTGAACGCTGCAGATATATTTGTTCAATCCTCTGATTATGAAGGATTACCGATTTCAGGGCTTGAGGCAATGGCGTGTGGATTGCCGATTATTTCAACAAAAGCAGGCGGCACGGTGGATATCGTAAAAAACGATGAGAATGGCTTTTTGGTAGATATCGGAAACGTAGATGAACTTGCAGAAAAGATGCTTTTTTTAGCTCGAAATAAAGAAATTTGCAAGAAAATGGGAAAAAAGTCTAGAGAAATCGTTGAAATGTTTGATATTGATAAGTGTGCTCAAAGATATCAAAATCTTTATTTGGAAGAATAATTTGGAAAAATAGAACTTTGGAGGAGCCATGAACAGTGATTCAAGATTAATTATAAGGCTAAATAAGGCATTTCTGATATATGCGTTTGTTATTGCGCTACCTTTTTCGTGGGCGTCATTTGCCATTGGCTCAATCTATAGGGCTGTAACCCTGTTGCTGTTTATCTTATTTCTTTTTGAATCGAGACTTATTATAAGTTATTCAAGTGAAAAAAGATTTCTGTTATTTGGCTGGCTTCTCTATTTGGGGTATGCGGTAATAACAATGCTTTGGGCAGTAAATCGAGATGCGGCTATTACGAATAGTTTGAGTCTTGTTTTATTAGGATTCATTGTTATAATATTCTTTTCCGCAGATTTGCAGGAGGAAGAAGGCTATAAAACTGATTTTTGCTGGATTGTCGCAGGGACAATATGTGTTTTTCTGTATATTTTTGGAGATAGGACAGCGGTAGGAGAATATGGATCAAGAACATCAATGATTATAATGGGTACGGCAACTGATCCAAATGAATTTGCAAGCGTTTTTATTGTTCCATTATCGCTTATGATGTTTAATTTGCTAAATAAAAAAGGCTCACGCATTTTACAGATAATAATTATGTTGTTATCACTCTACTGCGTCCTAATGTCAGGGTCTCGAGGAGCACTTATTGCAGTAGCGGTTGCGATGATTATTACTTTGCTTCAAAGTGGTAAGGTTGACGCAAAATCTGTGTTGATTGTCATCGTGTTTGCAATTATAGTTTTACTTCTATTAATTCGATACATTATTCCATTAATTCCAGATGATGTTTTAACAAGAATGTCATTAAAGGCTCTTTTGAAAGATGGTGGAAGTGGCCGTGGGGATCTTTGGACAGATGCTGTAAGGAAAATTTGGAATGGATCCGTTTTGAGAATGATGTTTGGATATGGTCAATATGGACTCACTGTTGGAACAAAGGGCGTGTCCCAGACAATGCACAACCAATTGATTCAACAACTATCAAATTATGGTATCGTTGGATTGGTGTTGTATCTGATTTTAATATATAAGTCATATAAGTCAATCAAACTAAACTGTCCAAGATATATGGGTGCTTTTATTGGTATGATGGTTATGAGCCTTACAATAACAATGAGCGTAGCATACAAATTGTTATGGATTCTATTGTTGATGCCAGCAGTGATGTCAAACAAAGGCAAGGAGATAAGATTTGATGATGGAAAGTAAACCGATTGTGTCATCATTTATATGGAAATTTTTGGAGAGAGGAGCGGCCCAAGTTTTTGCTCTGATTGTCCAAATTGTCCTTGCAAGACTGCTTGCGCCAGAGGATTTTGGCGTACTTGCGGTTTTGCTGGTATTCATTAATCTATCTAATGTGCTTATTCAAAAGGGATTCGCAACCGCACTGGTTCAGAAAGATCACATTGAAGACATCGACATTAATACTGTGTTTTGGATCAGTGAATTGATTGCGGCCTTCCTGTATATTCTTCTTTGGTGTTTTGCACCACTATTAGAAAATGTGTATGGAACCTTGCATTTGGCAAGTTATTTGCGCATTATTTCAATTTCCCTTTTTGCAGGAGCCTTCTATAGCATAGAGAATTCTCTACTTATAAGAAGCATGCAATTTAAAAAGATGTTTTTCTCAAGTTTTGCAGCGACGCTTATTGCAGGAACACTTGCAATGGTTCTTGCATATAAGGGAATGGGTTGTTGGGCGCTTATATGGCAAAATATTGTTCAACAGATACTTTTATCAGTTTTTTCTCTTCCTTTTTGCAGGTGGAAAATAAGAATACAATGCTCGAAAAAATCATTTTTGGAGGTTTTTCGTTTCGGTTCAAATGTTTTGCTCGCAGAATTGCTATATACCGGTGTGGAGAATCTTCGGACGCTGATTATTGGCGCAAGGTATTCTTCTACGGATTTGGCTTATTATGATAGAGGACAAACATATCCTTCCGTTGCAATGCGTAGTATATATGACACGGTAGGGAGCGTGCTGTTACCTATTTTTTCGAGAGAACAGAATAATACAATTGAACTTAGACAGTCTGCCCAAAAAGCGATAGGATTTTCTTTCTTTTTAGTTGCGCCATGTTTTATTGGATTTGCTGCGATAGCTGAACCGTTTACGAAGCTGTTGTTGACCGATAAGTGGCTTCCCTGTGTTCCGTATATGAGATTGTTTTGTGTATATCAACTTGGTATTCTTCCATATTGTGTTTTAAGAAATATTCTTTATGCGACGGGAAGAAGTAAAAACAGTTTATTCCTTGAACTCTTTAAGTCTGCCCTTTCTTTGGGAGCTGTTGTAATAGGAATGTTAATCAATCCGCTTGCAATTGCCTTTTTTTCCACACTGGCTGTTTGGATTGCTACCGTTGCATATGGTGTGACAATTCATAAGCTTTTACACTTCAACTTAAAAGAATTGTTGATCGACTTCTTACAAATTGTTATGCTTTGTGTAACGATGACGATCGCCATATTGATTGTTGATGACCTCATATCATCATTGGTTTTCAAAATTGTTGCTGAAATCGTAACCGGTGTTGTCGTATATATAGCATTATCAGTCCTAACACACTCGAAATATTATACAGAAGGACTTAATATTCTAATGAAGTCGTTAAAACGAATGAGAGGAAAGAACTGTGAGTAAAGCAGAAAAAATAATAAGGCATCTGGGATTGTATAAGCTGTGGTATTTTCTTTTTGAAAGAAAATATCAATTAGACAGGATTGATTTGAAAAACACAAAAATAGAACTTGAAGAATACTGTCACAATGTAAAGGCATCATGTATTCATGATTATACAATGAATACGAATAAGCTGAAAGTATCGATAATTGTACCTGCGTATAATGCTGAAAGCTATATAAAATACTGCTTGAATTCGCTGATTTCGCAAGAAACGGTATATAGCTATGAAATTATTGTTGTTAATGACGGCTCTACAGATGGCACTTTGGAACTACTGAATCATGTTAAAAACGATAAACTGCGAATTATAGATAAGCCTAATGGGGGTATTTCAAGTGCACGTAATGAGGGTGTTATGAATGCCTTGGGTGAGTATCTGATTTTTTGCGATGCTGATGATTATATGGATGTAGGTGCGGTCCAACATTTGGTTGAAAAAGCAGAACAAACGGATGCTGATATTGTCGAAGGTTTATTTCGCTACATATCTGAAAACGGTCGAATTGGCCGGATTGTGAGGCATAAAGGTACAAAAAGAAAATTCGTGAATACATTTGGTGTCCCGTGGGGCAAATGTATAAGAAAATCCCTATTTCAAGGAATATGTTTTCCGGAGGGTTATTGGTTTGAAGACTCAATAATTCATCAAATCATTTTACCACGGGCAAACAAGATAGAATGGATTGAAGATGTCGTTTATTATTATAGGACGAACAGCAATGGTGCGACATCGAGTTCTGCCGGAAATCCAAAGAGCATTGATTCGTTATGGATTTCGATTTCTTTACTTGAAGACAGAAGAAAGCTTGGCCTTGGTGATACGTTAGATTATTACCAGTACATGCTTAACATGTTACGTTTAGGATTTCATAGAACAGAGCTGTTGCCAGATAGAATTAGGAGAGATTTCTATTACGAATATGCGGCTTTTCTAAATAGTAACTTTGAAACACAAAAATTTGGATTGAGTGAGTTGGATTTTGCAAATATACAAGGTTTAATTACGAATGTCAACTATTCAAAATATTGTGAGTATTTTAGTAGAACATAATTAACGGAGGAAAAATAAAATGTCTGCATTTGATAACGCAACCCTTATGATCACCGGTGGTACTGGTTCTTTTGGATCTACCGTTCTGAAGCACTTCTTGGACTCTGATCTGAAGGAGATCCGTATCTTCTCCCGCGATGAAAAGAAGCAGGACGATATGCGCCATGAGCTTCAGGCCAAGCACCCTGACACTGCCAAGAAGGTCAAGTTTTACATCGGCGATGTCCGCAATCCTCAGTCCATCCGTGACGCTATGCCCGGTGTTGACTACATTTTCCACGCCGCCGCGCTGAAGCAGGTTCCTTCCTGCGAGTTTTTCCCCATGCAGGCTGTCCAGACCAACATCATCGGTACGGATAACGTTCTGCACGCTGCCATTGATGCTGGTGTCAAGCGTGTCGTCTGCCTGTCCACCGATAAGGCTGCTTACCCCATTAACGCCATGGGCATCTCCAAGGCCATGATGGAACACGTCATTTACGCAAACGCCCGTGTGGCGGCTGAGCGTGGCGGTACCACCATCTGCTGCACCCGTTACGGTAACGTTATGTGCAGCCGTGGCTCTGTCATCCCGCTGTTTATCGACCAGATCAAGGCTGGCAACCCCATCACCATCACCGACCCCAACATGACCCGCTTCTTGATGAATCTGGACGAGGCTGTGGATCTGGTCTTGTTTGCTTTCCAGCACGCAAATCCCGGTGATTTGTTCATCCAGAAGTCTGATGCTTCCACCATCGGCGATTTGGCTAAGGCTGTTCAGCAGCTGTTCGGCGATACCGGTACGAACATCATCGGCACCCGCCACGGCGAGAAGCTGTTCGAGACCCTGATGACCCGTGAGGAACGTCTGCGCAGCCAGGATATGGGGCACTACTTCCGTGTTGCCGCGGATAACCGTGACCTGAACTACGATAAGTTCGTGGTCAAGGGCGAAGTACATACCATGGCCGACGAGTCCTACACCAGCCACAATACCGAGCGTCTGGATGTGGAAGGCACCGTCAAGAAGATTCTGACCACCGAGTATGTCCAGAATGCACTGAAGGGCATCCCGAATGTCTAAGGAAAAGTTGCTGATGGTAGGCGCTGGTGGCTTCGGACGCATGGTGGCGGAGCAGGCGATGCTTCAATACGATTGTGCCTTTGTGGATGATGGACAGTCTGTGGGTGCTGAGATCTGCGGCATTCCAGTGGTTGGCGGTCTTGCTGATTTGCCGGATCTGCGAAAAGAGTATGGTTTATTGGTAGTTGGCATCGGCAACAACCCATTCCGAGCACAGGTGTACGAGAAAGCAACAGTACTTGGTTATGAGTTCCCCAACATAGTTGCGCCCAGTGCCTACATCAGTCCATACGCCAAGTTGGGCTGTGGCTGCGTGGTGCTGCAAAATGCCTGTGTCCAGAATGGTGCATCTGTCGGAAACGGTGTTCTGCTGAACGCCGGAACGGAAGTCCACTGTGATGCAACGGTAGGGAACTACGCCCTGGTTTACTCCAACAGTGTAGTTCGCACCGGTGCAACGGTGGGGAACTTTGCCCGCATCGGCAGCAGCTGCACCATCTGCAATAATGCAACTGTGCCGGAAGGCGCAGACATTCCGGACTGCGCCGCAGTACATTAAAGAGGTGATAGGATGAACATTCTAGTCACAGGTGCCAAGGGCATGGTGGGAACCGCCCTGTGCAACAACCTGAAAAACATCCGGGATGGGAAAAATAAGACCCGCCCGGCACTGGATATTAAAGAGATCTACGAGTATGATCTGGATTCTACCCCGGAGGAGCTGGACGAGTACTGCCAGAAAGCGGACTTCGTGTTCAATCTGGCTGGCGTGAATCGTCCGGAAAACCCGGAAGATTTCATGAAGGGCAACTTTGGCTTTGCATCCGACCTGCTGAACTGCCTGAAAAAGCACAACAACAAGGCAACCATCATGCTGTCCTCCTCTATTCAGGCCACGCTGGCAGGCCGCTTCGGCAACAGCGAGTACGGCCGCAGCAAGAAGGCTGGCGAGGAACTGTTCTTTCAATATGCTCAGGAGACCGGGGCAAAGGTAGCCGTTTATCGCTTTGTCAACCTGATGGGACACAGCCGCCCCAAATATAACAGTGCCGTCAGCACCTTCTGCTGGGCGGTTGCTAACGATGAGCCCTTCACCGTCAACGACCGTAGCACCGAGCTGGAGCTGCTGTACATCGATGACCTGGTAGAAGGGATGTTCGACCTGCTGGAAGGCAAGGAGCAGCACTGTGAATTTGACGGTGTGGAAACTGTTCTGAAAGCAGACGGTCGCTACTGCTGTGTTCCCGTGACCCACAAGGTCACGCTGGGCGAGATCGTAGATCTGCTGCAAGAATTCAAAGCACAGCCCACCACCCTGATGATGCCGAAAATGCCGGATGGCTCTTTTGCCAAGAAGCTATATTCCCTGTATCTGACCTATCTGCCCACAGACAAGTTCAAGTATGCCCTGAAGATGAACGTGGACAACCGTGGTTCTTTCACGGAGCTGGTGCATACCACCGATTGTGGTCAGGTGTCCATCAACATCAGCCGCCCAGGCATCACCAAGGGGCAGCACTGGCACAACTCCAAGTGGGAGCTGTTCATTGTGGTCGCTGGTTACGGCCTGATTCAGGAACGGAACATCAACACCGGAGAAACGGTGGAGTTTGAAGTTTCCGGGGATAAGATTGAGGCTGTCCACATGATTCCCGGCTGGACCCATAACATCATCAACCTGTCGGAAACGGAAAATCTGGTGACAGTGATGACCTGCAACGAGATCTTCAACCCGAACCACCCGGACACCTTCTTCGAGCCGGTGTAAGAGAAGATACTGGTTGACGTTAGGAGAATTTTATGGAACACAATTTTACATGGAAAAACGACGGGCGAACCAAGGTCATGATTGGCTGCGGCACCCGTCCGGAAATCATCCGACTGGCTGCGGTTATCAAACGCTGCCGGGAATATTTTGACTGCTGCGTGGTCTATTACAATCAGAACTGGGACAGAAACCTTTCCACCGTCTTCTGGGAGGATTTCGAGCTGAAGAACACTTTCGGAGAGTATGGCCCGGACATTCTGGTTCCTGTGGTTGGCGAGAATCTGGGTGTGACCTGCGGTAACATTCTGGGACGCAGCTATGAGCTCCTCTCTGAATTGCAGCCGGAGGGCTATCTGGTACTGGGCGACACCAACTCTTGCCTGTCCGCCATCAGCGCCAAGCGGCTGCACATTCCGCTGTTTCACATGGAGGCCGGCAACCGCTGCAAGGACGAATGCCTGCCCGAGGAGACCAACCGCCGCATTGTGGACGTGATCTCCGACGTGAACCTGTGCTATTCCGAGTTCGCCCGGAAGTATCTGGCGGATACCGGCCTGCCCAAGGAGCGTACCTACCAGACCGGCTCTCCCATGGCGGAGGTGCTGCACATGAATCTGGAAAAGATCCAGAAAAGCGATGTGCTGGAGCGCCTGGGACTGGAGAAGGACAAGTACATTCTGCTGTCCGCCCACCGTGAGGAGAACATCGACTCCGAAAAGAACTTCCTGAGCCTGTTTACCGCCATCAATGCGCTGGCAGAAAAGTACGATCTGCCCATTCTCTACTCCTGCCATCCCAGAAGCAAGCATCGTCTGGAAAAGAGCGGTTTCCAGCTGGACCCTCGTGTCCGGGTCAATGAGCCGCTGGGCTTCAACGACTACAACAAGCTGCAAATGAACGCTCTGGCAATTGTCTCTGACTCCGGCACTCTGCCCGAGGAGAGCAGCTTCTATCTGTCCATCGGTCACCCCATTGCTGCCGTGTGCATCCGTACCTCTACCGAGCGCCCGGAGGCACTGGAAGCAGGTGACTTTATTCTGGCTGGCATTACCACCCGGGAACTGCTCAACGCCACCGATATGGCCATCGAGATGAAGCAGAAAGGCGTTTTGGGCAAGCCCTGCCCCGACTATGTGGATGAAACCGTGTCCATGAAAGTGGTTCGCATCATTCAGGGGTATGTAAACGTGGTTAATAAGATGGTTTGGAGAAAATACTGATTTCTCACAGCAGCCATACATCAGCATGGCTGTGCTACTCAAGTGTGCTGCCTCTCCGTGGTGAGCGGCAGACTGCGAGCTTTACAGCTTCTTCCATCAATTTACTTGTAACCGACCTCTTATTATGGTAAAATGAACTGGTAAAATCATAAAATGGGAAAAATTCTCGTTTTATGGTTTGATCCAGACAAAAACAATGTATCGCAGCAGGAAAGGGGATGCGGCAGGTGACAAGGGAATCGGCCTGTGTTACGGACCTGCACACGCATATCCTGCCCGGAATGGATGATGGCAGCAAAGATGTGGAGATGTCGCTGGCCATGCTCCGGACGCTGGCGGGCATGGGGGTGGACACCGTGTGTGCAACTTCGCACTTCTACGCCCGGCAGAACGACACCGCGCATTTCTGCACCCGGCGGGAGCAGGCACTGCACGTTCTGCGCGCGGCACTGCCTGCGGATGAGCGGCTGCCGCGGCTGCTCCCGGCGGCGGAGGTGGCCTATTTCCCGTCGATGGAGCAGCACCATCTTTCGCGGCTGTGTGTGGAGGGTACCCGGACACTGCTGCTGGAAATGCCGTTTTCGGAGTGGACAGAGCTTCAGACGGAGACGGTGGCCACCCTTGCGCTGGACCGGGGCTTTCAGGTGGTGCTGGTGCATCCGGAGCGGTTCTGCTTCAGTAAGGGGAACCGCCGGAAGCTGGAGGAGCTGGCACGGCTGCCCATCGGACTGCAGGTGAATGCAGACAGCCTGCTTCACTGGCACACCCGGAGGCTGGCACTGGAGCTGCTGGAGCTGACAAGCCTGCCATTGCTTGGCAGTGATTGCCATAACCTGACCACCCGGCCGCCAAACTTGAAAGGAGGACGGGACATCGTGCAGAAAAAGCTGGGAGCGGCATTCCTGGCCCGGATGGATGAGAATGCCCGGCGGATCACTGCACCGTGTCCGGAACACACATGAGTTATCGCAGACATCATCGCCTGCACAGGCGGGACCTGATCCGGGCTGTGCTGGTGGTGCTTCTGGCCGTGGCCGTTCTGCTGGCGGGCGGGCTGCTGATCGGACGATGGGAGAGCCGGAAATACGCCACCGGCTCCACAGAATCCGGCTCCGCTGTGATCGCGGAGGAGACCGAACCAAAAGAGCTGACCTGGCAGGGCCAGACCTACCGCCAGCGCACCGGGCTTTCTACCTACCTGCTCATGGGCATCGACAGCCAGGGCGCGGCGGAGGGTGTGCAGAGCTACGAGGGCGGCGGCCAGGCCGACGTGCAGATGGTTCTGGTGGTAGACGATGCCAACCAGACCTGGCAGGTGCTTCAGCTCAACCGCGACAGCATCGTGCAGGTGCCGGTGCTGGGTGTGCAGGGGCAGGTCATCGGCTACCAGGAAGAACAGCTTGCCCTGGCGCACTACTACGGCGATGGCCGGGAGTCCAGCTGCGAGAATACGAAACTGGCCGTCTCGCTGCTGCTGCAAGACCAGCCGATCGACGGCTATATGGCGGTGAATATGGATGCCGTCGGCATCCTGACCGACCTGGTGGGCGGCGTGACACTGACCGTCAGTTCGGATTTCTCCGCCATTGACCCCACCCTGGTGGAGGGTGAGACCGTTACCCTGCAGGGAGACCGCGCACTGACCTATGTGCGCAGCCGCACCGGCATTGATGATGGAACCAACCTGGCCCGTATGGCGCGTCAGCGCCAGTACCTGACCGCGCTGGAACAGCGGCTCCGGCACCAGGACGCACAGTTTGCCGCAAAGGCTTATGATGCCCTGAGCGATTACATGGTCACGGACATTGGCAGCAAGACGGCCAGCAGGATCGGTGAAAAGCTCAAACAATACACCCAGCTCGACCTGTTGACGATCGACGGCGAGAATGTGGTGGAGGACGAGCACTGGGCCTATCACCTGGATGAAAACAGCTTGCAGCAAACGATCCTGCAGCTGTTCTATGAAAAGAAGGAGTAAAGAACAAAAGATGGAACAACAAGTGATCCAAGGGTCTGTGGGCCAGGAGCCCAAGGTCTGGCCCGCACAGGACAGTACCACAGAGATCGACCTGGTCGAGGTCTTTTACCTGCTCTGGGGCAATATCCTGAAGATCCTCGCCTGTGTTGTGGCAGGTGCTGTGCTGGCGTTCGGGTTCACATTTTTCTTCGTGACCCCGAAGTATCAGGCTTCGGCCAGCATTTACATCGTGTCAGCTTCCAATGATTCCATCGTCAACCTGACCGATCTGCAGATCGGCGCACAGCTGACGGCAGACTATCAGGAACTGATGCTCAGCCGCCCGCTGCTTCAGGACGTGATCCGGAACCTGGAGCTGGACACTACCTATAAGAGCCTTGCCCGGCAGATCAGTATCACCAACACCAGCGATACCCGGATCCTGAAGATCACGGTGACCGATGCAGACCCGCAGCTGGCGGCAGACATTGCCAACGAGCTGGTCAAGCAGGCCTGTATCTACCTGCCCAAGATCATGGAGACCGAGTCTCCCAATCTGGTGGAGGATGCTGTGGTGCCGAGCCAGAAATTCAGCCCCAGCTACTCCCGCAACACCGTATTGGGCGCGCTGCTTGGTGCGGTGCTCTGCTGCGGCGTGCTGCTGGTGCGCTACCTGATGAATGATACGTTTGTAACGCCGGACGATATCGCAAAATACTTTGGCACGCAGCCTTTGGCTACCATTCCGGAGGGCGACTTTCCGGGGGAGTACCGAAGAAAAAAAGAAATTTTTAAGGGGGAGCATCATAAGAAATGAATAAGCTGCAAATTACAAAGATGCCGGAGCTTCCCTTTGATGTGGAAGAATCCATCAATCAGCTGCGCATCAACCTGAGCTTCTGCGGCAGCGAGGTCCAGACCATCATGATCACAAGCAGCATCCCCAACGAGGGCAAGAGCTTTGTGACGATGCAGCTGTGGAAGATGATGGCGGAGCTGGGGACCCCAACCCTGCTGATCGACTGCGACTTCCGCAAATCCGAGCTGCGCAGCAAGTATGGCTTCTCTGTGCCGAACAGCACGCTGGTGGGCAGCGCCCACTATCTGGCCGGCAAGGCAAAGCTGGAAGATGTGATCTACGAGACAAATATTCCAAATGGTTATATCATCCCGGTGGCAAAGACGGTCTCCAACCCGACGATGCTGCTGGAAAATCAGCGCTTTACCGAGATGATCGAGGTCTGCAAGCAAAAGTTTGGGATGATCCTGATTGACACTCCGCCGCTGGGCAGCGTAGCCGACGGCCTGAACATTGCCACCCATTGCGATGGCACGGTCCTGGTGGTGTGCAGCGGGCAGACCCCGCGCAAGCTGGTCAGTGATTCGGTGCAGCTGCTGCGCCGTACGGAGGTGCCCTTGCTGGGCGTGGTGCTGAACCGTGTGGAAATGAATAGCAAGTCGAACATGTATTACCATCGGTACTACAAGTCCGGTTACTATTATAAAGGTTATGGTTACGGCTACGGAAACAAGAACAACGAAGCCAAAAAATGACAGGAGGAATCTTTATGAAAAAGAAAATCACAACCGCTGTGACGGCCGCTGCACTGGCTGCTGTCCTGTGTGTCTCCGCTTTTGCTGTGGGCAGCCCGGTGGGCGGCGTTACGGTGGATGACTCTGTTGCTGAAGTCGGCAGCACCACGGTTACCATCACCACCACCACGGAGCCGGTGAAGAATGCCGGCGACGAGGTCATTGATATCGGTGCTACCGAGGAACCCATTGTCAAGGTCACTACCGTTTCGCAGGCAGACAACGCCAACAAGGCTGCAGGCGCTGAGGCTGCTTCCACCACGCTGACCAGCAACAGCCGTACCGTGGGCCAGAACAACAATCTGATCTACGAGAACGCCAAGACCGCTGATACCAAGACCACCGCTGAGGGCCTGAACAAGGTCCAGACCGGCCTGGCACAGCAGACCCAGACTTACCTGAGCCAAAACGGCATGGATACCAACCTGAGCAACTATGCGCAGGCGCAGACGCTGGATGTTACGTTCAACAAGGCCGCTGAGGATCTGGCGGGTACGAAGGGCGTGACCCTGACCATGCAAGTGGCCGGTGCTGTTGAGGGCAGCAAGGGCTTTGTCCAGTACTATGACAAGAACGGCAAGGCTCGGCTGATCGCGGTCACCTTTGGCAAAAATGGCCGTGTCCGTTTCACCCTGCCCAACTCCTCGGTCGTCCGCATTTACACCACCGTTCAGGCAAAGCCTGCCCAGAAGTAATTCCGACGGCATGCGCCCGGAAAAAGCTTGAATCAAAAGCCCGCACAGTGCAGCTTCTCCGTGGAGAAGCCCCTGCGCGGGCTTTTTTGCATCGCTTACAGGGTGCCGCCCTGAAGCATCCGGATCAGGAACGTGATCTGCTCGTTTTCTTCCGTCCCCGGCTGCAAAAAGAGGTAGTGGCGCAGCGGAGGAGCGTTTTGCAAACGGTAGAAGTGCTCGCCGGGGTACATGGAGCGGCGGGAAAGGTAGTTAAACGCGATGCCAAAGTTCCGGTTGGCCATGGAAAGCGCGGTCTGGGTGTCGCCCACGTCGCAGACAAAGCGGGGCGTGATGTCGTTTTCAGCGTAAAAGCGAAGCACGATGCTGTCCAGCATGGAGCCTTTCCGGGTCTGGATCACGTTCAGGCCACGCAGTGCTTCCGGCGGGATGGCCTGCCCGATGGCGTATTGTGAGGTCAGGGCGTGATAGTCCTCAGCGTCCGGCACAAACACCACCAGCTCCTCGCAGGCAAGCGGGATTTGGGTCAGTCCCTCGTCCACCGGTTCCATCCGCAGCGCAATGGCGATGTCCAGCAGGCCGGAACGGAGCATGGAAAGTGCCTCTTTGGAGTCCATCTCGTACACATCCGGCAGGGGGCCGGGATAATCACGGTAAGAGCGGCGGAGAAGCTCGGCGAAGCGCTGCTGAGTATACTGCCGGTTGATCCCGATTCGGAGCCGGGGCTGGGTCTGGTTCAGAGCGGGGCAGATCTTGCGGTATGTCTCCTCCCGCAGCTGCAGCATTTTTTGGGCAGAGGCAAGGTAGACTTTGCCCGCCGAGGTCAGGCTCACCTTTTTGCCGTCGCGCTGGATCAGGGCAACACCATATTCCTGTTCCAGCTTGGCGACGGCCTTGCTCATGGCAGGCTGGGAAATGCAGGCTCGCTGGGCGGCACGGGTAAAGTTCAGTTCTTCGGCCAGGATGGTAAAATATTCTTCTTCGTTCAGATACATGGCTGCGCTCCTCTCAGAACAGGATGGTGACATACTTGCTGCCGCTGCAAAACTCCGTGATCACATCTCGTGTCAGGGCACAGACCTCCTGCAGGATGGGCAGATTTTCTTTTTCTCTCGGGTACCACAGCCCAAAGGTGATGGAGCTGTTGGGGATGGGCCAGAGTGCAGCCTGTTTGAGGGTATCGCCGGTCATGGCAAAGCCGTCCACCACAGCATACCCAGCCTTTTCCTGGATCAGGCCATCGGCCAGGGCGTAGGAGTTCGTCTCAATTAGAATCTCCGGCGGAGTGCCGTCGCGGCAGGCCAGCGTCATTTCCTGCTGGTAAAGGCGGCTGCCCCGGAACATGGAGATCATCTTGCTGTCGGCAACGCTCCGCATGGGCTGGGCCGGGTTCACCTTGTGGTCGGGCGGAACGGCCAGCATCATGGTGCTGCGCAGCAGCGGCAGATAGACCAGCTTGCCGGAGGGGGCGGTCTCCTCACAGCTGAAGACAATGTCCTGTACATCGTTCAGCAGGCCTTGCAGCAGGCCGTCCGGGCTTTTCCAAGCAAACTGCAGCCGGGTGTTCTCGTAGCGGGTCAGCAGCTTGAGCGAAAGCTGGGTGGCAAAACGCCGGTTCACAAAGTCGGAGCAGGCAAAGCGGATGGTCCGGGTCTGGAACACTTCCAGCTTCCGGCGCAGGGCTTCGTCCTCGTTCAGAATGGCCTGCGCGGTCTGGGCGTACAAGGCCCCCTCGGCTGTCAGCTGCCGGGCGGCGGGATCGTAAAGCGTGACCCCAAGCTCCTGTTCCAGCCGCCGCAGGGCGCTGTTGATGGTGGAGGAAGAAACTCCGCAGCTGGCGGCCGCAGCAGCAATGTACCCATGGGTTTGTAGGGCGGTCAGATAGAGTAGAATACTCTTTTTCATAATAAAAAAACCTCTGATTGCGAATTTGGTTATGATACTAAAAGAATTATTCATTTTACAAATAGAGCCGATGCGTCTATAATGATGATAACAAATCCAACAAAAAAGTCAAGCGGATGTGAGATAAACTGTGCTTGCATCCAATAAAAATGACTTTTTGATTTGCTGGAAAAATCAGTAAGAGAAAAAACCATAACAGAATTCAAAAGGAGGACCCCATGATGAAAAAAATCACTCGTCGGAGCTTTCTGGCCGCTGCCGGCCTGACCACCGCTGCCATGGCCCTGACCGCCTGCGGCGGTTCCGGCACTTCCACCACAACTTCCAGCACCGCTGCTTCCTCTGCGGCAGCTTCCAATGAAGCAGCTGCTGTGGCTGGAAAAGCCTGGCCCAAGGGCACAGTGACCCTGACCGTGCCCGCATCTCCCGGCGGCGGTACCGACACGGCTGCCCGCATCTTTGCCGATTATCTGCAGCGCAAGACCGGCCAGGCATTCAACGTGGTCAACGACACCACCGGCGGCAACACGGTCGCCGTGCAGAACGCCCTGCACTACAAAACCGATGGTTCCAGCATCCTGTTCTTCCACGTTTCCACCCTGATGAACTACTACCAGGGCAAGCTGGATTTCAACCCGGCCGAGGAACTGTGCGTGATCTGCTCCTGCGGCCAGCAGGCCAGCGGCGCGTTCTGTGTCCCGGCCGATGCACCGTACAGCAGCGGCGAGGAGTTCATTGAATACGCCAAGGCAAACCCCGGCAAGGTCCGCGTGGGCGTGACCATGGGCGGCAACTCGCAGGCCATGGTCCAGTGCTTTGCCGACGATGTGGGCATTGAGTTGACACTGGTAGATGCCGGCAACGAGGCCGACTGGGTCACTGCCATGATGGCAGGCACCATTGATATGGCCCTGCTGACCCCCGCCACCGCACAGCAGTACATCGAGGCGGGCAAGTTCAAGGCCATCATCGCAGGCTGCGAGACGGAGGACACCGTCAACTGGCCCGGCATCCAGACCATGGGCGAGCTGGGCGGCAAGAACATCTGGATCCTGGAAATGTACATGTTCGGTCCCAAGGATATGGATGCCGATGTCATTGCCGATATCAACGCTGCGATGGAGGGCTTCTCGGAAGATGCTGATGCCATGGAGTCCTACACCAGCGTCATGAAGTGTGAGTTCAGCTACAAGGACCATGAGGATGCCACCGCTTCCTACAAGACCAAGGCAGAAACTGCAAAGGCCATGAGCGCCGCCATGGGCTTTGATGTGAGCAATAAGTAACGGGCCTACCCGTCTTAGGATGTGATCGAAAGTGCCTGCGGGCCCGTTTCCGCAGGCGCTTTTTGGGAAAGAGGACCAGAATATGAAGAAAAATAAGGTATTGGGCGTGATTGCGCTGGCGTTTTCAGCGCTGGTGCTCTTTGCAACCTCGCAGCTCAAGCTTTCCATGCAGCTGGCCACGGGCGACCCTGGCCCCTGGCTGTTCCCCATCATTGCGGCTGCCCTCATCGGGATCTGCGGCGTGGTGCTTTTGCTGGACAGGTCAGAAGCGGCGGCCAAGCCGTTCCTGACAGCAGGGGAGTGGAAGCGTGCGGTGCTTCTGTACGGCATCTTTGTGGTGTACGCCGTCTGCATCGTGGTGTTTGGTTTCCTGTATTCCTCCATCGTGATGCTGTTTGTCTGCTGCACATTGTTTGCGGGTGAAAAAAAGATCCCGCTGTATGTCCGTGTGCTGTACGCCGTGATCCTGGGTGTCGGCATCTGGTACCTGCTGGGCTCGGTGTTCAAGGTAACGCTGCCCACCGGTATCCTGTTTGGGTAAGGAGGTGTTCCGGATGCAAGGATTTGTACAAGCTCTTGCGGCACTTTTCACGCCGCAGTGTCTCTTTTATCTGCTGTTCGGTGCCGTTGCCGGTGTCGTTCTGGGTGCCATCCCAGGCCTGAGCGGCGGCACGGGCCTGGTGATCATGCTGCCGCTGACATTTCACATGGAAGCCAACATGGCCATTGCCACCCTGATGGGTATTTACATCGGCGGCGTGTCCGGCGGCTACATCGGCTCCATCCTGCTGGGCATCCCCGGTACGACCAACTCCATCGCCACCGTGTACGATGGCTATGAGATGACCAAAAAAGGCGAGGCGGTCCGGGCGCTTTCGGCGGCCACCACAGCCAACTTCATCGGTACGGCTCCCTCGGTGCTTATTGCCCTGTTTGCGGCCAACTGGATCTCGGAGTGGGCGGTCAAGCTGGGCCCGTGGGAGTATTTCAGCCTGATGCTCTGTGCCCTGACATTGGTCATCACTCTCTCGCAGGGGAACATGGCCAAGGGCATGCTGGCCATGGGCATCGGCCTGGTGATCGCCTGCGTGGGCTATGCGCCCATCTGCGGCACCAAGCGCTTTACCATGGGTACCTACTATCTTTACGGCGGCATCAGCTTTGTGGATGTGATGATGGGCCTGTTTGCCGGTGTCACCATTCTGCTGGAGTTTGCCCGCAACTCCAAGGCAAGCCAGGCGGACATCGTCAAGATCAGCCGCTTCCAGTTCCCCTGGAAAGATTTCTCCGATAATAAGATCAACGTCATCCGCTCCTGGTGCATCGGCCTGGTCATCGGCTTTTTGCCCGGAATGGGCGGAACCCTGGCCAACATGGTGGCCTATGCGCAGGAAAAGAGTGCTTCCAAGCACCCGGAGCTGCTGGGCACCGGCTGCGTGGACGGTGTCATTGCGCCGGAGGTGGCCAACAATGCCTCCATCGGCGGTGCCATCATCCCCATGGTCTCGCTGGGTATCCCCGGCGACGGTGCCTGTGCGCTGCTGATGGCGGCTCTGACGCTGCAGGGCGTGCAGCCCGGCCCGTTGTTCTCCACCAACAACCCGGTTCTGTTCAACCTGATCTTCCTGGCCGCTGCGGTGGCGGCGGTGTGGGTGTTCGTGGTCGAGATCCTTGGCATGCCGCTGTTCCCGGCGCTGCTCAAGATCCCCTATCACTTCCTCTACCCGGCCATCCTGGTGCTGATCTTTGCCGGTGCATACATGGCCTCCAACAACATGTTCGATGTGTTCATGATGCTCATTGCCATCTTGTTGGGCCTGTTCCTGCAGTACTTTGAGATCCCCTCCTCGCCGCTGATCCTGGCGGTGGTGCTGGGCGGCAATATCGAGACCTATCTGCGCCGCGGCTGCAACATGGCCGAAAACGGCTGGCATGCATTCTTCACCCGCCCGGTCAGCCTTGTGCTGCTGGTGGTGGCCGTGATGAGCATTTTCGGCTCTCTGTTCGGCGATCAGATCAAGGCTGCCCGGCAGAAAAACAAGTGAGGGAGGAATTCGCAATGGTCATGACGCAACAGCTCAAGGAGGAGTGGGCTGCCCGGCTGCGGGCTCCCGCGAACCTCCCGTTTGAAGCCCCGGCGGGGTACATGGATGCATTGGAACAGGTGGATACCCGCACATTGAAGATCCCGACCTCGGTGGGCGAAAACACAAGCTACCTCATCACACCCAAGGGAGGTGTGACCAACGATGTGCTGGTCATCAACATTCACGGCGGTGGCTTTGTGCAGCCCCACAACCCATGGGACGGGGCCCTGTGCGCCCACTATGCAGTGGAACTGGGCAGCACGGTCCTGGATATTGACTACCGCACCTGCCCGGAGGTGATGTACCCCACCCCCATGATCGAGTGCTACGAGACCGTGCAGTGGGCCATGGATCATGCCGCGGAGCTTGGCATCGACCCGGAAAAAGTGGTGCTGGGCGGCAATAGCGCCGGTGCGACCCTGACGGCCACCACCTGCCTGCGGGCCCAGGAGCAGGGCGGCCGGATGCCGGCTCTGGCGCTGCTGATTTACCCCGCCTGCGATCCCTTTGTGACCCCGGAAGCCGAGGACCTGCTGAACAGCGGCATGGATCTGACAAGGCTGGAAAACCGTGGGATGCTGTATAATGCCATGTTCACCAACAACGACCCGGCCTTGGAGCACGAGGTCTATCTGAACCTGAACAGTGCCACGGAAGAACAGCTGCAACGCTTTCCGGAAACAGTGGTCATCACGGCCGGAAAAGATTATCTGCGTTATGGCGGCGAAAAATTTGCCTCCAAGCTGGCGGTCAGCGGCAACCGAGTCACGCTGCAGCGATTCTGCGGCAGTGCCCACGGCTTTTATGCCCGCTGCACGGCCGATTGGCAGCAGGCCCGCGCCCTGGTCTATGAGACCATCCGACGCAAGTTTTCTCTCTGAGGCGATGTCCGGTTCGTGACGGATCCGGAGGAATGCTTCGTTTTTCTCTCACACAAAACGCTCCTGCGGTTTTCTTCACTCCAAACCGCCGCAGGGGCGCTTTGTGGTGAAATCCCCAAAAGGAGACAAAAACCATGGATTACGAAAAGGAATTCCAGATGAAAGACCCTAAGTACCGCAGCAGCATTCTGACCAACGGCCTGGGCCGCAGCGGGCAGCGTGCCCTGCTGTACGCCACCGGCATGGACGAGGAAGACCTGAAAAAGCCTTTTGTGGCGGTGATTGGCTCGTTCAGCGAGATGGTGCCGGGTCACACACACCTACGGGATCTGGCCGAGTATGTCTGCCAGGGCGTGATTGAGGCGGGCGGCGTGCCCCGCCGCAGCGAGACCATTGCCATCTGCGACGGTCTGTGCCAGGGCCACGAGGGGATGCGCTACCCGCTGGCAAGCCGCGACCTGATCGCGGACTCGGTGGAGATGGTGGTGGAAGCCCACCACTTTGATGCCATGGTGCTGCTGCCGGGCTGCGATAAGATCATCCCCGGGATGCTGATGGCGGCCGCCCGGCTGGACATCCCCTGCGTGGTGGTGCCCGGCGGCCCCATGCTGCCCGGCAATGTGGGCGGCAACCCTCTGTTCTGTTCCAGCGAGCTGCGGGAGTATCCGGGCCGCGTGGAAACGGGGGCTGTGACGGTGGAGCAGATGAAGCAGGCCGAAAAGGATGCCCTGCCCACCGTGGGTTCCTGCGCCCATCTGGGCACAGCCAACTCCATGTGTATGCTGACCGAGGTGCTGGGCATGGCTCTGCCCGGTGCGGGCACGGCCCCGGCCGTTTCCAACAAGCGCAAGCGGATCGCCAAGGCCAGCGGCCGTGCCGTGATGGAGCTGCTGCATCACGGCATCACCCCCCGCAAGATTCTGACCCGCGAGACGATGCTCAACGGCATTGCGGGTGCCATGGCCACCGGTTCGTCCACCAACCTCGTTCTTCACCTGATGGCCATTGCCCACGAGGCCGGGGTAGAGCTGACGCTGGACGATTTTGACCGCATCAGCCGCAAAGTGCCGTTCATCTGCAACCTGCAGCCCAGCGGCAAGTATCCCATCGTTTCGCTGGATGCAGCGGGCGGCATCCCGGCCGTGCTCAAGACCATCCAGCAGGACCTGTACACCGATTCGCTGACTGTGGCGGGAAAAAAGCTGGACGAGCTGCTGGCTCCCATTACGGTGCAGCACGGCGATGTGCTCAAAACGCTGGAAGCCCCCCAGAAACCGGAGGGCGGCATTGCGGTATTGCACGGCAATCTGGCCCCGCGCGGCGCGGTGGTTAAGCAGAGCGGCGTGAAAGAGAGCATGTATCATTTTACCGGCAAGGCGCGGGTGTTCGACTCCATGGAAGAAACGGACGCGGCCCTGAGCGCGGGCGAGATCGAAAAGGGGACCGTGATCGTGATCCGGTACGAGGGCCCCAAGGGCGGCCCTGGGATGCGGGAAATGCTTTCCACCACGGCGCTTATCATGGGCCGCGGCATGGACGAGGAGGTGGCGCTGGTTACGGACGGCCGCTTCTCCGGTGCCACCCACGGCCCCTGCATTGGCCACGTTTCGCCGGAGGCAGCCAGCGGCGGCCCCATCGCCTTTGTGCAGGACGGCGATGTGATCCACATCGACATCACGAACCGCACCCTGACCATTGATGTGTCGGATGAGGAGTTTGCCCGCCGTAAGCAGGGCTGGACCCCGCTGCGCAAGCCCCGCCTGCCTGCGCTGGCAAAGTATGCGGCCATGGTGTCCAGCGCCGATACCGGTGCCATCATCGACACGAGTGATCTGTAAAAAATACGTGGCATCTGCCCCGCTGATCCCACTGTGGGCCTGATGGGCTGCTTTGGCTAAAAAAGAGGCCGCCCCGGGCGCAGATCGCCCTGGTCCGGAGCAGACCGGCGCTGGTGTGGAGCCTTGCGGGCGGTGCCGTGGTGCTGGCCGGTGCTGCTCTGCGGCAGAGGAACGCATCAAGCACATTTCAACACGTTTCAATGGGTTGCGTCAAAAACAATGCAAAAATTGCAATCTTGACGACTCTGCCGGTTTCCGGGCCGGAGTTTCAGGCAGTTTGTCAATTGCCGGAACAAGAAAACCGGAGTATCATAAGAGCAACGGAAGCAAAGATACCGGTCAACAAAAATGACGGTTCTTCGCCCGGAATAATCGAATTCCAGCCGTGAATCACATTGCTTTACCCATTCATTGAGCTTCTCCAATTTCTCCTAAATCGTTCACCACAAACCTTCAGGAAAATCCCTTGGCAGATCACGGCTGTCAAGGGTTTTTTCTGTGTTTGAAATCAGATCACAATTGCAGGAGGTTTCAGCGTATGTCTATGCGTCCACAGATCCCGGTCCGCACGTCCGAAAGCGAAGAAGCCCTGGCCTTTATCCGCCAGATGGGCGTGGAAAATGTCAGCCTGATGCTCAAGCCGGAGGAGATCCGCGTGGAGGTGCTCCGCGCCCAGAAAGAAAAGCTGGCAAAGTTCGGCATGACCATCTCCGATGCGGCCTGTATGGAGCTGCAGAAGAACAAGAGCATCCACCTTGGCCTGCCGGACCGCGACCAGGAGATCGAAAAATTCATCCACATGCTGCGGGTGTTTGGCGAGGAGCAGATCCCCTTTACCTCCATTGCCTGGCAGCCCAACGGCATCCTGCGCACGGCCTGGCAGGTGGGCCGGCACACCCGCGGCGGTGTGGCCATGTACTGTGACCAGAATGAAATTCTGGCCCGCCCCAATGCCGAGGACCGCGCCTACACCGAGCAGGAGATCTGGGATAATTTCACCTATTTCATGGACCGTGTCATTCCGGTGGCGGAGGAGACCGGCGTGCGCCTGGCGCTGCACCCCAACGACCCGCCGCTGGCCTGCATGGCGGGCATCCCCAGCCTGATCTACAACATGGAGTGCTACCGCAGGGCGTTCCGGGCCGCCAAGGGCAGCAAGGCCCTGGGTGTCAAGCTCTGTGTCGGCTGCTGGCTGGAAGCGGGCAGTGATTTTGGCGACCTGTTTGCCGATATCAAGGAGCTGTGCGATGAGGACCGCCTGCTCTGCGTCCATTTCCGCAATGTGGATGCCCAGCTGCCGGTGTTTGAAGAAGTGCTGGCCGAGGACGGTTATGCCGATATGTACGCCATCATGAAACAGCTGGTGGCCTGCAACTGCAATGCGGTCATCTCCATTGACCACGGCTTCCGTCCCATGGACAACTTTGGCGGGATGCCAGGTTCGTTCTGCTACCCTACCGGCTTTATGAAAGGCCTGATGTGGGCGGCGGAAAAAGAGCTGGGCAAGCGCTGATGGCGGGGGAGAAGCCGACGTTCCGCCTGGTCCGGGACAAGAAGTTTTACCGTCGGGTGCTCAGCATTATGCTTCCGGTAGCGCTGCAGCAGGCCATCAATATGGGCGTGAACCTGCTGGACACCGTGATGCTGGGCCGCTTTGGCGAGGTGCAAATCTCGGCTTCCAGCCTGGCGAACCAGTATTATAACCTGTTCACCATCCTGAATATGGGCATCATCGGCGGCAGCAGCGTGCTGGCCGCCCAATACTGGGGCGCAAGGGAAACGGGAAAGGTGCGCCAGACCTTTAATATGGCGCTGCGGATGGCCCTGGCGCTGGCCGTGGTGTTCGCTGTGGTCACCGGGTGCTTCCCGGAGCAGATCATGCGCATCTACACCTCGGAGCAGCATGTTGTGACGCAGGGAGCCCGCTATCTGCGGGTCACGGCGTTCATCTTTGTGATTCACGGCACCAGCCTGGTGGCGGCGCAGCTCATGCGTTCGGTCGGGCAGGCGCAGCTGGGCCTTGTGGTCAGCTGCATCTCGTTTGTGGTAAACGTGGGAGCCAACTATGTCTTTATCTTTGGCAAGTTCGGCGCACCCCGGCTGGAGATCGCCGGGGCCGCCATTGGCACCCTGCTGGCCCGTTTGGCCGAGTTTGTGGTGACGTTTGGGTATATCCTGTTCCGGGATACCCGGCTGGGCCTGCGGCTTCAGCATCTGCGCCGGATGCCCAGCCGGGAGTTCTTTTCCAATTACCTCCGCCTGGGCCTGCCGGTGCTGGTCAGCGATGGCCTGCTGGGGCTGGGCGGCAACATCGTCAGCGTGGTGCTGGGCCACATGGGCGCGGCCGTCGTCTCGGCCAACGCCATCTGCCAGGTGCTCGACCGCCTGTTTACGGTGGTCATCCAGGGCATCGCCAATGCGTCCAGCATCGTAACGGGGCACACCATTGGCGAGGGCAGCCGCGAAAAAGCGATGCAGCAGGGCTATACGTTCTATGTGATGAGCATCGTGTTCGGCGTGATCGCGGCGTTGATGATGCTGGTCTGCGGCCCGCTGAGCATTGCGATGTATACCCTGAATGCCGAGACCATCCGCATTACCGAGGAAATGATGGCGGCCTATGCGGTCATCGTCTTTTTCCAGTGCATCCAGAGCGTGATGACCAAGGGCGTGCTGCGGGGCGGCGGCGATACCCGCTTTTTAATGAAAGCGGACATCCTGTTCATGTGGGTGGTATCCATCCCGCTGGGCAGTGTGGGCGGCCTGGTGCTGGGCTGGCCTGCCTGGGCCGTCATCCTGGCACTGCGGGTGGATTTTCTCATCAAAGCCGTGTGGTGTGTGGGCCGCCTGAAAAGCGGCAAATGGATCCACGCCGCCGACGGCATCGTGGAAAAAGAGCTGGAACAGGCGTAACAACAAAACGGGGCTGCAGGTTTGCAGTCCCGTTTTTGCGTGTTCAGCAGTTGTAATCCGGTTTGATGTCGTATTTTTTCAGGTAGCGCCAGAGCGTGGTCTTGCTGACCCCCAGCTCGTCGGCCACCTGCTGGCGGTTGCCGTGGTGTTTTTTGAGCAGCGCGGCGATCTCCACCGCTTTCTGGTCCTTGTACAGCACGATCTGTTCGGTGCCGGGCAGCATCCGGGGGGCCACCTGTTCCAGCTGCTGGCGCAGGAACACTTCGTCGATGTTCCGCTTCTGGGTCAGCAGCACCAGCCGCTCGCAGACGCTGTTGAGCTGGTCCAGGTTGCCGGGCCATTCGTAGTCCTGCAAATAGCGGCGGGCCCCCTGGGTCAGGTGGACATAGCGCTTGTACTTTTCCTGCCATTCGTCCAGGTAAAGATCCGTCCAGCCCAGGATATCGCCCCGGTGGCGGCGCAGCGGCAGGATCTCCAGGCTCAGCACGCTCAGTGCGTAATACAGGTCGCTGCGGAACTCGCCTTTTTCCACGCGGGAGATCAGGTTGACCGCACTGGATGCGATCACGCGGACATTGGCCGCCGCCGGGCGGGAGGGGCCGTTGTGGAGGAAGCGCCCCCGGATCAGGCAGAGCAGCTTGTACTGCGTTTCCAGCGGCAGCTGCTCCACATGGCTCAGGTACAGCGTGCCGTCCTGTGCCATCTCGGCGTAGCTGTCCACCGTAGAGTCCTTGCGCAGGGTGTAGTTGCCAAACAGCATATTGTCCAGCGTTTCGGGCAGCCAGGCGCTGCAGTCAATGGTGACGAACGCGTTTTTGCGCAGCAGGCTTTCGTTGTGGATGCAGGAGGCCAGGATGTTCTTGCCGCTGCCGGTCTCACCGGTCAGCAGCACCGGGGCCGAAAATTTGCTGATCCGCTTGGCCAGCTCGATCATGCTGCGGGTCTCCGGGTCTTCGCTGATCAGGTTCTCAAAGCTGTACCGCGCCACAAAGCCGCGCTGGTACAGCTCCCGGCGCATCTCGCTGTCCATCTCGATCAGGCGCTGGCCTTCCTGGAATGTCAGCACCGCGCCCTCGATCTTTCCCTCCACCAGGATGGGGGCCACGTTGACCACAACGGCCTTGTGGCTGATGTCCAGCAGGAACGCGTAGGACTCCTTGCCGTGGCGCAGCGCATCCTCCAGCACGCTCCGGTTCAGATTGGGCAGCACGGTACTGATCTCCTGGCCCAGCAGGTCGGTGGAGGCGCGTTCCAGCAGGTTGTAGCTGATGCGGTTCACGCGGCGGATGATGCCCTCCTGATCCACCTGGATGATGCCGCTGAACGTGTAGTTGAGCAGGGTGTTGATCTCGGCACTGTTCCGTTTTTCCAGGTCGATGGCGTAGGCCATCTGGGAGGCCACCTCCAGCGCATTGCGCAGGCTCTCCTGCCCGGAGGGGATAAACTTGTAGGGCAGGTTTTCGCGGGCGGCTACCTCACACACGATGTCGCCGCCGATCACGCCGCCGCAGCCATCGGCGATGCACTGCTCCACCGCACCGGCCAGCTCGTTGTTCTGCTCCACCATATAAAGGGTCAGGTCCACCTGGAACAGGTCGTTGAACTGGGAAGTATCGCTGAACATGTTCGCCATGCCGATCAGCGCGATCTTGGGCCGTTCCACATGCAGCTCCTGCTTGAGCTCCATGACCACGGTAGCCATCTCCTGCTGGGTGACGTGGATCTCCACCAGCGGCATCTGGACGCTGCGCTTGGCCAGGGTGGCCTGCACGCCGCGGGCCACCAGCAGGTCGTACCCCTGGCGCTGCAGTTCCTTGGCGCGGGCCACAAACTGGCTGGTGTGCGAATATTCAATGATCAGTGACATGGATGGGAATTCTCCGATCAGGGGCTGTGCAATGGACAACAACTCCTGATTGGGGACCAGAACTGCTACTTTTGCCATGCGGCGTTTCCTCCTGCATCATAAAACCAACAAAAACGGCGGCCCGCCTTGCAGCGAGCCGCCGTTGACTTTGCTGCCATAAACCTTTCAGGATTTATGATAGCAGAATTTTATGAAAAAGGAAAGACCTTTCGGATCAGCGGCCGATCTGGATGCCGGTCAGCTTCTCGTAGTACTGAGCAATGGCGCTGTGGTCGGCCTGGCCCTTGCCATTGTTGTGCAGCCACTGCAGCACTTCCTGAACCTCAGCGGTCATGGGAACGGGAGCGCCCACGGTGTGTGCGCAGTCCAGAGCGTTGTTCAGGTCCTTGATGTGCAGGTCGATCTTGAAGCCGGGCTTGTCGTTGCCCTCGATCATCATCGGAGCCTTGGCGTTCATGACAGTGGAGCCTGCCAGGCCGCCCTTGATGGCCTGGAACACCAGCTCCGGATCAACGCCTGCCTTCTGAGCCAAGGTCAGAGCCTCGGCCAGAGCCTGGATGTTGCAGGCAACGATGATCTGGTTTGCCAGCTTGGTGGTGTTGCCTGCGCCCACATCGCCGCAGCGCACAACGGAAGCACCCATGGTCTCCAGCAGAGGCTTGTAGGTGTCGAACACTTCCTGCTTGCCGCCGACCATGAAGCTCAGGGAGCCGTCAATGGCCTTGGGCTCGCCGCCGGAAACAGGAGCGTCCAGCATCTCAACGCCCTTTTCGGCCAGGGCAGCTGCGATCTCCTTGGAAGCGACCGGGTTGATGGAGCTCATGTCGATGAACACCTGACCGGCATGCATAAAGTTTGCAACGCCGGTGCCTGCGGTCAGCATGACGCTCTTGACGTGGGGGGAGTTGGGCAGCATGGTCATGACCACGTCGCACTGCTCACCGATCTCCTGGTTGCTGGCTGCCTTTGCGCCTGCGGCAACCACTTCGTCCACGGCTGCCTTGTTCAGGTCGCTCACCAGCAGGTCGGTGTAGCCGCCTTTCAGGATGTTCTTTGCCATGGGCTTGCCCATGATACCCAGACCGATCAGACCGATTTTCATAATTGGTACCTCCGTAACTCTGTTTCTAATTTCCAATCCCGCAGCAGCTGCCGCAGGATGCCTTTTCGACAGATTAAGTATACTTGGAAGCAGGGTTTTAGGCAAGTGAAATATCGCCAAATTAAGGGCTGACTTTTTGTGCATCAAGCAAAAACGAACACGATCGGAAAAAAGTGATTGCAAAAGATGAAATCATGCGTTCAAAAGATTGCGCTTAGAGGAACGATGAAATTTGCCCAAACAGGGCCTGTGTGTTACAATAAGTCCAGAAAAATCCACACAAGGAGGATGAATCAGATGTTGTTTCAAACCGAAGCCGGGCTCAGCGTCGGGCCGGTCGGCCAGGGCACCTGGTACCTGGGCGAACATCCGGACCGTTTCCGGCAGGAAGCCGATGCTCTGCGCGCCGGTGTGGAAGCCGGTATGAACCTGATCGACACCGCCGAAATGTATGGCGACGGTGCCGCTGAGGAGCTGGTGGGCGAGGCCATCCAGGGCATGGACCGCAGCAAGCTGTTCGTGGTCAGCAAGGTGTATCCGTTCAATGCAGGCCGGGGCGATATCCGGGTCAGCTGCGAGGACTCGCTGATGCGGATGAAAACCGATTATCTGGACCTGTACCTGCTGCACTGGCGGGGCAGTGTGCCGCTGGCCGAGACCGTGGAGTGCATGGAAGAACTGAAAGAAGACGGCCTGATCCGCGCCTGGGGCGTTTCCAACCTGGACACTTCTGATATGCGGGAACTGTTCCGCGTCAAGCAGGGCACCAACTGCGCCGCCAACCAGGTGCTTTACAATGTGAGCAGCCGCGGCATCGAGTACGATCTGCTGCCCCTGATGCGGGAAAAGAACATCCCGGTCATGGCTTACTGCCCGCTGGCACAGGCCGGACAGCTGCGGCGCGGCCTGATGCACCACCCGGTGCTCACCCGCATTGCGCAGGAGCACGGGGCCACGGTGCCCCAGGTGATGCTGGCGTTCCTGCTGGCACAGCCCGGTGTCTTGCCCATCCCCCGCACGGGCAGCGCCCGCCATGCAGCGGAAAACGCCGCGGCGGCCGACCTGCATCTGACGGCGGAGGATCTGGCAGCCCTGAACGGAGCGTTCCCTCCGCCGCAGCGCAAGATGCGGCTGGAGATCGTCTGAGCCGGGGAGGACAACAAGATGGACTATCGGAAATTTGGGTCCTCCTATGTGGTGCGGCTGGACCGTGGGGAAGAAGTGGTGGAGAGCCTGACGGCCCTGTGCAGGCAGGAACGTATCCGCCTGGGCTCCATCAACGGCCTGGGTGCCGTGAACGATGTGACCCTGGGCGCGTTCAACCACGATAAATTCCTGTTTGAATCGGCCCGTTACACCGGAACGCTGGAAATGGCATCCTGTGTGGGGAACATCTCCACCAAGGACGGCGAGGTGTACCTGCACCTGCACGCCACGGTGGGCAACCCGGTAAACAACGAATGCCACGGCGGACACCTGAGCCGCGCGGTGATCAGCCTGACCGGTGAATTCATCCTCCAGAGCCTGGAGGGTGTGGTAGAGCGGGAATACTCGCCGGAGATCGGATTGAACCTGTTCCGTTTTACGGATGCAGGCAATGAATAAATGGAGAAAAGCGGACTGAAAGGAAATAAGACAATGAACACAGAATTTATCAAAGGTGTGGTCGTGCCCATCCTGACCATTGTGGACGAGAACGAGAAGATCGACGAAGCCAAGCAGCGCGCGCAGGTGGAATACGTCATCAACGGCGGCGTGAGCGGCGTGCTGGCGTTTGGCTCCAACGGTGAGTTCTACATGATCGAGGAGGACGAGATGGAGCGCGGCCTGAAGATCATGGTGGATCAGGCAGCGGGCCGTGTGCCGGTGTATTTCGGCATCGGTGCCATCAGCACCAAAAAGTGCTGCCGCCTGGCCCAGATGGCCGAGAAGAACGGTGCCGCTGCGGTGAGCATCCTGCAGCCCATGTTCCTCAAGCCGACTTACACCGAGCTGTACAACCATTTCAAGACCATTGCAGAGAGCATTCCCAATACGCCCGTTCTGCTGTATAACAACCCCGGCCGTGTGGGCTACACCCTGACGGCCCAGCTGGTGGACGAGCTGGCCCACAATGTGCCCAACATCGTTGGCATGAAAGACACCAGCGGCGACATCACCCTGACCTCGGAGTTCATCCGCCGCACCCGCGACGTGAACTTCAAGGTGTTCGGCGGCAAGGATACGCTGCTGTACGCCAGCCTGTGCCACGGTGCCGTGGGCGGCGTGTGTACGGCGGCCAACTTCATGCCGGAGCTGATCACCGACGTGTACAACAAGTACGTCGCTGGGGACCGCGAGGGCAGCCTGGAAGCCCAGTTCAAGCTGAACCCGGTGCGTCTGTCGATGGATGCGGCCAGCTTCCCGGTGGCAGCCAAGGACATGGCCACCCTGCGCGGCCGCGATGTGGGCGTGCCGTATCTGCCCACCCTGCCCACCCCGGAAGGCCCCGCAAAGCAGGGCTTTGTAAAAACCATGACCGAAGCCGGTCTGCTGTAAGAAAAAAGGAGCTGCATTATGAATCAGACACTGCGAAAGGATGCCGACCAGATCATTGCCTCCAGCCTGAAAGCCGTTCTGCCGGACGAGGCTGTGCAGCGTGCGCTTCAGAACTTTGTGCCGGGCAGCGGCCGCACGCTGCTGGTGGCTGCCGGTAAGGCTGCATGGCAGATGGCTGCCGCAGCGGTCCGGACGCTGGGCCATGTGGACGGCGGCGTGGTCGTGACCAAGTACGATCATGTCAAGGGGGAGATCCCCGGTGTGGTCTGCTGCGAGGGCGGCCATCCCGTGCCCGACAACGGCAGCTTTGCCGGGACCCAGAAAGCGCTGGATCTGGTGCAGGGCCTGACCGAGAACGACACCGTGCTGTTCCTGCTTTCGGGCGGCGGCAGCGCTCTGTTTGAAAAGCCGCTGGTCTCCGGCGAGGAGCTGCAGGACATTACCCGCCAGCTGCTGGCCTGCGGAGCCGACATTGTGGAGATGAACACCATCCGCAAGCGCCTGTCCGCCGTCAAGGGCGGCCGGTTTGCCCAGCTGTGCGCTCCGGCCAAGGTGTTCAGCATCGTGCTGAGCGATATCCTGGGCGACCCGCTGGATATGATCGCCAGCGGCCCGGCTTACCCCGATACCTCCACCTGTGCCGAGGCACAGGCCATCGCAGAAAAGTATCACCTGGAGCTGAGTGCGGAGGCCAAAGCTCTGCTGGGCAGGGAGACCCCCAAGACCCTGGACAACGTGACCACCCAGATCACCGGCAGTGTGCGCGAGCTGTGCGCCGCCGCCGCTGCGGAGTGCCGCACTCTGGGCTATGAGCCGGTGGTCCTGACCGACCAGCTCTGCTGCGAGGCACGCGAGGCCGGCAGCTTCCTGGCAAGCATCCTGCGCACCCATGCGGGCGAGGGCAAAAAGCTGGCATTCCTGGCCGGCGGCGAGACCGTAGTCCACCTGACCGGCAAGGGCCTGGGCGGCCGCAATCAGGAGCTGGCCCTGGCTGCCGCCCCCGGCATTGCCGGGCTGGATCAGGCTGCCGTGTTCTCCTTTGGCAGCGATGGCACCGACGGTCCCACCGATGCTGCGGGCGGCTATGTGGACGGCAGCACCCAGAGCGCACTGGCTGCCCAGGGCATGGACGTGTTCCTGACCCTGGCCGACAACGATGCCTACCACGCCCTGAAAGCGGTGGACGGCCTGGTGATGACCGGCCCCACCGGCACCAACGTCAACGATGTGGCCGTGGCTCTGCTGGGCTGAAACGTTCCTGAAACGATCTGAAATGCAATGAAACCACCCTGCGGGGGCAGCAATGCTTCCCGCAGGGTGGTTTTTTGCGCGTTTCAGCAGCAGTGCGCAAAAAAGCGCCCCGGCGCTTCCGTTTTGCGGGAAGTGCCGGGGCGCAGGAATTGCAGAACGATCAGGTAATGGGTGCCGGGTTGAAGATGCACATATCGTTGTGGAAACCATACTGGTCGCTGTACGGCTGCTTGGTGCCGCTGGCAACATCCAGGATCAGGTTGAAGATCTCGGTGCCCACATCGGCGATGGTAGCTTCACCGGTCGCCACATGACCGGCAGAAATGTCGATCAGGTCGAACCAGTGGTCTTTCATCTCATTGCGGCTGCACACCTTGATGACGGGGGCCACGTCCAGGCCGTAGGGAGTGCCGCGGCCGGTCATGAACACCTGCAGGCCGATGCCGGAAGCCACCTGAGAGGGGCCGCAGACGATATCGGAAGCAGGGGTGGCAGCAAAGATCAGGCCGTGCTTGGTGGGCTTTTCGGCCGGGGACAGGACCTCAACGATGGGGCTGGTGCCGCTCTTGGCAATGGAGCCCATGGCCTTTTCCACAATGTTGGCCAGGCCGCCCTTTTTGTTGCCCGGAGTGGGGTTGGCATCGCGGTCCACGCCGCCCTCAGCCAGATAATCGTCGTACCACTTCATCTCGGCGGCCAGCTTATCGCGGACCTCGGCGCTCACGCAGCGGGCAGCCAGCATGGGCACGCCGTCACGCACCTCAGTGACCTCGCTGAACATCACGGTAGCGCCGCCCTTGACCAGCATATCGGCAGCGTAGCCTGCGCTGGGGTTGGCGGTGATGCCGGAGAATGCGTCGGAGCCGCCGCACTGCATGCCGATCAGCAGTTCGCTCAGGGGCAGCTCCTCGCGGTGGCGCAGGTTCAGCTTCTGCAGCTTCTTGTCCGCCATGTCCAGGATGGCCTGCATCATGGCATCGTGGCCCTCCCAATCCTGCAGGGTCAGGCAGTTCTCCGGGGTGATGTCCTCCGGGGGCAGCACGCGGTCGTAGGTCAGCTTCTCGCAGCCCAGGCCGACCACCATGATCTCACCGCCAAAGTTGGGGTGACGGATCACGTTGGTGATGGCACGGATAGGGATGTAGGCCAGGGGAGCGTTGATGGCGACACCGCAGCCGTAGGGGTGGGTGATGGCAACAACGCCGTCCACGTTGGGGTACTTGGGCAGCAGCTCTTTCTTGATGCGCTCCACAGCCACCTTGACCACACCGGCGGCACACTGCACGGTGGTCACGATGCCCAGCAGGTTGCGGGTGCCGGCAGGGCCCACCTTGTTGCGGTAGCCCATCCAGGTCGTGCGCGGCGGGGTGGGCAGCTCGTCGGGGGTCTTGAGGTTGGTGCCCCAGGGCATATCGGTCAAAGCCGGGCTTTCCGGCAGGTTGAGCATGTGTTCGTTGATCCAGCTGCCGGCCTTGATCTCGTTCTTGGCATAGCCCAGAACCACGCCGTAGCGGATGATCTCACCACCGGCGGGAATATCGCACAGGGCGATCTTGTGGGCCTGGGGGATCTTTTCCAGGGTCACAACGCCGCTCTCCAGCTTGGTGCCGGCGGGCAGGTCATGCACGGCAACCACAACGTTGTCGTTGTCCTTGATCTGAATGGACAGTCTCTCCATAATGAACCACCTTTTCTCTTATTCTCGTTTGACACGGTGCCTCTTTGCGGGAGGCTTTTCTATTTCACAGTGTAAAGCAGAAGTATACAAGATGCAACTGGCAGAATGCAATAAAAAAAGACAACTTTTTTGTGAACTATGACAAAAATCCGGCTTTGATTCACCGCTGAAACGGAATGAAACTTCTGAAACATCAAAAATTGACGAAACTCCGAAAAAATGGCGCAAGCAAACTGCGGGCGCGTTTCAAACGCGAAAGGTCCGGGCAGAATGAAACATGGATTTCACATTTTGAAAAGAAGTGGTTTCTGACGGTTTTTGGCCGCTTTGTTTGTGCGGTTCGGCCATTGATTGAAATAATGTGTTTGATTATGATTAAAGCAGCTGGTACGGGCCGTGCAGAACGGCTGCGGCCCGTGCAATGAAACACGGAGGATATACGGAGGTACCAATTATGAAAATCGGTCTGATCGGTCTGGGCATCATGGGCAAGCCCATGGCAAAGAACATCCTGAAGGGCGGCTATACCGACCTGCTGGTGAGCGACCTGAACAAGGCGGCTGTGGACGAAGTGGTTGCCGCAGGCGCAAAGGCAGCCAGCAACCAGGAGATCGGTGAGCAGTGCGACGTGGTCATGACCATGCTGCCCAACTCCCCCCACGTCAAGAGCGTCATGCTGACCGCAGGCACCGGCGTTGCAAACTTTATGCATGCCGGTCAGGTGTTCATCGACATGAGCTCCATCAACCCGGTCGCTTCCAAGGAGATCGCAGCTGCCCTGGCCGAAAAGGGCGTTGAGATGCTGGACGCTCCTGTTTCCGGCGGCGAGCCCAAGGCCATTGACGGCTCCCTGAGCTTCATGGTCGGCGGCAAGCAGGAAGTGTTCGACACCTACAAGCCTCTGCTGGAGACCATGGGTGCTTCCGTTGTGCGCTGCGGCGATGTGGGCGCAGGCAACACCACCAAGCTGGCAAACCAGATCATCGTTGCCTGCAACATCCAGGCTCTGGCCGAGGCTCTGACCTTGGCTCAGAAGGCAGGCGTTGATCCGGAGCTGGTGTTCCAGGCCATCAAGGGCGGCCTGGCAGGCTCCACTGTCATGAACGCAAAGGCTCCGATGATGATCGAGGGCAACGATAAGCCCGGCTTCAAGATCGACCTGCACATCAAGGATCTGAACAACGCTCTGGACTGCGCACACACCGTGGGCGCTCCGGTCCCCATGACCGCTGAGGTCCAGGAAGTGCTGCAGTGGCTGCACAACAATGGCAAGGGCCAGGCTGACCACAGCGCCATTGCTCAGTACTACGAGAAGCTGACCGGCATCCAGATCGGCCGCTGAAAGGAAACAAAACAATGAACACAGAATTTATCAAAGGTGTGGTCGTGCCCATCCTGACCATTGTGGACGAGAACGAGAAGATCGACGAAGCCAAGCAGCGCGCGCAGGTGGAATACGTCATCAACGGCGGCGTGAGCGGCGTGCTGGCGTTTGGCTCCAACGGTGAGTTCTACATGATCGAGGAGGACGAGATGGAGCGCGGCCTGAAGATCATGGTGGATCAGGCAGCGGGCCGTGTGCCGGTGTATTTCGGCATCGGTGCCATCAGCACCAAAAAGTGCTGCCGCCTGGCCCAGATGGCCGAGAAGAACGGTGCCGCTGCGGTGAGCATCCTGCAGCCCATGTTCCTCAAGCCGACTTACACCGAGCTGTACAACCATTTCAAGACCATTGCAGAGAGCATTCCCAATACGCCCGTTCTGCTGTATAACAACCCCGGCCGTGTGGGCTACACCCTGACGGCCCAGCTGGTGGACGAGCTGGCCCACAATGTGCCCAACATCGTTGGCATGAAAGACACCAGCGGCGACATCACCCTGACCTCGGAGTTCATCCGCCGCACCCGCGACGTGAACTTCAAGGTGTTCGGCGGCAAGGATACGCTGCTGTACGCCAGCCTGTGCCACGGTGCCGTGGGCGGCGTGTGTACGGCGGCCAACTTCATGCCGGAGCTGATCACCGACGTGTACAACAAGTACGTCGCTGGGGACCGCGAGGGCAGCCTGGAAGCCCAGTTCAAGCTGAACCCGGTGCGTCTGTCGATGGATGCGGCCAGCTTCCCGGTGGCAGCCAAGGACATGGCCACCCTGCGCGGCCGCGATGTGGGCGTGCCGTATCTGCCCACCCTGCCCACCCCGGAAGGCCCCGCAAAGCAGGGCTTTGTAAAAACCATGACCGAAGCCGGTCTGCTGTAAATCTGTTGTTTCATTAAAAAGGTATAAAAGAAAAGGAGTATTACACCATGAGCATTCCTACCGTTGAAAAAATGGAGATCTTCCCCGTAGCCGGTCACGACTGCATGGAGCTGAACCTCTCCGGCGCACACGCACCCTACTTTACCCGCAACATCGTCATCCTGACCGATTCCAACGGCGTTGAGGGCGTGGGCGAGGTGCCCGGCGGCGAAAAGATCACCAAGGCCCTGGAAGATGTCAAGCACCTGGTGCTGGGCACCAGCATTGCCGACTACAAGCAGACCCTGAACAAGGTCCGCGCATGGCTGGATGCCAACATCAAGGACGATGTCCGCGGCCTGCAGACCTTTGACCTGCGCACCGGTGTCCACGTTGTCACCGCCATCGAGGCTCCTCTGCTGGACCTGCTGGGCAAGTTCCTGAACGTGCCCGCCGCTGCCCTGATGGGCGACGGCATCCAGCGTGATCGGGTCCGTTTCCTGAGCTACCTGTTCTATGTCGGCGACCGCAAAAAGACCGACCTGGAGTATGAGGAGGAGCCGGATGCCGCATGCGACTGGTACCGCCTGCGCCACGAGGAGGCCCTGACCCCGGAGGCCATCGTTGCCCTGGCAAAGGCGACCCACGAGAAGTACGGCTTTGAGGACTTCAAGCTCAAGGGCGGCGTTCTGGCCCCCAAAGAGGAGCTGAAGGCAGTGCAGGCCATCAAGGCTGCATTCCCCAACGCCCGTGTGGACCTGGACCCCAACGGCTGCTGGAGCCTGAAAGAGGCTCTGGAGATCGCTCCCCAGCTGAAAGAGTGCCTGGCTTACTGCGAGGACCCCTGCGGTGCTGAGGACGGCTTCTCCGGCCGCGAGATCATGGCCGAGTTCAAGCAGGCCACCGGAATGCCCACCGCGACCAATATGATCAACACCGACTGGCGGCAGATGTGCCACTGCCTGGCCCTCAAGAGCGTGGATATCCCCCTGGCCGACCCCCATTTCTGGACCATGAACGGCTCCGTGCGCGTGGGCCAGATGTGCAACGACTTCGGCATGATGTGGGGCTGCCACTCCAACAACCACTTTGATATCTCGCTGGCCATGGTGGTGCAGTGCGCAGCCGCCATCCCCGGCAAGATGAACGGCATCGACACCCATTGGATCTGGCAGGAGGGCCGCGAGCGCCTGACCAAACAGCCCATGCAGATCGTGGACGGCTGCATCGACCTGCCCAAGGTGGGCGGCCTGGGCATCGAGGTGGATCGTGCGCAGGTGGAAAAGGCTCACCAGCTGTACATGGACAAGTGCTACGGCAAGGGTGCCCGCAACGACGCTGTGGGCATGCAGTACCTGATCCCCGGCTGGAAGTTTGACAACAAGAAGCCCTGCCTGGTGCGCTAAAACACAAAAGGGGACTGCATGCGGCAAAAAAAGCGTTGCAAAACGGCAAAAGATCTTTGCAGAGATGACAACGGCTGTAACACTTCTGGAAGATGATGGAATGGATACAACATATTTGAAACACATCTTACGGAAATTTGAAATGCAGGTTTCACAAGCTGCAAACTTGTCAAGAGGCTAAAAAGAACCACTGCTTGTTTGAGCATTTTATCAATTGCGGTCAAAACCTTAACAAAGTATACTATGTTCAGAAACAGCGGAGCGGTTGAAGAAAGCTCCGCAGGGAAGAGAAAAACGAAACACCCAATTCGTCACAAGGAGAGAAAAACCATGAGCAAGATCAACGTTTCCCGTCGTGATTTCCTGAAGGCAGCCGGCATTGGTGCCGCTGCTCTGGGCCTGACCGCTTGCGGCGGCAGCTCCAGCACCGCTGCTTCCAGCACTGCCGCTTCCAGCGCAGCCGGTTCCACCGCTTCTGCCGGTGGCAGCAACTGGCCCACCGATACCGTCAGCTTCTACGTTCCCGCTAAGGCAGGCGGCGGCACGGATATGGCAGGCCGTCTGTTCCTGCAGGGCATCAACGAAGTTCACCCCGGCAACTACATCGTGGTCAACGACGTGACCGGCGGCGGCTCTGTGGCTGCTGAGAACGTCCGTAACGCAAAGCCCGACGGCCTGAACCTGCTGATGTACCACACCGGTCTGTGTACCTCCATCGCTTCCGGCCAGTACGCACACGACCTGAGCGAGTTCACCATCTGCGGCATGTTCATGACCGTTGCCGAGGAAGCCAACGGCGGCATCTTCGTTCCGGGCAACAGCAAGTTCGACACCATCCAGGACCTGATCGAGTACGGCAAGGCACACCCCGGTGAGCTGATGGCCGGTATGCAGAACGGTTCTTCCACCCAGCTGATCGAGGCTCTGTTCGAGAATGAGTTTGGCTTCGAGGCTACCATGGTCGATGCAGGCTCCAACGCCGATAAGGTCACCGCTCTGATGGGCAACCAGATCGACTACTGCTTCATGAACACCACCGGCAACGACCAGTACGTCAAGTCCGGCGACCTGAAGTGCCTGATGACCTGGGGCAAGAAGGGTGCTGCCCGCAGCCTGACCATCCCCGATGCTCCCACCATCGACGAGGCTTACCCCGACAACACCCTGCCCCGCCTGGATATGTACGGCTACATCGCAGGCCCTGCCGGCATGAGCGACGAGCTGGTTGAGACCATCAACGAGGCGATGAAGGGTGCAACCGCTACCTCCACCGTTCAGGATGGCTACAAGAAGCTGGATATGGTCGTTGAGTGGTACTCCGCTGCCGACTCTGCTGAGATCCTCCAGCAGTGCCAGGATGCTTACAACCAGGCTTACGCTCTGACCCAGGGCTAAGCAGGAAGCTCCCCGCTGAAATAGTTGCTTGAATAGGGCCGACGCGGATGCAAAAGCCTGCGTCGGCCTTTGTTATCAAAAGACATAGGAGGAATACTCTATGCATCGTGATCGGATCGTTGGTCTTGTCACCACCATCCTGGGCCTGTTCGTTGCATATATGACCAGCCAGCTGGCTGATACCAATATGCCCGGTGACCCCGGCCCCAAGGTTTTCCCGTTTATTGCCGCTGGCATCCTGATCCTCTGCGGCCTGATCCTGCTCATCCGTAAGCCCGCCGGGGAGGCCAAGCCTTTCCTGAACGGCAAGGAGGAAGTGCAGCGCTTCGTCTCCATCATTCTGGTCATCGCCGCCTACATCGTTCTGATGTGGCTGTTCGGCTTCCTGGTGCCCACGCTGGTCATCGTCTGCCTGCTTTGCTTCATGTTTGCAAAGGGCAAGGACATCCCCAAGTGGCAGCCTGTGGTCTACTCCGTCATCGTGACCGCCGTGCTGTACGTTGCATTCGTCTACATGCTCAAGCTGCGCCTGCCCGTTGGCACGCTGCTGGACATTAGCCTGTAAGGAGGGGCAAAACAATGGCTGACGTAATCTCCGCTCTGGCTCTGTTGTTTGAGCCTGCTACCTTTATCATGTGCTTTGTGGGCATGCTGGTCGGCGTTGTGCTGGGCGCGATCCCCGGCCTGGCAGCCGGTCTGGCCATCACGGTCATGCTGCCCATCTCGTTCACCATGAAATCCACCCAGGCATTCGCCCTGCTGATGTCCATCTGGGTCGGCGGCTGCTCCGGTTCGTTCATCGGCTCCATCCTGCTGGGCATCCCCGGCACCCCGTCCTCTCTGGCAACCACCTTTGACGGCTACGCCATGACCAAAAAGGGCGAGGCGACCCGCGCACTGTCCATCGGTACCCTGTCCAACTTCATGGGTACCGCTCCCTCCATCATCATTGCCATGATCGCCTGCCCCCTGATCGCCTCCGTGGCCGTCAAGATGGGTCCCTGGGAGTATTTCGCCCTGTCGTTCATGGCCATTACCCTGGTGGTCTCCATCTCCAAGGGCAACATGGTCAAGGGCTTTATCGGTGCCGGTATGGGCCTGCTGCTCACCCAGGTGGGCTACGCTCCCATCTCCTCCACCGAGCGCTTCACCTTTGGCAGCTACTATCTGGCCAGCGGCTTCTCGATGTCCTGCGTCATGATCGGTATCTTTGCCGGTTCTCTGATCATCATGAACTACGCCCACGGCGTGAACGGCCCCAAGTCCTCCTTTGACGGCAAGCTGACCGGCTTCAAGATCGAAAAGGGTGACTTTACCTCCAACATCCCCAACATCATTCGTTCGTTCCTGATCGGCCTGGGCATCGGCTTCCTGCCCGGCATGGGCGCTGCCCTGTCCAACATGGTGTCTTACGCGACCGCAAAGAACTCCTCCAAGTATCCGGAGAAGTTCGGCACCGGCATCCCCGACGGCATCTGGGCTCCTGAGGTTGCAAACAACGCTTCCGTTGGCGGCGCTGTCATCCCCATGATCGCACTGGGCATCCCCGGCGACGGCACCACGGCCATGCTGCTGGGCGGCCTGACCATCCACGGCATCCAGCCCGGCCCCCTGATGCAGCAGAACAACCCCGTGTTCACCTACATGATCTTCCTGTCCGCCCTGCTGGCAGCCATCCTCTGCCTGCTGGTCGAGATCTTCGGCATCCGCTGGTTCCCGAAACTGCTGGATGCTCCGTACCACTTCCTGTATCCCGCAATTCTGGCGCTGTGCCTGCTGGGCGTTTACATCGAGACGTTCAACATCGCCAACATCATCATGGCCTGCTTCTTCATGGCAGTCGGCCTGTACATGATGTACGCCGGCATCCCCACCACCCCGTTCATCCTGTCCTTTGTTCTGGGCAGCCAGATGGAGCAGTACTTCCGTAAGGCGATCAGCTACGGCAAGGGCAACTGGACCCTGTTCTTCACCCGTCCCGTCTCCTGCATCCTGCTGATCGTTGCCATCGGCTCCGTCATCGTGCCCCTGGTCAAAGAGCAGAAAGAGAAGAAAAAGGCCGCTGCCGCAAAGTAATTTGGGCTGAACAGCGTGCCATAGGGGGGCGGCCTCCAAAACGTTTTGCACCGGCTCGCGCAGCCAGGCGCGGGGCGTGGGGGCCGCCCCTTTTTGTTTGGGAAAGGAGAGCGGAAGATGAAAACATTGATCCGTAATGTCAAACTGTTTGACGGCACTGCCGTGGCGGCAAAGCCCATGGACGTGCTGTTTGACGAAACCGGGATCCTTACCGTGGCCGAAACCGGGGCCGAGGCTCCTGCGGCCGACACCGTGGTGGACGGCAGCGGCAAAACGCTGACCCCCGGCCTGATCGACGGCCATGTGCATCTGGGGGCCAACGGCATGACCGCCCCCTCGGACCCCAGAAGCTATGCCGAAGCCGGGGCCCGCATTGCCCACCAGATGCAGGACATCCGCCGCTATGGCATCACCACCGTGCGCAACTGCGGCACCGGCGGAAACGCCGACCTGTTTGTGCGGGATATGATCCGCAGCGGCGAGATCGACGGAGGCCGCATCGTGGGCTGCGGCAAGGGCATCTGCATCACCGGCGGCCACGGCTGGAGCATGGGCATTGAAACGGACACTGTGGACGAAACGCGCAAAGCAGCCCGCCTGCAGCTGCGCGAGGGTGCAGACTTTGTCAAGCTGATGGCCACCGGCGGCATGGGGACCAAGGGCTCGGTGCCAAACGCGCCCCAGCTGACCGAAGCCCAGATGCGTGCCGCCGTGGAGGAGGCCGCCAGCGTGGGCAAGTTCACCGCCGCCCACTGCACCGGCCTGGTCGGTGCCATGAACGCCATCCGTGCCGGGGTACACATCATTGAGCACGCCCAGCTGGACGAGCCCACCGCCGAGGCCATGGCCAAAAGCGGCGCGGCCTGGTGCCCCACCATCGTCACCCGCTACCGCATCCTGCATACCACCGACCCCAACTACCAGTGGATGCGCAAAAAAGCCGACCCCGGCGACCTGGTGCGCAAGCAGAAAGCCCTGATGCTCTGCAAGCAGTACGGCATCCCCGTCATCGCGGGCACCGACGCAGGCCCCAACCAGATGGTGCCGCTGGGCGACTCGCTGTGGACGGAGCTGGGCATTTACCAGGAGTACGGCATGACCGCGCCGGAAGTGCTGCACAGCTGCACCGCCGGGGCTGCCAGAGTGCTGAAGATCGACGAAGTGACCGGTGCCGTGTACCCCGGCCTGGCGGCCGACCTGGCCCTGTTTGCAGGCGACCCCACCGCCGACATCACCGCAGTGGACACCGTTTGCCGGGTCTGGCAGAATGGTGTACAAAAATACGTCAAAGTATGATACAATAAAAAAGGAGTAATGAACTATGTCGATGCAAAAGGATTACGAAGCATACGCTGCGCGCCGTGAGGCACTGGCCAAGACCCACTTCGGCCCCATCTGGCTGGATCCCCTGAGCCGCTATGTCCATCCGTTCCAGATCTGGGGCAACATCTGGTATGTGGGCGACAGCTGGGTCTGTGTCCACCTGATCGACACCGGCGACGGCCTGCTGCTGATCGACTCCGGCAACTGTGGCTGCACCGATATGCTGATCCAGGCCATCTGGGAAGCAGGCTTCAACCCCAAGGATGTCAAGTGGATCATCCACTCTCACGGCCATCTGGACCACATCGGCGGCGCAAACTTCTTCAAGAAGCTGTTCGGCACCAAGCTCTACCTGGGCGAGCCCGATGCCAGGATGTTCCGCGAGAAGCCCTGGATCTCGGCCATCTACGATGCAAACAGCGACCTGAACGAGCTGTTTGTGCCGGATTATGAGATCAAAGAGGGCGATGTGCTGACCTTTGGCAACACCACCATCCGCTTCACCCTGGTGCCCGGCCACACCGACGGCTGCATTGCCATGTTCTTTGATGCCCACAACGGCACCGAGACCAAGCGCTGCGGCTACTACGGCGGTTTCGGCTTCAACACCCTGCAGAAAGATTACCTGATCGAGATCGGCGACCCCACCTACCAGACCCGTCAGACCTACCTGAACTCTCTGGCCAAGGTCCGCAATGAAAAAGTGGAGATCTTCCTGGGCAACCACTGCATCAACAACGACACCCTGGGCCGCCACCAGAAGCAGCTGGACAACCCCGATGGCCCCAATCCGTTCATCGACACCGAAGTGTGGGGCAAGTACCTCGACGAGAAGCGCGATGCCCTGCTGGAGTTCATGAAAGACCCGAAGAACAACTGATAAAAAAGGAGATATGACCCATGAACACATCCACCACTGAGACCCGCCAGGAGCTGGCACAGCTGCGCCACAAGGTGCAGGTGTATTACACGGCGCACACCGTGCTGTATGCGGCGGCGCTGCTGCTTCTGATCTGGAAACCGACCCGTATGGCGGGCCTTGTGCTGGGTGTGGCCAACATGGCGTTCTACTTTTTGTGGCTGCGCGGCAAGGTCAAGGGATACAGCACCGCTGCCACGCAGGCGAACATCCGCCTGGGCATCTGCGCCCCGCTGACCGATGCCGCCCTGACCGGCCGCAGCGGCATCACGGCCGAAGCCTTTGACCGCTGGCAGTTCCTGCCCCGCCGCCTGGGCAAGGGCAGCAGCCTGTTGGTGCAGAACGGCTTTACCGGCAAACTGGACGACGGCCAGACCGTTTCCGGCACTGAGGTCACCCTGCACTACCCGTATGAGACGGCCGGCGGCAAGGAGACGTTCAGCTTTTTGAACGGCACCCTGCTGTGGACCGCCGCCCCGGCCCCGGAGCAGGGCGACTGGCTGCTGTACCACAAGGGGATGCTGCACGAGCTTTCTCAGCGTGCCTACCTTGCCCAGCACGGTTATTTCCCGGTGGAACTGGGCGAGGACGGCCTTGGCGAAACCTTTGAGTGCTATTCCCACACCGAGGGCGCACAGCTGCCGGATTATCTGGCCCGCCGCCTGGAAAAGATCGCAGCCGACAGCAAAACGCTGGGCGCGGTGCGCATCTGTGAGCAGGGCAGCATGCTGTTCTTCCGCAACCGGTTCTACACCGTAACGCTCAAGGTGCGCGACCTGCCGGAGGAAAAAGAACTGGAAGCCAACCTGCTGCCGGAGCGTGACGAGGTGTTCGGCTTCTTCCGCTGGCAGCAGAAAGCCCAGCAGTAACGCCCCTGCCCGGCAGGGAGAAAGAGGAAGATCATGCAGCAGTACCAGATGGAACCCGGCATCGTCCAGACCATCCAGATGAAGCTGAACCAGGGGCTGGCGTTCCCGGACAAGATCGTGATCCGGAAAGCGGAATTGTATCATTTCCATCCCCAGCCCAGAGAAAAGGTGTGGAAAGACGGCACGGGCCGCATCAGCCGCAGCTGGTGTTTCCCCACCTGGCTGCGCCTGTATGATACCGAGGGCTTCTGCGGCGAGGGTCCGGTGCTGCCGGAGGTGTGGAACATCTTCCTGCCCATGATGCTGGAAGATGCCGTGCCCCGCACAAACCTGGAATGGCGGCAGCTGTTCTACTGGCGGGTGCGCGGCGATCACAGCACGTTCCGTGCCCTGGAAACGCTGGAATATGTCCTGTTTGACCTGCTGGCCAAGCGCCGCAATATGCCGGCCCACCGGATGCTGGGGGCACGGAAAGACTGGACCGACTGCTACCGGGGCGGCGGTACCGTGCTGCAAAGCGATGAAGAACTGGTGGAGGAGCTGCTGGAGATCAAGGAAGCAGGCTACCGTGCCACCAAGTTCAAGATCAGCCTGAACGACTGGGAGCGGGATGTGTGCCGGATGGAGAAAGTGCGCAAGGCCCTTGGCCCGGAAATGAAGATCGCGGTGGACTCCAACCAGGCCTGGCCCAAGGAAACCTGTATGCAGTTCCTGCGCGAGGCCGCTCCGTACGACATTGCGTGGTACGAGGAGCCGACCGATGCCTTTGACATGGACGAGATCGCCGCGCTGACGGCTGCGATCCGGGACGAGGGACTGAACGTCCCTGTGGCCTATGGCGAGTCGGCCCGGCGGTTCCACACGTTCAAGGCGTACATCGACGCGGGCGTGCAGGTGATCCAGCCGCTGCCCCAGTTCTACACCCTGGCCGAGCAGCTGCGCACCATGGAGTATGCCCGCAGCCGGGGCTGCCGGATCACCAGCGGCCAGAACGATCTGCCGGGCGTGCTGATCGGCGCACTGCTGCAGCCCGGCGAACCCATTGAGTTCCACCGCCCCAATACCGAACGGATCGAAGATTATTTTAATGTCCGCGCAACGCTGCACGACGGCAGGCTCTATCTGCCCGACTGCCCCGGCCTGCCCGTACGGGTGGACCTGGAACGCCTGCAGGCAGACGGCCTGCTGCGCGAAAAACAGACATTGGATCAAAAAACAATTTGAGAGGTGCAGAATCATGCAGAATTCTCCGATCATTACCAAAATGCAGGTCATCCCCGTAGCAGGCTACGACGGAATGCTGATGACCCTTTCGGGCGCACACGCCCCCTGCTTTACCCGCAACCTGGTGGTCCTGACCGATAACGCGGGCCACACCGGCGTGGGCGAGATCCACGGCGGCGATTACACCTGCGACTGCCTGAACGCTGTCCGCCCGCTGGTGGAGGGCCAGCCCGTGGCCCGCTACCGTGAGATCCTGCAGCAGATCCACCGCCTGGCAAAGCATGCCGACGGCGACGACGGCGAGGGCATCCAGACGCTGGATATCTCCAAGCTGAAGTTCGTGGTCAAGAGCGAGTGGGCCATTGAGTGCGCCATGCTGGACCTGATGGGCCAGTTCCTGGGCGTGCCCATGTGTACCCTGCTGGGCGAGGGCCAGCAGCGCAAGGAAGTGGAGATGCTGGGCTACATGTTCTACGTCTCCGATAAGAACAAGGTGCCTGCCGGTGAGATGCAGTACCTGGACGAGAGCGACAGCTCCGATCCCTGGTTCCGTCTGCGCCGCCAGGAGATGCTGACCCCGGAGCGCCTGGTGGAGCAGGCCGAGGCCCTGAACGAGAAGTACGGTTTCCGCAACTTCAAGCTCAAGGGCGGTGTGCTCCGCGGCGAGGAGGAGATGGAGGGCCTGCGTGCCATCAAGAAGCGCTTCCCCGATGCCCGCGTCAACATCGACCCCAACGGTGCCTGGAGCCTGGCCGAGGCCATCCGCCTGTGCAAGGATATGCGGGACGTTCTGACCTACATTGAGGACCCGTGCGGCCCGGAGGCCGGTTACTCCGGCCGCGAGATCATGCGTGAGTTCAAGAACGCGGTCCAGATGCCGGTGGCTACCAACATGATCGCCACCGACTGGCGGCAGTTCTACCACACCGTCAGCCTGAACGCCTGCGATATCATCCTGGCCGACCCGCACTTCTGGGGCTTTGACGGTGCCATCCGGATGAGCCAGCTGCTGGAAAGCTGGGGCCTGACCTGGGGCGTACACTCCAACAACCACTTTGACATCACGCTGGCCGCCTTTGCTCAGGTGGGCGCTGCCGCTGTGGGCGAGCCTGCCCCGCTGGACACCCACTGGATCTGGCAGGACGGCCAGGATCTGCTGCTGGATGCCCCCAAGATCGTGGGCGGCAAGCTGCAGGTGCCGGATGCACCGGGCCTGGGCGTTCACCTGAACTGGGACCGCGTGTGGGAGGCAAACCGCCTGTACAACGCGCTGCCCAGCCACGACCGCGACGACGCAAAGTCGATGCAGTATCTGATCCCCGGCTGGAAGTACGATCACAAGAAGCCTGCGCTGGTGCGCTGAGCCGGACCAAACAAAAGGAGGGCACGAGATGCCGCAGCAGCAACCACCGGTGGACCGCGAAAGCCAGAAGCTGGTGCTGAACAGCCTGATCCTGGAATACAAAAACACCTTTGAACGGAGCAACAAGCTGGACAATAAGGTGTACATCGTCATCACGTTCTGCGGTTTCGTGTTTGTGTTCATCACAAACCTGTTCCATGGCCTGACCAGCCTGAAGCTGCCCCAAGGGGGGCTGGCATGCCTGCTGGCCGCCCTGTATGTGGGCAGCTGCCTGGCGGTTATGATCGGATATGTGGGCGTGCTCATCTTCTTTCTGGCATTGCTGCGGCCGGAGCGCATCCACCGTATGGATCCGGAGTACCTCCATGTGGAGGAGCTGGTCACCCTGCCGGAAGCACAGGCCGTCGAGCGGCTGCTGGAACTCTACCGCGAAACGGTGGATGAAAATTTGGTCCGGCTGCACGCCCGCTGCGATAATTTCACGCGCGGGCTGCGGTATGTGGTCTGGACGGTGGCCGCGGCCTTTGCGGCCTACACGTTCCAGATCCTGCTGGCGATGGTGAGCTGAGCCGGATAGAATGAAAAAAGGCGGACACAGGGCCATGAAAACGGCCGGTGTCCGCCTTTCTCCATACGCGGAACCGAGAGCGTGCAGAGCGAAATTTCGTCCTGCATCGCAGAAAAATGGAGAGATTTCACGAATTATCCATTGCTTTTCCGCCCAAGAGATGGTATGATGATAGCGTTCTCTGCAATTTGCTGCGGAGTGAAACAAACAAAATGGGAGAATCCTACACCAATGCAGAAAAAAACAATGATCCGGATCGCGGTGGCAGCAGCGCTTGTCATCGTTGCAGCGATAATCTTACTCTTTGGGGGACGCGGTTCCTCTGCGTCCTCGTTGGCTGCATCGGCCCCGAGCGGCACTTCGCAGGCGGAAAGCATGGTCGTTTCCTCGGAAGAAAGCAGCTCCGCCGCTGCCGGCGCAGAAAGCACATCTCAGAGCGAAAGCGAAGCCGTTTCGGAGGAGCAGCCGGACGCAGAGCCGGAGGAACCGGATGCAGAGAGCCGTTCGGAATCTGCCTCGGAACCGGCTTCCGGCGCTGCCGAGTCCAAACCGGCTTCCTCTGCCGCTTCCTCCACGGCATCCAGCGCAGCCCATTCGGCAGCTTCTTCGGAAGCCGCCGCTTCGCAGCCGGCAGCGTCACACCCGGCCAGTGCCGCACCGGCTGCATCGGAGAATGAAGTGGATGCACAGATCAAAAAGTATATCAAGCAGATGGAGGAGCTGCGTACACGGAGCGAGGATCACCTTTATAAATATATTACGGAATCTTACGATGAGTATATTTCTTATCCGGAGGAAAAGCGGAGCATCGCACTGAAAGTGTCCATCGTTCTGAACAAAACAGCCGAGCTGAATGCGGCACAGAGCCAGTGCGACAAGGAGTTTAATGCTCTGTTGGCCGAGATGCGCCAGTATCTGCGGGACAACGGTCAGGATCAGACCGTGGCCGACGAAGCGGAAAAGGCCTACAACGACCAGAAAGCTGCCATGAGCAAGGAGCTGACCAGCCTGGTCTACAACAGTGCCGTGGGCAGCGGTGACGGCGGCACCTGGATCCGCAATCATGTAAGATCCTGACCCATAAAAAACAACAGCGTGGAACCTGCAGGGAAAACTGCACGTTCCACGCTGTGTTTTTTTGCGCAAAGATCGAAAGATCAAAGCTCCTCCGGCGGCCGGAGCAGGGTAAAGCGGTTCTTTTCAAAGTCGATCAGGCCCTCGGCACGCATCCGGCCCAGCTCTTTGGAAAGGGCGCTGCGGTCCAGGTTGAGGTAATCGGCCAGCTGCTGGCGGTTGAACGGGATGCTGAAGCGGGTGGTTCCGGCCTGCACGGCCTGGCCGGAAAGATAGGTCAGCAGCCGTCCGCGCACCGTTTTTGGGGTGGTGCAGAAAATGCGTCGGGAAAGGATCCGATTCTTCTGCATGGACTCCCGCAGCAGGTTGCGCAGCAGCTGGTCCTGCCATGGGTGCTCGGCGTGGGGACAGGAAAGGGCAGCGGTATCCAGAAACAGCACTTCGCACTCCTCGGCCGCTACGGCATCCACCATCAGCGGTTCGGCACAGAATGCATACGTCTCGGCAAAGGTCTGGCCGGGGCCAACCTGGCTCAGGATGCTCAGATTGCCCCACAGGTCGATGCTCTCGATCAGCACGCTGCCCGAAAGCACGATGCCGATTTCATGCACGGTGCTCCCGGCGCGGAAGATGACCTCCCGGCGGGCAAAACGCTTTTGGCGCAGGCAGCGGCCGTGTTCCATCTGTGCAAGATCGCCCTCCTGCAGGCCCTTGAAAAGCGAAAGATCGGTCTTTTCCATAAAAATGCCCCTTTGTGGTTATAACAACCGAATTGCTGCTGCTATTATAGTATACTATGGGCAGAAAAAGCAAGGAGGATTGGAAAATGATCCGGAAAATCATTCATATAGACGAAGAAAAGTGCAATGGCTGCGGGGCCTGTGTCACGGCCTGCCACGAGGGTGCCATCGGCCTGGTGAACGGCAAGGCCAAACTGATGCGGGACGATTACTGCGACGGCTTTGGCGACTGCCTGCCCGGCTGCCCCACCGGTGCCATCACCTTTGAGGAGCGGGAAGCTGCCGCGTACGACGAAGCCGCCGTGCTGGAAAACAAGCAGAAAAAGGCGGCCGCTGCGGCCCAGCCTGCATTCGGCGGCTGCCCCGGCCATCAGATGCGCCGTTTTGCACGGGAGGAAGCCCCGGAGGAACAGGCTGCCGCCCCGGCAGCCCAGACTTCGCAGCTGGGCCAGTGGCCCTGCCAGATCAAGCTGGTGCCCGTGAATGCGCCCTATTTTGATGGGGCCAGGCTGCTGATCGCGGCGGACTGCACGGCCTATGCCTACGCAAACATCCATCAGGAGTTCATGAAAGGCAGGATCACCCTGATCGGCTGCCCCAAGCTGGATGAGGTGGATTACAGCGAAAAGCTGACCCAGATCCTTGCCAACAACAACATCCGGAGCGTGACCGTGCTCCGGATGGAGGTGCCCTGCTGCGGCGGGCTGGAACGCGCTGCCGTCACGGCTCTGCAGAACAGCGGGAAATTCATCCCCTGGCAGGTGGTCACGTTCTCGGTGGACGGCAAAATTCTGGACCGATAAAAACAAAGGATCCTCTCTGTCATTGCGTTGGCTTTGACAGAGCGGATCCTTTTGTTATTGCGCTGCCTTGATGGCTGATCCCACCAGCCCGGCGATCTGTTCCAGCGCCTGCCGCAGCCGGACGATGGATTCAATGTCACTGTCCTGGATCCGGTCCGCAGGGGCGGAGAGGCTGTTGACCACAGGTTCCACGGTGCCGCTCAGGGCCACATGGACTCCGTGCGCCGGGATCGAAACACGGAGGTCCACCGGGATGGCTTCCTCTTTCAGCAGGGCCTTGACAGGCAGCCCCAGCACCACCGTGGGGGAGTCTGTGCTGTCCGTGGGGAATTGGTAATAGGTATAGCCCTCTTTGGCATCCTCCGGGTGGACGATGTTCTGGCGGCTGATCGTGAGGGTGTAACCGGAAAGGTCCTGCATGGCGATCTGGACGTTGGGCACCCCCAGGATGCTGGCCAGCTGGGCCTGCGAGATGTAGTTGGGCAGGGACCACTCCGGCAGGAACGAACCCACCAGCGGCACGCTGGCAGCAGCGGAATCCCGCAGGGTGCGGTAGAGCTGCCCGGCGTTGAACAGGGTCTGGTCGGCATCAATGTAGATGTCGGTGAAAAAATTCGTGCCGCCGCTCTCCGGGGCAGAAGCGCCGCCCGCAGGATAGAGGTAGAGCTGCAGCTGCCCCGGCGCGTACAGGCCCGCAACATCGCCGGTGGTCGCGCCCAGCTGCTTCAGAATGCTGTACAGGGCAGGGGAGCTTGTGCTGTCCTGCGCGGTGACGGTGTAGCTGAGGGTAAAATCTGCCCCGGCCTGCAGGGCCTGGATTTTGCGGTTGACCCGCTGGAACAGCAGCAGCCCCGCCGCCAGGCAGATGGCCAGCAGGCAGAGGATCACCGTGACCACGGCGCGGGAACGCTTTTTGGAAGATTTCATGGCAGAACCTCCTTTTATAAGGAATACGAATGAGAACTAAAAAATCGTTCAAGCTGCCTTTGATTTTGGAGAAAAACAAATTTTTCCGGGTATTGCTGTCCCAGGCGGAGCATCTGCTCCCGCTTTTGGGGGCTACGGCCCTGGTAGAGCACCCACCGGATGAAATCCAGGTCGATCTTTTCCTCGCAGCCCGGCGCGGAGGAAGAACGCACCCTACCCCGGTTGGCCCACCAGCGTGCGATCACCCGCCGCAGGCAGGTAAACCGGCCGAACCACAGCACGATGATCTGATCGGCTTCTGCCATCCGGCGGTCGTAGCAGATCTTGGTGTAGTTACCGTCGATGACCCAGCTGGTGTGGGTGTCCAGAAACTGGCGTACCAGGGCGTTCTCCTCGTCCGGCGGGCGCTCCACCCAGCCGGGCAGGAAGTGGACGGTGTCCAGATGCAGCACAGCGGCCCCGCTTTTCCGGCCCAGCGTTTGGGCCAGGGTGGATTTTCCGCTGCCGCTGGTGCCCAGAATGGCAATTTTCATTGGTGTCTCTCCTTACCCTTTGCAGGCTGCGACAAAGGCATCGAACAGGCCCTGCATGGCCGGGTCGGCCTCACTGAGCCATTCCGGGTGCCACTGAACGCCCAGGCAGAACCGCGCGTCCGGCTTTTCGATGCCCTCCACGATGCCGTCCTCGCTCAGGGCCGAGAGGACCAGGCCGGGTGCAACGGCATCCACGGCCTGGTGGTGCTGGCTGTTGACCAGCACGGTGTCCCGGCCCAGAATGTCGGCAAGCCGGGTGCCCCGGCGGACCGTGACCGTGTGTACCTTGGCCCAGTGGTCGTTGTGGGGGACATGCTCGAACGGCTTGATGTCCTGATACAGCGTGCCGCCCAGCACCACGTTCATCAGCTGGATGCCCCGGCAGATGGCCAGCACCGGCTTGTCGGCAGCCAGGAACGCCCGCAGCAGGGGCGGCTCGGCGGCATCGCGCAGCAGGTTCGGCTCGCCGCAGGCGGGGATGCGCTGCTGGCCGTAGAACTTAGGGTCCATGTCGCCGCCGCCGGGCAGCAGCAGGCCGTCGCAGGTCAGCGCCTCCTGCACGGCACGCTCCGGGTCATGGAGCTCGACCCAATGTACAACGGCCCCGGCACGGGCCAGGCTTTCCGGATATTTGGATTGTGCGGTGGTGAGTTCCGGGTCGGTGCTCATCCGCGGCATGGCAATGGTGATCGGCATGTTTGAAATCCCTCCTGCGGCAGCCCCTTGGCGGGGTCTGCAAAACATCCCGGCCTGTTCCCCGGCGGGGAGCAAAGGCAGAAAAAACAAAAACCCGGAACCATCGGTTCCGGGCATTTTGGCGGAAAGATGGGGATTCGAACCCCAGAACGCTTTTGACACGTTACACGATTTCCAGTCGTGCGCCTTAGACCAACTCAGCCATCTTTCCACATCTTCAGTTCAGCGCTTTGGGCCGTGGCCCTTGGCGCTCCACTATAATACCTGAAAGAGCGTCTTTTGTCAAGGATTTTTTTGAAAAAAATTGATTTTTCTCAAAAACAACGAAGATACGAAATGGCGATTGGGATGGCATTGAAAAATAGGGCCCGCACCCTCTTGACGCGGCCTCCGAAGCGGACTATGATGAGAGCAGAGCCAGTGCAAAGGCAGCGGCCTTTGCAAGGAAAAAGAGAGAATGAAAACAGAAGGAGCTTTACCATGAATTACTCTGATGTATTGAACAATGCCCGGCAGTGCATTGGCAAGTACTGCAAGGCCTGCCCGGTGTGCAATGGTGTGGCCTGCAAAAACCAGATCCCCGGCCCCGGTGCCAAAGGCGTGGGAGATACCGCCATCCGCAATTACAATCAGTGGGCCGAGATCCGGGTCAACATGGATACCCTGTGCGAGAACGGCACGCCCGATACCGGCGTGGAGCTGTTTGGACAGAGCTTCCGCTACCCGTTCTTTGCGGGCCCTGTGGGTGCGGTGAACCTCCACTACTCGGATGCTTACACCGACATGACCTACAACGATGTGCTGGTGCGTGCCTGTGCCGAGAACGGCATTGCCGCCTTTACCGGCGACGGCACCAACCCCGATGTGATGACCATGGCCACCAAGGCCATTGGTGCAGCGGGCGGCTGCGGCGTGCCCACCATCAAACCCTGGAATATGGATACGGTCAAGGCCAAAATGGAGCAGGCCAAAGCCAGCGGCTGCTTTGCCGTGGCCATGGATGTGGATGCGGCCGGTCTGCCGTTCCTGAAGAACATGACCCCTCCGGCCGGCAGCAAGAGCGTGGCCGAGCTGCACGAGATCGTGGAACTGGCAGGCCGTCCGTTCATCGTCAAGGGCGTGATGACGGTCAAGGGTGCCCTGAAGGCCAAGGAGGCCGGTGCCGCAGCGATCGTGGTGTCCAACCACGGCGGCCGCGTGCTGGATCAGTGCCCGGCGACGGCTGAGGTCCTGCCGGAGATCGCAGCGGCCCTGAAAGGCAGCGGCGTGAAGATCCTGGTAGACGGCGGCATCCGTTCCGGTGTGGATGTGTTCAAGGCGCTGGCACTGGGAGCCGATGCCGTCCTGATCTGCCGCCCGTTCGTCACGGCTGTGTATGGCGGCGGCGAGGAAGGCGTGAAGTGCTACATTGAGAAGATCGCCGGGGAGCTGGCCGATACCATGCAGATGTGCGGTGCCCACAGCCTGAGCGAGATCACTCCGGAGATGGTCCGGCGGTAAGCGCGAATCGCATATACATATATAATAAAGAAAGAGGCCGCAGAGCGTGTTGGAAATGCTCTGCGGCTTTTTTGCAGGGAAAACAGAAAAAGAAACGCACCGTACCTCGTTTGAAGTACGGTGCGTTTTTGGTGGAGAATAGCGGGATCGAACCGCTGACCTCTTGCATGCCATGCAAGCGCTCTCCCAGCTGAGCTAATCCCCCAGATATTGGGCTTGTGTCCTGCGACATGAATTATTATACCAGTGGACGGGGGCATTGTCAACACCCAATTTGAAAAAAGTGGAGAAAGGCCCGGCCGGGCAGCAAAAAGCCCCAGCGGGCGGGTGCCGGCCGGGGCAATGGATGCAGGGGTGCAGCGATCAGACAGCAACGCTCTGGCGGTCAAAGATCTGCGGTGCCACCTTGATGAGCAGCATCGCGGCCACCATGGTCAGCAGCGTTTCCGGCAGCATGTAGCTGCCGTTGTACACCAGGCTGTACGTCCAGGCGCTCAGGCCCTCGTTCAGGTTGCCCCAGACGAGCACGCCGGACAAAAAGCTGCACAGAAAACGCAGGAAACCGGCCATGAACGTGCCCACGGCTACGCCTGCCATCCGGTTCTTGAACGGGCGGGCGAACAGCTCCGCTGTGCCCAGGGCCATAAAGGCCACCAGGTAGTCCAGCAGCACTTCACCCAGGAAATACAGGAACGTGGGGGTCGGGGGTGCCCAGAAGCCCAGCAGCATCTGCAGGCAGCCGTTCACAAAGCCGGTGAACACGCCCCACTTGACCCCGTGGCGGAACGAAACCAGCACAAAGGGCAGCATACTCAGCAGGGTGATGGAGCCGCCGTTGGGCAGGGTGAAGAATTTGATGTTGGAAAGCACCGTGCCAACCGCGATCATCAGGGCGCATTCGACCAGAATGCGGGTCTTGGAATAGGATTTTGACATTGAGATTCCTCTCCTCAATACAGATAGTACACAAAAACAAAACGCCCGCTGGAAAACAGCAGGCGCATGGGCGTGGTTTGTGAAAATCAGGACTTTTCGCAAACTTCCCTCCGCCGGCATTACCCGGATCAGGTTAAAGGGTACTCCGCAGTGCGGATCTCAGCCTTTCGGCACCCCTGTTTTCGTGTCCAGTCACAGTATAGCCCGGCGGACAGCCAAAAGTCAAGCCCCGGCGGGCATATTCCGGGGCCGGTGTACATAATTTTTAAGGAGGAGACAGCAGGGGAGGAACAGCCTATGAAAGTGGAACCGGAACAGCGGGCAGCGCTGCTGGGAGAGTACATTGCACAGCACAGCGCAACGGTGCGGGCGGCTGCACGGGTGTTCGGGTGCAGCAAATCGACGGTACACAAGGACGTTTCGGCGCGGCTGCGCACCGTGGACCCGGCCCTGTTTGCGCAGGTGCAGGCTGTGCTGGCCCGCAACAAGGCCGAGCGCCACCTGCGGGGCGGGGCCGCGACCCGAAAAAAATATCTGAAAAAATGAGAACGGCATAAGCCCTCTCCGTCAACGCGACTGCAAGCAACTCCCCCTTTTTTGGGGGAACCGGCAAGCGTCAGCGAGACGGAGAGGGCTTTTTACTTGTGCCGGAACTGTTCCAGTGCGGCCTTTTCCAGCCGGGACACCTGCGCCTGGCTGATGCCGATTTCCCTTGCTACCTCCATCTGGGTCTGGCCCTTGAGGTAACGCAGCTCCATGATCCGCTTTTCCCGCGCGGAGAGTCCGGCCACGGTCTGGCGGAACTCCAGCCCGCTGATCCAGCTGTCCTCGCCGTCGGGGTCGCGCACCTGGTCGATGACGTACATGGCATCGCCGCCGTCGGTGTAGAGCGGCTCCTCCAGGCTGATGGGCTCCACCACCGATTCCAGCGCAGTCGTCACCTCCCGGCGCGAAAGCCCGGCCTGCCGCGCAATCTCGTCCACGGTGGGTTCCCGGCCCAGCTGCTTTTCCAGCACTTCGCGGCACTGCATGGCTTTGTAGGCGGTGTCGCGCAGGCTGCGGCTGACCCGCAGGGTGTTGTTGTCGCGCAGAAAGCGCCGGATCTCGCCAATGATCATGGGCACGCCGTAGGTGGAAAACCGCACCGGCTGGCTGGGGTCAAAGTTGTCGATGGCCTTGATCAGCCCGATGCAGCCCACCTGGAACAGATCGTCCAGGTTTTCGCCCCGCTGGGCAAAGCGCTGGACCACGCTCAGCACCAGCCGCAGGTTGCCCTCGATCATCTTCTGCCGGGCGGCGGTGTCCCCGGCCTGCGCCTGCACCAGCAGGGTGCGCTTTTCCGGCTCCGAAAGCACGGGCAGCTGTGAGGTGTCCATGCCGCAAAGCTCCACTTTGTTGTACATCCTAGGCCCCTCCGGTTTCGTTTGAACTTACCGGAAGTTTGGGCGGCAGAGGTGGGTTTGATACATGGAAAAGAAACCCTCTCAGGCCGCTTCGCGTCCAGCTCCCCTGGAGGGGGAGCCATTGGCAGGCCGGGCAACCCCTGCTGTTCGCTTGGGCCTGATAGGGCGCAAAGTGCCGGGCCCTGTCCCCATTGGCAGCAGGTGCTTTCCTGCATGTCCCCGCCAGCATCCGTTAATCGAGACAGCGGAGCCCGGCCGCTTCTGCACAGCATAAGCCTTGCTCGGCAAGCAGGACCGCCACCGGCCTGCCAAGGCCTCTCCCTCCGGGAGAGGTGGCAGTGCGTAAGCGCTGACGGAGAGGGCTTCACTCCCTCTCCAGCACCTCGCGCAGCTGGCGGATGATCCGCTTTTCCAGGCGGGAAATGTAGCTCTGGCTGATGCCCAGCACGTCGGCCACCTCTTTTTGGGTGTGCTCCACGCCGTCGTTCAGGCCAAAGCGCAGCTCCATGATCTGCCGCTCCCGCGCCGAAAGCTGCGCCACCGACCGCCGGAGGGTGGTGCGCTCGGCGGCCTGTTCCAGGCGCAGGCCCACCTGGTTTTCGTCGGTGCCCAGCACGTCCGAGAGCAGCAGCTCGTTCCCGTCGCCGTCGATGTTCAGGGGCTCGTCGATGCTGGCCTCCTGGCGGCGGTTGGAACTTTTGCGCAGGTACATCAAAATTTCATTGCCGATGCAGCGGCTGGCGTAGGTGGCCAGCTTGATGTTTCGCTCCGGGGTAAAGGTGTTCACGGCCTTGATGAGCCCGATGGTGCCAATGGAGATCAGATCCTCCGAGGGCACGCCGCTGTTCTCGTACTTTTTGACCAGGTAGACCACCAGCCGCAGGTTGTGGGTGATAAGCTCATCCCGCGCGGTGCGGTCCCCGGCCATCATCCGGGCCAGCAGGGCCTTTTCCTCGTCCGGGGTCAGGGGCGGGGGCAGGCCCGGCCCGCCCGCCATGTAGTGGGCCGCGCTGGGGCAGGCGAGGGCCAGGAGCAGGCGGCGGAAAAATGAGACGATACAATGCAAGAAAATCACTCCTTTGATGCGCCCTCTCAGGCGCTGGCGCGCCAGCTCTCCCAAAGGGAGAGCCTATTGCGGCTCACGGTCAGCAGATGCTGAATCCCGCCCTCTCAGTCACCTACGGTGACAGCTCCCCCAAAGGGGGAGCCAATTGCGGCCTACGGGCAGCAGGTGCTGCATCTAGGAGATGCGTCGGCTCTCCCTTTGGGAGAGCTGGCAAAACCGTAAGGTTTTGACTGAGAGGGCGAGGACGCTAACAAATGCCCACCAACAGATCCCACCCCTGCGGGGGCGGAGGCAGGTCGGCAAAGGCGGCGTAGACGGGCTGCGCGGCGGCGCTGGCGTGCGGGGCCGACCGGGGGAAAGCGGGGGCTGTGTCTGGCACGGCGGGCAGAAGTTCGGCCGGGACGGCGGGCAGGATGCAGTGGCCCGCCACGGTGGTGCAGGGGACGAGCCGCAGGCCAAGCTCCGGCGCGGGCGGGGGAGAACAGCCCGCAAAATAGCTTGTTAAGTACGCGGCCAGCGGCGGGGCCAGCATGGCACGCACGGCATCCAGCCGCACCAGTACCACCGCCTTGCCGGACACCGGTTCCTGCACGGTGAAGCCGGTATCGCAGAATGCCCGCAGGGTCAGTGCGGTGCCGCCCACGGTCAGCCGGGCCGGGAACGTTGGCCCGGCGCTGCGGCCCAGAACCCGCAGCACCCCCTGCACGGCCAGGTACACCCCGGCTGCGCTGGCCAGCAGCACCCCCGGCGAAAGCGGCAGATAGACGCTGAAATTGTTCGCCTGTGCGCCGGGCAGCAGCACGGCTCCCGTCAGCAGGAGGTTGGCCGCCCAGAACCACGCCGTCAGCCGCAGAAAGCACCGCCCGCCCGGCCAGCCGTAGGCGGCGGCCACAGCCAGCGCGCCGGTGGCACACTTGTAAAGGAGCGCCAGCGGCCAGGGAGCTTCCGGGGCCAGCAGCGCCAGCGATGCCGCCGCCCCCACGCAGGCCCCCAGAATGACCCGCCCGCCCCGGCAGCACACCCCACACAACAGCCCGGCGGCCAGCAAAAACAGCGCTGCCACCGCAAAGTTGACCAGGAGCAGGACATCAAGATAAATGACGGTTTTCATGGGATGCTCCTTTCGGGGATGGCCTCGCCCTCTCAGTCTCGCATTCGCTCGCCAGCTCTCCCAAAGGGAGAGCCATTGGCAGGCCGGGCAAGCCGTACTGTTCGCTTGGGCTCAATGGGGCGCAAAATGCCGGGCCCTGTCCTCATTGGCAGCAGCTGCTTTCCAAAATGCACTCGGTCAGCACCCGTGAATCGAAACAGCGGAGCACTGTCGTTCCCACACTGCGCAAGCTTTGCTCGACCAGCAGGGCCAAAACCGGCTCGCCAGTGCCTCCCCCTTTGGGGGAGGTGGCATCGCGTCAGCGATGACGGAGAGGGCGAGGACGCTGCCGCAGCGTCTGAGCGTAAAATAATTGCGCAGTGTGGCCGCAAGGCTGCCCTTAGCCGCAGGAGCTGACCGCTCCGCCAAGGGCTCCCCTACTAGGGGAGCTGGCGGGCGTAAGCCCGACTGAGAGGTTGTACAGAGCAGGGCCTGCGCCGCAGGGCTTTCACCTCATCAGTCTGCTGCGCAGACAGCTTCCCCTCAAGGGGAAGCCTTTGCAGAGGTGGAGCGCTTACCTTATCTCCACCTTACCACCCGCGCCTTTCAAGGTTTGTCGGAAGCGGGTTTGTGATTTTTTCCAAAAAAGGCTTGCAAATGGAAAGCGAACGCGGTATAATAACACCTGCGGCGGGAACGCTGCAAAAATTTTGAAAGATGTGCCTCTTTAGCTCAGTCGGTTAGAGCACCTGACTGTTAATCAGGGTGTCGCCTGTTCGAGTCAGGCAAGAGGCGCCATTAAGCGGCGGGGCGATGCTTCGCCGCTTTTTTGTAACCGACTGTTGTAACCAAAATGTTGCTTTTTTCACACTTTTTTCAAATCTTAACGGTTTCTTAAAAAATGTCCTCTTGAAGAAGCTGTCACATTGTGGTATACTACATCCAAACCTTGGAACAGTTTTTCAAAAACTGGCTGGGGTGGTCAACTTGATCAAAGGGTAGGCGCTCCCTTCTTTTGATAGCAGCGGACCTCTGCTTTGCCCTGGTTCTCCGCAGGGCAGGGCAAAGCAGAGGGCTATGCGCTGTTATAGAGGAGCCGGAAAACCTTTTTCATTTGCGAACCTCTGTGCGGCCTGGCCGCGCGGGTTTGAATAGAATCTTGAATACAAAAGAGAGATCGTGCTTTTGGTTGTCGGTCTCTTGTAAAGGAAACATCTATGCGTTATACCTATGTGCGGCAGCACGATACCACAGACTGTGCGGCTGCGTCTCTCGCAATGGTGTGCCTCCATTACAAAAAGGAAATCACCATCACCCGCCTGCGGGACATGATGGGAACCGACATGAAAGGCACAAACCTGATTGGCCTGCAAAAGGCCGCCAATGAGCTGGGGTTCTCCACTGCGGCGGTTCGTGTAGACCGGGAAAACTTTTTAAGTGATTTTACCCTGCCGTGCATCGCGCAGGTCATCACCGACCAGGGCCTGGCCCATTTTGTGGTGGTGTTCAAAAAGACCACCATTGCAAACGATGATGCCCGCCGCAAGCATCTGGCAAAAGAAGAAGAACGCAAGGCTGACGCGAAAAAGAAGTACAAGTGCAAGGATTACGTCGTCATCGGCGACCCTGCCAATGAACTGAAAAAGATCAGCCTGGATGAGTTCTATAAAAACTTCACCGGCGTGATGCTGCTGCTGAACCCCACCTCGGAGTTCAAGGGCGGCACCGGCAAGTTCAAGGTGGAGGGCAAAAAAGAGGCCAAACAGAGCAGGAACAACATGCTCAAGCGGTATCTTGACCTGCTGCTGCCTCAGAAAAAGCTATTCTTCTATGCGATCCTGAGTTCTGTGATCCTGACCTTGATCGGCATTGTATCCACGGTGTTCAACAAGGCGATCATGGACGAGGTGCTGCCATACGGCCTGCGAAACTTACTGGTTTCGCTGATCGTGGTGTTCAGCGTGGTGAATATCACCAGCGCGCTGATCTCCACGGTGCGCCAGTGGATCCTGATCTTCCTGTCCATCAAGGTGGACATCCCGCTGATGCTGGGCTACTTCGAGCATGTGTATCACCTGCCCATGAAGTTCTTTGCAACGCGGAAAACCGGCGAGATCACCACCCGCTACTCCGATGCAGGCACCATCAAATCGGTGCTGACCAGCATCGCCATGAGCGTGGTGATGGATATTGTGATGGCGGTGGGCACGGGCTTTGTCCTGTTCCGGATGAACTCCTCGCTGTTCTCCATCACGCTGTTTACTTCAGTCCTGAGCCTGCTGCTGGTCATCATCTTCAAGCAGCCGTACAAGCGGATCAATGAAGAAACGATGCAGCAATCGGCCATTCTGAACAGCCAGATGATCGAGAGCCTGCGCGGCATCGAGACCATCAAGTGCAATGCCAACGAGGACCGCGAGCTGGAAGCTCTTGAGCGGGAATACATCAAGAGCCTGAAGATCAGCCTGCGTTCCAGCAAGATCAGCACCGGACAGTCGCTGATCTCCACCTTGATCACCACCGTGCTGACCATGGTGACCACCTATGTGGGCATCACGCAGGTGCTGGACGGCCAGCTGACGCTGGGCGGCTACATGGCGTTCAGTACGCTGGCAGGCTACTTTACCTCCCCCATCAGCGACCTGATCTCGATGCAGATGTCCATTCAGGAGGCTTCCATTTCCATGAAGCGCCTGACGGAGATCATGGACTACGAGTCCGAACAGGACGAGAGCCGCGAGTACACCGAGATGGAGACGATGGAGGGCGACATCGAATTCAAGGATGTCACGTTCCGGTACGGCAGCCGTTCTCCGGCGTTGAACCACATTTCCTTTACCATTCCGCAGGGCAAAAAGGTGGCTCTGGTGGGCCAGTCGGGTTCCGGCAAATCCACCATCACCAAGCTGCTGCTGAAATATTATGAGCCCGAAAGCGGCGAAATTGATGTCAACGGCATCAATCTGGATGAATATTCCAATGCATCCGTCCGCCGCTGCATCTCCTACGTTCCGCAGAACGTGGAGCTGTTCAGCAAGACCATCTTCGAGAACATCCGGATCTCGCGTCCGGAGGCGACGATGGAGCAGGTCAAGGAAGCGGCCAAAAAGGCCGATGCCGATGAATTCATCCGCAAGCTTCCGCTGCAGTACAACACCTACCTGGAAGAAGCCGGCAATGGCCTTTCCGGCGGCGAGAAACAGCGCATTGCTCTTTCCCGTGCGTTCCTGAAGGACTCCGGCCTCTATATCCTCGATGAATCGACCTCCAGCTTGGACTTTGGCACAGAGAATACCATTTTTGATATGATCTACAACCAACTGGCTGACCGTTCGATGCTGATCGTGGCGCACCGCCTTTCCACCATCCGTGATTGTGACCTGATCCTGGTCATGGATCATGGCGAGATCGTGGAGCGCGGCACCCATGACGAGCTGCTGGCAAAGCAGGGCAAGTATTACGAGCTCTGGAACCTGCAGCAGGGCATCTTCCGCCGCAAGAAGGAAGAACCCAAACCCGCCGAGCACGCCCCCGTGATCGAGGAGGACGACGACGGCGAGGCCATTACCTATTAAGTTGCAGCCGAGTGCGCACTCGGTTACATAAATGACTTTCGGATGGTTGCGCAGCCGGAAGAAAGCCGCTTAAATTGTTTCAATCATTTGAAGGGAGTAATTCATTATGATGATGCCTGCAAACTACTCTGTTATCGCAGAGAACGAACTGACCTACGTTGTTGGTGGCGCTAACCTGATCGAGACCCTGGGCAAGTACACCGCTCCGATCTGGAACGACGCTAACATCAAGACCTTCAACACCAACCTGGTGACCATCATCGGCAACGAGTTCCTCGGCAAGTTCGTTGATGGCACTCTGGGCGTGCTGTTCTCCGGCAACTGCACCTGGGATCAGGTGAAGGCTATCCCCGGCACCCTGGTTGGCGCTGACAAGTGGTCTTCCAAGAACTACGGTGACGGCGTTGCTACTGTCCTGGGCATGGCTGCTGCTATCTACAACCTGGGCACCGCTACCGTTGCTAACAAGGCTTCTTCTGCTGCTATCAGCCACGCTGGTGGCCCCACCAAGGTTCGCCTGGTTGACAAGAACGGCGACGACGTTCAGTTCTAATCAGATCTGATCTGAGAATATGAAGCGTATTTCGTTTGCACCGCCCTACTTGTTAGTGCGGGGCAGATGACAATGCCTCGTTATGGTGTGCCAGGAGGCGTGTGCCTCCTGGCACACCTTATTTTTATGGTTTTGCAAAAATCATAAACGTTACTTATTGTGCCCCGCTGCGTAAAACGGCGGGGGCGGTAGGTAATAGTGTGTGGGAAAAATTTATGTGCTCCTCTGTCCAACCTCTCCGTCAATGCTGACGCATTGCCACCTCCCCTAGTAGGGGAGGCTCTGGCGTGCCGCAGTGCTTGAGCGTAAACATTGCGCAGTGTGGCCGCAAGGCTGCCCTTAGCCGCAGGAGCTGCCCGCCCTGCCAAAGGCTCCCCTACTAGGGGAGCTGGCGAGCAAGGCGAGCCTGAGAGGTTGTACTCGGACGGGCTTTGCCTTGAAAGATGCAGCTGACCGTGCATAGTCGAAGCAGCAGCTCCCCAGGGAACGCTGCTCCTCTGTCCAACCTCTCCGTCAATGCTGACGCATTGCCACCTCCCCTAGTAGGGGAGGCTCTGGCGTGCCGCA
>CAKTEF010000005.1 GCA_934547065.1 uncultured Faecalibacterium sp.
CATGGTCCGGCTCCCATCCCCGAAGAGGGCGCATGGGTCAAGGCCTATGAGATCAAGGACATCAGCGGCTACACCCATGGTGTGGGCTGGTGTGCACCCCAGCAGGGCACCTGCAAGCTGTCCCTGAACATCAAGAACGGCGTCATCGAAGAGGCTCTGGTGGAGACCATCGGCTGCTCCGGCATGACCCACTCTGCTGCTATGGCAGGCGAGATCCTGCCCGGCAAGACCATTCTGGAAGCTCTGAACACCGACCTGGTGTGCGACGCCATCAACGTGGCAATGCGCGAGCTGTTCCTGCAGATCGTCTACGGCCGCAGCCAGACCGCTTTCTCTGAGGACGGTCTGCCCATCGGCGCAGGTCTGGACGACCTGGGCAAGGGCCTGCGCTCCATGACCGGCACCATCTTCTCCACCAAGGAGAAGGGCGTCCGTTATCTGGAGCTGACCGAGGGCTACATCAACAAGCTGGCTGTGGATGCCAACGATGAGGTCATCGGCTATCAGTTCGTCAAGCTGGGCAAGATGATGGAGGATATCCGTCACGGCAAGACCCCCAACGAGGCTTACGAGAAGAACGTGGGTACTTACGGCCGCTTCAGCGCAGAGCAGGGTGCCGTGAAGTACATCGACCCGCGTGAGGAATAAGAGAGGAGGAACAACGCATGGCAACTTTTGAATCTATGGATCGCCGCATGCCGAAAATCGAGGCATGCCTGAAGGCCAACGGCCTGGAGTCTCTGGACGCTTGCAACGAGATGCTCCTCGCAAAGGGCATCGACTGCGACAAGATCGTGCGCGGCGTTCAGCCCATCTGCTTTGATAACGCTGTCTGGGCATACACCCTGGGCACCGCCATCGCCGTCAAGCGCGGCCTGACCGATGCTGCCGAGTGCGCTGCTGCCATCGGCGAAGGTCTGGAAGCTTTCACCATCCCCGGCTCTGTCGCTGAGCAGCGTCAGGTCGGTCTGGGCCACGGCAATCTGGGCGCTCGTCTGCTGAGCGAGGACACCACCTGCTTCGCTTTCCTGGCAGGCCACGAGTCCTTTGCTGCTGCTGAGGGTGCCATCGGCATCGCCCGCACCGCAAACAAGGTCCGCAAGACCCCCCTGCGCGTCATCCTGAACGGCCTGGGCAAGGATGCAGCTTACATCATCTCCCGCATCAACGGCTTCACCTATGTGCAGACCGAGTACGATATCCCCACCCAGACCCTGAAGGTCGTCAAGGAGATCCCCTTCTCCGAGGGTGAGCGCGCTGCTGTCAAGTGCTACGGCGCAAACGACGTGATGGAAGGCGTTGCCATTATGAAGAAGGAGGACGTTCAGTGCTCCATCACCGGCAACTCCACCAACCCCGTCCGCTTCCAGCACCTGGTCGCCGGCACCTACAAGAAGTGGGCCATCGAGAACGGCAAGAAGTACTTCTCCGTCGCTTCCGGCGGCGGCACGGGCCGTACCCTGCACCCCGATAACGTGGCCGCCGGTCCTGCCAGCTACGGCCTGACCGACTCTCTGGGCCGCGTCCATGGCGACGCTCAGTTCGCAGGTTCTTCCTCCGTGCCCGCACACGTTGAGATGATGGGCCTGATCGGCATGGGCAACAACCCCATGGTCGGTGCTACCGTTGCATGCGCTGTTGCTGCAGCTCAGGCAAACGCCTAATTTGACCTAAGGCACTTCAAAGGCCGCTGTCCGCGCAGGACGGCGGCCTTTTTTGTATGATCTGCCCGAAAAACTGCGCGAATTTTTGGTGAAAGGATTTGACGGACCGGGAAATAAACATCGGAATTGGTGAAAATTTCCTGAAAACACGAGAAATGAAATTTGGACGCTTGTGTAATCTGGCAAAATGCGATACACTAAGCATACTAGGGATAATGCAATCATTAGGCCATCTGCTGGTGGTCTGTTTTGATCGGAGGAAACAGCAATGATCTGGAAAAAGAAACAAGAAGCCCCGGCTGCTCCGGAGTCCGCAGCACCTGCCGGAAAAGGCGACGCAAAGCCCCCTGTCCGCTTTTTGAAAAAGAACTGGAAATGGCTGGTGCCCGTGGCCTGTGTCGTGATCGTGGGCGGCTGTCTGCTCTGGCCCAGACAGGCCCGGCCGGCGGCGGTGGATGCCAGCTATACGGAGGTCGCCCCGGAAACACGGGATGTGTCCAACACCCTGAGCGGGACCGGTACGCTGAACCCGGCCAATACCTATACCGTGAAATCGCTGGTGGAGGGCAAAGTGCTGACCGGCGAGTTCAACGAGGGCGATACCCTGGACGAGGGCACCGTGCTCTACACGCTGGACAGCTCCAATGCGGCTACGAACTATGAAAAAGCGGAGATCGCGATGCAGCAGGCCCAGCGCAGCTATGATAAGGTCGTGGATCGCCAGTATGTCCGCGCCGAGGTGGCCGGTACCGTCAGCACCCTGAAAGTGAACAAGGGCGACGAGGTGACCAGCGGCCAGGAGGTGGCTGTGATCCGCGACAGCTCCCGCATGGTGCTCTCGCTGGAGTTCCCGGCAGCGGATGCCGCCAACTTCAGCGTGGGCCAGAGCGCACAGGTGACGCTGGACGGCACCTTTGAGCAGCTGGACGGCACTGTGACGGCGGTGACCGGCACCGATGCCCTGAGCGCAGGCAACCTGCTGACCCGCACCGTGACCATTGCCGTGCGCAATGCGGGCGGCCTGACTACGGCCCAGGCGGCTACGGCTTCCATCAACGGGGTCAGCTCCATCGGTTCGGCTGTGTTCGGCTACCAGGCCGAGCGCACCCTGACGGCCCAGGCTTCCGGCACCGTGACGGCCATCAACTTCCGGGAGGGCGCAGATGTGGCCAAGGACGACATCATCCTGGAATTGGCCGGTGACGACCTGACCGAAAGCATCCAGTCGGCCTCCGAGTCCCTGCGCAGCGCCGAGATCTCGATGCAGAACCTGCAGGACACCATGGCCAACTACACCATTACCTCGCCCATCAGCGGCACCATCATTGAAAAGGATGCCAAGGTGGGCGATGCCGTGAAATCCGGCGATACCCTGTGCGTGATCTACGACCTGAGCTACCTGGAAATGGTCATCAACGTGGATGAGCTGCAGATCAGCTCCCTTTCGGTGGGCCAGAAAGTGCAGATCACAGCCGATGCCGTCAAGGATAAGACCTACATCGGCCAGGTGACCCGTGTTTCGATGAAAGGCTCCTCCAACGGCGGCACCACCACCTACCCGGTCACCATCCGGATCGACCAGATCGACGGCCTGCGCCCCGGCATGAACGCCAACGCCGAGATCGTGGTGGCCGAGGCCGTCAATGCCCTGACCGTGCCCAATGCGGCCATCGTCCGGGGAAACTATGTGCTGGTGACCCAGGATTCGCCCAGCGCGGCCAACGGCGACCCCACCATGACGGCTCCGGAGGGCTTTGTGTATGTGCCGGTCAAGACCGGTGTCAGCGATGACAACTACACCCAGATCGTCAGCGGCATCCAGTCCGGCGATACCATTGGCTACGATCCCAGCTCCGTCAGCAGTGATTCCTACTACGATGACGGCAGCATGATGATATTCTGACACAGGAGGACCGGATGAGTGCTCTGATCGAGTTTGAACAGGTCTGCAAGTATTACCAGATGGGCGACACCACGGTAAAGGCCGCAGACCATATCACCATGAAAATCGAAAAAGGCGAGTTCGTGGCCATTGTGGGCCAGTCTGGCTCCGGCAAATCCACCTGCATGAACATCATCGGCTGCCTGGATGTGCCCACGCATGGCATCTACCGGCTGAACGGCCGGGACGTGGGCAAAATGAGCCGGAACGAGCTGGCGGCCATCCGGAACGAGATGCTGGGCTTTATCTTCCAGCAGTACAACCTGCTGCCCCGGCTGAACCTGCTGGAAAACGTGGAGGTGCCGCTGGTGTATGCGGGCGTGCCCCGTGCCGAGCGCCACCGCCGTGCCCGCGAGGTGCTGGAACAGGTGGGCCTGGGCGATAAGCTGAAAAACAAGCCCAATCAGCTTTCCGGCGGCCAGCAGCAGCGCGTTTCCATTGCGCGGGCGCTGGTGCGCAACCCGGCGGTCATTCTGGCCGACGAACCCACCGGCGCGCTGGACAGCCACACCGGCCGCGAGGTGCTGGGGATGCTGCAGCAGCTGCATGAGCAGGGACATACCGTGGTGCTGATCACCCACGACAACTCCATTGCCGTGCAGGCGGACCGCATCATCCGGCTGGAGGACGGCCAGGTGGTCTACGACGGCGACTCCCGTGACCCGCAGGCCATGGTCCAGCCGACGATGCTTCCGCTGGAAGAAGAAAAGGAGGGCGCGGAATGATCATTGAAACGTTCCGGCAGGCCATTCAGAATGTCTGGAGCAACAAGCTCCGCACCTTTTTGACCATGCTGGGCATCATCATCGGCGTGATGGCGGTCATTGTGATCGTGGGCCTGGGCAACGGCATGACCCAGAGCATGCGCGACAGCTTTTCGGCCCTGGGCACCAACACGCTGTCCATCCAGGTGTGGGGCTACGGCTCCCGCAGCGTGTCGGTGGAGGACATGTATCAGATCGTGGACCAGAACCCGGAGCTTCTGGCTGCCGTCTCGCCCCAGATCGACTTCAGCAACAACACCCCCAAGGTGGGCACCACCACTTACCGCTACGGCACCACCGTGTACGGCGTGGACGAAAACTTTACCCAGATGAAAAACTACACCCTGGCCCAGGGCCGCGGGCTGCAGTACATGGATATCCAGGACAACAAGCAGGTCTGCGTGATCGGCGATTACCTCAACCGGGTCGCGTTCGGCGGCCAGGGCGTGGGCCAGACCATCAAGCTGGGCGCTTATAAGTTCCGGATCGTGGGTGTGCTGGGGGCCAAGGTGAACAACAGCAGCTTGCAGCAGGGCTCGGATGATGACTGTATCTACCTGCCCTATACCACGGCGATGCGGCTTTCCAACACGGCCTCGCCCAACTCCTTTGTGGCCATCATGCGGGACGAGAACCGTGCCAACGAGGCCAAGGCGGCCATGGAGGCCGGCATGTACGACCTGCTCAAGAGCGACAACGCCTACTATATTTACAGCGCCAGCGAATGGCTGGAAGAAATGAACGAGATGATCAATATGGTCATCGTGGTGCTGACGGGCATTGCCAGTATCAGCCTGCTGGTGGGCGGCATCGGCATCATGAACATCATGCTGGTGTCGGTGACCGAGCGTACCCGCGAGATCGGCATCCGCAAGGCACTGGGAGCCAAAGAGCGCGTGATCCTTTCACAGTTCGTGGTCGAAGCGGCCACCACCTCCGCGCTGGGCGGCGTGCTGGGCATCGTGCTGGGCTACATCGTATCCATGGTGGCCAACCGGGTGCTGCCCATGATCTCCAGCAGCATTGATGTCACCGTCAGCCCCTCGTTCAACTCCATTGCCGTGGCGTTTGGCATCTCGGTGGGCATCGGCGTGTTGTTCGGCTATCTGCCGGCCAAACGCGCTGCCCGGCTCAACCCCATCGAAGCGCTGCGATACGATTAAGGAACCTCTCCATCTCACCGTCCGCCGCTGGCGGCGCGGTTCGATAGCTCCCCGGAACCGGGAGCCAAGAATAAAGGAGGACAAAATGAAAAAACGAATTCTCGCATTCGTCCTGGCGGTCTGCCTGATGGTGCCGATGCTGGTGCTCCCGGCTTCGGCTGCGGGCAACGCCAACACGGCGGTTCAGCTCTCGATCACGCTGGGAGCCATGGAGCCGGGCCAGACGGCAGCCCTGAACGCTCCCGTCACCCGCGGGGCTCTGGCCCGGATGCTTGTGGCCTACTCCTCGTTCCGCGAAAGCGTCGGCTCGCAGGGGACGGTCGGCACGCTGTACAGCGATCTGCCCGGCTCCTCGGCCTGGGCACCCTATGTCCGGATCGCGGTGCAGAACGGCTGGATGAGCGGCTATACCGACGGCACGTTCCGCCCGGACAATGTGGTCACGCTGGAAGAAGCCTGTACCGCCGTGCTCAAGCTGCTGGGCTATAAGATGACCGACCTGAGTGGCTCGTTCCCCAATGCCCAGCTGAACAAGGCCCAGGAGATCGGCCTGCGCAATCAGATCGAGCGCACCCAGGGCCAGGCACTGAACTATGAAGAAGGCGCGATCCTGTTCTACAACGCTCTGACGGCCAACACCGCCAGCGGCGGCACCTACGGCAGCAGCCTGGGCTTTACCGTTTCCAACGGCCAGGTGGATGCTTCCAGCGTGATGCTCAAGAGCCTGAAAGGACCTTTTGTGGCAGAGGACAACACCCAGCTGCCCTTTACCCCGGTCAGTGTCTATCGCAACGATAAAGTTTCGGATTCGGCGGAGCTGAATCGGTACGATGTGTATTATTACAGCGAAAGTTTACAGACTCTGTGGGTCTACACCCGCCGCGCAGCAGGCCGGATCACGGCAGTTTCGCCCAGCGCCAATGCCCCCACCTCGGTCACGGTGGCAGGCAGCAGCTATACCTTGGGCTCCACGGCAGTGGCCTCGCAGGTGTCGTCGCTCAACGGCGGCGGTGTGGGCCAGGTGGTCACGCTGCTACTGGGCATGAACAACGTGGCGGCCGGCATCGTGACCGGTGCAGAGGCAGACAGCGTGTTCTATGGTGTGGTGCAGTCGGCAGCCCGGAGCCTGGTGGAAGAAAACGGCGCAGACGTGCTGCAAAAAGTCTCGGTGCTCTGCACGGATGGCATTTCCCGCACCGTGAATGTGGACAAAAGCCTGAACTTTCCCACCGGCTGGCTGGTCGAGGTCCGGGTGAGCCCGGAGGGAGAGAGTGTGGAGCGGATCGACAGCCGCTCGGTCAGCGGCACCATCAACGAGAACGCAACGGCTCTGGGCAATGCGGCCCTGGCCGATGATGTGGAAATTCTGGATACAACGTCGGAGGGTGTGGCTGGGACGGTTCGTCCCAGCCGCCTATCGGGGGTAACACTGAGCGACGCGGATGTGCGTTACTATACCACCAATGCGGCGGGCCAGATCGACCGGCTGATCCTCAACGATGTCACGGGTGACCTGTGGAGCTACGGTGTGCTGGACGATGTGAAGAACCTGGCCGCCAATTACAGCTCGCTGAAAGATTTTGTTGGCAGCTTCGGCACGGACACTTCTACCGGCACGACCACCGGCACCGCCAACGGCACCACAGGCAGCACGACCGGTACTACGACCGGTACTACGACCGGTACTACGGGTACGTCCGGCACCGCTTCGGCTGCTGCGGCCACCGGGAACGTGATCAACCAGGTCAGCAGCCTGCTGGTGCCCACCACCAGCGAGATCTTGTGGGGCATCGTTTCGGGCGATCTCCTCAGCACGACCTGGAATAAGCTGACCAGCAACACCGGCCCCCTGCTGAGCATCGGCTTCCAGCAGATCGCACAGATCACGGGTACGCCGATCAGCCAGGTGCTCAAATTCATCGGCGGCGGTGCAACGTATATCTGCTATGTCAACGGGATGCCCGCCAGCTACACCACCTCCATCAAATATCCGGTGCTGGCAGGCGGCATTGCGGTGCGCAAGGAGGTCAGCGGCTCGGTGCGTTCCATGATGCAGTTGATGCCGCTGAAGATCGACAAGGTGGGTGCCGCCTCGGTGCTTTCCGGGGACACCCGCTACGAGACTTCGGATGATTTACAGGTGTACCTGTGGTACAAGGGTCAGTATTACTCCACCAAGCTGACCGCTGTCAACACCGATGAATACCAGCTGACCGGCTGGTACGATAACTTTGGCTGCGCGGCCGGCAAAAAGGTCCGGATCATCATTGCAGTCAAAAACGACTGATGCGGGATCCATACAGCGGCCTTGGCCGCACACTGCGGCAGCTGCGCTGGGTGCTTTACCCGCGCCGCTGCCCTTTTTGTGACCGGGTGCTGGGCAGCGTGCCCATCTGCCCGGACTGCGCCGCAGAGCTGGAAACGCTCCGCCGGAAGCCGTCCATGCGGCTGCGCGGTTCCGAGCATTATCTGGGGCGGCTGGACGGGGCAGCCGCTCCCTACCGGTACAGCGGCTGCGTCCGCCGCGCGGTCCTGCGGGCAAAATATCAGGGCGCGCCCTGGGCTGCAGAGGAGCTGGGGGTGGAAATGGCCCGGCTGCTGTTCGGAAGCCCGGTGGCTATGCGGGGGTTCCAGCCGCAGCCAGAGCCGGTGCCCGGCCTGGACCGCAGCTACGATGCCGTGATCCCGGTGCCGGCTTCCAGCCGGGCGCGGGGCTACAATGTGCCGGAGCAGATGGCGCGGCCCCTGGCCCGTGCGGTGGGAGTCCCGCTGGAACCGCAGGTGCTGTGCCGCGTCCGCTCGACCCGGCGGCAGGAGGGCCTGACCCTGGACGAGCGCCTGGCCAATGTGGCCGGGGCGTTCCGGGTACACGGCCCGGAACGGGTGGAGGGAAAACGACTGCTTTTGGTGGATGATGTCCTGACCACCGGCGCGACCGCTGCGGCCTGTGCGCAGGCCCTGCTGGATGCCGGGGCCCAGAGCGTGTTTGCCGTGGCGCTGGCAACGGTGGAGTTCCCGACAGAAACCGAAAAGAAATCCGAAAATTTTTGAAAAGAACGCTTGACAAACAGCCGCACATCGGGTATACTAAATAAGCTGTGAGCGACAAATGCTTATAGATATCCGGGTGTAGCGCAGTTTTGGTAGCGCGCTTGAATGGGGTTCAAGAGGCCGTGAGTTCGATTCTCGCCACTCGGACCAGATGATTCCTAGTCGAACAAGGGTTCGGCTGGGAATTTTTTTGTTTATCGGAAGCAGAATGCTCCGAAAGGTTAAAATAAATAACCATTTCGCGGTCTGTGACATCAATGTGGTTTACAAAGGTGTCGATAATCCTGCGGCTGTAATCGGCGGTGCGCTCATTGGGGAAAACCAGGAACTGCTCCAGGAGGAAAAGAACGCGGTCATGATCCAGGACGGGCGGCTGTACGTCGGCCAGGCTTTCCAGCTGATAGCTGAGGGTACTTTCCTGCTGCTCCAGGTCGGCCAGACGGGCGGACAGGCGGGCGCTGCCGGTGCCGTTCTCGATGGACTCAACGATGTTATTGATCTTGCGGCGAACGTCGGCCAGGCTCTGCTCCAGCATCGAACGCTCCGGTGCGGGCTGATCGGCGGCTGCCTGCTGGGCGGCGACAATGGCATCGGCCAATTCCGCCATCGTGTCGGGCTGCAAAAGGTTGTCGTGGATGGACTGCACCACAAGGCGTTCTGCAATGTCCTTGGGGAGATTCTTCTTTTTGCAGGTGCTGCCCTGTGCTTTGCCGCCGCAGGCATAATAATAGTAAACATCATCGCGGCAGTTGTGGCCGCTGATCCCTTTCATCAGGCAGCCGCACTCGCCGCAGTACAGCTTGCCAGAAAGCAGATAGTCGGCCCGATCGGCGCGGGAGGCGCGGTGGTTGAGATTGCGTGTATACATTTCCTGTGCCCTCGTCCAAAGGTCATCGTCAATGATGGCGGGAATAGCCCCATCGATGCGGATATCATAGGCTTTGCTGACGTAGGTGCCGTGATAGGCTTCGTTCTGGATGATGCGGGGGATGCTGCACTTGTTGAACGGCTTGCCCCTGGCAGTGCGCAGCCCGGCGGCGTTGAGCTGCGCGATGATCGACGCTGAGGACTCCCCGGCGGCGTAGTGCTCGAAGATGAAGCGGACAGTGGGCGCTTTTTTCTCGTCGATGATGAAGCGCTTGTGCTCGTCGGTAGTCAGGCCAAGAGGGCGGTTGGCATTGATAGCCTGCCCCTTGAGCGCGGATTCCCGCATGCCACGCCGCATTTTTTGGGCCAGCTCGGCAGAGTAATACTCGGCCAGGGATTCCATCAGACCCTCCAGGATGATGCCTTCCGGCCCATCGACAGAGCTTTCGGCAGCATAAAGGATCTGAACGCCGTTGTCGCGGAGCCGCTTTTTGTAGATGGCGGAGTCGTAGCGGTTGCGGGCAAAGCGGTCGGTTTTCCAGCAGATCACAAGGTCGAAAAGGCCCTTGCCGCTGTCTGCGATCATCTGCTGAAAAGCAGGGCGGGACTCGGCCCCACGGCCGGAGATGTGGCGGTCGATATACTCATGGGAGATGGTCAGCCCGCGCTGCCGGGCGTAGGCTTCGCAGTCGCGGCGCTGGCCCTCGATGCTCTGCTCGGTCTGCTGGGATCCGCCGCTGTATCGGTAGTAGGCAACCAGCCGAGTGCCGGCAGAAATGTCTTTTTTGGGTTTCATGATTTTGCTCCTTGTGGTCTGAAAAGGATCGTGGTACAATGATCCTGTCAGCAGGCGAAATTTTCATCTTACTTCTTACTTGTTGCGTTGCACTCCGACAGATTCCCCATCTGACCCCGGCCGCTTTCATCGTACAGAGCGGCCGGGGTTCTTTTTTTGGGGGTTGTGGTCTGAGATCAATGCGGTACAATAATGGTGCGGCCGGGTCGTGCAGTCCCCGGCCGCACCTCCTCACAAAGCAAGACGGTGGAATGTTTTCTTATGAGGATCCTCGCTGGTGTTTGCCGCGCTGGCGGGGTTATTTTTGTGCGTGGAGCTGTTTCAAAACAGGTTGTCCCATACAAATTCGGACGTTTCGTCTGAATGGGTGTTTCCGCTGTAAGTTACCGACAGAGACAGCGTATAGCCAGTGTAATAGCCATCCTCAAGTGCAAAATCCCACGAATCAGAAGATTTATAGAAACTGGTATATGATCCCCACAGGTCTGTTGTGCCGTACCATGCTGCATAGGATGGAGCGCAAGCATAGTAAAGCTCATACGTTCCAAGCGGAACATGAACGGAAAGAGTTTCGCCATGTTGGATGTAATAACAACGTTGGGCTTTTCCATTCTTACTGAGAACCAGGTAGAAATCATCCGTGTCGTTTGCTTCCACTTCAAATGGGGCGGCAGCTTGGGTATTGTCATAGGCACGCTGCAGACCTGTTGACGGTTTTGAACGTGCGATCAAAGCGGGAGCTTTGCTGGATGCAGGGACAGACGCTTTGGAAGATGGCTTACTTGAAGAATAGCTCGAAGAAGAACTGGCTGCTTGACTTGATGCCGTGGAAGAAGAAACTTCAGGAAGTGGGTCGGAGTACAGAGCTAAACCGCCAATCAAAAGAACCAGCATAACAGCGGCGAAGATAAGAGATTTATAGGAGCGTCCTTTCTCTTTGGAGTGGTTCCAACGCGGAGAGGAGTACGCTTGTTCATCTTCAATCGGAGAAAGCTTAAAGTCTTTGTACTTTTCATAGTCGCTTTCAGTCTGAACAGGAGCAGCAGTTGCAGTAGATGGAGATGGGGCTGTTTTTGCAGCTGGGTGAGCAGACGCGGAATTATAAAAAACGGAACCGGGTACATCGCCCAGTAAGTCACCAATCAATAAGCTTGCTTCATTTTTAGATACAATGTGATTTTCGACAGCATAATCTCCGAGTCTGGACATAAAAGATTGAAGTTCTTCACCCCACCGCGACAACTGATCTGATTGGTTTCGGTAGTGACATGAGGGACTGTTTTTTAACATACTATAAGCAATGATCGAGGTGCAATACCAAGCCAATGTTTGAGGAGGGGTATCTGTGGGCAGGCCAAGCTCATTAAAAATATGCTCCTGATAGCTATCATAATAGTCAATCGCAGATTTTTTTAACCAAGACCAAAACGGCTTTCTAAAAATAGAATCGGCTGGCGTGACAGCCATATAGGGGGAAACCCGAACCCAAAAAGCCATATCATCAAGAGTTTTTATAAACTTTTTACGATATTGGGGATTGACAATTGTAATGAATAATTTATCAGAAGAATAATTGTCCACATCGATTCCTCCATATACAATTTGACCGCTTCGGGCAGCCGAGGCGGTTATTTTTTATTTTTTTCCTTGTACTGCTCAAAAGCAATTGCATAGACATCTTGATAGCGCGGAATTTCTGTTAGCTCGTGTACCCGCTCCAGTGCTTTTGTTTTTCCGTCATCGTTCAGCTTCTTGAAATCCGAAGTCAATTCGGAGATCTTGGCTTGTTCTTGTTCATCCACTGCTTGTATCGCGGAACGGAGAGATGCTGCTTCAATAGGAGAAAAATTGTCCTGATATAAGAAGTTAGGGTCAACATGAAGCACATCGAAAATTTTTAACAGAATATCCCACTTGGGACTACTCACGCCATTTTCGTAGTTGCTGATAGAGTTCTTGGTTACGCCGAGCTTATCAGCAAAAGCCTGTTGTGTTAATCCGGCTTGTTCTCGAGCTTGCTTAAGACGGCTTGCAAAAGACATAAAAATCACCTCCCAATACAGTATCTTCAATTTTCAGTATAAAGATAGCATCTTCAAAAGTCAAGATAAAAGTACAAGAAGTTTGCACAAAAATGTTGACTGTTAAAGAAATTTGTGCTATTGTAGTGTTGTCCAAAGAAACTTGTGCATGAAAGGAGAGTTGAACAATGGAAGTAGTGGATACGATTTACAAGGTAATTGACGAAAAATGCCTGAAGCAATCGGCAGTTGCGCGGGCAGCTGGATATGAGCCAAAGGTTTTTAATGCGATGCTCCGTGGCCGGAAGCGCATGACATCGGACGATGTGGTGCCGATCTGTAAGGCGCTGGGGGTAACGCCGAATGAGCTGTTTGGAATTTCCGCCGACCCGAAAAAGAGCGCATGAAAGGAGGGGGAGAGATGGCAGACAGCAAAAAACCCTGCGCTCCTGTTGGAGAGGAGAGCAGGGACAGCACTGTGACATTTCGGGAAATAGACCCGCTGTGTGCCGCGCTGGACGAACTTTGCATGGCGTTGAATTGCTGGTATGCTGCAATGAACAGCCCGTGGCAGCGGGAAGATCAAACATACCGCAAGATGTTGGCAAAGAAAACCAAGACAGCATTGAAGCAGGTTATTCAGAACGAGGGTGAATCGGCTGATGAAGTGTCTGACAAGAGGTGCTGTAAATCGATTGAGGATCCCGATAGAAGTTGATTTCTCCATCAATGAACATTTCTCGGATGGCTTTCAGACACCAGTTACAAGTAGGGCAATCGTGGTAACCGCCACAACCGCCCGGATAACTAAAGAAAGGCTCAGTGGAATCCGGTGATTGAAGAATAGCAATGGAAGCGTGATAAGGTTCCTGCTCGTAAGAAAAGCACTGGGGACAGCTGATGCGAAAATCAATTCGATAGGACATTGTATTCACCTCCTTTCTGCTTGAAAGCTTAACATGATTCTGCTGAGAGCACAAGGAATGGTGAACAAGAGTACATGAAAAAGCCCCGGCGGGGAGCCGGGGGAGGAAAGGGGATGAAGAAGTGAGTGTGCAGCTGGTGATTGCTGCATGGCTAATTGATTTAGCAGCCGTATGGATCGCAAAGAGATGGCTGGGCGGCGAGATTCAGGGCTACATTCTTTTTTCCATTATGTTGAGCTACTTATGCGCGGTACTTGCGCTCTACGAGTGGGTGGTGCATTTGTAATAGTTCCTGACGCATGGCTTCAAAGGCTTCATAGGCAGAAGCGTTGAACGCCTTTTGGGATGCGGGTGTTGGATTTGACTGAAATGTCATTAGCTGTGAAGAAAAGCTACTCAATTTTGCACAGGTATCCCGACTGGAAAACAAGATAGCACGAGCACAGCAGGCGGTAAGCTTTCCTGCATCGGCATCTGGAGAGCGGCTCATAAAGGCTTGAGCAGCTTCAAAGAAAGATTCGTAGGCTTCTACCTGAGCATGGAAGAACAGTTTTTCGGACTCCAGTTTGTAGGCAGATAAATTTGTAGCTTTCGCTATGACCACCTGAGCAATTGCAGTGAAAAGCGCAGCAAGGGCAGAAACGAGAGCAGCAAGTGAGGAAATAAGGGTAAGTCTTTCAACGAATGTCATGTAAAACACATCCTTTCTGGTTGGATTGTACCACCAGGGGGAGAACCGGACAAGAGCGCATGAAAGGAGTAACGAACGATGGACCGTTATATGATCGTGATCCCGGCGAAGAACCGGGCATTCAAGCTGTTGTGCGACGATGGCGACAGCATGAAGCTGGAGACGATGCAGAAGCTGGTGGGCGGGCCGATCGAGCCGGTACACACGCTTCTGGAGCCGGAGTGGGCGCGGGAGAGCGGCGTGGACAGCATCCTGCTGTTGGTGAACGAGGAGGGCCGCCTGAAAGGGCTGCCGGAGAACCCCAGGGCAGAGGAGATGGCCAGCTATGCGGCACCGGCCCATGCCAAACTGGTGGGTCCGGCCATTGTGGCCGCAGGCCGGGGCGAGGAGATCATCGGCTTTGCAAAGCCTGTGGCGGACACCATTTGTGCCGAATGGCTGTGAGGTGATGCCATGGGCCGGAAAAAGAAGCTGCCGTTTGAAAGCTGGCAGATCCAGGAGCTGCGGAGCATCGCCCTGGATTTTTACGCAAGGCCGGAGAACGAGGCTGCTTTCCAGGAGTGGAAAGCAGCCAGAGACAAAAAGAAGAAAAGGCCCGCCGGTGCTGGAACACCGACGAGCCTTGCAGGGTGATGGTTTTTGACTGTCCATCACCAGAAGTTTAGCATAACGGAGGAGAAAATGCAATGCGGAAGAAATTGACAGGTCAGGCGCTGTGTGCCGGTGCCCTTTTGCTGGGCGTGGCCGCCGTGGGCTGCGGCGGAGCCATTGAGAGCGCCCCGGACGGCTGGGTGATGCTGGGCTGGACCGCAGCGGCGCTGGTGCTGATGGGCGCGGCGCTGGTGCTGGCCGCCCTGGGCGTTGAAAGAACGCAGGAGGCGGAAACGCCCCGGCGGCGTGTCCACCGGGAGCCGAAGCACACGGTAAAAAAGAACAGTTGCGGAAGAAAGGCGGGGTAAGGATGACGGAGAGCGAGTATAAGAAGATTCTCTCATGTTCGCCTGCCCAGAATGCGGATGCTGCTGTGACTACGGCCGAGATGCTGGACCGCCTGAGTGGCACGGAGGTACGGGTGTGACTACCTATATCTGCAAATGCGGACGGCGAGTGAAGAAATCCACCGATGCCAGTACCACTGGAAACCGCCTATCTGGTTACGCACCCGGCCATGAGTGCTGGGGATGCCCCTATGCCATGCCATACGGAGACTTTCAATGGGATGAAAGTGCTAGAACTGTCAGCCGGGAGACTCGGGGCTACGAGTGCCGGATGAGCAAGACCCTCACTTATGCGTCAGAGTTCGCTGGCTCTATCAAGGATAAATGCACCTGTCGAGTGCATAGTCTGGACTTCGACTTTCTGTCTCAGGTCTCCGCATGGATCAAAGACACTTATCCAGACAGAGAGGTTTTCGGCTCATTTTCCAAAGATATTCGTGCATCGGACTATGGGTCTGACGGGCGCTATTGCCTGACAATCACATGCACTCAGAATCTGAAAGGTGTTGCCGCAAAAAGAGAGCTGTTTGGTCAGTTTTTCAATCCGGATGGAAGCCGCAAGGACATGACACCACAGCAGGAAATGGAAAAGATTCTTGCCGACATCAAAAAAGCAAAGGAGATTTTCTCATGTGCATCTGCCCAGAATGCGGATGCTGCTGTGACTACGGCAGAGAATGCTGTCCCGACTGCCACAGCGGCAACGCCGACCATCGCGGAGAGCGGGGCGGAGGCAAGCGCATCGACCCCCGCGACATCCCTGCAGAACTGCGAATCGGTCCCTGCCGCATCGGCGGGCGGTTCAACAGCTGGTGCCATGCAGGACAAGCCCCTGACCACCGTGCCGGATGCGATGCGCCCGGCGTTTGACTATTCCGGCCTGACCGACCAGACCGTGGAAGACTTGCATTTTGCGGAGAACGAATACCGCCACGGCAAGCAGATGGCCGAGCGCGGCCTTGTCCACATGGGCAATGCCATTGCCGCTGCCCATGACGCACTGTGCGGAGTTGTCCAATTGTTGGACAACTCAAAGCATGGCAATCGCGGGGATGATTCTTTTCGGGCATGGTGCTGTTCCATCGGCATCACAAAGTCAACTGCCTACAACCTGCTGCAGGTCTCCGCCTTGATGGATGGCAGCAGCCCCCGCCAGCGGGCCATTCTGGAAGCCCTGCCGCCCACCCTGCTGTACGCCGTGGCAAAGCCCAGCGCCCCGGCAGAGCTGGTGGAGCAGGTTAAGAGTGGTGACATCACCACCAACAAGCAGTATCAGGAAGCCCTTGCCCAGATCAAAGCCGAGAAAGAGCGTGCCGATGCTGCCGAGACCCGCGAGGAAGAAGCCCGGAAAGCTGCACACGAGTATCACGAAAAGTACGAGGAAACCGCTGCCATGCGGGCAACGCTGCTGGATCAGCAGGGTGCCTACATTGCCGATATTGACGGCCTGAAAAAAGAGAACGCCAAGCTCCAGCAGAGCTACCACGATGTATACGAGAGCCGCATTGTGGCCAACCTCCAGCGCCAGAAAGCCGAAGCTGAACGCGACAGGGCCGAAGCCCGCGCCAAGGACGCGGAGAACCAGCTTGCCGGTTCCCGGCAGGTGGCCGAAGCCGCCAAGCTCCGGGGCGACAAACTCAAGGCCGAAAATGACGCTTTGAAAAAGCAGCCCATCACCGCCGTGATCGACGAGGAGGAAGTGGACAAGCGCGCCGGAGAAAAGGCCTACCAGATCGCCGCCGACATGACCGCCGAACTGCGGGCACAGCTGGAACAAGCATCTTCCGGCAGCGAACAGGATGCCCGCAGCTCCTATGACAACGTGCTGCTGGCCGACCGCTCGTTCCAGAACATCGGTAAAATGGTGGTCCCGTCGCTCCGCAAGCTGCCGCCGGAACAGCGGGAGCAGCTGACCAACATGCTGATCCGCACACTCGGACAGATCCAAGCGGAGGTATCCAGATGTCTGTAACCATCACGGCTCTTGAAGCCGAAAATGTCAAGCGCATCAAAGCGGTTACGCTTACCCCTGCCCCCACCGGGCTGACGCTGGTAGGCGGCAACAACAATCAGGGAAAGACCAGCTTGTTTCATGCAGTAACAAGAGAAGCGGAAGAAAGGCGGGGTAAGGATGAAGTGCAGGGTGCATATCCGGTGCGAGAAACAGGACCTGATGGTGAACCTGGCGTATGTGGTGCAGGCCAATGGCGTGGACGAAGCGAAAGTCCGTGCCAGAACGATGGCCCAGCAGAACTACCCGGAGTTTAAGGTATTCAAGGTCTACCATGTGGAGGAACTTGGAAAATGACGCTGAACGAGTATAAGGAGATTTTGCGCACCGGGACACCCAGTGACCGGGCGCGGGCCATTGCCAAGGCGGGCGACGACAAGAGCCTGACAGACGAGGAGTTCCACGAGCTGACGGCCATGATCAAGGGCGTGGAGCGGCCTGGGCGGCGGAAGCTGACCCCGGACGAGGCCAAGCTCTGGGCCGAGGTGAGCCGGATCAACACCCTGCTGAAGCATGGGATGGTGGAAACGCAGTTTGCCGTGCGGGCGCTGCCCGGCGACTTACAGGAGGATGCCATCAACCTGCTTTCCCGCACGGTGAGCGGGATGCAGGGCAGCCTGGCCGCCCTGATGGCCGAGACCGGGGAACCCTGATGGACAAGACCCAGTGTGTACATGTGTTTGAGATCACGCGGCCGGGGTGCCTGGTGTGTGCCGGGCGGAACCGGGCGTGCGGGGAATTTTTAGAACGGAGAACCTATGATGAAAAAGAAAATGAGCCTTTCGGCGGAGCTGGATCTGACGCAGGACAGCGTGGTGCAGCTGACGAACTGGTGCGGGCAGATCGCGCTCCATGAGCTTTGGGGACTGGGACGCACCCGGCTGGACCGGATCACCCGGCAGCAGGAGATTTTGGGCAGCCAGAGCCTGGCCGTGGTGATGCAGCCGGACAAAAACGGGATGCCCCAGACCGGGAAAGCCAGGCAGCTGCGGGAGGAAGCCCTGCCTGCCGGGGTGCCGGTGGAGTTCCGGGTGCCTGCACTGCGCACCCCGCGCACCCGGCGGGAGCAGCAGCTGAAGATGGTGGGCGACCGGGCGGCCACCATGGCCTGGCAGCTGATGGCTCTGGCCTGTATGCAGGAGCTGGGATTTGGTACGGACCGGCTGAACCGCCTGTATGCCGAGATGCGGCACAACTATGAGCAGCTGAACGAGTGGGGCAAGGCGGACGGCATCGAGGTGGCCATGGAGAAGCTGCGGCGCTGTGCCTGCGATGCCTTGCAGACGGAGGACATCGTGGTGGAGAACATCGACGATGAAAAGACCGTGCAGACCCTGAGCCGAAGCTACCAGGAGCAGGAGGACGAGTTCATCAAGCGTGCGGTGATGATGGCAGCGGGCCGCAGGGCCTGCCGTCAAAGCCTGAACGTGCTGGATGCAGGGGCAGTGGAGCGGAAATTCGCGGATGCCATGGCGGCAGCCACAGGATCGGCGTTCCGGCGGAGGTGCGTATGAGCTGGAAAAGGATGGTGCGAGAGTACCGCTGCTACGATGCAGGAGGAAAGCTGGTGGCCAAAGGAACTGCCATGGCGCTGGTAGAGAAGAAAGTATTTGGCAGCGAGACCACCGTACACGAGCACTACAAGACCGGGCGGCCCTGGAAACCGGCTGGGATCGTGCGGATGGAGATGGAGCTGCGGCCAATTTTGCCAAAGAAGGCAAAGAAAAAGGCACCGCCTGCCGCAAAGCCGAAGCCAAGGCGCAAGCCGCTGGGCGGGGTGCAGAACCCCAGCGCCCTGGCCTATGACGTGCATGATCTGATACTCTACAACAAAAAGGCCCGGAAGATCGGAAAGCCGGAGCTGACCTACGGCTACTGGGCAGTGGCCGGAAAGCCCGCAAGACCATAAATTTTTCAACAAAATAGCCCCCGACAGGAAACTGTCGGGGGCTTTGGCGACCCGATGAAAGGCAGCGGGTGCTGCGGACGGGAGGCTGTCCGCCGCAGGCGCTGAAGTTCATTTATAAAAGAATAACCTCTCACCGCTTCGGTCTGGCTGCGCCAGCGCCTCGCGGAGCTCCCCTGCCAGGGGAGCCGGAGAATCAATGAAAAGGGAGATGGAACCTCTTTGGGGAGGCCCGGCAACGCCGGGTTTCTTATGCAGCCGGAGCGAGTGAGGACAAATGCTTGTGCCCGCGCAGCGGGCGTTCCCCGGAGGGGAAACTATTTGGCCGAAAGAGCAAAGGCGGACAAACAGCAGCTTGTGAAGTGAAAACGGGACTGGCAAAAGAGGAGGTGCGTTGGCCTCTTTAGGGAGCTAGTATACCCGTTATTTCTGTGACGGTGGGAAACGGAAAGAGAATATCAGCAGCAAGTGAAAGCCAGCAGGAGGGTACTGGGATGCGGAATACTTACACCAGAGAGAAAAAGACCCTGTGCGGGGAGGGATACATGGAGGTGGACCTGTATGCCATCACCCCGGAGGAGCACCAGGCCAAGCGGCGGAAGAAATGCAGGCCCAGCAGCGATCGGCAGAAAAAGCGGAATGCCCAGCACGCCCACCGGCGGAGAGTGCAGAAAGCCAACGCCAATTTTACCGTGATGGGCTTTTATCTGACGCTGACCTATGCCGAGGAGTACCTGCCGGAAAGCATGGAACAGGCCGAAAAAGACCTGCGGAACTACATACGCCGCCTGAAAACGGCCATTTTGGCTGTCTTTGGGCCGGGGTTTGCCCTGCGGTACATGGGCCTGACCGGGTGCGGGCGGAAAAGTGAGCGCTACCACCATCACCTGCTGATCGAGTGCCCAGGCCTGACGATGCGGCAGAACGCGGATCTCCGGCGGCTGCTGGAGGACAAGTGGACAGCCAGGCAGCCGGACGGAAGCTATGAGCCGCTGGGCACGGCCAACGCGGACCGCCTGAACCTGCAGAACCGACTGGATGACCTGATCACCTACTTCGAGAAGCACGGGCGGCTGCGCTGGTACGAGAGCCGCACGCTGATCCAGCCGGTGGAGCTGGTGCCCAACGATACCCGATGGAGCCGCCGCCAGCTGCGAAAGGGCTGCACGGAGTGCCGGGACAATGCCATGTGGTGGGAGCAGCGGTTCCCAGGCTGGAAATTTGTGCGATGCGTAGTGCCCCAGCCGGAGGAGCCGGGCAGCGAGAAAGAGGGATGGGACGCAGACGAGCTGCGGTGCTATGTGGTGATGGTGAGGCAGAAAGTGGGACAGAGCCTTGCGAAAGTTCGGACCCCGCTTGCGGGGTTCATACGCAGCCGGAGCGAGTGAAGCCGGATGCTTGTGCCCGCGAAGCGGGCGTTCCCCGCAGGGGAAACTATCCGGCTGAGTGAGTGCAGACGGACGGGAACGCTGTACGGAAAGGACCGCACTGCGCGGAAGTGAGGGAAAGAGCTTTGCGAAAGTTCGCACCTGACAGACAAAGTACCGGTATTTTGCGCGTTATACCCGTGCGAAAAGAAGGTGGGGCGGATGACCAAAGAGCAGAAACGGGTGACAAGGCAGGCTCTGCGCCAGTGCGGCACAGGGTCTTGCAGTGCTGCCTGGGCGCGGGTGGTGGAACAGGCTCTGCGCCACTATGACCGGGAGGATCCGGTGTGCGCAAAGCTGCTGCGGCTGCGGTATCTGGAGGGCCTGACGGAGGAACGCGTGATCCGGGCACTGTATGTGGGGCGGACGACGTACTACACCAAGGAGCTGGAGGCCCTTTCCACCGTGGCCGTGTATGCGGCCGCGCAGGGGCTGATGGAGCCGGGAAAAATGTCCGGGGTATGTGGACCGGGAAAGACGTGGTAGGATTGATGCAGATCAGCAGGCGGAGAGGCCACCTCATCAGTCTGCTGCGCAGACAGCGGGCCTCCTTTTGTCGCTTGCGCGACATCTCCCTCCGACCGGAGGGAGTCTTTCCTCGGAGGGGGAGCATTTTGGGGACTCTGCGACAGAGGGGAGGTGATGGAGTTGGCAAGGCGGGCATACTGCAAAAACACGGTGGCCGGAAAGCAGCGGGGGAAAAAATACCCTGCGAAATTCCGGGCGGAGGTGCTGATGGCGATGCTGGCATCCAACTCCATCTGCGCGGTAGCCCGGCGGTACGGCGTGCCGGAAAGCACGATCCGCAGCTGGATGGCCGAGGAAGCTGCCCGCAGCGATGCCTTTGCCAAGGAGCGGCAGGCAGCCGCGCGGGAGATCGCGGTGCGTGCTGCCCTGGGCGTGCGCACCCAGGTGACCTACTTGCAGGGCCGTGCCGAGGAAAGCCAGAGGGCGGCCGAGATCACCGGGAAGCTGCACCGGCGGCTGGACGAAGCGGCCAGGGCGCGGGATTTTGCCGTTGGCACCCTGCTCAAGAGCGATGTCGAGGAGCTGGAGGATGCCACCGAGACGGCGCTGGTGCTGCGCAGTGCCCCAGGCACCTATGACCGGCAGCTGGACCCGGACGAGGAAAGGCGGCTGGAGAATGAGCTGGAGCGGTACAGCGGGCGGCAGATGACCGACAAGGATGCCGCCAACGTGGCCAAGGTGTTGATGGAGGTGGCCGAAAAGGCCGCTGCCATGGCCCCGGCAGAGAGCACTGACAGCGTGAGCGGCCCGCCGATGGTGGAGATCACAGCGGCCAGCGAGGCAGACGAGCAGCAGGAGGTGGTACTGGATGGCAGCACCGAGGATGCGTGATGGCAGACCGGTGATCTGGTCGCCACAGCCTGCCCAGGCCCGGTTTATGGCCCGGACGGAGAACGAGGTGCTTTATGGCGGGGCCGCAGGCGGCGGCAAGAGCGACGCGCTGGTGATCGAGGCGCTGCGGCAGGTGGAGATCCCGCACTACCGGGGGCTGATCATCCGCAAGACGTTCCCGCAGCTTTCGGAGCTGATCGACAAGACCATGCGCTACTACAAGCCCGTGTTCCCCAAGGCCCGGTACAATGCCAGCAGCCACACCTGGACGTTCCCCAGTGGGGCGAAGATCATTTTTGGCTCCATGCAGCACCAGGCCGACCGCTACAACTACCAGGGCAAGGCGTATGATTTCATCGGCTTTGACGAGCTGACACATTTCACCTGGGAGGAATACAGCTACCTGATGAGCCGAAACCGCCCCAACGGGCCGGGAACGCGGGTATACACCAGAGCCACGGCCAACCCCGGCGGAATCGGGCATGGGTGGGTCAAGGCCAGGTTCATCACGCCAGCGCCGCCCGGCACCCGGATGGTGCAGCTGGTCAAGGTGAAAACGCCGGACGGCAGGGAGATCGTGAAACGGCGGACGAGAATCTTTATTCCGTCTACCGTGTTTGACAACAAGGCGCTGCTGGAAAATGACCCGGGATACCTGGGCACGCTGGCAGCGCTGCCGGAAGCGGACAAGAAAGCCCTGCTGTATGGCGACTGGGACAGCTTTTCCGGCCAGGTGTTCACCGAGTGGAAGAACGACCCAGCCCACTACGACGATCAGCGGTGGACGCATGTGATCCACCCGTTCCGCATTCCGGCCCACTGGAAGATCTGGCGGGGGTACGATTTTGGATACTCGAAGCCGTTTTCCGTGGGATGGTATGCAGCGGACGAGGAGGGGCGGCTGTACCGCATCAAGGAGCTGTACGGCTGCACGGGGGAGCCGAACCAGGGCATCCAGGCAGACCCCGTGAAGCAGGCCCGGATGATCCGGGAAGCGGAGGAAAACGATCCGATGCTGCGCGGGCGGCGCATCCTGGGCATTGCGGACCCGGCCATCTTCAACGAGAGCCAGGGCGAGAGCATTGCCGCGATGCAGGAAAAAAGCCCGAACTTTTTGCACTGGGCACCCGGCGACCACACCCGGCTGGCGGGCAAGATGCAGTTCCATTACCGGCTGGCGTTCCAGCCGGACGGGCGGCCGATGTTCCAGGTGTTTGACACCTGCCGGAATTTTATCCGGACCATCCCGAACCTGGTCTACGACGAGACGAACGTGGAGGACATCGACACGACCCAGGAGGACCACATCTACGACGAATGCCGGTATGTGCTGATGGAAAACCCGATCAGCCCGCCGAAAGTGGAACCGGCGGCACCGATAGGCGACGATCCGCTGGAGCTGGATCCCCGGCGGGCGACGTTTTACAGGGTGTAAGCGGCATCGCTTTGGAAAGGCACTACTCTGTACAACCTCTCAGTCTCGCGTACGCTCGACAGCTCCCCTAGTAGGGGAGCCCCTGGCGAAACCAGAAACTTTGCGGGGACTGCCAAGGCCTCCCCTACAAGGGGAGGTGGATTTGCGAAGCAAAGACGGAGAGGTTGTACAAAGACGAAACCTGCCCGTGAGGCAGCAAGGAGGTTAGGCTTGGAAGATACTTTGGAAGCCATTGGCACCGAACAGGTGGCCAAGGCCACGGCGCTGTTGCAGCGATACAAGACCGGCAAGGCGGCGCTGGACAAGCGGATCATTGACAATGAGCTGTGGTTCCGGATGCAGCACTGGGCCAACTACCAGAACGCCCAGATGGAGGGCAAGCCCAAGCCCAGCAGCGGCTGGCTGTTCAACAGCATTGCCAACAAACACGCGGATGCCATGGACAACTACCCGGAGCCGAACGTGCTGCCCCGAGCGGCAGACGACGAGGAGACGGCCAAGGCGCTTTCCAAGATCATCCCGGTGCTGCTGGAGCAGGGCGTGGTGGCCCGGCAGCAGCAGCGCGCGGGCCGCCCCGGCGAGAACGGCACCCGCCCCGGCGGCGCGGTGCAGACCAAATTTGACGTTTCCCACATGACCCGCAAAGAAGCAGAGGACATTGAAAAGCGGGTCATGCGGGGCGAAATCATCACACTTTAAGGAGGAAGCTATGAACAACAGAACCGAGAACCTGAAGCTGGATCTGCAGCTGTTCGCGCAGGCCAGCACCCAAAACCAGAACACCACCGGCGCATCCGGCATGAGTGCCGAGATGAAAACATTCTACGAGAAGCGGCTGCTGGACCAGGCAGAGCCTGCGCTGGTGCATGACCAGTTCGGCGACAGCTACCCGATCCCGGCGAACGGAGGCAAGACCATCGAGTTCCGCAAGTACGACAGCCTGCCCAAGGCGACCACCGCCCTGACCGAGGGTGTGACCCCGGACGGCCAGGCCCTGAATGTGACCACCATCACGGCTGAGGTGAAGCAGTACGGCGGCTGGACCCCCATCACCGACGTGCTGCAGATGACTGCCATTGACAACAACATCGTGCAGGCCACCAAGATCCTGGCCAGCCAGGCAGGCCGCACCATCGACACGGTGGTGCGCGACGTGCTGGCGGGCGGCACCAACGTGATCTATGCGCCCAAGATCGGCGAGGGCGGTGCGGAGACGGCGGTGACCAGCCGCGCGACGCTGGACGCGACCTGCCAGCTGACCAGCGACCTGATCGCCCGTGCGGCCACCCAGCTGAAAGCCATGAACGCAGACCCCATTGGCGAAAGCTTTGTGGGCATCATCCACCCCTATGTGGCCTACGACCTGCGCCGTGACCCGGACTGGATCGACGTACACAAGTACAGCCGCCCGGACGAGATCTTCAACGGTGAGATCGGCAAGCTGCACGGCGTGCGCTTTGTGGAGACGAGCGAGGCGAAGATCTGGAAAGGCACGGGCTGCCCTGCGGGCCTGGCGGTGTTTGCCACCCTGATCCTGGGTGCCCACGCCTACGGCACCACCGAGATCGAGGGCGGCGGCCTGGAGCACATCGTGAAGCAGCTGGGCTACGGCGACGACCCGCTGAACCAGCGTGCTTCCGTGGGCTGGAAAGCCACCCAGACCGCCGAGCGCCTGTGCGAGCAGTACATGGTGCGCATTGAGAGCTGCAGCGCCCGGTACAGCGGCACGGCTGCGGCGAACTGAGCAGAAAGGAGATAGACCATGGCAGTGAAGAAAGAGGCCGCTGCGGCGGTGGAGAGCGAAGTGCAGACCCCGGAGGCCGAGGAGATGGAGACGATCCAGCTGTTCAGCGACGGCGGAAAGTACAAGGGTGATCTGTTTGTGGGTGTGAACGGCGTGAACTACCAGATCAAGCGCGGTGTGCCGGTGAACGTGCCCAAGGCTGTGGCCGAGGTGATCCGGCACAGTCAGGAGCAGGATGCCCAGAGCGCGGCCCGCATGGAAGCCATTGTGGCAAAGAGCGAATAACCTCTCACCGGCCCTGTCCGCCTACGGCGGCGCAGATGCCGGAGCTCCCCTAACAGGGGAGCCGCGAATCAGTGTGATCAGTGGATAGAACCCCCGGCCCGGCGGCACAAACGCTGTGCCGGGGGTGTTTTATTGGAGGGAACAATGACAGTTGGAAAGGCCATTGAGCTGGGCGACAAGATGAGGCCGAACAATGGGTTCGACCGGGAACTGAAGATCCTGTGGCTGCGCCAGGCGGATGCCGGCTTGCGGCACAGTGTGGTGGAGCGCAGCAGCACCACCGACTACGACAACGTGGGTGCCGACATCCTGTATGATGCCGAGCAGGAGCTGCTGCGGCAGGAAGCGGAGCTGCTGGCCCCGCAGCCGTATGACGACTATTACCCGCATTATCTGGCGGCGCAGATGGACGCGGCCCTGGGCGAGACAGACCGCTATGCCAACGAGATGCAGCTGGCGAACACCGCGCAACAGGAGTTTGCGGCCTGGTGCCGCAGGCGGTATCTGCCGAAGATGAACACGAAATGGAGGTACTGAGATGGAGCTGCCGAGCTTATACAGCCTTGCGGCCGGGCGGAGCATCCTGACCGCGTTCGGCGGGCTGAACGAAAGCTATGCCTGCGGCGAGGCGGAGTTTACGGCGATGGAGAATTTTTCGAGCCGGGGATACCCGGCCTTACAGACCCGGACCCCCCGGCGGGTGCTGCGTACCATGGCGCAGTGCAACGGCATGTACCACCTGAACGGGATGCTGCTGTGCGATGGAAAAAACCTGCGCTACCAGCCGGACGGCACCGCAGCCGCAGAGGAGACCGTGCTGGAGAACGCCGTGGAAAACAGCCGGAAGATCATGATCGGCATGGGAACGCGGGTGCTGATCTGGCCGGACGCGGTGAGCTTTGACACGGCAAGCGGGAAGCTGGAACACCTGCGTGCGGCCTGGGAACAGAACCAGAGCGTGACCATTGCCCCCTGCGACGCGGGCGGTGCGACCTACACCGTGAGCGGCGTGGGCGTGAAAGAGCCGGAAAGCCCGACGGACGGGCAGTTGTTCCTGAAGCAGAACTCCACCACGAGCAAGTGGGCCTATGTGAACGTGCTGGAACGGTTTGACACCGTGAGCGGGAAGTGGACGGAGCTGCTGGTGAACAACGTGAAGCTGGAACTGCCGGGGCTGGAAGAAGCGGGGTTCCGCAAAGGGGACAACATTACCCTCTCCGGGCTGCCGGACGTGGTGGAGACCACGCTGGCAAAGGGGCTGAACGGAGAAGTACACATTGAGCAGATGGACGGGGACAGCATCGTCCTGACCGGCACCCCGCAGACCGAGAGCACCCGCTATTACGGGAGCTTTTCCGTGACCGCCGAAAAGACCCTGTGGACGAGCCTGGACGGAACGGAGCACAGCGAGACGGCGGGATCCGCCCTGAGCGCCGAGCGGCGGGTGCCGAAGCTGGAATATGTGACGGAGAACGCGAACCGTGTGTGGGGCTGCAACAGCGAGGAGAACGTGATCTATTCCTGCAAGCTGGGCGACCCGACCAACTGGTATGCCTACAACGGCATTGCATCGGACAGCTATGCCGTGAACGTGGGCAGCGACGGACCGTTCACGGGAGCGGCCACCTGCATGGGGTATGTGCTGTTTTTCAAGGAGAACTGCCTGCACAAGCTCTACGGCAGGCTGCGGCCGAGGGCGAAAGCGCCGGAAAGGCGCTGGCAGGCGGTCTTGCAAAGTTTGGCGCGGGGTGGGCCATCAACAGCGTGGGTGCGGCGGACCTGGCCAAGACCATGGGCAGCAGCTACGCCAAGGACACCCTGGCCGGGCAGATCGCGGACTGGGTGCAGGGGCTTGTGGGAGACACCGGCCTTGCCAAGACGCACCCGGCGGTGGCGGCGGCCATTTCCGGCGGCATCGACAACGCCATGCAGGCCTTTGTGGAGACCTACGCGGACCAGGCCATTGATGCCGCGCTGGGCGACGAGGAAGCTGCCCGGACGATGTTCAGCAAGGACACGTTCCTGACCGCGCTGGAAAGCGGACTTTCCGGCGGCGCGTCCGGTGCGCTGGGCGGCGCTGTGGGCCGCAATCTGGCAAAGTTCAACGACGGTGATGCCAGCCTGCTGGGCCAGGCAGAGAGGGCGGCGGCAGAGGTGGATGCGGAACGGGCGCTGAAGAATCGCCAGCGGCGGGAGGAGCTGGCGCGGGAACCGGGAGAAGTACGAGTGGAAGAAACCGCTGTGAACGATGACCCGGCGGTACATACGGCAGAGCAGAACGCCAGCATTGAGCAGTACAAGAACAGCGTTGACCCCAAGATGGCGGAATATGTGGACAAGGTACGGGCAGGCGAGAAGCTGGAACCCTACGTTGTGACCAAGACCAGCGACCGGATGCGCAGTGCCATGATGGAGCTGACGGGCCTTGAAAAGGTGGGGGACTACACCCTGCTGGACAACAACGGCGTGCAGCACATCACAAACCGCCACGCAGGCGGCGACGGCAGTGCCGATGCCACCATGAAAAACAGCGCCGACGTGGCCCGTGCGGCTTATGTGCTGAACAATTTTGACAATGCGTATCTGGGAACCAGAAAAGCGGAGGGCTATTTTGACAGTCGAAGCAAACGAGCCCCCATTGTGATCTTTGAGAAAAAAATAGACGGCTCCCACATTATTGTGGAAGCCGTCACTGACACCAAGCGAGGCAAAAATTATATCATTTCTGAATATTTATCCTCGGTGGGTGTTGATCCAAAAGAAATAGCGAAAACTCTGCGCCCCCCTATGGATGCCGCTGAAAGCGACCCCAGACATACGTCCGAAACGTTAAACGAAGAAATTTCCACTATTTCGGCATCGATGCCGCAGTCCCCTATGGATGCCGTTGCCGACCCCAGGGATACGTCCAAAACGTTAGCTGAAGATTACGATGCTACCGCTAGTATAGCACCTGCCAGGGCCAACGTCAACGGGAACGGTGTGGAAAACGGCGTGGAAACGGTGAAAAGTGCTGCGGAAACAGCAGCGGACGGCATGCCCTCTCAGTCGGCGCAGAGCGCCGCCAGCTCTCCCGAAGGGAGAGCCAACGCATCTGCGGGGGCAGCGGATGCTGAATCTTACGCGGACGTAGAAAACCGGGTGGATGCGGCACAGCTGGACACGGCGGACTGGAACCGGGGCGAGCAGAGAGCCGCCGCGCGGCAGCTGGTGAACCGGGCGCAGATGACGACAAAGGCAGCGCAGGCCGTGGTGGATGCCATGCCGCAGGGCGTGGGTGCCACGGTGTACAGCCAGGCGGTGAACAGCCTGTACCGGATGGGCGTGACCCAGGACGTGCAAAGCTTTGAACAGGCGGTGAACCTGACCGGCGGCATGAACAGCCTGGGCGGTGCCGTGCGGCAGGTGCTGGCCCTGGGCGACGTGGGCGAGAACGCGCTGCGCATTGCCTACACCTACGGCAAAGGCGAGGCGGAAGCCTACAATGCCCGGAAAGCGGCGGAGATCGGCAGCGGCAAAGGCGCTGTGAACCCGGATGCCGGGACCTATTTCAAGGGCCGGAGCGTGAGCAAGGGCGGGAACGCCCTGGATGCGTTCATCGAGCTGGGAGCCAAGAGCAGCGGCACGGCCATCCACCGGGCCGTAGAGGGGTTGAAGAACGGAGCCAAAGGGTACATCCGTGCCGCCGCCGGGGAAATGTACCTTTCCGGCGAGGCAGGCAGCGAGACGGTGATGCACGAGACGTTCCACGCCCTGAACGAATGGAGCCCGGAGACCGGCCAGGCCGTGATGGACCGGCTTTTGACGTATCTGGTGCAGCAGAACGGCATGGAGAGCACCGAAAAGCTGGTGGAAAGCTACCTTGCCCGCTATGAAGCCGCCGGGCAGCGCGTGACCTGGAACCAGGCACTGGAGGAGATCACGGCGGATGCCATGGAGACCGTGTTCGGCACAGAAGAAGCGTTCCGCGATTTCGTGCGCCAGCAGGCGGCAGAAGCCAGGATGAACGCCAGCGCACGCGGGATGATCGGCAAGGTGATGGATCACATCAAGAACCTGCTGGACACGGTGCTTGCCGACGTGAACCGCTTTTTGAAGAAAGAACCCACCAACGCCGCCGCCAAAGCCGCCAGGAGCCTGACCGAGACACAGCTGAAAGATTTGCAGGCGCTGTACTTTGAGCACCAGGCCGAGGCGGGCGCGAAGTACCGGGAGGCGGTGGAAACGGCTGGGAGCGGCACCGAAACCAAAAACGCCGCACCCTCTGAAACAGAAGATGCGGCGGTGAAGTATTCCATTGATGAGGGCTTTGAACAGGCCATTGATCGTTTGGATATCAAGTCACATTATGAGTATCCGATCCGTGTTGGAGCGACTTCGGAAGTGCTGAAAAGCATCGGCGTGAAAGACCGGGAGATCGTGTGGAAAGCTAAGAAAATCCGGGAAATCCTGAACAAGCACAGCGCTGAGAATGTCAGAGCGGGCAAGGATAAGTCTATCATGACGAAAGCCATCCTCAAGCAGGTTCCGCAGGTTCTGGAAAATCCCATTCTGGTGGTACATTCGGATACGACACAGAATAAAGAATATGCCAGCCGTATCTTTATGTACGGTGACGTAAAGGATGCTACCGGAAAACCGGTGAATGTGTCGCTGGAACTGCTCCCGACTGACAAAAAAGGACTCGCTGTCGAAAACATTGTGCTGTTGAGTGCATACGGCCACAGTGAATATACGCCGGGCCGGGTGCTGCAAGGTGAAATCCTGTACGTTGATCCGGACACAAAAAGAACCAGTCGTTGGTTACGTGATAATAGGCTACAATTGCCGTTCTCCTTGGCCAACGCTGGCTCCAAGGCTATATTACACTATGCTGAGAACGGTGTCAAGGCTGTTGACGCTGTACCGTTGCCGGGACAACAATTGTATTACCTCAAAGCTGTTACCAAGGCTGAAGCAGAACGGTTGTACCCGGATATCCAACCCGGTTCCCGCAATGCAAAGCTGGCGGAGTTTCTGACGCAGGACGGCAACGGCAAGTACCAGCTGGACGTAGACAGCGAGGCGGTGGAAGCGGCCAAGACCCAGGGGCTGGGCGACGTGGACAGGCAGACGGAGCTTGTGGGCCAGGTGGTGGAGCTTGGCGGAAAGGTGCGCCTGTCCGACCAGAGCATCGCCGGCATTGTGCGGGCCGTGCTGAGCGACACGAACAGCCGGATGAGCGCCAAGACCCTGACCGAGCGGCTGCGTGCCCTGAGCGACTACCTTGCCCTGACCAAGAACGTGAGCTGGGAGGATGCCAACGCCTTTATGACGGACATCGCCGAGCAGATCATGCTGAAAAGCTCCAAGAAAAACGACGAGCTATGGCGGCAGTATCCGGAGCTGCACCAGATGAGCATGACCATTGAAAAGGGTTCTGCGGATTACAAAGAGATCCTTTACCACTGGGGCAGCTGGGCCGATGCCCGGAAAGAGCTGGCCCGGCACGGCGTGAAGATCACCCAGAGCAAGGAGGGGGTCCACAGCCGGTGGGATGCGGACTTTACCGAATTGCAGAAGCTGGGGGCGGGATTGCTGCCCACCGAAACGCCCAACAGCGCGGTGGAAGCGCTGGAAGCCATGGCCGCCGCGCATGACAACATCCGCCCGGTGATGGAAAACGCCTACGGTGAGAACTGGGACGGGGCCAAACAGGACATTGCCATGCAGCTGTGGCAGCGGTACATGAACAGCCCGGAGGTGGCGAACGAGCAGAACGCCGAGGCCCGGAAAGAGTTTGCCCAGCAGTGGGAGGAAGTACGGAAGCAGGCAAAGCAGGAAGCGCTGGAAGCGAGGGCAAAGGCCGTGATGAAGCTGACCGAAAAGCGGCTGAACGATGCCGCTTGGGCCGGCCGGGAGCTGGCAAAGCGGAGCGAGGCGGAACGTGCCCGGCGGGATGCCCAGATCGACAAGGTGCGGACAGCCCGCGAGATGGACAACACCCGGCGAGCGATCCGGAGGCTGACCACCCAGCTGAACGGCATCATCACCAAGGACAAGGCGGGAAGCGGTGTGCCCGCCTCCATTGCAAGCCAGGTGCTGGAAGTGGCGAAGCTGGCCAACGAGAACCTGCACAACAAGAAGATGCTGGACGAGATCGGGAAGCTTTCCCGGATGATCCACACAAGTGCCGAAGCCGGGGAGCGCGACCGCGTGGGCATGGAATGGCTGAACAGCGGGCTGGAGGATGCCATTACCGATTGGATGACCGATGTGAACGACAGCCGCGAGCTGGCCCTTGCCCGGACGGAAAAAGAAATCGAGCGGGTGAACAAGCGGCTGGAACAGCTGATAGCTGCTGCCGAAAAGACCGGGCAGGATTATAGCAAGGACATTGCGGACCTGAACGCCTACGCTTCCCACCTGGAACAGCGGCGGGCGGAATATGCCGCAGGCGGTATGGCCCGGATGACCAGCGGCCAGCTGCGCGGGCTGCGGAGCATTTTGGAGGAGACCATCCACATTGTAAAGAACGAGAACAAGCTCCTGGGCGAGGAGTACCAGGAAACCATTGACACCTTTGCCGACGGCATGACGAAGGAGCTGCGGGAGGCCAAAGGCACGAACTTTGGCAACAGCTTTGCCGGAAAGGTGGGCCGGAAGCTGGCCAGCTACAAGCTGAACACCATGAACATCGAGCGCACGTTCGAACGGATGGGCGGCTATGTACACGGCGGGTACATGGAAAAGGCCGGAAAGATGCTGAACGATGGCCAAAACAAAAAGACCCGGCTGATCGTGGAGGGCACGGCCTTTTTTGACAACGTGACCGGGCCGGGCAGCCTGAAGAAGATGGACCGGTTCAGCCATGAGCTGATCGACATTGGATTGCGTGATGCTGAGGGAAAGGCCGTGAAGATCACCCGCGAACAGGCCGTGGCGCTGTACTTCCAGTGCCAGAACCTGCAGGGGCTGCACCACATGACCCACGGCGGCCTGAAAGTGATGAACATGGAGTACGCCGTGAAAGGTGACACGGAGATGGCAAAGCACTACGCCGAGACGGTGCGCATTGGCGACCTGAAGTTTGACGACGCAGGCCACATGCTGGACCGCACCGGCGCGAACGTGGCCGATGAAGCCGAACAGATGCGGCAGCTGGACGGGCAGCGGCGGGAGTTTTTGGCCGAGCTGGAAAAGGCGCTGTTCACCGGCGACATGGCCGACTATTGCAAGCTGTGGATCGAGGACTACAAGGCGTTTGAGCAGTGGACCAAGAAGAACATCAACGAAACCAGCATGATCCTGAACGGCCGGGCCAAGGCCACCGTGGAGAACTACATCCCGCTGCATGTGGATGAGGACACCAACGTAAAGAAGAACGAGGGCATCCGGTACGACAACAGCGTGGGCAGCGAGGGCTTTTTGAAGCAGCGCGTGCCAAGCGGAAAGCCCATCTGGCTGGACGGCATTGGCAGCGTGGTGAACACGAGCCTGGAAAACGTGGCCCAGTATGCGGGCATGGCGATCCCGCTGCGGAACATCCAGAAGCTGATGAACACCCAGCTGGACGGCAAGACCCTGTATGCGGCGGTGAACCAGACCTGGGGCGCGAAAGGCGAACAGTACCTGACCCAGGCCATCACCGATCTGCACCCGCAGAGGGGCACGGCGAACCTGGGCGACAGCAGCCTTGTAAAGCTGCGGAGCCGGGCCGCTGCGGCTGTGCTGACCGCCAACCTGAACGTGACTTTTTTACAGGCCGCGTCCCTGCCCACGGCGGCGGCGGAGCTGGGCTGGAAAAGCACGGGAGCGGCGGGGGTACAGTTCCTGCGCAATCTTAACGGGACCCGCTCGATCAATGCGGTAAACCAGCTGCTGGGAGCCGTTGGCCTGACGGAAAAGAGCCTGAAGAACATTGAACAGGAGATCAGCGAACACGGCGATGTACTGCTGCAATACCGCCTGCGGGGGACAAAGAGCGGCGAGCTGGGCAGCCTGGGCGAGATGCGCTCGCTGCTGGGCAAGGCCCACGATGCCCTGCTGGACGCGGACAACAAGCTGATCCGGGGCGGCACCCAGTTTGCGGACGACCTGGCAGGGAGCATTACCAAGATGGACGAGATCACGGTGGCCGCGCTGTGGGAGGGCGCAAAGAGCTATGTGAAGAACAACCCCACGGAGTTTGCCGCCGAAGCGGCCGACATTGGCAGTGCCGCCTACTGGGAAGCCGTGAACCAGCAGTATCAGCGGGTGGTGGAGCGCACCCAGCCCAACTATACCACCATGCAGCGGACGGGGTTCCAGCGCACCGGCAACGACACGATGAAAACCCTGATGATGTTCAGCACCCAGCGCCAGCAGAACGCCCAGATCTGGGTGAGCGCAGCGGAGGACTACATGGCCCAGAAGCGGCGGGCCGATGCCGCCGAGGCAGACCTTGCGAAAGCAACAGCGGACAACGACGAGCATTGGATGAAAGCGTGCGCGGAAGCCGTAGAGAAAGCGCAGCAGGAAAAGAGCACTGCCGGAAAGCGGCTGATCTGGGCCATTACGAGCCAGGCGGTGCAGACGACGGTGATCGCCGCCATTGGCATGGGCGTGAAACTGCTGCTGCACCGGCGCAAGGACTTACAGGACGAGAACGGGGACATTACCATAAAGAGCGCAGGCGGAGCCTTTGGCAAGGCGTTCCTGGAAAGCCTGGTGGGCAACTTTGTGGGCGGCAGCGAGCTGTACACGGCCGTGGCGGTAATCCTGGGCGGCACGGACTACGACACCGTGAGCCTGACAGGCTTCAGCACGGTGAACGACACGGTGGCGGCCATTTCCAGCCTGGTGAAAGAGATCATGAAAGACACCAGCGAACTGGACGAGGAGGACCGCGCCAAGCACGACGCGCGGGTGCAGAAAGACATCCTGGACCTGGCGGGCAGCATCAGCCAGTTTTACGGCATCCCGTTCAACAATGTGAAGAAATACTTTGAAGCGGCGGCTGCCTACGCCAAGGATGTGCGGAACGGCACGCTGCTGGACTTTTCCGACCTGCCGGAGAGCGCCACCGGGCAGTATGACCGGCTCTACAACGCCATTGCCGAGGGAGACACGGACAACGCCAGCGGTGCCATGGCGAAGCTGGAAGCCATGGGCAAGGATGAAAAGACCATTGCCAGCCAGCTGAAGAACCGGCTGAAGAAGTACGACGAAGATCTCTTGAAAGCGGCCGAGGAACAGAACGCCGGAAAGAGCAGCGCGGCCTTTGATGCCAAGATAGAGGTGTTCGAGCGGCTGCGCACGGCCTACGGCGTAAAGGCTGCCGGGGAGCGCGGGGCCACGGCGGAGGATGCGGCCCGGCGGAGCGAGTTCATTGACCTCATCAACAAGGCGGTGAACGAGAAAGCCGAGGAGCTGTACAAGGGCGGCACCGGCGGCAGCGTCTACGATGCTTTGACCGAGGCCGTGGACAGCGGCCGGGCCGACGACGTGCAGGACGAGGTGAAGCGGCTGCGGACGGCGGGAAAGGACGATGGCCAGATCCGGAGCAAGATCACCGATGCGGTGAAAGAGGAGTATCTGGCGGGCAACGACCACGACCGGGAACGGCTGGAACAGATGCTGCTGAAGCTGACCAAAGCGGACGGCAGCGCCCTGTATGAGGAAAAGAACTTTGCCCAGTGGGTGAGGGACGCAGAGAAAAAGGAGGAGAGCGCGAAGAACGAGAAAGACGAGTGGGCAGGGGTGAGGTAAAGACTTTGCGGCAGAAAGAAAGGGCGGCCGTTCGGGGTGAACGGCCGCCCTTTTGCAAATATGCTTGATTCAGATCATACCGAGTTCGGATTTCAGACCTTTTTGCAGGACGCTGGAAAAGTTGATATGTGCAGATTCGGCGGCATCGTTGAGCCAGCCAGGAATGGAAAGGGTTTTTTTGACAGGCTTAAACTGCTTTTGGTATTCCTCCATATCAAACGGAACCATTGCAATAAAATCGCCAGCCTCTACATGGAGAGCAGAGGGGAGTGAGGGTTTAGGACAAGTTTCACAATCTTCCAGCATCAGACCGATGGCATCCTGTGCCATGGCAACTGCTTCGTCCATGGTTTCCCCCTGCGTAAAGCACCCCTCAATATCTGGAATCGTGACAGAGTACCCTGTTTCTTCCGGATGAAAAACAGCAGGATAAAATACAGCGTTCATGTTCATGTTACCTCATTGTACACTGTGATAAGTCTTTGTTGAAATATTATATGATGACGAAGAATCGAATGATTGATTATTTTAATAGTTCTACGATGTATTTATTAGGATGAATCAAAATCTTCTGATTCAATCCTAATATGTCAATATTATTTTTCGATTCCGGCTTGTTTGAGAATGTTTTTTTCTGTGCCAGGCTTCAGATCCTTTGCGTGATAGGGAACAACAACTGCTTTTCCGGTAGTGGAATTACGATACATCCGATGTGAACCGTTGGACCGGATATAAGTGAATCCGTTTTGTTCCAGCAGCCGACACATTTCTTTGGGAGTCAGTGGCATTGGCGGTGGAATCCTCCTTTCTTTCAGGTTGTTTTTATTATATACGTATTTTACGTATTTGTCAAGTGCTTTTTGCGTGTCCGGGGTAGTTGTACCGGAAAAGGAGTGATAGGATGGAAAAAACGGAAAGGAGAGCGGATATGAGTGAGCTGAACATCAAGGTGCGGAAGCTGCAGGACAACGGAAGCACGTTCCGGGTGAACCCGGAAACGCTGTATCTGGGCGGCGTGCGGAGCGCAAAGGTGGACACCCTGCGTTTTGCGCTGCCGGAGGAGTGGGCCGGGTGTGCCGTGACGCTGCATGTACAGCGCCTGAGCGGCACCCTGCCGGACCCGCAGGTGCTGGACGAAAACCAGTGCGTTGTGGTAGACCGGCGGTGGACGCTGGAAAAACAGGGAACCTGGATGCTGCTGGCCGTGAGCGACGACGGCTATGTGGCCATGACAAAGCCGGGGCAGTATACCTGTTACGAGACCATTGACACCGACAGCACCACGGAGACCCTGGATCCGAGCGTATACGAGCAGTTTGTGAACCTGGTGCTGAACAGTGTGAACCAGGCGCAGAACAGCGCAATCGCCGCTGCAGCGGCTGAAAAAGGGGCAAAACAGGCGCTTGCGGACACGCAAAACGAGCACAGCCAGGCCCTGACTGACATTGCGGCGGCCAGACAGACCGCCTTGGAGGATACCGAAGCGGCCCGGAGCGGGGCACTGACCGACCTTGCGGAGAAGCGAAGCGAAGCGCTGACTGCGGTGGACCAGGCCACCAGCGAATCCGGGACGAATGCGGAAAATGCTGCCGCCAGCGCCGCTGCGGCGGAGAAAAGCAGGCAGGAGGCAGAAAAAGCGAAATCTGCGGCCGGAACTTCTGCCAATGCGGCGGCCGGAAGCGCCGGGGCGGCAGAAAAAAGCAGGAAAGATGCGGAGAAAAGTGAAGCTGCATCAAAAACATATATGGAAAAAGCCGCCGCCATTGCAACGGCAGCCTATGTGTACGCCTACGACCTGACCCTGAGCAAGGACGCATGGGTGGCGGCCACCGAAGCGGATGCCACGGCGGCGGGCCTTGCCTACCAGTATGACTATGCGATCGCAGACTGCACCGAACGGCTGGAACCGAGTGCGACCGTCAGCATGGTCAGCACGGCGGCTGCGCAAAAGTGCGGGCTGGGCGTTGTATGCGAGTCCCGGGCCGGGGCCGTCCGTTTCTGGGCGGCCAAGATGCCAGAGGCGGAGATCAGGCTGCGGTTGCTGCTGATCAACCGCAATCCGAACCAGGAGGGATGAAGCATGCCGATCGGACCGGTAAGCATCCAGGGAACGAGCTGGGTGCCGCCTGTGGGGATGTTCGTCGCCCTGGGCGTGGACACAAGCCCGGCCCAGATGTGGGCGAACACGAGCTGGGTGCAGATCAAGGACGGTTTTCTGATGGGAGCATCCGACACCCACCCGCTGGGCAGCACCGGCGGTGCCTGGGAGCACACCCTGACCGTGGAGGAGATGCCCGCGCACACCCACACGGCGACGATCGAGAACGCGGGCGAGCATACGCATACCGTGGGAAACAGCTATGGCTCCTCCCAGCATACCGGCTGGTGGTCCAGCAGTCTAGCAAAATACGATTTCAGATCCACATCTGCAACCGGTTCCTCCGGCGGTCATACGCATCAGGTTGTCGTCGGCTCCGCAGGAAGCGGAAGCCCGTTTTCGATCCTGAACCCATATGTTGCGAAAAACGTATGGAAACGGGTGGCGTAATAAAGGAGAAACTATGGCGATCGGAAACGTAAATGGAATCCTTGGGAGCAGCTGGGTCCCGCCCATTGGATTTGAGTGGAAAAGCTCAGACCCGACCAGCCCGGCGGAACTGTTTGACCATACCGTCTGGCAGAGAGTGAAAGACTGCGCCATTCTGGCTTCCGGAGAAAAATATGCGCTGAACGCTTCCGGGGGAAGCCGGGAAAGCGGCATTGCCGAAACAAACCTCCCCCCACACAGCCATACCGCCGATCTTTCGACAGCTGGAGCGCATACGCATAAAGTTTCGCTGCTGCGGTATCGTTACAACGGTTCCAGCGGCGAGCGGAGAGAGGGCGGACAGGCATGGATTAGACACTATAATGCAACGACCAGCAGCTCCGGCGCACACACTCACTCGATGAACATTGCTTCTGCCGGAGAAGCGGATGTTTCCGTGCCGGTAATGAATCCATACATTGTCCGGTACATCTGGGAACGAATTGGATAAGGAGGAGAATAGATGATCGGTGCAGTTGTTTTTCCGGTTGGCGGAAAATGGATCCCGCCTGTGGGACTTCTCGTGGAACTGGATACCGATTTGAGTCCTGCCATGATCTGGGATGGAACCACCTGGACACAGCATAAGGATTGCATCGTTGTGGGCGCAGGAGACTATTTCCAGGCAGGAACCAGCGGAGGAAGCGCGGTAGCTGCACTGATTTCCTTGCCGACGCACGAACACAGCGCAATCGTGGAAAGCGATGGAGAACACACCCATACAGCTGCGAGTTCGTATTTCAACAGTTACAATAACGGAGGTGTCAGTTTTTTCCCGGAGGGAGACACAGGTTTGGGCGGACGGACCGACACAACAAAAAGAGCAGGCGACCACACCCACACGGTGACGCTGGGGGCTGCGGGCGGCGGGAAAGAGTTTTCCGTCATGAACCCGTATGTGGCTGCGAATGTGTGGGAGCGGGTTGGCTGAAAGGAGACCCTAAATGAAAATTATCGACGAAAGCGGCGTGGAGCGGAAGCCGGGCGAAGTAGACTTGACCCTGGGCAGGCTGGTCAACGACGTGGAGACGGTGTACCACGAGGCCGTGGAAGCGGTGGCCAAAAAGAGCCACTATATTACCACGAAAACCTACCCGAACGGCAGCAGCGAGGTGGAGGAGATCATTGACGTTGCCCCGGTGGCGGCAAGGCCTGCCTGGGAGGAAACGGTAGCGATCCAGCGGTATGTGAAATACACCGCCGAGGAGCTGGCCGAGCAGGAAAAGGCCCGCGAGGAAGCCAAGCAGCGGCAGGAGGCGCTGGACAAGCTGCCGGAGACGCTGGAAGCCCTGAAAAACGAAAACGAAATGCTGAAGCAGTGCTTGCTGGAAATGAGCGAGACTGTCTATGCGTAAAATCACACAAAAAATAGAAAGGTTGGTAATTATGATGGCTATGTTATGGGCACAGGAAATTATGTCTGCTGAGACTATGGAGGAGGCAAAGGCTCTGTATGGGCGCTGCCCCCGTTTGCTGAAGGAAAAGGTCAAGGCGATTCTTGTCAAGAGCGGCTTTGAGGAAATTACGCAGTAAGGAGGACGCTATGGCTGAAATCATGGACGTTTCCCGCTGGCAGGGCACCATCGACTGGGACAAAGTAGCTGCCAGCGGTAAGATCGACGGCGTGATGCTGCGGGTGCTGGGCAACAAAAACGGTAAGCCCTACTCCGACCCGCAGTTTGAGCGCAACTATGCTGCCTGCACCCGGCTGGGCCTGCCGGTGGGCGGCTACTACTACACCTGTGCGGTCACGCAGCGACAGATGGAGGAGGAGCTGGCCGCCCTCAAAACAGCTCTCCGGGGCAAAACGTTCCAGCTGCCCCTTGCCATTGATGTGGAGGACCCCCGCCTACGCTCCCTGGACCCTGCAAAGCTTTCGGCCCTGGTGGCACGGGCCGCCGACCGGATCGAGACATGGAACCTGTACGCCATGGTCTATACTTACACGAACTTTGCCGATACCGCCCTGGACGCCCAGCCGCTGGCCCCGTATGACCTCTGGCTGGCCGATTACCGCGGCAAGCGCCCCGCCCGCCGCCACGGCATGTGGCAGTACACAAGCAAAGGAAAGCTGCCCGGCATCTCCGGCCCTGTGGATCTGAACCACGCCTACAAGGACTATGCCACCATCATCCAGCGGGCCGGGCTGGGGCAGGTCAGGGGGTGAGACCGATGGCAAGTTATCTGATTTCAGATGCACCCTATGCGGCGTGGCTCTCTGACGTACTCGCTACACTGGAAGAACACAAGATCGACCGCATCACCGTAGCAGCGCCTCTGGCAGACGGTGAGGTGTTCACGGGGTACTACAACATGAATACCCAAGACAAGGCCCTGCTGGCATCCAATATCCAAGCAGATGCCGTTCTGGATGCGGTGTGTCACAACGGACAGCGCATCCGGCAGGCGTGGGAAGATGACGAGGAGGTGTGAGACCGATGGAAACGATTCTGGCCGCTGTGATTACCGGCGGCGTGACGCTGATCGGCGTGCTGATCGCCAATGGCAAGACGCAGGCTGTGACCGAAACCAAGCTGGAAGAACTGACCAGGGAAGTGCGGATGCACAACAACTTCGCCCAGCGTGTCCCTGTGCTGGAGGAGCAGGTGAAAGTGGCAAACCACCGCATTGCCGATCTGGAAGAACATGAATACGAAAGAGAAAGGAACTGACCTATGACGACTACCGAAACCAAAATTTCCGCCGCAACCTGGGGCCGCACTGCTGCGCTGGCCCTGGCCCTGGCAAATCAAATCCTCAGTGCAACTGGCCACCCGATCCTGCCTATCGAGAGCGCTCAGCTGGAGCAGATCGTGACCACCGGCATCACCACCGTAGCCGCGCTGGTCAGCTGGTGGGAGAACAACAGCTTCACCAAGGAAGCTATCCAGGCGGATCAGCTGCTGAATCAGTGGCAGGTGAACCAGCGGCAGGTCAAGGAGAAGTAAGACAGTCCATCAAAATAAGCATACATGAAAAGGCCGCAGCTCCGGGGAGTGTTCCTCAGGGCTGCGGCCTTTGTTGCGGCCAAAAACAGACAGCCGCGCCGGAGAAGGTAGCGGAGCTGTCTGTTTCTGGGTCAGGATTGATTTGGTTCGGGTTGACCTCATTATAGCAGATTCTTCCAGTTTTGCAAGAAAAATCGTTCGCCGGGGTTCGACAAAATCAGTGCATTGGTCAAAGGTTTTGATTCGAGAATGTGAGGGGAGATAGTATCATATAAAAAGAAGTAGCAGTGACGTAGAGGGAAAAGCTGTTCGACCGTGGACGCGTGAGGTGGACTGAAAAAGGACCAGTGATCTCAATTGAGGTCACTGGTTCTTTTGTTTTTTTGCTTTTTTGAAAAGGCCAACGCTCAGTTCCAGCCCCGCGCGGCGGGGTCCAGCATCTGGGCGGCTGAGTACACCAGTGCGTTGCACACCGCAGCGGCCACCGTGCTGCCGCCCTTGCGGCCCAGGGCCACGATGGCGGGTACGCCGTGTGCTTCGCAGGCGGCAAGCAGGGTCTCCTTGCTTTCTACCACGTTCACAAAGCCTACCGGCACCCCGATGACCAGGGCGGGCTGCAGCCCGGCTTCGATCTGCTCCGCAATGGCCAGCAGGGCCGTGGGGGCGTTGCCCACGGCCAGGATCGCGCCGGGATGCTCCTGCGCGGCCCGGTGCATCGAGGCCACGGCACGGGTGGTGCCGGTCTCGGCGGCAAGTTTTGCGACCTCCGGGTCGGCCATATAGCACAGCGCGGTGCTGCCCAGCCGGGTCAGGGCCGTTTGGGAGATGCCGGAGCGCGCCATGTTGGTATCGGTGATGATGGGCGTACCGGCCTGCAGGGCGGCAATGCCTGCCGCCACTGCGCCCGGCGTAAAGCGCAGATTGCGCGCATAGTCAAAATCGGCGGTGGTGTGGATCACCCGCTTGACCACGGCCTCCGTTTCCGGCGGCGGGGTCAGGCCCATGGCGGCAAGCTCCTGGGTGATGATGGAAAGGCTCGTCCGCTCAATGTCGGCGGGCAGATGGTGCTGTGGGTTCCTCATTGCGGGTTCCTCCGTTCCAGGCCCATGGCGGCGTAGACGGCATCCAGATCCAGCGCCCGGCGCACGCCGTCGGCCAGTTTGTCGAACTGCTGCTGGCGGTACTGCTCCATGGGGATCAGGGCCGCAGGGTCCGGCGCGATGCCTTTGCGCTGGCACAAAAAGGCCGCCAGCTGTTCCGTCAGCTCCCCGGTGTCGAACAGGCCGTGGAGATAGGTGCCAAACACCGTGCCCTGCACGCAGCCCTCGGCGGTGCCGTCGGCCAGGGTGCAGAACGGGCGGCCGGTGATTTCGGTGAGGCCGGTGTGGATCTGGTATCCGGTCAGGGCCGCACCGGCAAAGGGGGCGGCGGTCACGGTGGCCGTGTCCTGCGTGCGGTGCTTTTGCCCGGTAAAGGTGGTGTGCGTGGGCAGCAGACCCAGCCCCCGCAGGGTCTGGGGCGTGCCGCTCTCGGTCCCGGCGGGGTCCGCCAGGGTCTGGCCCAGCATCTGGTAGCCGCCGCAGACTCCCAGAACGGGTGTACCCGCCCCGGCCAGTTTGAGGATGGCGGATTCCAGCCCGGACTGCCGCAGCCAGAGCAGATCCTCCACGGTGTTTTTGGTGCCGGGGAGCAGGACAAGGTCCGGTTTGCCCAGCTGGCGGAGCGTATGGACATACCGCACGCCCAGCAGCGGGTGCTGTTCCAGCGGGATAAAATCGGTAAAGTTGGAGATGTGGGGCAGCCGCAGGATGGCAAGGTCCAGCGGCTTGACCGCGCTGCCCGCATCCAGCCGGGTGGAAAGGGAGTCCTCGTCCTCAAGGTCCACATTCAGGTAGGGGACGACCCCCGTCACGGGCAGGTGGGTCTTTTCTTCCAGCAGGGCAAGGCCGGGGCGCAAAATCTCCACATCGCCGCGGAACTTGTTGATGACCAGGCCCTTGATGCGGGCCCGCTCGTCCGGCTCCAGCAGCGCTACGGTGCCGTACAGCTGGGCGAACACGCCGCCCCGGTCAATGTCGCCTGCCAGCAGCACGGGGGCATCCACAAGTTTTGCCAGCCCCATGTTCACGATGTCGTCCGCTTTCAGGTTGATCTCCGCCGGGCTGCCCGCGCCCTCGATCACGATGATGTCCACCTCCTGGGCCAGGCTGTTGTAGGCGGACAGGATCTCCGGGATCAGCGAACGTTTCATCCGGAAATAGGCGGAGGCGGGCATCTGGCCCCGCACCTCGCCGTTGACGATCACCTGGCTGCCCACATCGCTGCTGGGTTTGAGCAGGATGGGATTCATCCGCACGTCGGGCTCGATGCCGGCCGCCTGGGCCTGCACCACCTGGGCGCGGCCCATTTCCAGGCCGTCTTTGGTCACAAAGCTGTTCAGGGCCATGTTCTGGCTCTTGAATGGGGCAACGCGGTAGCCGTCCTGCGCAAAAATACGGCAGAGTGCGGCGCACAACAGGCTTTTGCCTGCACCGCTCATGGTTCCCTGGATCATAATGCAATGGGCTTTGCTCATGCCATCACCTCCGCAAGCGTCTGTAAAAGCTGCTGATTTTCCGGCGCGGTGCGCACGGCAGCGCGGTACCAGCCGGGGCCAAGGCCGGGGTAATTGGCGCAGCTGCGCAGCACCACCCCGCGCGGGCGCAGCGTGTCCCCCAGTGTTTCCGGGCCATGGAACAGCAGGTAGTTGGCCCGGCTGTCCAGCACCCGCAGGCCCAGGGCCCGCAGCCCGGCCGCCAGCAGCGGGCGCTGCTGGGCGATCAGGGCGCGCACGGCCTCCACATAGGCGGTTTCGTCCAGCGCGGCAAGGCCCGCCGCCTGGGCCAGGCTGGACACGGCCCATGGCTGGCCGCAGCGCTGCATCGCGTCCAGCAGGGCGGTGTCCGCGCACAGGGCATAGCCCAGCCGGATGCCCGCCATGCCGTACAGCTTGGTGAACGCCTTGAGCAGAAACAGCGGGCCGGTGCCCAGCAGGGGCTTTGCCGTGAGCTGGGCGTGGTCGGGCGAAAAATCCAAAAAGCACTCGTCCACCACCAGCAAGGCTCCGCACGCGGCACAGCGGCGCAGGATGCGCTCTACCAGCTCCGGCGCAGCCAGCCGACCGGTGGGGTTATTGGGCTGGCAGAGGAACACCAGGTCCAGCCCCGGATGGATGGCGGAGAGAAACGCCTCCGTCAGCGCAAAATCGGTTTCTTCCCGCAAAAAAAAGCGCTCCACTTCGCAGCCCACGCTTTCCATTGCGGCGGCATACTCGGCAAAGGTGGGGGCGGTGACCAGGGCCCGGCGGGGCTTTGCGGCCCATGCCAGCCGGAAGATCAGGTCTGCCGCGCCGTTGCCGCAGAGGATCTGATCGGCCGGAACCCCCTCGTGCCGGGCAAGCTTTGCACGCAGCTCCCGGCAAAAGGGGTCCGGGTAGCGGTCTGCCGTGGGCAGGGCCGCCGTGATGGCATCTGCCACTCCTTTCGGCAGGCCCAGCGGGCTGACGTTGGCCGAAAAATCCAGCGCATCCCGGCCAAACTCCGCCCGGTAACCGGCCCAGTCGCCGCCGTGAACATATTGCATCGAATTTTCTCCTTTCGCGCTTCCTGCCCGACACAGCAGGGCCCGGTACTTTTCCTAAAATAAGCAGACCTGCCCGGCCTGCCAATGGCTCTCCCTTTGGGAGAGCTGTCAGCCCCGGAGGGGGTGACTGAGAGGGTGAACCCGTTACAGGATGACCCGCACCGCCACCCCCAGCGCCAGAGCCAGCAGGCTCTCCGCATACATCATGCGGTTGGCGCGGCGGATGTCCTCCGGCTCAATGGGGCGCTTGGCATCGCCGATGGTGGGTTTTGCGTAGTATTCGCCAAAATAGTAGGCTGGTCCGGCCAGCTGCACGCCCAGGGCCCCGGCGCAGGCGCTTTCGGTCTGGGCACTGTTGGGGCTGGCATGATTGCGCCGGTCCCGCCGCCAGATGCGGAATGCCCCTTTGGCATCGTTCCCGGTCAGTGCGGCGGCTGCACACCACAGCAGCCCGGCAATGCGGCTGGGCAGGTAGTTGGCGGCATCGTCCAGTTTGGCGGCGGCACGGCCAAAGTAGAGATACTTCTCGTTTTTGTAGCCCAGCATACTGTCCATGGTATTGATGGCCTTGTAGGTCAGCGCCAGCGGGGCCCCGCCGATCAGCATATACAGCAGCGGCGCGATCACGCCGTCGCTGGCGTTTTCGGCCACCGTTTCCACAGCGGCCTTGGTCACGCCCTCGGCTGTCAGATCCTGGGTGTCCCGCCCCACGATGCGGCTGACCGCCTTGCGGGCGGCGGGCAGGTCAGGTCTGACAAGTTCCCGGTACACATTCGTGCTCTCCTGGGCAAGGCCCTTGGCGGCCAGCGCCTGCCCGCACCAGAACATCTGCACAGCCAGCCCCAGCCAGGGCGAAAGCCGGGCCGCGCCCAGGCAGACAAGGCTTGTGAGCAGAAAGGTCCCCACCGGCAGGGTAAATGCCACCAGGGCTCCGCCCAGCAGCTCGCCCTGGGGCGTTTTGGGCAGGCGGGCGCGCAGGCGCTGCTCCAGTGCCGAGATGGCCTTGCCCATGTACACCACCGGGTGCGGCAGCCAGGCCGGGTCGCCAAACAGGGTGTCCAGCACAAAGCCACCCAGAACGGCCAGCGCGGTCATTCAGCGGCCCCCTTGGTATACTGCACGGTTCGGATCAGGTGCAGGACGTGCTGTGTTTTCCAGTCGCAGGCATCCAGCACAAAACCGCCCGCGTTGGGGCCGCACCACTCGTAATAATTCCGGTGCGGCAGGGCATAGCGCTCCAGGGCAGCCATCTGGGTGCCGCCGTGGGCCAGGATGACCAGCTGCTGTTCGCCGTCGGCCAGGGCCTTGTCCACCAGCGCCGAGAACGCCCGGCAGATCCGGTCCGAGAACGCCTGTTTGGTCTCGCCGTCCGGGCAGGAACTCTCGCAGTTGGCGTTCACCCAGGCAAGGTAGTCCGGGTCGTGTTCCATTTCAATGTAATTGCGCCCCTCAAAGCTGCCGAAGCACATTTCTTTCAGGTCCGGCACCTCCACAAGCGCTGCCTGCGGGAACAGCACCTCGGCGGTCTGGCGGGTGCGGCAGAGCGGGGTGATGTAAACGGTTCTGGGCGAGATGTCCGCTTTGCGCAGCATCGCCCGCCCCTCGGCGGAAAGCGGGATATCGCGCTGGCCCTGATAGCGCTTTTCGGCGTTGTAGGCCGTCAGGCCGTGGCGCAGAAGATAGATCAGCATAGAGGAAGTTCTCCTTTCAAAACGGTGGGGATGCCGCAGAACAGCTGCACCACACAGTCGGCCCGTGCGGCCAGCAGGCAGGCCAGCCGCCCGGCGGCTTCCCGTGCGGCGCGCTCGGCAGGGTCCACAGGGACCACGCCGCCGCCCACCTCGGTGGCAATGACAAGATCGTAAGCGGAAAGTTCGTCCGCAAGGGTCTCCAGATTCTCGGCCTGTGCGGCCAGCTGCTGCACCTCGGCAATGCGGGTGCCGGGAAATTTTTGCGCAAAGGTGCGCTTGCCGCTGTACAGCGGCCCGGTAATGAAGATCATAACCATCCTCCCCATTGGCAGGCCGTCAGTGCGGCCAGCATCCACAGCTCGGCCTTTTGCAAAAACCACCCGGCCAGGTCGCCGGTGATGCCGCCGAACTGCTGTTTGGCCATGGCGTGGTACCGCCAGAATACGGCAAGCGCCGCAGCCGCCAGCACCCCGCCGCCCAGCGCCGCCAGTGCGGCGCAGAGGAAAACGGCCAGCAAAAGCAGCACGTTCCGGACGGTCCTGCGGTCCGCAGCCGTGGCAAAGGTGTGGGCAAGGCCGGTGTTTTTGGCCATTGGGAACGCGGCCACGGCCAGGCCGGAGAGGGCGCGTTCCAGCACCAGCGCCAGCGTCCACAGCAGCCCGGCGCGGGGCGTGAACTGCACGCAGGCACACAGGGCAAGATAAGCCGCAAAATAACTGCACAGCCGGATCACCGCAAAGGCCCCGCAGTGGGGGTCCTTGAGGATCTCCAGCTTTTTCTCCCGTCCGCCGTAGCTGGAAAGAGCATCGCAGGTGTCGGCATAGCCGTCCAGATGGATGCCGCCTGTGACCCACACCGGGACAAGACAAAAGCCTGCGGCCCTGGCCGGTGCAGGCAGGGGCAGGACCCCGCACAGGCACCACAGCCCGCCGATGATCCCCCCGATGAGCGGGAACGCGCACAGCGCATAGCGCATATTCTTTTCGTTCCATTCAAACTGCGGAACCGGGATGGCCGAAAACATGGCAAACGCCACGGCAAGGGTCTGGAACACGATCATGTCCTGCCTCCTTTGTAATAGACCGGGATGCCGCACACCACCCGCACCACGGCATCGGCGCGGGCGGCCAGGGCATTGTTCACCTGCGCCAGCGCTTTCAGGTAACGGTCAGTGTCGCCGGCATAGTCGGCCCCGCCGCTGAACACCTCGTTGGAGACGACGATCAGCTGCGTACACTGCCCGGCCAGCGTTTCCAGCCCGGCCAGGATGGCATCCGCAGCTTTGCTGCCTGCACCGTTGGGGTCGTACAGCTCGTTGGCGGTCAGGTTGCCCAGGTCCTCCAACAACACGGTGCCCCGCCGGGGCAGGCGGACGTGCTCCAGATGCAGCGGGCACTCGATGGTCTCAAACTGCTTTTGTGCCCGCATCCGGCGGTGCTTTTCCACCCGCGCGGCACACTCGGCATCCCACACCTGCATGGTGGCAAGGTAATAGCGGGGGCCGGGGGTCTGCAGGACCAGGTGCTCGGCATACGCGCTTTTGCCGCTGGCAGCCCCGCCCAGCACCAGCGTCAGCATTGGGGGGTATACGGCGTGATGCCGCCCTCCGTGAACGAATAGCAGTGGTCGTACACGGCCAGCGCCATGTCCCACAGCGGCAGGCTGGCCACGGCCCCGGTGCCCTCGCCCAGGTGGAGCCCGGCGGTGAGCAGGGGAGCCTTGCCCAGCGCTTCCAGCACCAGGCGGGCGGCAGGCTCGCTGGAACAGTGGCTGGCGAACACGGCTTTGGCGGCAGCCGGGCACAGGCACACGGCGCACAGGGCCGCCACGCCGCTGATAAAGCCATCCATCACAATGGGCACCTGTTCCAGTGCGCCGCCCAGAAAGACCCCGGCAAGCCCGGCAATGTCGAAGCCGCCCAGCTTGCTCAATACGTCCAGCGGGTCGGCGGCATCGGGGGCGTTGACGGCAATGCCCCGCCGGATGGCATCCCGCTTGCGGGCAAGCCCCGCGTCCGAAAGCCCGGCTCCCCGGCCGGTCATCACCTCCACGGGCCGGCCCAGCAGAACGGCGGCCACCGCGCTGGACGTGGTGGTGTTGCCGATGCCCATTTCGCCGGTGGCCAGCAGGGAAAACCCGGCTGCTTTCTGCGCCCGGACCAGCCCGATGCCCCTGGCAATGGCTTCCAGGGCCTCGGCGCGGGTCATGGCCGGGCCTTTGGTAAAGTCCTGCGTTCCGGCGGCGATGCGGCAGTTCTGCACGCCCGGCACCAAGGCCCCGGCCATGCCGATGTCCACGGGTACCACCTCGCACCGGGCCGCATTTGCCATCTGGCAGACGCTGGTGCGCCGCAGCGCAAGGCTCTGGGCCACGGCACGGGTCACGCTCTGGTCGGTCTGGCTCACGCCCTGGGCCACCACGCCGTTGTCGGCGCAGAGCACCAGAACCGCCCGGCGCGGGAACGCAAGCCGGGCGGTCCCGGTCAGGGCGGCGGCATCCTCCAGCAGCGTTTCCAGCGCGCCCAGCCCGCCCAGGGGCTTGGCAAGGCCCGACCAGTGGGCGTGTGCCGCCGCGCGGGCGGCTTCGTCCGCCGGGGAAATGGTGGAAAGCAGCTGGTTCAGTTCCGATTCCGTCATGGGGTCTGCTCCTTTTGTATGTAACGCGCGGCGGCCTCCGCAAAGCGCCGGGGCAAAGGGGTGTCTGCCCAGTACAGGTGCGGGAAACCGGCGTAAAAATGTTCGTTTGCAAAGCCGCAGGCCCAGGTGCGGCCGTCGGCCTTGCGGGCGGTCAAGGCACTGCCGTTTGCCGTGGAGTCCCAGTGGTGGAACTCATGCACCGGCAGGGGTTCCCCGGCGCGGAACAGCAGGCTGTCGGCCTGGGCGGTCAGCTGCGCATAGCCAAAGCGGACCAGCCGCCCCACTTTTATGCCGCTGCCCGGCAGCACGCCTGCCATGGGCCACACGGCACCATTGGCATCTTCCAGCGTCTGGCCCAGATAGAGGAAGCCGCCGCACTCGGCCACGGTGGGCAGGCCGTGCTCAATGGCCTGCCGGATCAAAGTGCGCAGGGCGGTGTTCCGGCTCAACGGCTCCGCATACAGCTCCGGGTAGCCGCCCGGCAGGTACAGCCCGCCGATGTCCGGCGGCAGGGAGGCATCCTGCACCGGGCTGAAAAAAGCAAGCTCGGCTCCGGCATCTTCCAGCGCTTCCAGTGTTTCGGCGTAGGCAAAGCAGAACGCTTCATCCCGCGCCACGGCAATGCGGGTGTGCGGCGGGCAGGCGGGGGTGGAACGGAAAACGGGAGCGGGGCGGCCGGTCACAGCGGCAAGCTTGTCCCAGTCCATCACCAGCGCGTCGGCCAGCCGGGCGAGCTTCTGCTGCAAGTCCGCGATCTCCCCGGCGGTTTTCAGCCCCAGGTGGCGGCTCTCAATGGCGGCATCCGGCAGCTGGGGCAGATACCCCAGCACCGGCAGGCCCGTTTCGGTTTCCAGCATCGGAGCCAGCAGGGCATACAGGCGGGCAGAGCAGCCGTTGAGCAGGATGCCTGCCAGATGGCTGGGCGTGCGGAACGTGTTCAGCCCGTTGATCTGTGCCGCCAGTGTCAGGCTGGCCCCCTTGGGCTGGATTACCAGCAGAACCGGCAGGCCCAGCGTGTCGGCCGTGTGCCAGGCACTGGCCTGGGCGGTCAGTCCCTGTCCGTCGTAAAAGCCCATGGCCCCCTCGCACACGGCGGCTCCGTGCCCGGCTGCGTGCCGTGCGTAGAGTCGGCGGGCCGTTTCGGGCGTGGAGAAAAACAGATCCAGGTTATGGCTCTCCACCCCCAGCACGGCCCGGTGGAACATGGGGTCGATGTAATCCGGCCCGCACTTGAACGCACAGGGGTCCGCGCCGCGCCGCTTCAGTGCGGCCAGCAGCGCACAGGTCAGGGTGGTCTTGCCGCTGCCGGAACAAGGGGCGGCTACCAGAAACTGGATCATCTGCGTTCTCCTGTAATGAGGAAGATGGGGTTGTTGGCCATCAGCAGGTGGAGCCTGCCCGCCGGTTTTGTGCGGCTGACGGCCAGCTGAGTGACTTCGGCGGAAAGGCCGTGTGCCGTTAAGGCGGCCACGGCAGCGCTCAGGGTCTCCAGCGCAATGGCGGAAATACAGAGGCGGGCCTCCGGGTTCTTTTCCAGCACCGCGTCCACCACGGCTTCCATGCCGCCCTTGGTGCCGCCGATGAACACGGCATCCGGGGCGGGCAGGGGGGCCAGCGCGGCGGGGGCCCGGCCCTCGATCAGGGTCAGGTTGCAGGCGTGGAATTTCTCCCGGTTTTGGCGGATGAGGGCGCAGGCGGCGGGGTCGCACTCCACGGCATACACTTTCCCGCGCGGGGCGGCCAGTGCCAGCTCCACGCTCACACTGCCGGTACCGGCACCCACGTCCCACAGCGTTTCGGCAGGCTGTACCGCCAGCTTTGCCAGCGCGGCGGCCCGCACTTCCTGCTTGGTCATGGGGACCTCGCCGCGCAGGAACGCCTCATCCGGCAGGCCCTGGGTGCGGCGGAGCGGCTGGGGAAGATGCTCGATGAGCAATACGCTCAGAGAAGCAAACTGTTTTTGTGCAAACTGCTCCGCAGTGCCAAAAAAGATGGTCTCAGCCGGGGTGCCCAGGTTCTCGCCGACGATGGCGTGGGCATCGCCCAGCCCGGCAGCCGCCAGTTGGCCGCAGAGGGCGGCAGGGCTGTTCTCCCCGCCGGTCAGGAAAAACACCGGGCCGGGCGCGGCATCCAGGCACTCGGCCACCGGGTCGCAGGCACAGCCGTGGGCCGAAACGAGCTTCCAACCCTGCCAGGGCCTGCCGATGGCGGCGGCCAGCAGCTGCACGCTGGAAAGGCCGGGCAGCACCCGGCAGGAGATGCCGAACGCCCGCAGCATGGGCAGCAGCTGGGCGGCCCCGGAGTAAAAGCCGGTGTCGCCGCTGTACACAAGGGCGGTCTCAGCCTCCGGCGCTTCGGCCAGGCAGGCCAGGATCTCCTCCGGCTTGTACAGGGCTTTCCGGTTGGGGGTGCAGCCCTCCGGCAGCTGCTCCAGCAGCCGCCTGGCCCCCAGGATGCGGTCCGCCTTTTGCAGGGCGGCAAGCCCCTGGGCCGTGAACGTCTCCGGTGTGCCGGAGCCCATGCCGATCAGTGTGATCATGACAGCATCTCCTTACAGCGTTTCAAGATCTGCTCTGCGGTCTCGCCCTGTTCGACCGGGCGGCGGAGGACGATGAGCTGTGTGCCGGTGTCTGCGGCGGCCTGCGCCTTTTCGGCAAAACCGCCTGCCGCGCCGCCGTCTTTGGTGACCAGGAAGCGGATGGTGAATTGTTCCAGCAGGGCGCGGTTCAGCGCGTAGGAGAAGGGCCCCTGCATGGCGATGATATTTTTGTGGGGGATGTGTGCCTCCTCGCAGGCAGCGATGCTTTCCGGCGTGGGCAGCACGCGGGGGAACAGCCGTTCCGGCTCCACGGGGGCAAAGGCGGCAAGCTCTTTGGCCCCGGTGGTCAGCAGGACATTCCCGGTGGTTTCGGCCAGAAAGGCGGCGGCGTGGGCCGCACCGGAAAAGGTCATGCTTCCGGCGGGCAGCGGGCTCTGGGCGCGCAGCAGGCGGTGGTATTCCACCCCGGCGGCGGTGCAGGCGGCACGGACGTTCCGGGTGGCATCCACCGCGTAGGGGTGGGTGGCATCCACGCACAGATCCATGCCATGCAGCAAGGCGGCCATCTCCTCCGGGGCCAGCCGCCCGCAGTGGACGGTGATGCCGGAAACATCGCCCTGCTCCTCGGCCCCCAGGGGCGTGGCCACGCTGACCAGCACTTCGGCCCCCAGTGCGGCCAGCTGCCTGGAGAACACGCGGCCCTCGGTGGTGCCGCTGAATACCAGCACGTTCATCCGCGGTACCCCCTGGGCGTGACCATCCGGCCCTGCAGCTGCCGGGTTTCGGCGTTGCCGATGAACACGGTGGTGAACATATCCACCGGAGTCTGTTCCAGCTCGGCCAGGGTCAGGATACGGTGTTCCTGCCCGGCGCGGCCAATGTTGCGCACCAGGCCGCAGACCGTGGCCGGGGCCTTGCCGTGGGCCAGCAAAATGCGCACGGCCCGCGCCAGGTAGTCCGGCCTGCCCTTGGAGGAGGGATTGTACAGTGCGATGCAGAAATCCCCCAGGGCCGCAGCCTGCAGCCGCCGCTCGATCACGGCCCACGGGGTGAGCCGGTCCGAAAGGGAGATCACACAGAAATCGTGGGCCAGCGGGGCCCCCAGCACGGCTCCGCCGCTGAGCGCGGCCGTCAGGCCGGGCACCACTTCCACCGTGACCTGCGGAAAATCCTGCGCCAGTTCCAGCAGGGGGCTTGCCATGCCGTAGACCCCGGCATCGCCGGAGCAGACCAGCGCCACCGTTTTGCCGCTTTGCGCCGTTTCCAGCGCCCAGCGGCAGCGGTCCAGCTCTTTGGTCATGCCGGTGGAATAATAGATCTTGTCCGGGAAACAGGGCCGCACAAGGTCTAAGTAGACCGTATAGCCGCACAGCACCTCCGCGGTCTGCAAGGCGCTCTGCGCCTGTGCGGTCAGAAACTGCGATCCGCCGGGGCCAAGCCCGACCACAAAAAGAGTCTCAGACATCCTGCCACCTCCAATCCGGGGCATAGGGACGGGCCGCCAGCGCAAACGTTACGCCGCCGCCCGCCTGTTTTGGGAAGATCAGTGTGCCGCCGCTGGCCAGGACCGCCGCCCGCTCACATACATTGTCCACGCCCGTGACGCTTTGCACAAAGGGCGAGGGGGTAAAGCAGCCGGGGGCCGTTTGCAGCTGCCCGGCAGAGGAAAAGGAAACGGGCCAGCCGTGGCTTTGGCAGAACGCCAGCAGGCCGGGTTCCTTCTGCTTGAGGTCGATGCTGGCCGCCGCCGTGATGCCCTGGGGCGCAAGGCCGTGTGCGGCACAAAACCCGGCAAAGGCCGTTTCCAGCTGCTCTGCCGTGGTGCCCCGGCGGCAGCCGATGCCCAGCACCCCGATGTGCGGGATCAGGTGCAGCGCCTGCCCGGCGGGGGTCAGGGTCAGGGCAAAATCGGCCGCTTCCTGCGCCGGGGCCGGGACGATGCCCTCCGGCAGCGGCCCGGCAATGGGAAACGCCGACCAGAACGTTACCGGCTGGCCCGCCAGCAGCTTTGCACTGACGCGCTTGATGCGTGCCGTCTCTAAAACCGTGCAGCCCTGGCGCACGGCCCAGCTGTCCACGGCAAACAGGCCGTTGGCATCGGTGGCCGTGGTGATCACTGGCACGGCCCCGCAGACGGCGGCCAGCCGCTGCGCCAGGGCGTTGGCCCCGCCCAGGTGGCCGGACAGCACCGGCACGGCAAAGCGTCCGCATTCATCCACCACCACTACGGCGGGGTCGCTGGCCTTGCTGCGGCAGTGGGGCGAAATGGCCCGCACCGCGATCCCCACGGCCCCCACAAAGATCAGGGCATCCGTCCGGGCAAACTGCTCGGCCGTCCAGCTGGTAAGACTGGGCCCGCCGTGGCCGCACCGGGCCACGCTGCCGGGCAGTGCGGCGGCAAGCCGGTTGGCCAGTGCCAGCCCTTTTTCCGTAAAGGCAAGATAGGCGCAGGTCATTGTGCGGCCCCCTTGCGGAATGCAGTGGTAAAAGCGGGGTCGTAGAGCTTGCTGCGCTCGTACTGCGTGCCCAGGAAATCGCCCACCACGATCAGGGCCGTTTTGGTGATGCCGTTTTTCCGGGTGCTCTCGGCCAGGGTGCCCACGGTGCAGCGCACCACTTTTTGCTCCGGCCAGCTGGCCTTGTAGACCACGGCGGCCGGGGTGGCGGGGGTGTAGGCACCGCCTGCCAGCAAAGCGGCCTGCACCTTGTCGATCAGACCGATGGACAGGAAAATGACCATGGTGGCCCCGTGGGCGGCAAGGCCTGCCAGCTGCTCCTTTTCCGGGACCGGGGTGCGGCCCTCCATCCGGGTGATGATGACGGTCTGGCTGACCGTGGGCAGGGTGTACTCGGCGTTCAACGCCGCCGCCGCGCCGCAAAAGCTGGAAACGCCGGGCGTGTCGTCGTAGGGGATGCCGTCGGTGTCCAGTGCGTCCATCTGTTCCCGGATGGCACCGTACAGGCAGGGGTCGCCGGTATGCAGCCGCACGGTGGTCCGGCGCGCAGCCTCCATCCGGCGCATCACGGCCAGCACCTGTTCCAGCGTCATCTCGGCGCTGTTGTAAATGGCACAGCCCGGTTTTGCCAGCCCCAGCAGGGCCGGGTTGACCAGGCTCCCGGCGTAGAGGATGCAGTCGGCCGCTTGCAGCAGGGCCGCGCCCCGCTGGGTGATCAGGTCCGGCGCGCCGGGGCCTGCGCCTACAAAATGTACCATATCAATGCTCCTTCCATTCGTTCAGCAGGCGGGCGGCCGGTTCGGTCGCGCCCAGCGGGCCATGCTGATTGGAGAACAGCACGGCCCCAACGCGGAACGCCCCGCCTGCCCGGCGGTCCAGATGCAGCTGGACCGCGGCCAGCAGGCTTTGCAGCACCGGCTCACGCAGGTTGGCGGCATCCAGCAGTTCCAGACAGGCATCCGTGGTGGCCGCGTTCATCAGGGCGGTACACACCTCCCGACCGGCCCCGCACAGCGCCGCGTGGGCGCAGAACAACTCGGCGCGGCAGTCGGCTGTGTGGGAGTGCGTGTTCATGATGCCGCCCGCCAGCTTGCACAGCTTGCCCACATGGCCCACCAGCAGCACCTCGTCAAAACCTGCGGCAACCGCCATGTCCAGCGTGTCGCCGATGAAGTTGGAGGTCTTGACCACCGGGATCGCCGCAAACTCCGGGTACGCGGTGTGAAGATAGTCCAGCCCATAGTTGCCGGGGGCCAGGATCAGGCGGCGGGGCGTTCCGGCCCGGAGCGCGGCCTGCCCCATTTCCAGCTGGATGGTGTCCAGGATGGCCTGCTGGCTCATGGGCTCCACGATGCCGCTGGTGCCCAGAACCGAGAGCCCGCCCTCCACCCCGATGTGGGGGTTGAAAGTCCGTTTGGCCGCCTCCTCGCCGCCCCGGATGGAGACGGTCACGGCAAAGCCGCCGGGGTAGCAGGCGGTTTCCGCCTCCCGGTGCAGCGCCTCGGCGATCATCCTGCGGGGCACATGGTTGATGGCGGCTTCGCCCACAGGCTGGTCGAGGCCGGGTTTTGTCACCCGGCCCACGCCGGGCCCGGCGGCGATGGAAACGCCCGTCTTGTCCGGCTGCAGCTCCACGGCGGTCACCACGGGCAGGCCGGTGGTCACGTCAGCATCGTCGCCGCCGTCCTTTTCAATGGCGCACTCAGCCCCGGCTGCCGTTCTGCGGCAGAACAGCGGAGCCACCTCCACCACGATCCCCTTTGGCGTGCGCAGAGCCACGGTTTCGGGTGCGGCTCCGGTCAGAAGCAGGCGGGCCGCCCCGGCTGCCCCCAGCGCCGCGCAGGTCCCGGTGGTGTAGCCGCAGCGCAGCAGTTTCTGCCCGCTGCGGATGTAGTGTTCAAATTTGGGCTTGGCAGGCTTTGCCGGGCCGAACGCCGCCTGATACTGCGCGGCGGTCAGGCCATAAAGCGATCGGATGCTTTCCGGGGCAAAGGCCTGTTCCGGAGTCAGGACGGCGGAAACATGGGCCGGGGAGACGCAGACCACCGCATCAGCGATCTTCTGCGCCATGTCCAGCTCGTGCAGACTGACGATGACGGCCAGGTTCTGCTCGTGCGCCAGGATCTGCAGGATGGTCAGCAGCTCGATCTTGCCTTTGATGTCCAGAAAGGAGGTGGGCTCGTCCAGAAGGATCGCCTGCGGCTGCTGGCAGATGGCGCGGGCCAGCAGGATGCGCTGGCGCTGGCCGTCGCTGATGCGGTTGAAGTCACGGTCCGTCAGGTCAGCCGCCCCCACAAGGGCCAGCGCGTCCTGCACGGCCTGCCGATCGGCTGCGGAAAGAAGGCCCAGCCGCCCGGTGTAAGGGATGCGCCCGGCGGCGGCAAACTCAAAGCAGGTGGTCAGCTCGGTGCGGCGGGTGTGGGGCAGCATCAAAGCCAGCTTGCGGGCGCGGGCGTTGCCGGAATGATCCGCAAGGTCCTGACCGTCCAAAAGGACGGCCCCGCCCATGGGGGCCAGCTGGCCCGCCAGCGTTTTGAGCAGGGTGGATTTGCCCGCACCGTTGGGGCCGATGAGCACCAGCACCTGCCCGCGCTTTGCCCCCAGCGCAATGTCCTTTGCCAGGGGTGCTTTGCCGTAGCCGATGGCAAGGCTTTGGGCTTCACAAAACAGTTCGCTCATGCGGCACCCTCCTTGCTGCGGCGGATCAGCAGCCCGATGACCACCGGTGCCCCGAACACGGCTGTGACCGCGCTGATGGAAAGCTCTGTGGGGGCAAACAGGCTGCGGGCCAGCAGGTCACACAGCAGACAGAACGCTGCCCCGCCCAGGCAGCACCCCGGCAGGACCACCAGCGGCTTTGCACTGCCCAACAGCTGCTTGACCAGGTGGGGGACTGCGATGCCCACAAAGGAGATGGGCCCCGCAAAGGCGGTGACGCAGGCCGCCAGCAGGCTGGAAAGAAGCACCAGCAGGCGGGAAAAGCGCCGGACGTTGATGCCCACGCTCTGGGCATAGGCTTCGCCCATCTGGTAGGCGGCCATGGGTTTGGAAAGGCAGAATGCCGCCGCCAGTGCAGGCAGCACCACGCAGGCCGCCGCCCGCACGTTGCCCCAGGTCATGCCGGAAAAGCTGCCCTGGGACCAGTTGTGCAGGTTGACGATGTTCGAATCCTGCGCAAAGGCGACCACAAATTCCGTGATGGCGGAGCAGATGTAGCCGATCATGATGCCGCAGATGACCAGAATGCTCATCCGCTGCACCCGGCGGGCCACCGCCAGCACAAAGGCCATGGCGGCCATGGCCCCCGCAAAGGCGGCCAGGATCAGGGTGAGCGAGCCGGTGAGCAGCCCCCGGTTCAAAAACACGACCATGACCAGCGCCACCGCCAGCTTGGCTCCGCTGGAAATGCCCATGACGAAGGGGCCCGCGATGGGGTTTGCAAAAAAGGTCTGGAGCAGGTAGCCCGCAGCCGAAAGCGCTGCCCCCAGCAGCACCACCATCACGGCACGGGGCAGCCGCAGCTGCGTAATGATGCCCACGCTCAGGGCATCCTGCCCGCGGCCGCTCAGGGCGGCCAGCACGGCCCGGGGGGTCAGGCTGACGCTGCCCCAGAACAGGTTGGCGGCAAACAAAAGCCCCAGCGCAAGGATCAGGATGCCGTAAGAAAGGACAAGGCGTTTTTGGCTGGTCATAGGCGGCTCCTCAGGATAGTTTGGTCAAAAACCGGAAGCCGGCTTCGTCCGGCTGCGTCTGGGTGAACAGAGCGTGCAGCTCCAGCATGAAATCGGCCAGCGCCATGCTCTGCTGGAAAAAGCCCTGGGCGACACACCACACGTCCCCGGACTGCATAGCCTTGAAATCGGCCAGCAGCGGGCACTTGGCCAGCAGCTCCTGCCGGGTGGAGACGGCCCCCTCGATGGTGCTGTTGTAGAGGAGCACATCGGCATCTTTGGCCCCGGCGTAAAAATCCTCCAGTGGCAGGTTCATGGTGGAAAGGTTATTGCCGCTGTCGGTCAGATCGGCAAAAACATAGCTGCCGCCTGCCAGCTCGATCATCTGGGCGATGTAGTCGCCGCCCTTGCGCACGTTGGCTAAGTGGTTTGCCGTGATGGAAAAGAACGCACAGGTCCTGCCGGTGGGCTGCTGGTCCAGCAGGGGGGCAATGCGCTCCACCTGCTGGGTGAACAGCTGCTCGGCCAGGGGTTCCTTGCCCAGCAGGATGCCCCAGAACTTGATCCACTCCATCCGGGCCAGGGGGCCGCTCTCGTAGCTGGAACGCTCCACGATCACCGGGATGCCGAACCGTTCCAGCTGCTCCTTGACCTCCGGGGTGTGCAGGATCATCGTGTTCTCAATGGCAAGGCCGCAGTCCGCGTTCAGGATCTGCTCGTAGTCCGGGGCACTGTATTTGCCCGCGTAGGCGATCTGCCCGTTTTCCATGGCGGTTTTCGCCTGCGGCAGATCCCAGCCCTCGGCCCGCGTGCCGGAAAGGCGGATGCTGTCCAGTGCGTCCAGATGCACGAACAGATCCATCACCGAGGTCGAGACAAGGTAGAGGTTCCCGACCGGCTGGCGCAGCGGGGTGATGTCCGCAGAAAGGCCGACGGGCTGGGCGGCATCGGCGGGCAGCACAAGGAATTTCTGGCCCGAATCCGGGATGGTCAGCAGGGTATAGCCGCCCTCGCAGCAGTCGGCGGTGAACTGCCGGGCATAGTCCAGCGGATAGGCGTGGTCCGGCACAAGCTCGTCGGTGCTGGCGGGGGCAGTCTCGGCGGCCGAGCAGCCCGCCAGAGTCAGCGCGGTAAGAGGCAGGGCTTTTAAGAATTGATGTCTTGTCAGTTTCATGGTAATTGTCAGCGGGTTAACCCTCTCAGGCACTTTTGGCAAAACCCGAAAAGATCAGTTCAAGGTAAAGGTCAGGGTGTACTCGATCTCGTGGGGGGTGCTCATGGCCACGGTGTCGGCGGTCACGGCCAGGGGCGTGCCCAGGGCGGCCACGGGAATCTCAAAGGTGGAGTTGCCCTCGGTGTTGGTGGGCAGATATTTCTCACCGTCCACGATCATGTAGTCGTAGTTGGGGCTGCTCCAGACGATGGCAGCCGTCATCTTGCCGTCGGCCACGGTCAGGGCCGCCGGGCTTTCCACGGTGGCGCGGCCAGAGCCGCCCTCCAGCACAACGCTTGCGGTGTATTCGCCGTCGGCCGGGGTCTCGGCGGCATCGTCCGCCTTGGGCTGGGCGTTGCGCACGCTCACGGTGTGGTCGTACCACTTGCCCTTGGTGCCCAGGATGGCCAGCTGGAAGTCCTCGTCCACCGCAGCCACAGGAATGTCGTAGCCGTACACCTCGTCGCTGGTGCCGTCGGAATAGGTCACGGTGTCGGTGGTGGGCAGCAGCCAGTCGGTCTTGTGGTCCTCGGCATCGGCGGCCATGCCGACGTACAGGTTGACAATCTTTTTGGAAGCCAGACTGACGTGGAATGTCATCTGACCGTTTTCCACGGTCAGGGTGCCCAGGCCGTTGCAGGCTTCGTTGGCGTGGAACATACTGCTGTCGGTGTCAAACGCGGCGGTGTACACGCCGTCCGGCAGGGAAGCCGTGCTCTCGGCGGCAGCTTCAGAAGCCGCAGCGGAAGAAACCACGGAGGAAGAAACCGCGCCGGAAGCGGCAGAACCTGCCGCGCCGGACGAAGCACCGCACCCGGCCAGGGAAGCGGCCAGCAGGGCAGAGACGATGGAAAGAGAAACAAACTGTTTGCAGCGCATAGATCAAATACCTCAGAATTAAATTTTGTTGTAGCAGTTTGCGTTTTTAATGCACAAGCAACATCCGCAAACTGCATATCGCAAATATGCCGTTTCGATAGGCACTATTTTTGAAAATTGCGATAAAACGAACGAAAGAGGGCGGAAACTGCCCGGCGGGCGGGCCGCTCCTCACGCGGGGAGGCCCGCCATGAAAAATGCCCGAAAAGATCTCTCCCTTCGGGCATCGGGTATGCGGAAGATCAGCCGTTCAGGGAATCCAGGGCGGCCTTGGTGTGGTCAATGTACAGCTGCTGGATGTCCTTGATCTCGCCCAGACCGGCGATCTGGCAGTCCACAGACGCAAAGGCACCGGCAGCCTTGAACTGGCTCAGCCAGGAGTCCTCGTCCTCACCGGCCATATCGTTGTTGGCGTGGTCACCGGCAACGACCATCAGGGGCCGCAGGATCACCTTGGTGTAACCGGCGGCCTTGACAGCCTCGATCACGTTCTCGCAGGCGGTCTCCTCCGGCTCGCCCTCCACGGTGCCAATGAACACATTGTCATAGCCCAGGGTCTGCATGGTGGTCTGCATCTGGCTGTAACTCACCTTTGCGGTGTGGGACGTGCCGTGGCCCATAAAGACGAATGCGGTCTTGTCGGCGGCGGCATCGTCCAGGCTTGCATAACCGGCATCTTTCACAGCAGCGGCGGTGATGGCCTTGGCGACTGCTTCCTTATCGGAGTTGATTGCGGCTGCGTCGGCACCGACCTCGCCCAGCAGGGGCTGGGCCACGGCCACGCTCTCGAACTTGTCACGGTAGTTGTCCACCATCTCCATCATTTCGTCGTACTCGGCACCGTGCATCAGGTGGGTGGGCTGGACGATCAGGTTCTTCACGCCGTTTGCCACAGCGCGGTCCATGGCCTGCTGCATGTTGTCGATCTTCTCGCCGTCACGGGCCTGGACATGGTTAATGATGATCTGTGCGGTGAATGCACGGCGCACGGACCAATCCGGATAAGCCTCCTGCAGGGCATCCTCGATGCCCTTGATGTCCGCCGCGCGGCTGTCGTTGAACGAAGTGCCGAAGCTGACCACCAGCAGCTCGTTGTCGCCGATGCTGTCCTGGTTGCGGGGGTCATCCTTGGAGGCATCGCCGGTGTCGCGGCCAAAGTAGTCGGGATCGGCTTCCTCGCCCTCGACCAGCTCTTTCTGGGCATCGGTCAGGGCATCCCAGGCAGCCTTTGCGGCCTCGCACTGGGCATCGGTGTCGTCGGTGCGTTCCTGGACATAGATCGCGTCGATCAGGTCTGCAACATTCTGAGCGGCCAACTTGTCCGCCTCCTCACCGGAAACCTCGCTGCTGGCGGCAGAAGCGGATTCTGCCGTGCCGGAAGCAGCGGTGCTGGATGCGGCCCCGCCGCAGCCGGTGAGAACACCGGCGCAAAGGGCCAGGGCAGTCAGGGCGGCTGCCGTCTTGTGGATGGTGCGTTTTCTCATGGTGTCTTTTCCTTTCCTGTTGAAAAAGTGTTTGTGTGGAACCAAGCAGAGGGGTACAGGAAAGAGAACCCGAAAAAAACAAAGGGTCCTTTTGCTTGCGGGAAGGCAAAACAAAAAGACCCGGATTTTTTAGCGGGCTTTTTGGTACAACCAATTCCTCGTGATCTGGGGCACAAAGCCCCCGTACCAACGGCAGGCAGGTCTCCTGGCTGAAAGATCGCCGCCCACAGCCGCCTTCCCGGAACATGCATTCCAGTGACCGGTGCGGATGCACCCTGGCCGTGAACTCCCTTATCACAGTGACGAGATCGTGCGGGATTTCCACCCGCTTCCCTTTTAACGCCCCTGCCGCCCTGAGAGCGGGCAAAGGCGCACCTGCTGTTTTCTGTTCAGTTCGCAGAAATTATAGCACACAGGGGCGAAAAAGGCAAGAAATCCGGCTGCGCCAAAGGAAACAAAAATGCCCGGAACAGGGCAGAAGCACCGTTCCGGGCATCCGACTATATAAATAAGTAAGGAGTAGGGACAAGCTGCATCAGGCTTCCGGTTCCGCTTTGGCCTGCTCCAGGAAGCTGCGGATCTTGTCGATCTGGATCTGAGCCACGGCCCGGCCCGTCTCATAAACGCGGCGCAGCTCGGCGGGATCGCGCTCCATGGCACCGATCTCCAGCGGGATGGGCGGGCGGATGACGTAAGCCGTCCCGGCCTGCTCCAGCATGGAAACATAGTCCACCGTCTCGTTGTAGCGCTCGTGGCGGTCGGCCACAGCCTCCACAAAGGCGGGGTAGCGCAGATACCGTGCCCGGATGACGGGCAGCATGGGGTTTTTCTTTTTGACAAAGCCCTTGGGCTGGGTCAGCACGATCAGATTGCGCTTGTAGCCGATGGACTCAAAGAAGCGGACCGGGATGGAATCGGCCACGCCGCCGTCCAGCAGGCCGTAATGCCCGATGTTGACGATTTTAGCCGCCAGCGGCATGGAGGCCGAAGCTTCCATCCAGCGCACATCCTCGGCATTGCCGGTACGGCATTTGTGGTAGATAGGGCCGCCGGTGCGCACATCGGTACAAACCACAAAGAAATCCATGGGCGAAGCGGCAAAGGCGGCTTCGTTGAACGGATCCAGCTTTTCCGGCACTTCGTGATAGCAGAACTGCTCGCTGTACAGGTTGCCGGTGCGCAGCAGGTTCTTGAAGCTGGCATAGCGCTTGTCGTTGCAATAGGTGGTGTTGTAGCGGATGGTCCGCCCGATCTGATGGGACTTGAAGTTGCAGCCGAACACGGCACCGGCCGAAACGCCGATGGTGCCGTCCACGGTCAGCCCCTGCTCCATCAGGACATCCAGAACGCCTGCGGTGAACATGCCCCGCATGGCACCGCCTTCCAAGACCAAACCTGTTTTCATACGGGTACTTCTCCTTTTTGTCAGACGTGTGCAGCTGCACACAGGGAGCCGGGACGCTCTCCTCTGCGCCCGGACAGAGCCCCGGCAGGGCCGGAGCCGTTGCTTTCAGTATACTCGGATTTTGCCGAAAAACAAGAGAGAAAATGCCGAAAAGGCCTTGAAAACAGGGGGGTGAATCCGGTATACTAGGTAAAATCAAAATGCTGGATCAAAGCTTGGAGGATGACATACCATGAAACTGCTGGAAGATCGGATTCGCAAAGACGGTATCGTGCGCGAGGGCAATGTGCTCAAGGTGGACAGCTTTATCAACCACCAGATGGATATCCCGCTGTTCCGTGAGATGGCGCGGGAGTGGAAACGCCTGTTTGACGGCAAGCCGATCAACAAGGTGCTGACCATCGAAGCCAGCGGCATCGGCATTGCGGCCGTGGTGGCCAGCGAGTTCAATGTCCCGGTGGTGTTTGCCAAAAAGTCCATGAGCATCAACCTGGACTACGACAACTACGAGACGAAGATCCAGTCGTTTACCCACAAAAAAGTGTACAATGTCATCGTTTCCAAAAAGTTCCTCACGCCGGAGGACCATGTCCTGATCATCGACGATTTCCTGGCCAACGGCTGCGCCCTGATGGGCCTGCTGGACCTGGCCAAGGAGGCCGGTGCCACGGTGGAGGGCATCGGCATCGCGGTGGAAAAGGGGTTCCAGCAGGGCGGCGAGCTGATCCGCAGCAAGGGCATCCAGCTGGAGAGCCTTGCCATCGTGGACTCCATGGACAGCGCCACCGGTGAGATCACATTCCGTGAGCAGCCGCATCAGAACTAAAACAGGAAGATCAGGACCGCTTCGGCGGTCCTTTTTTATTGCTCAGGCTCCGTCAAAGCTGTCGCCGTCGGCAGGCAGCTCGGCAGCGGTGGCTGCGGCGGGAGCGGGGGTGGAGGTGCGGGGCACGCCCCGGTAGACCAGGGTCTGTTCCAGCACCTCGGCGCAGACGGGGGCCGAAAGGCTGCCGCCGGCCGTGGTCCAGCTGTGAGGCTCATCCAGGCAGACAAGGCAGAGGAACTGCGGCGCGTCGATGGGGGCCACCGCCACAAAGCTGGCGATGCGGGCTTTTTCGTCGGCGCTGTCCAGCTTCTGGCTGGTGCCGCTCTTGCCGCCCACCCGGTAGCCTGTGATCCGGGCGTTGCGGCCGCCGCCGTACAGCACGACGGCTTCCATCATCTCCCGCATGGTCTGACTGGTTTCTTCTTTCAGCACCCGGCGCTTGCACACGGGGTCGATGTGCTCGATCACGCTGCCGTCCGGAGCCAGGATGTCGGAGACAAGGTAGGGCTGCATCAGGTTTCCGCCGTTGACCACCGCGCAGATGGCGGCGGCCATTTCCAGGTAGGAGACCTTGCTGCTCTGCCCGAACGCGCAGGAGGCCAGCTCCACCGGGCCCATCCGGTCGGCGGTGTAGTACAGGCTCTTTCTGGGTTCGGCGGGCAGATCGATCCCGGTGGGCTCCCGCAGGCCGAACGCGGCAAAGTAATCGCAGAATGCTTCCCTGCCAAGCCTTGCCCCGATCTGGATGAAGCTCTGGTTGCAGGAGTTTTCCAGTGCCTGGGTCACGGTCTGGGCTCCGTGGCGCTTGTGATTGGCACAGTGGAACCGCGTGCCCGCCACCGAGAGCGACTCGCCGCAGTAAAAGCTGGAATGTTTGGTAATGGCCCCGGCATCCAGAGCCGCCGCGCAGGTGATGAGCTTGAACACGCTGCCCGGTTCGTACAGGTCGCTGACCACTTTGTTCCGCCACTGGGTCTGCTGGGCCAGCTGAAGGGCCGCGGCCCGCTCGGAGCCGGTCAGGGCTTCCACGGCGTTCCGGACGGCGGCATCGGCCAGCACGCGGGGCTGGTTCGGGTCGTAGGAGGGGGTGGTGGACATGGCCAGCACGGCCCCGGTGTTCACGTCCATCACAAGGCCCACGGCCCGCGCGGCCACATGATGTTCCTTGACGGCATAGGCCAGTGCGTTTTCCAGATAGTGCTGGATGTTGGTGTCGATGGTCAGCCGCAGGCCGTCGCCCTCCGTGGGGAAGCGCTCGGTCTCGTAGCTCTGTTCCAGCGTGTAGCCCCAGGCGTTCACAGCGGTGAGCACCACGCCGTTCTCGCCGGTGAGCAGGTCGTCGTACCGCAGTTCCAGCCCGGCCACCCCGGCGTTGTCCACATTGGTGAACCCCAGCACCGAGGCCAGGAATTCGCCCTGCGGATACCAGCGTTTGGAGTCCTGGTTGATGCGGATGCCGGTGATGCCGTTGGCCTCGCAGAAATCGCGCACCCTGTCGGCGGTATCACGGTCCACCCGGTAGCGCAGCAGGCAGTCGTTGGAGGTGCGGACGCTGAATTTTTCCAGCAGAGCGGCGGCATCCAGGCCCAGGATCTCGGCCAGGCCCTGGGCGGCCAGAGCAAGTTTTTCCTCCGGCATCTCGCGCGGGGCGGCCCGCAGGGTCCAGCAGCTGCTGTTGGCGGCCAGCAGCAGGCCGTCGGCGCTGAAGATCCGCCCCCGGTCGGCCGGGACCACGGTATCCCGCAGCTGCTGGCCCAGTGCCCGTTCGGTGTACCAGCTGCCGGCTTTGAGCTGTAAATAGAACAGCCGCGCCGTCAGCCCAAAGCAGACCGCACACAGCAGCACCGCCACCAGCCGCGCCCGGCGGCGGAACGCCCGCTGGGGCAGCGTGCGGAGAAGTTCGGACATGGGATCACCTCTTTTATGGCGGGATTGCCCTCTCTGTCAACGGCATGCCCTCTCCGTCATTGCTTGCGCAATGCCACCTCTCCCGGAGGGAGAGGCATTGGCAGGCCGGGCAAGCCGTACTGTTCGCTTGGGCCCAATGTGGCGCAAAGCGCCGGGCCCTGTCCTCATTGGTAGCAGCTGCTTTCCAAAGTACACCCAGGCCAGCAGCCGTGAATCGAGACAGCGGAGCACTGCCGTCCCCGCACTGCGCAAGCTTTGCTCGGTCCGCAGGGCCACTACCGGCTCGCCAGTGGCTCCCCCTTTGGGGGAGCTGGCGCGTCAGCGCCTGAGAGGGCGAGGACGCTGACCGTGAGCCGCAACCCGGTACTGGCAACGTACCAGCGTTGCCGGAGAGGGCATGCCGCTGGCGGGGAGCCGCAATGCTGGTTCCAAATTATGCGCGGCGCTGCAAAAATATCCGTATAGCAAAAAACGTCCCGGCGTACAATAACCCCTGGGGGTGATCGCGTGAAACAAACTGCTGCACTGCCCGGCCGCCTTACGCGGGTGCGGGTGCTGCCGCCGCCGGACCTGCCGTTCCTGGTGCTGGTGCTCACGCTGGTGGGCTTTGGGCTGGTGATGCTGGGCAGCGCGTCGGGGGCGGTGGCCCTGTACCGCCGGGGCGATGCCTATGCCTACCTGCGGCCGCAGCTGCTGTATGCGGCGCTGGGCATTGCGGGCATGGGGCTGGCCAGCCGGGTGGATTACCACATCTTCCACAAGCTGGCCTGGCCGCTGCTGGCGTTTTCGCTGGTGCTGCTGACGGCGGTGCTGTTCATGCCCGAATACAACGGCTGCAAGCGGTGGCTGGTCCTGCCGGGGCTGGGCACGCTGCAGCCCAGTGAGATCGCCAAGTTTGCAGTGGTGCTGGTGTTTGCACACATCATCTCGCTGAACCACGACAAAATGCGCAGCTTTGCTGTGGGCGTGCTGCCCTTTGCACTGGTGCTGGGGGTGGTGGCGGCCCTGATGCTGCTGGAACCGCACCTTTCGGGCACGCTGCTGATCCTGGGCATCGGTGCGGTGCTGATGTTCGTGGGCGGTACCGGGCTGCGGTGGTTCGTGCTGGCCGGGGCAGGCGGCGCGGCCGCCATTGGCGCGGCCGTGGTCATCATGCCGGACCTTGTGCCCTACGCAGCCGACCGCCTGCGCTCCTGGCGTGACCCCTTTGCCGACCCCCTGGGCGACGGCCACCAGACCATCCAAAGCCTGTATGCCATCGGCTCCGGCGGGGCTGCCGGGCTGGGGCTGGGCAACAGCCGCCAGAAGCATCTGTTCGTGCCGGAGCCGCAGAACGATTTTATCTTTTCCATCGTCTGCGAGGAACTGGGCTTTGTGGGGGCCTGCGCCGTGGTGGGGCTGTTCGTGCTGCTGCTGTGGCGGGGCATCACCCTGGCCGCCCATGCACCCGACCGGTTTGGGGCCCTGCTGGTGGTGGGCTTTACGGTGCAGGTGGCCCTGCAGGCGGTGCTGAACGTGGCCGTGGTCACCAATACCATCCCGAACACCGGGATCAGCCTGCCGTTCTTCTCCTCCGGCGGCACCAGCCTGATGATGCTTCTGGGGGAAATGGGGATCGTATTGTCGGTATCAAGAGGGGAGACGTAGAATAAAACGCGAAGCCCACTGCCTGACCTGTGCGTGGGCTTTTTTCGTTCAGCACATGCAAGACCGGCTTGCCAATGGCTCCCCCTTTGGGAAAGACTCCCTCCGATCGGAGGGAGATGTCGCGTATGCGACAAAGGGAGGACAGCTGGCGCGCAGCGCCTGAGAGGGCAAACCCGCGATAAATAAGCATACAAACTTGTCCCATGCACATCTGCGCCCATTTCCACATACCGTGGGGTATCTTTTGCGAAATGGGGGCTGCAATGATGGAAAACCGGATCGTGGTATGCGGCGGCCGCCCGCTGGCGGGAACCGTGCGGGTGCCGGTGGCGAAAAACAGCGTTCTTCCGCTTTTTGCGGCATCGCTGCTCTGCCGGGACGAGGTGCGGCTGCTGGGTGTTCCCCGCCTTTTGGATGTGGAACACAGCCTTGAGTTGCTGCGGGGCGTGGGCTGCACGGCCCGGTGGGAGGGCGACACGGCTGTGCTGTGCGGGCCGGTGCGCAGCAGCACGCTTTCGGAGCAAACGGCGGCACAAATGCGGGCCTCCATCCTGTTCTGCGCACCGCTGCTGGCAAGGCTGGGCCGCGCCGAGACCAGCCTGCCCGGCGGCTGCCGGATCGGGGCCCGGCCCATCGACCTGCACCTGAGCGGCCTTGCGCAGATGGGGGTGGCGGAGCTGGAAGCCGGCCCCGGAAAGCTGGTGCTCACGGCTCCGTCCGGTTTGCACGGGGCGGCCATCACCCTGGGGTTCCCCAGCGTGGGGGCCACCGAGACGCTGATGCTGGCGGCGGTGTGTGCCCGCGGGCGGACCGTGCTGCGGGGGGCCGCGCGGGAGCCGGAGATCGCGGACCTGGCGGCGTTCCTCAACCGGTGCGGCGGCTGTGTGGAGGGGGCGGGCAGCTCCGTCATCCGCATCGAGGGGCGGCGGAGCCTGGGCGGGTGCCGGTTCCGCCCGGCGGCCGACCGCATTTTTGCCTCCACGCTGGCCTGTGCGGCGGCCGCCGCCGGGGGCCGGGTGGAGGTGGCAGGCTGCGCCCCCGCGCTGTATGCGCCGGTGCTGGAAATTCTGGAACAAATGGGGTGCGGGGTGGAAGCCGCCGGGGATACGGTCCAAGTTTCTCGCTTTGGGCCGCTGTACGGCGTGGGCCGGGTGTTCACCGGGGCCTACCCGGCCCTTGCCACCGATGCCGCCCCGCCGCTGGCAGCTGCCATGCTCTGCGCCCGGAGTGAAAGCAGCATCGAGGACGTGATCTTTGAGCGGCGCTTTGGCTGTGCCGAAGGCTTTTGCCGCCTGGGCGCACGGGCGGCCGTGCAGGGCCGGGTGCTGACGGTGCGGCCGGGCGGCGTGCTGCGGGGGGCCGCCGTGGAAGCACCGGACCTGCGGGGCGGCGCGGCCTTGGTTCTGGCGGCACTGGCGGCACCCGGCACCAGCGTGATCACCCACGCAGAACATATCAGCCGCGGATATGCCGGGTTTGCCCCGCTTCTGGCCGCGCTGGGGGCCCGGATCCGGCAGGAATCCGGGGCAGAAACGCCGAGCACGAAAAAAACCTCTGCAAAAAAACAAATTTGTCTTGCAATCGGGGCAAAAAGGTGATACGATACAGTTATATAGTTGCAGTATGATATCATCTTGTGCAAAAAGCACAGGTTTACGATAACATCCGATGGAGGACAAAAGCTATGGCACTGATGCTCGACGAAGAAATGGACGAAAACGTTACGACGATCAAAGTCATCGGCGTGGGCGGCGGCGGCGGCAACGCCGTGAACCGCATGGTCAGCGATGGTCTGCAGGGCGTGGAATTCATCGCCATGAATACCGACCAGCAGGCTCTGGCCAAGAACCATGCCGCCACCAAGGTGCAGCTGGGCACCAAGCTGACCAAGGGCCGTGGTGCGGGCGCAGACCCGGAGATCGGCCAGCGTGCAGCCGAAGAAAGCAAGGACGAGATCGCCAATGCGCTCAAGGGTTCCCAGATGGTCTTTATCACCGCCGGTATGGGCGGCGGCACCGGCACGGGAGCCGCCCCCGTTGTGGCCGAGGTGGCACATGACCTGGGCATCCTGACCGTTGGCATCGTCACCAAGCCGTTCTCGTTTGAGGGCAAGCGGAAGATGGGCCTGGCCGAACAGGGCATCGCCAACCTGCTGATGCACGTGGACAGCCTGATCGTGATCCCCAACGAGCGCCTGAAGATGATCAGCCAGGAAAAGATCACCCTGATGAATGCATTCCAGGCTGCCGATAATGTGCTGCGCCAGGGCGTGGAGTCCATCTCTGCCCTGATCAATGTGCCGGCATTCATCAACCTGGACTTTGCCGATGTGCGCTCCATCATGAAGGATGCCGGCTACGCCCACATGGGCGTGGGCAGCGCCAAGGGCGCAGGCAAGGCCGAGAACGCCGCCAAGGCTGCCATTTCCAGCCCGCTGCTGGAGACCAGCATTGCCGGCGCACACGGCGTGATCATCAACATTACCTCCAGCCCCGACATCGGCCTGGAGGACGTGGAGACCGCCGCAGGCCTCATCACCCAGAGCGCCCACCCCGATGCAAACATCATCTGGGGTACTGCGTTTGACGAGAACCTCTCCGACGAGATGCGCGTGACCGTTGTGGCCACCGGCTTTGACAACAAGCCCGCCGACGGCCTGCGCAGCAGCCTGAACAGCGCTTCGGCCAGCACGTCGGCTCCGTCGGCTGTGTTCAGCTCGGATGTTTCCGGCGCAGCCGGTGCTGCCAAGCAGCCCGCCGCTGCCGGTTCTGCCGCAAAACCGGTGGAGGAAGAAACCAGCGACAACCGTTACTACGATGAGCTGCTGGCGATCCTGAACAAACGCAAGTAACAACAAACGGCAGCGGTCCGGGAGGGGGCCGTGGTCTCTTGCGCGCGGGAGCGGGAGGAGGCAGAGGATTGGAAGCAAACGACCTGTGGCTGCGCACCGAATGGCTGAGCTGCCGCAAAAACAGCGTGCTGCGCTGTGTGGAGCGTTATTATGCCGCCTCTGCCCGCGAGTACCGCTGCGCCCTGCGCAAGGTGCAGGAAGTGGAGGAAGCCATGGCGCAGGTTGAACCGGATCCCCGGAAAAAGCTCCCGCAGGACGAACAGGCCGAGCAGCTGAACCGCCGCCTTGCCGCCGCCAACGCCGAGCTTCGCCGGTATCAGACCCGGCTGTTTGCCTGCGAGCGGGAGGTAGCCGCTCTGAAGCAGGAGAATGCCGAGCTGGAAGCGCTGTGTGAACAGGCGCGTCAGAACCGCCTGCTGCCGCCGCCCCCGCCTGTGCCCAGGGTGCTGGAACAGCCGGGCCTGCCGGTGATCGTGTTCCACCCCCAGCCGGAGGAGGAAATGCAGGCCGCACCGTCTGCCCCTGCCCCTCAGCCGGAACCGCCTCAGCCGGATCTTTCTGCGGAGCAGGAACCCGCAGAGGAACCCCTGCCCTTTTCCCAGCCGGACTGGAAGCCCACCACGGTGCTGGATCATCTCTCGGTGGATCTGGTCCGCCGGCTGGAAGAACTGATGAAAGCATAACAAAAAGAGCTGTTGCACGAAACAATGTGTAACAGCTCTTTTTTCGTAGTTCGCCCTCTCAGGCAAAGCTTGTCCTTTATCCAACCTCTCAGTCACGCTGACGCGCGCCAGCTGTCCTCCCTCTGTCGCTTGCGCGACATCTCCCTCCGGCCGGAGGGAGTCTTTCCTAGTAGGGGAGCCCTTGGCAGGCCGCCGCGTTCAAGTGTTGGCGCTTCGCTACCTTTGGTTCTGATAGCGTAAAGGCTCCCGAAAAAGGCTTCCCCTAAGGGGAAGCTGTCGCCGTAGGCGACTGATGAGGTGGAATACCTGCGGCAGATGCTGGTTTTGGAGCCGCAGGCGATTTTAGCGGAAAATGAATCTCATGCCAAGGCCTCTCCTACTAGGAGAGGTGGCATCGAGCGCCAGCGATGATGACGGAGAGGTTGGACAGAGCAGGGCCTGCCCTTTGGCGTGCAACGCCTGAGAGAATTTACCGTACCGTGCTGGTGCGGTGTTCCATCAGATAGGTGGCCTGCAGGTCTGCGATGTGCAGCTTGACCGCCAGGGGGTATTTGTCGTAGGCTTCCGAGATGGCAAAGCAGCCGCCCTTGGCGGCATCGTCAAAGCCGCCCATGTGCCAGCGGATGGCAACGGCTTCCTCCACGCGCAGCTTCATGAACCGCTCGATCAGGAACACGCTCTTTTCGCCGTGGCCGTAGGGGAACAGATCCTCCACGCTGTAACTGGGCACTTTCTCCCACTGGCCGGTGGCCTCGTTTTTTACGTTTCGGGTCCCGGCCTTGTAGTAGTTGGCCTTGCACAGGTCGTGCAGCAGGGCACAGATGGCGTAGCTCTCCTCGCTTTCGCCCTCGGTGAAAAAGGTGTCGTGCAGGGCGTGGTAAACGTTCAGGCTGTGCATGCACAGCCCGCCCTCGCAGGCACCGTGGAAGCGGGTGGAGGCCGGAGCCGAAAAGAAATCGGTCTTGTTCTCCAGCCAGTCCAGCAGCTTTTCGCTGCCGGGGCGGCTGACATGCCGGCGGAAGATCTGCAAAAACTCCTCGCGGTTGTCCATATTACAGCTCCAGATCCTCCAGGATGCCCTTGAGGATGGCCAACTCGTCACTGCTCAGGGAGATGCCCTTGCCCATGCGGCTGCCGTCCGGGGACCAATCGCGGATGTCGTACTTTGGCTCGCCGTCGTTCCAGCTGATGAGGTTGAGCTGACGCTCCCAGCCGCGGGGCCGCTGCGAGAGCACGGCGATGCGCTGAACGATCTCGTATTTGATTTCTGCCATAATTTCCTTACCTGCCTTTGCTTTGTTTGCTACCATAATAAAAGAACGCGGCGCAGATTTCAACAGGTAATTGGAAAATAATTTGAAAATAACGGAAAATCCGTGCAGGGATGCGGGCGGTGCGCACAAATCCTGTCGGAATGCAGGGCTGCTTCAGCCGTAGGGCTGATCCTCGCGCAGGCGGACCAGATCGCGCACGCCTTCCGGGTCGTCGGGGGCGGGCTGGCGGCTGTCCAGCTTCTGTTCGGTGCTGAACAGCCCCGGCGCATAGTGAGCCATCACGCTCACGTCCGTTTCCCCGGCCAGAAAGGCCGCTGCGTTTTTCTGGCGGCAGGCGGCGGGGGTGCCGTCGGTCATGGGGACTCCGCTGCCGGGATGGGCCGGGGTGCCGGGGTCCGGCGTGCCGTTGGGCACCTCCGGCGGGGGCAGCTGCACGTCCGGGCTGTCCGGTTGGCTGGGTGGCGTGACCGGCGTCTGCGGCAGTCTGCCCAGCGGCGGGCTCACCCGGCTGGATGTGGGGCCGACATCGTTGTGGTAAGACATAAAAACACCTCCGGGGATAGGTTGCCCTTTGGAAAGGCGCGTTATTCCCGGAGGTGTCATTCTGTGAACAGAGCTCTAACCCCCTATGACCCTTGTTAGAGCTCTATACACAGAATCACCTTGTTTGTGTACAGAGCTCTCAGTTTGTGTATAGAGGTCAGCTCTTTTTCAGAAATCGACATACTATCATTAAAATATTTGTGTATAGAGATTTAAGAAAGGGTAATCATGTGGAAAGCTCTTTCTGGCTTTCCCAGAGGCCCAAAAGTTACAGGATCATCTCCACGCGGCTGCCGCCGGTGCGGTCCTTTTTGACCACGAGCTGGCGGTCGATGCGGTCCTTGAGGGCGGCGACGTGGGAGATGATGCCCACCAGGCGGTCGCCCTCGGTCAGGCCGGACAGCACCCGGATGGCCTGTTCCAGCGATTCGTCGTCCAACGAGCCGAACCCCTCGTCCAGGAACAGGGTGTCCAGCCGGATGCCGCCTGCGGTGCGCTGCACCTCATCCGAAAGGCCCAGCGCCAGCGCCAGAGAGGCCTTGAAGCTCTCGCCGCCGGAAAGGGTCTTGACGCTGCGGCGGGTGCCGTTGTAGTGGTCGATCACGCCCAGGTCCAGGCCGGACTGGCTGCGCTGGTTCTCGGCCCCTATGCGCTCCAACTCGTACTGCCCGGCGGTCATCTGCATCAGGCGGGTGTTGGCGTGGATCAGGATGCGGTCCAGGTACTGCATCTGGATGTAGGCTTCCAGCCGGATCTTCTGCTTGCTGTTCAGGGTGCCGCCGGTGGTGGCGGCCAGAGCGTTCACCCACTGCCAGCGCTGTTCCAGGGTCTGGCGCTCGGCGGAAAGGCGGCGGTACTCTGCGGCCGCTTTCCGGTTGGGCTGCAGCTGGGCGTTCAGGGCCTTTTCCTGTTCGGCAAGGGGCCTGCGCCGGTCAAGCAGTGCGGCCTGCTGCGCCCGCAGTGCGGCAAGGTCCTGGGCCGGGGCGGCCCCGGCAGCCTGTGTTTCCAGCGTGCGGACGGCGGCTTCGGCCGCAGCGGCGTTCTGCTGGGCCGTGGCGGCCTGCGCTTCCAGTGCGGTGCGCTGGGCGTTCCGGGTGGGGCGCTGGGCTTCCAGCTCCTGCCTGCGGCGGCAGGCGGAAGCGTTTTGGCTGCGGCGGGCGGCCAGGTCTGTCTTGGCCGTGCGCAGGGCCTGCGTTTCCTCGGCCAGCGCGGTGCGGAGCAGCGTCACGCTCAGGGGCACCGGCCCATCGGGGGAGGTGAAGCGTTCCGGCAGCAGGGCCTCGGCATCTTTCCGCAGGCGGGCGCGGCCCTCTTTTTCGCGGGTCACGGCGGCCCCGGCGGCGGCACTGGCCTCCTGTGCCGCCTGGTCGGCAGCGGCTGCGGCTTGCTTGGCCGCGTTCACCTGGGCCTGAGTGGGTGCAGTGCGGGGCAGGGCGGCTTTGGCCGGGTGATGGGTGCTGCCGCACACCGGGCAGGGGGTGCCCTCGGCCAGGCCCCGGGCCAGAAGCCCGGCCTGTGCGTCCAGGAACGCCCGCTCCAGCCGGTCGCGGGCCGTGCCGGCCTCGGTCTGGCGGGCGGAAGCCGTTTTGTACCGGTCCTGCGCGGCTGCCGCAGCGGCCTTGACGGCCTGATACGCGGTCAGACTTTGGCCCAGCTCGTTCAGGGCCTGCTCCCGCTGGGCCAGCCGATCGGCTTCGGCCCCCAACTCCACCCGGCGGGTGTCGGCATCGGCCAGGGCGGCCAGCTCTGTTTCTGCGGCGGTCTGCTGCGCTTCCAGTGCGGCCAGCGCTTCCCGGCGGGCGGCGGCTCTGGCGGTTTCCAGCCGGGCATTCTCGCGGGCGTGGGCAAGGTTTTGGTCCAGCTCCCGGCGGAGCCGGTCCACCTGCTCGGCTGCGCCGAGTGCGGCCTGCACGGCGCTGAGCCGGGTGTCCAGCGCGGCCAGCTCCTGGGCGGCGCGGGCGGTATCTGCTTCCTGCCGGGCGGTCAGGGCCTGCAAAAGCTCCTGCGCCGTTTCCGGCTCGGTCTGTGCCGAAAGGGCGGCCAGCTCCTCGCGCTGCGGGTCCTGTGCAGAGAGGGCCAGCCCGCCCAGCACCGTGGTGATGGCGGTGTTCAGGCTGCTGCGCTGGGCCGTCAGGCGGGCGTTCTCCTCCTGTAAGGCATCCTGCAGTTTCTGGTACCGCTGGGTGCGGAACAGCTTGCGGAAAATGCGGCTCCGCTCCTCGGTCGTGGCGTTGAGCAGCCGGTTGAACTGCCCCTGCGCGATCATGGCGATCTGGGAGAACTGGTTGTAGTCCAGCCCGATGAGCTCCGTGACGGCGGCCGTCACTTCTTTGGCCTTGGTCACGGGCGGGCGGCCGTCGGCGTAGGTCAGGGTGGCATCGGCCTTTTCGGTGGTAAAGCCCTCGCCCCGCGCCTTGGGGCGGGGGTATTCGGGGTTGCGGCGGACGGTGCAGCGCTGGCCGCGCACCTCAAATTCCAGCTCCACAAAGGTGGGGGTGCCGGGGTCGGCGTATTTGCTGCGCAGCATGGCCCCGTCGCGCACGCCGCCGCTGGAATGGTCGTACAGCGCGTAGGTGATGGCATCGAACAGGGTGGTCTTGCCTGCGCCGGTGTCGCCGGTGATGAGGTAGAGCCCGCCCCTGCCCAGGGCTTCCAGCGGCAGGGTGGTCTGGGCGGCGTAGGGTCCAAAGGCCGAAAGGGTCAGCTTGAGCGGTCTCATGCATCGTCCTCCTTCCACAGCGTTTCAATGAGCTGCCGACAAAACGCCGCCTGCTCCGGGCTGAGAGGCTGGTTGTTCTGGAGCCGGTAGAAATCGGCCAGGTGTTCCAGGGGGGTCTTCCGGGCGGCGGCTGCGGGCTGATCCAGCTGCTGCTGGGTGCGGGTGCGCAGGTTGTCGTAGTCCAGCCGCATCAGGTTGGGGTAGATCACCCGCAGGCGGGCCAGGGCTTCGGGCACGTCCTGCTCGTCGGTCAGGGTGATGTGGAGGTAATCGTCCACGGCTGTGCCTGCGTAGCGGCGGCGGTCGGTCAGTTCCGGATAGCTGCCCCGCAGTTCCCGCAGGTCGTGCCGGGGGGTCAGGGGCAGGGTGGTGATCTCCGTGCTGCCCTTGGGGCCAAGCTCCACCAGGGTGGCGCTTTTCTGCTGCCCGGCCTCCGAGAACGAATACTTCAGCGGTGTGCCGCAGTAGCGCAGGGTGGGGCGGCCAACGGTCTGGGGGCTGTGCAGGTGCCCCAGGGCCACATAGTCAAAGGCATCGAACAGGGCGGCATCCACGCAGTCCAGCCCGCCTACACTGGGTTCCTCGCTCTCGCAGGCGGCAGCCCCCGCCACGAACTGATGCGCCACAAGAACGCTGCGGCGGTCAGGGTCCGGCACACAGCGGCGCAGCACGCAGCGCAGGGCATCGTTGTAGCTTTCCACCGGCTCGTCCGGGAAGACATGCCGCACGGCGGCAGGTTTGAGGAACGGCAGCAGATAGAGGTCCACCGGGCCGTAGGCATCGGTCAGGGTGATGGGCTGCGGCACGCCGGAGAATACCGGGCTGACATACACCCGGCTGCCCGCCAGCAGCGCAGAGCCAAAAGCCACCCGGTCCGCAGAATCGTGGTTGCCGCTGACGGCAAACACCGGCAGCCCCCGGCGGGCAAGCGAGGTCAGGAACCAGTCCAGCAGGCGGACCGCCTCGGCCGGGGGAACGGGCTTGTCGTACAGGTCGCCCGCCAGCAGCACGGCATCCACCGGGTGGGTGTCCAGCAGGGCAAGGATCTGTTCCAGGATGAACTGCTGGTCCTCCAGCATCGAAAACTCGCACACCCGTTTGCCCAGGTGCAGGTCCGAGAGGTGCAGAAAACGCAAGGGAAAGCCCCCTTTCTGAAAGATGCTTCTATTATAGCACGAAATGGGCACTTTCCAAAAGAGGTTCCCATCGCTGGAATGCGGCTCGGACGTTGCCGGGCTCACCCTCTCAGGCCGCTTCGCGTCCAGCTCCCCCAAAGGGGGAGCCACTGGCGAGCCGGTGGCGGCCCTGCGAACCGAGCAAAGCTCATGCTGTGCGGGAACGGTAGTGCTCCGCTGTCTCGATTCACGGCTGCTGCCAATGAGGACAGGGCCCGGCATTTTTACGTTATATTGGGCCCAAGCAAACAGCACGGCTTGCCCGACATGCCAATGGCTCCCCCTTTGGGGGAGCTGGCATCAAGCGAAGCGCAGATGACTGAGAGGGTGAGCGCGCTGACAAAAAGCCCCCGCTTCCAAAAAAGCAGGGGCCTTGGCTGGCTGGAGCCAATTCACATTTTAACTTGCCGGGAACAGCTTCTCCCAGGTGGCTTTGCCCACGGCACCGTCGGCGGTCAGGCCGCTGCGGCGCTGGAACCGCTGGACAGCGGCTGCGGTCGCGGCCCCGAACCTGCCGTCGGAGCGGATGTTCTCGCCCAGGGCATTGAGCTTTTGCTGGATGAGCCGGACTGTGCCGCCCGCAGTGCCGGTGCGGATCACGATGCCGGGGTAGGGCACGGCCAGGCCGTGCTTTGCGGTGTACTTTGCGTACAGCACGTTCCAGGTGTTGGCACCCACCTTGCCATCCATGTTCATCCCGTTGCGAAGCTGAAACTCCTTGACGGCGTTTTCACTTTTGATGCCGAACCGCCCGTCTACGGTCAGCGCAGCGTACCAGCTGCACTGGTCGCGCACACCGTTCAGCCAGGTCTGCACCAGGGCCGCATCCGGCCCGGAAGAACCTTTTTGAATCAACGAATAATAAGCGGGGATCGCCATTGCGGCATCACGCTCCTTTCAGGTTCAGCTTATGCGGGGGGAGGGGAGAGCGTGCGGGCAGATCACAAAATCACCCGCTCCTCCCTCCTTGCCGTGAGCTGCTGCCACCATTCCACGCATTTGAAGCGCAGGACATATTGGCCGCAGACCAGGTCGTTTTCTTCCGGGCGGGCGTAGCCCCCGCAGGCGGTACGGCACAGGCCGGGGTAGAGCACGCACCACCAATTGCGGCCGTGGCGGGCGTTGCTGCCCAGCTCCAGCCGCAGGGCCTGATACCGCCCGGCGGGCAGGGCCGAAGCGGCATAGCGGGTGGTGGGAAAGTACATTTCCACAAGCCGGACGTTCACGGTGGAAACGATGCCCCGGCGGGCCAGGGCAGAGCGGGCGGCCCATTCCAGCTCCGTCAGATTGCGGGCGGCCCAGCGCAGGGCATCGGCTTGTGTGGATGCCGTGCAGTGCCGGTCCACATACGCCAGAACGGCATCCCGCACGGCCAGCTTGGCCGTCTGGTCAGCCAGGGAGTCGCTGTCGGCCCGGATGTGCAGCCGCAGCGTGTCGGCACACAGGGCCGCTGCGGTGCGCTGCTGCGCTCTGGCCCAGCCCAGCCCGGCGTGCAGCCCGGAAAGCAGCAGGGCCGCAGCCAGTGCTGTACACCATACCGCCATCTGGCGGCGCGTCAGCGTGCGGGAAAAAACAGAAAACATAAAAACAGACCCTTTCTCTGGAAATGTTATCCAGAGGATGGGTCTGTTTACAAAGGTTTAATCACGCACCTGCCTTTTACAGCAGGGCACTGCCGTTTCCGATAAATTACACTTTGCTCGTCCAGTATAGCCTGACCGTCCTGCCAATGGCTCCCCCTCCGGGGGAGCTGGCAAAACCGTAAGGTTTTGACTGAGAGGGTGTTAATTCTTCAGCGACTGCATCGGTGCGGGCAGGCGGCCGCCGCGGTTGATGAACACCGAGGGGTCACGCTGGTTCACCGGCATGATGGGGCCGTAGCCCAGCAGGCCGCCAAAGTCCAAAACCTCGCCTGCCTTGCGGCCAATGGCCGGGATCACGCGCACGGCGGTGGTCTTGCTGTTCACCATGCCAATGGCGGCTTCGTCGGCGATCAGGGCGCTGATCACAGCCGGGGTGGTGTCGCCGGGGATGATGACCATGTCGATGCCCACCGAGCAGACGGCGGTCATGGCTTCCAGCTTTTCAATGGTCAGGCAGCCGCACTCTGCCGCGTGGATCATGCCGTCGTCCTCGCTGACCGGGATGAATGCGCCCGAAAGGCCGCCCACGTGGTTCGAGGCCATCACGCCACCTTTTTTCACGGCATCGTTCAGCAGGGCCAGGCAGGCGGTGGTGCCGCAGCAGCCGCAGGTCTCCAGGCCCATTTCTTCCAGGATGTTGGCCACGCTGTCGCCCACAGCCGGGGTGGGAGCCAGCGAGAGGTCAATGATGCCGGCAGGCACGCCCAGCTCTTTGGAAGCCAGGTTTGCCACCAGCTGGCCCACGCGGGTGATCTTGAATGCAGTCCGCTTGACCAGCTCGGCCACCTGGTCGATGGGGGCATCCTTGGGCAGCCGGGCCAGGGCGGCGCGCACGGCACCGGGGCCGGAAACGCCCACATGGATCTCGCAGTCGGGCTCGCCGGGGCCGTGGAACGCACCCGCCATAAAGGGGTTGTCCTCCGGTGCGTTGCAGAACACCACCAGCTTTGCCGCGCCGATGCACTGGCGGTCGGCGGTCAGCTCGCTGGCCTTTTTCACGGCCTCGCCCATCAGCTTGATGGCATCCATGTTCAGGCCCGCCTTGGTGGCACCGATGTTCACCGAGCTGCACACGATGTCCGTTTCGGCCAGAGCGCGGGGAATGGACTCGATCAGGCGGCGGTCACCGGCGGAAAAGCCCTTGTGGACCAGCGCCGTGTAGCCGCCCACAAAGTTGACCCCCACCTTTTTGCCGGCGGCATCCAGGGCCTTGGCAAACTCCACGGGGTCGGCATCCGGGCAGGCACCCAGCAGCATGGCAATGGGCGTGACGCTGATGCGCTTGTTGATGATGGGAATGCCGTACTCGGCGCTGATATGCTCCACGGCAGGCACCAGGTTGGCCGCCTTGGTGGTGATCTTGTTGTAGACCTTTTCGCAGGCCTTTTTCGGGTCCGGGTCGATGCAGTCCAACAGGCTGATGCCCATGGTCACGGTCCGCACGTCCAAGTTGTCCTGGGTGAACATCTCAATGGTCTCGAGGATGTCACCGGTATTCATCATACTCATAATAAAATCCCTTCTCTACAAAATCCTCTGCTGCTGCCAAATACGCAAGGCCCGGCTGCTCAGGAGCCGCAGGCGAGATGCGCTTTCAAAACCGGCACGCCAGTGGCTCCCCCTCCGGGGGAGCTGGCAAAGCCGTAAGGCTTTGACTGAGAGGGTCAAATGGTATGCATCGCATCAAAAACTTCCTGGCGGGTCACATTGATCTGCATCCCCATCTCCTTGGCCAGGGCATCGAAGCTGTGGTGCATCTCCTCGTGGCTGACGCTGCACTTGGAGATGTCCACCAGCATGATCATGGCAAACATGCCCTGCAAAATGCTCTGGGTGACATCCTCGATGTTGATGTTCAGCTCACTGCACAGGGCGGCCACCCTGGCAACCACGCCCACCGTATCATGACCAATGACCGTAATAAACGCTTTCATATTCCTTACCCCCAATAATTGATGTAGCCCTCTCCGTCATTGCTTGCGCGCTGACAGCTCCGGGTTGCGGCCCATGGCCAGCATCTTCTGAATCCCGCCCTCTCAGTCATCTGCGCTTCGCTTGATGCCAGCTCTCCCAAAGGGAGAGCCAATGGCGGCTCACGGCCAGTAGGTGCTGAATCTGGGACATGCGTTGCCTCTCCCTTTGGGAGAGGTGGCAGCGCGTCAGCGCTGACGGAGAGGGCGCATTGCGGCTCATGGTCAGCTCCTGCTAAACCTGGGATATGCGTTGCCTCTCCCTTTGAGAGAGGTGGCATTGCGTCAGCGCGCCTGAGAGGGCGGCTTTTCCACCCCAGTATAGCAGATTTACTGATTTTTGAACACACTTTTTGGAAAAAAGAACAAGATAGGGGCACAAAAGACATTCTATTCCAAAAATTTGGTGCAAAGCGCGGCCGGATGTGCTATACTGAAGCAGAATCACCGGCTTTGCCATGCCGCAGGCCGCAGACAAAAAGGAGTATGCAAGATGGAACAGCTTTTGAAGATCCTGGAAGATAACGCGCGGCTGCCGGTCGAGGACATTGCCACGATGCTGAACAAATCCCCCGCAGAGGTGGCCGCGATGATCGACCTGGCCCGTGCCCAGGGCATCATCAAGGGGTACAAGACCCTGGTGGATTGGGAAAAGGCCGGGGTGAACCGGGTGGAAGCCGTGATCGAGCTGAACGTCAGCCCCAAAAAGAGCCGCGGCTTTGACGAGATCGCGGCCACCATCGCTTCGTTTGAGGAAGTGGAGAGCGTGCTGCTGATGAGCGGCGGCTACGACCTGCAGCTGGTCATCAAGGGCCAGACGTTCCAGGAGATCGCGCTGTTTGTGGCAAAGCGGCTGAGCCCGCTGGACGATGTGCTGTCCACCGCCACCCACTTTGTCCTGCGTACCTATAAAAAAGAGGGCCGTCTGTACCAGGACGACGAGATCGATGAAAGAGAGTGTACGGTTCTGTGATGGAGTATGAAAAACTGATCGCGCCTGCCGCCAAGGCCATGCGCCCGTCCGGCATCCGCAAATTTTTCGATCTGGCCGCCGATATGCCCGAATGCATCAGCCTGGGCGTGGGCGAGCCGGATTTCAAGACCCCCTGGGCCGTGCGGGAAGCGGGCATCGAAAGCCTGGAGCATGGCCGCACCCGCTACACGGCCAATGCGGGCCTGAAAGAGCTGCGGGCGGAGATCTGCCGCTATCTGGAGCGCCGGATGGGCCTGCACTACGACCCCCTGACCCAGGTGCTGGTCACGGTGGGCGGCAGCGAAGCCATTGATATGTGCATCCGCACCCTGGTCCAGCCGGGGGACGAAGTCATCATCCCGGAGCCCTGTTTTGTCTGCTACGAGCCGATCACCACCCTTTCGGGCGGCGTGCCGGTGCATGTAGCCTGCCGTCAGGAGGATGAGTTCCGCCTGAAGCCGGAGGCCCTGAAAGCCGCCATCACCCCCAAAACCAAGCTTTTGATCATGCCGTTCCCCAACAACCCCACCGGTGCGGTGATGGAGCGCGAGGACCTGGAAGCCGTTGCCGAGGTGCTGCGCGGCACCGAGATCATGGTGCTTTCGGATGAGATCTACGCCGAGCTGAACTACGGCCTGCGGCCGCATGTCTCCATTGCCACCCTGCCCGGCATGGCCGAGCGCACCATCGTGGTCAACGGCTTTTCCAAGAGCTACGCCATGACCGGCTGGCGGCTGGGCTATGCCTGCGGCCCGGCCCCCATCCTCAAGATCATGACCAAGATCCACCAAAGCGCCATCATGAGCGCACCCACCACCAGCCAGTATGCCGCCATCACGGCGTTGAAAGAGTGCGACGGCGAGATCGACCGGATGCGCGACGAGTACAACATGCGCCGCCGTCTGGTGGTGCGGGGCTTCAACGCCATGGGCCTGACCTGCTTTGAGCCACGGGGCGCGTTCTATGCGTTCCCCTGCATCAAGAGCACCGGCATGTCCAGCCAGGAGTTCTGCACCCGGCTGTTGGAGGAAAAGCATGTGGCTCTTGTGCCCGGCGATGCCTTTGGCACTTCCGGCGAGGGCTACTGCCGGGTGTCCTACGCCTACTCGGTGGAGCACCTGACCGAAGCCATGAAGCGCATCCGTGCCTTTTTGCAGGACAACGGAATCGCCCTGCCCGAAGCGTGAGGAGGAACTGAAATGGCAAAATTGAACGGTGTAACGGTGCTGGCCCCCGCCAAGCTCAACCTGGCGCTGGATGTGGTGGGCCTGCTGCCCAACGGCTACCACGACCTGGATATGACCATGCAGGCCATTACCCTGTACGAGCGGGTGGTGCTGCGCCGCAGCCAGACACTGAGCCTTTCGCTGCCCGGCAGCCCGGTGGCCGCCAACGATTCCAACACGGCGGTCAAGGCAGCCATCGCGTTCTTCCGCTACACGGGCCTGCTGGCCGGTGTGGACATCACGGTGTACAAAAACGTGCCGGTGCGGGCCGGGATGGCAGGCGGCAGCGCCGATGCCGCCGCCGTGCTGGTGGGCCTGAACGCGCTGTACGGTGCCCGCCTTTCCATGAGCGAGCTGTGCGCCCTGGGCGCAAAGGTGGGGGCGGATGTGCCCTTTGCCCTGATGGGCGGCACCTGCCGGGTGCAGGGCGTGGGCGATGTGATGAAAGCCCTGCCCCCCTGCCCGGAGTGCTGGTTCACGGTGGTGATGCCGGACTACGGCGTTTCCACCCCGGAAGCCTTTGCCGCCTACGATCAGGTGGGCAGCAGCCGTCACCCGGATTGCGAGGCCCAGGAGGCCGCCATCCGTGCCGAGGATCTGGCCGGGGTCTGCGCCGCCGCCGGCAATGCGCTGGAGGAGTGCAGCGGGGCCAAGGACAACGAGGCCATCAAAGCGGCCCTGAAAGAGCAGGGGGCCGTCACGGCCCTGATGACGGGCAGCGGCGCGGCGGTGTTTGGCATCTTTGCCAACGAAGCCGAGGCCCGCAATGCCGCCCAGGCGCTGAAAGCGCGCTGGCCGCAGGTGTATGTGGCCCAGCCCGACCGGGGCGGCGCACGGGTCATCTCGCCCCGCTGGATGTTGTAAGGGAGCAAAACCTCTCCCCCTGGGAGAGGTGGCAATGCGCAGCATTGACGGAGAGGGTGAGCCCGCTCATAAAGAGAAAGAAGCACAGCGATAGGAACTCTGTTTGTCAGAGCGATCCGATCGCTGTGCTTTTTGCTTTTTGGAAACGTCCTCACCCTCTCAGGCGCTGTGCGCCAGCTCTCCCGGAGGGAGAGCTTTGGGAAAAGGTCAGGCTTCCTCGTCCTCGGAAAACAGCCCTGGGATGCCGCAGACGGCGGCAGCGCCCACCGCAGTGAACACGATGCGGGACCAGATGGAGCTGCTGCCGCCCAGCAGCCAGCCCACAAAATCAAATTGGAACAGGCCCACAAGGCCCCAGTTGATCCCGCCGACGATCAGCAGGATCAGACATACTTTATAAAAGGTCTGCACAAAAAGACCCCCTTTCTCTGGAACCCAGTGTTTCCGGAAAGGGGGTCGCTTATTCGGTTTTGCTCCCCGTAGCAGCGAAGCGAGACGGAGAGGGTGAGCCCTTTAGTCCTCCCACCCGACCAGGTCCGGCAGGGTGAGCGTTTCATCCGAGCAGCTGGGGTCCGAGGGTCCGTCGGAGGGTCCGGCGGCCTTTTCCACGGCGGACACGATCTCGCGGATGGCGGCGCAGTCCTCCGGTAGGTCGGTCTGGCTGCGGCCGGAATGGGTGAACAGCACCTTGCCCAGGTGCCCCACCACCAGCGTCAGGGGCAGCAGCTGGGGTGCGGACTGGTCGTAGCGGTAGCCCGCGTCCTTGGCGGCCCTGTAAATTTTCTGGGCCGCAAAGCTCCAGCTCAAAAGGCCCCGCGCCTGCTCCACGCCCAGGTAGCCGTACAGCACGCCCGGCCCGTCGCAGATGACCGGGAACGGAAACTCCGACCCCCGCGTGGCCCTGGCCACCGCCTGCGCCGACGAGCGCACTACGCACACCAGCCGGGCCGGGCCCAGCTGGGGCAGCGTCCGGAGGTAGCGGGTGATGTACTCCCGGCTCACCGGGTGGTCAAAGCCGGGCAGAAAGATCATGCACAGCGGGTGGTCCCCCTCGCACAGGGCGTAAAAATCATTTCCAGGCACCGTGGGGGTGTCGTAGGTAAAGCGGGGGATGCTGGTCCCCACCAGGTGCTCAGACTTCATACCGCAGCGCACATCCTTTCAAACCGATTGGAGAGGAAATAAAAAAATCCACACACTGTTTCTCTTGGCAGATCACAGCGGTGGATACGATTACAAAAAAGATCCCGCCCGGTCGTCTGCGGTCAATCAAACCTACCCTTGCGGACAGGTGGGTGCCCTGTCTCCGGATTCACGCTTCCTCATCGGGCCTCCATGGTCGACCCATGGCGGGGAGGTCTGCAATCCACCGGCGAACTCCGGGCTCCCGTTGAATGATTAGTAGGATCATATAAACCGCAACAAATCGAGCCGGGCAGGAAGTCTTGCCGGGTAATTTGTCTGGAAAAATCGAACTTACTCGATCTCGAACTGGTCGCTCAGACGCTTCTCAAACAGCTTGCTGACTTCCAGCAGAACTTCATCGTCCTCCACGACATCCAGGTATTCGCCCTCGCTGTCCTCGCCTACGCTCAGGATCACCAGCTGGGCATCCTCGTCGATGTCTTCCTCGTCCTCTGCGTATTCCACAACTGCGAGGTAATGCACGCCCTTATGGTCCAGCGCATCGATCACTTCAAACGTGACCTCGTTGCCATCCTCGTCCTCAAGGGTCATCAGATCGGGCTGATACTCCTCCTCGGCGTTCGGGTTCTTGATTTCTTCAGCCATAAGACACGTTCTCCTAAACAAAATAAACACAAATCAAGTTTTGGGGCGGCCCGGGTGCTGCGGCGCTTCCGCCAGCCCCCTGCCGTGCTTATAGTGTAGCGTTTTTTTGCCTGCTCGTCAAGATGTTTTTCGCACAGAAAATGCAGAACAAATTTTCATGCATTTCCCTCTCGCTTCCGGCTGTAAAATATGCTATACTGAATTCTGTGTATCCCCGGTGTGCCGGGGAACACTGATAACAGGTTATGAACGGAGATCACGTTTTATGAATCATTTGCATGTCCGGCTGGCGGCGCTGGCACTGGCCGCAGGCTGTCTGCTGGCGGGCTGTGCGGCGTTCGGGTCCGGCTCCGGCAGCACGGAGCCTCAAAGCGTTTCCCGCCCGGCGGTGGAGTCGGCAGAACTGCAGTTCACCCACCCGGCGGCGGGAGATACGGTGGCCGTGTTCGACACCTCGGCCGGGGTGTTCCGGGCCGTGCTGTTCCCGCAGCAGGCCCCGCAGGCCTGCGATAATTTCATCGGCCTGGTGCAGGCGGGCTACTACAACGGCCTGACCATCACCCGCGTGGAGAATCAGTTCGTGGTGGAAGCCGGGCAGGGTGCCGACGGCAGGGGCACCACGATCTGGAACGGCAGCCGCTACCCGGCGGAGGTCACGGATGCGCTCCACCACTATTCCGGGGCGCTGTGCGCGGCGGCGGATCCCTCCGGCCAGTGTGCCAGCGTGTTCTATGTGATGGAAACGCTGCCGGGGTCCGCCTCGGTGCCGCAGGAGCTGGTGGATCAGATGAATGCTGCCGCCTACCGCGCGGAGGTGGTCAGCGCCTATCAGACGGCAGGCGGCGCGCCCTACCTGGATTACACCGACACCGTGTTCGGCCAGGTGTACGAGGGGATGGACGTGGTGGATGCCATCGCACAGACGGCTGTGGACGAGAACCAGCGTCCCACGGAAGCCATCACCATCCACAGCGTGAGCATCGAAACGTACCAGTAACAACAAAGGCATCTGCAGCAAGCGTTTCGGGCGCTGCTGCGGATGCCTTTTTGGTATGCTCGCCCTCGCCGTATCTCGCCCTCTCCGTCATTGCTCACGCAATGCCACCTTGTCCTCCCTCTGTCGCTTACGCGACATCTCCCTCCGGCCGGAGGGAGTCTTTCAAAGGGAGAGGCAACGCATCTCCCAGATAAGGCCCTGCTCTGTCCAACCTCTCCGTCATTGCTCCGCAATGCCACCTCCCCTAGTAGGGGAGGCTCTGGCGTGGCGGAAAGCCCTGCAAGTTCCCCGTTGCGCTGCGAGGAAACCTCTTTGCCAAAGGCTCCCCTACTAGGGGAGCTGGCGAGCAAGGCGAGCCTGAGAGGTTGTACAAAGGACGGGCCTGGCCGCAGGCCGCAATTGGCTCCCCCTTTGGGGGCAACGACGACGACCGCGGCCTGCGGCCGAAACAGGGAGGAGTTGTTGGGGCAGCGGCCAGCAAGACGCGAGTGCCGCCCAAGGCACGAAGCGGATGCTGGGTGCCACAACCCGGAGCTGGCGCGTCAGCGCCTGAGAGGGCGGACTCCTTACATCTCCCCAGGGTGGTGCTTGCGCCAGTCCAGGTAGCTTTCCAGGATGACCGTGGCGCTGACCGAGTCCAGGATCGCCTTGCGCCTGGCCCCAAAGGTGCCCACCTCGCTCAGGATGTCGGCGGCTTCGCAGGTGGACTGCCGCTCGTCCCACATCCGCACCGGCAGGCCGCTCCACAGCTCCACGGTGCGGGCCAGTTTCCGGCTTTTCTGGGCGCGCTCGCCCTCGGTGCCGTCCATGTTCAGCGGCAGGCCAATGACGATCAGCTCCGCCTGCTGCTCGGCGGCAATGCGGCAGACCTCGGCGGCCACCTTGTTGCGGGCTTTCAGGGTGATCTGCGGGGTGATGGCGGTGGTCAGAAACTCGGTGGGGTCGCAGGTGGCAAGGCCGGTGCGGCTGTCACCGTAATCAACAGCTAAAATCTTCATGGGGGCATCCTTTCTGTGCGGCGTTTTTCTCAGTGTAGCACAGAATAGATGTTCTTGCAATTTTGTGGTACAATAAACTTGTTTGATCCCTTGTCCACAGAAAGCGAGAATCTATGTTGCAGTTACTCTTAGGCGGCTCCGGCAGCGGCAAGACCACGCTGCTGTATGCCCGCATCAAGGCCCGCGCAAAGGCGGGGCAAAAAAGCATCCTGCTGGTGCCGGAGCAGTTCACTTCCTCCACCGAGGGGCGCATCTACCGGGAACTGGGGGATGCGCTTTCCGGCTGGGTGGAGAGCTTTTCGTTCACCAGCCTGGCCGAGCGCATCCTCTCGGTGGAGGGCGGTGCGGCGGTGCAGACCCTTTCCGACGCGGGCCGCGCCGTGCTGGTGCGCCGCGCACTGGAGGAGCTGCAGGACAACGTACACTACTACTACCGCCACCGCCGCAGCGCGGCATTCTGCCAGATGGCCGCCGAGACCATCGACGAGCTGAAAAGCGCCGGACTTTCCGGGCAGCAGCTCGGTCTTCTGGCCCAGAGCTGCGGGGCCGAAAGCGGCAAGCTGAGCGAGCTGGCACTGATCTTTCAGGGGTACGAAAGCCTGCTGGCCCGCAGCGGCATGGACCCCGCCGACCGGCTGGAACTGGCCGGAGCGCGGCTGGAAGCGGCCCTTGCGCGGGGCGCGGTGCCCGAATTCCTGGACGGTCGGGCCGTGTTCATCGACGAATTCGATACGTTCAACGCCCCCAAAAAGCGGCTGCTGGCCGCGCTGCTGGCCGCGCTGCCCAGCGTGACGGTGGCCCTGTGTGACGATGGGGCCCCGCTGCTGCCCGGCGATGTGAGCCTGTTCTCCGGGGCCAAGCAGGTGGCCGCCCAGCTGCGGCAGCTGGCCCGGAAAAACGGAGCCGAGGTGGCCGCCCCGGAGCTGCTGCGGCGGGACCTGCGCCACCGGGATGCCCCCGGCCTGGCCGCCGTGGAACAGCTGCTGGCTGCGGGCCGGTGTACCCCGGACGTGCAGGCGGGGGAGGTGCGGCTGTTTGCCGCCCCCAGCCGGGAGGAGGAAGCCCGCGCCGCCGCCGGTGCCATCCGCCGCCTGATGCGGCAGGGCGTGCGCTGCGGGAAGATCGCGGTGGTCTGCCGCGACCTGGCCCGGTACCGGGCCGCCGTGCGGTATGAGTTCCGGATGGCGGACATCCCGCTGTACTGCGACGAGCCTACCACCCCGGAGTTCAGCGCCCCGGCCACGGCGGTACACGCCCTGCTGGAGCTTGCCCGCGGGGCCGACTGGACCGAGAACCTGACCACCCTGGCCAAAACGGGCCTGTGTGCCCTGACCGAGGCGGAGGTCTGCGCCCTGGAAAACTATGCCTACACCTGGTCGCCCACCCAGGCGGCCTGGCATCAGCCGTTCACCCGCAGCCCCCGGGGCTTTGGCGAAACGGAATTGACCGCCGAGGAGGCCGCAGATCTGGCCGGGGCCGAAAAAGCCCGCGCTCTGCTGGCCGGGGCCGTGGACACCCTGCGCGGCCGGATGCGGGGGGCCAACGCCGAGACCATGGGCCGGGCGCTCTGGCTCTGCCTGGAGACCCTGGGGGCCGAACGGCAGCAGGCCGCGCAGGTGGAAGCGCTGCGCACCACGCGGGGCATCCCGGCAGCGGAAGAAGCCGCCCGCGAGTGGAACGTGGTGATGGAGCTGCTCAACGAGATGGCCCATCTTCTGGGCGGCCAGGCCGTGACCGCCGCCGAGTACGAGGATCTGTTCGGCCTGCTGCTGCGCTCGTCGGATCTGGGGCACATCCCCCAGACGCTGGATGCCGTGATGCTGGCCAGCGCGGGCAAGATGCGGCTGGATGCCCCGGACTATGTGTTCGTGCTGGGCCTTGCCGAGGGCGAGTTCCCGGCGGCCCCCGGCGAGACGGGCCTTTTGACCCACGCCGACCGCGATGCCCTGATGGCCAACCAGATCGACCTGCCTGACTGCTTTGAGAACCGCGTGGTGCGCGAGCAGGTCTGCTTTTACAAGGCCCTGACCGCCCCGGCCAAGGGGCTGTGGCTGAGCTGGCCCAAGGGCCAGGGCCTGACGCTGTGCGCCGCGCTGGAACCGGTGGTGGACGCGCTCCGCCCGGCCCCGCCGCAGCTGGAACTGACCGACCTTGCCGCCACCCCGGCCGATGGGCTGGACTGTCTGGGCGGCGGCTGGCCGCTGACGGAGACCGAGCGCGCCAGCCTGACCGCCGCCCTGCACACCCCCGGCGGGCCGGAACCCCAGGGGCTTGCTCTGCTGCGCCGGATGGCCGACACCGCCCCCCGGCGGGTGAACGACCTGCCCGCGCTGGAAGCGCTGCTGGGACGGCGGCTGCGCATCTCGCCCAGCCAGCTGGAAAAATACTATACCTGCCGTTACGGCTACTTTCTGCAATATGTCCTGGGCCTGAAGCCCCGCAGGCGGGCGGAGCTTTCGGCGGACCAGAGCGGTACCCTGATGCACTGGGTGCTGCAGATGGCGCTGGACCCCCGCCCCGGCCCGGACAACCCCTGCGCCGGGCTGCTGACCCCGTTCCTGGAGCTGGACGACGCGGGCATGGCCGATCTTGCGGCCCTGTTGGTGGACGAATACGCCCGCCGGTATCTGCCGGAGGACACCGCCCGCTTTGCCTACCTGCTCTCGCGGCTCAAAAAGAGCATGACGGGCCTTTTGTGCTATCTGCGGGACGAGCAGCGGCAGTCCAGCTTCCGCCCCGTGGCCTGTGAGCTGAAGATCGGCTCCGGGCAGGATGCCGTGCCCCCGCAGGTGTACCGCCTCTCCGATGGGCGCACCGTCCAGCTGGTGGGCACCGTGGACCGCGCCGACGAGTGGGTGGAGGCCGACGGCACCCGCTGGGTGCGGGTGGTGGACTACAAGACCGGCAGCAAAAAGCTGGATCTGAAAGAGGTGTACTGCGGGCTGGACTGCCAGATGCTGCTGTATCTGTTCAGCCTGACGCGGGATGCCAGCGGCCGCTTTACCGGCGCGGAACCGGCGGGCGTGCTCTATCTGCTGGCCGACCCGGCCCCCGAAACGACCACCCGCGCCAAAGCCGCCCGGAGCGCGGAGTATAAGCTGGACGGCCTGGTGCGGGACGAGCAGAAGCTGTTCGATGCCATGGATGCCGGGGAAACGGGCCGCTATCTGCCGTTCGGCTACTACAACGGCGTGCCCAGCCCCTACCAGAAAGACAAGCGGGCCGATGCGGGCAAGCTGGACCGCATCCGGCTCCATCTGGATGATCTGGTCACCCGGATGGGCGAGCAGCTGTACGATGGCCGGATCGACGCAGCCCCGCTGGTGACCGGGCGCAGCCCCTGCCGCTGGTGCGATTACGGCTTTGTCTGCTGCCACGAAAACGGAGTGGGCGAGCGGGCCCTGGATGCCCCCGCCAAGCCCTTTGAAGCCGAACCCGATCCGGAAAAGGAGGAACAGCCGTGAGCGAACCCAAATGGACCCCTGCCCAGCGTGCCGCCATCGAGGACCGGGGCGGTGCGCTGCTGGTCAGCGCGGCGGCGGGCAGCGGCAAAACGGCCGTGCTCACCGAGCGGGCCGTCCGGCTCATCACCGACCCGGATCACCCCGTGGATGCCGACCGGCTGCTGATCGTCACCTTTACCAATGCGGCCGCAGCGGAGCTGCGGGCCCGCATCGGGCAGGCCCTGCTGCGCCGCAGCCAGGCCGAGCCGGGCAACACCGCCCTGCGCCGCAGCCAGGCCGAGCCGGGCAACACCGCCCTGCGCCGCCAGCGGATGCTGCTGCAGCGGGCCTCCATCTGCACCATTGACGCGTTCTGCCTGGATCTGCTGCGCAGGCATTTCCAGGCGCTGGACATCCCGCCGGATTTCACCCCTGCCGACCCCGGCAGCGTGGCCGTTCTGCGCACGGCGGCGCTGGCCGAAACGATGGAGCAGGCCTGCCGTGACCCGGATTTCTGCGCCTTTGCGGACCTGTACGGCAAGGGCCGCACCGATCAGCCGGCCGGCGAAGCCATCCTGCAGGTGTATGATTTCCTGCGCGCTCTGCCGGATTACGACAAAAAACTGGACGAGTTCCTGGCCCCATGGCAGGCCGAGAACGGCTTTGCCTCCACCTGCTGGCACCGCCTGCTCCTGGCCGAGGCCGGGCGCTGCGCCCGCGCCGGGCGGGAGTTGTTCTGCGCCGCTCTGGCCGACTGCAAGGCCGACTGGGCCGACGCGCGGGCCGAAGCCGAGGGTAAGAAAAATGCCGAAAAGGCCGTGACCGCCGCCAACGAAAAATTTGCCGAGCCGATCCGGCGGCTGGAAGATGCCGCCGCCCTGCTGGGCGAGGTGGAGCGCCTGGCCGGGGCAGGGCAGTGGACCCCGCTGTACGACCGGCTGACCCCCTACGTCCTGGGCATGGAGGAAGCCCCCGGCCTGAAAGGGATGAAAAAGCGGCTGAACGGTGAGCACAAAAAAGCCGTCCGCACCCGTGCCGACGAGGGCACCGCCCTGTTTGCCCGGATCACCGAGCTGATCGGGTGCAGCATGGACGAAGCCGAAGCCGACCGCAGGGCCGCCGAGCCCCGCCTGCGGGCCCTGTTTGCCGCCGTGCGGGATTTCGATGCCCGCTTTGCGGCCAGAAAGCGGGACCGAAAGCTGCTGGAATTCAGCGACTTCGAGCATCAGGCCCTGCGGCTGCTCCGCACGCCGGAGGGTGCCCCCACGGCCCTGTGCGGGACCATCCGCCGGAACTACGCAGCCGTGATGGTGGACGAATATCAGGACACGAACGCTTTGCAGGATGCGCTGTACCGCTGCCTGGCCGCGCCGGACGGCAGCAACCTGTTCCTGGTGGGCGACCTCAAGCAGAGCATCTACCGCTTCCGCCAGGCCGACCCCAGTATTTTCCGGGCAAAGCTGGACCGCTGGCCTCTGCTGCCCGGCGGCACGGCCCGCCCCCGCCCGGCGGAGGGGGCCGGCGGCACCAACGCCATGCTGGCTTTGGATGCCAACTTCCGCAGCGCCCCGCAGGTGGTGGCGGGCATCAACTTTTTGTTTGAGCAGCTCATGAGCCCGGAACTGGGCGACACCGCCTACGGCGACGGCCAGCGGCTGGTGTGCGGCGCACCCGGGGAGTATCTGGGCAGCATGGAAGCGCATTTCCTGCCCGACGACGAGGCCGAAACGGATGCCGCCTGGATCGCGGAGCGGATCGAGCAGCTGGTCGCTGCCGGGGAACCGGTGCGGGAGGGCGGCACCCTCCGCCCGGCCCGGTACGAGGATTGCTGCATCCTGCTGGCGGCGCGCGGGGATTTCCCGGCCTATGTGGAAGCGCTGACCGCCCGCGGCATCCCGGTGTACGCGGACGCGCGGGAAAACCTGCTGGAAGCGCCCCACATCCGCCCCCTGATCGCCCTGCTGCGGGTCATCGACAACCCGGCACAGGACATCTACCTGGCCGCCGCCATGCTGGGGCCGCTGTTCGGCTTCACGGACGATGATCTGGTCCGCCTGCGGGCCGGGGCCGAGGAGCTGCAAACGCAGCGGGAAGCCGCGCAGCCGGAGGCCGCCGGGCATCAGCGCATCAGCCTGTACGGGGCGCTGGTGCTCACTGTGAACGGCGGCGGGAACACCCCCTTTGTGCAGAAAGTGCGGGCTTTTTACGCCCGCCTGACCGAGCTGCGGCGGATGGCCCGCAGCGCCCCGGCCGAGCAGCTGCTGGAGGAGATCTTTGCCTCCACGGGCTACCTGGCCGCGCTGGGCGTGATGGAAAACGGAGCCCGCCGCCGGGAGGATGCCCGCCGGTTCGCTTCGTTCTGCGCCGGGGCCGGGGCAGGCGGCATCTCCGCGCTGGTCCGCGCCATTGACGCGGCGGCACAGGCCGGTTCCACCGGGCAGGATGCCGTGCCCGGCGGCTCCCGCCCCGGCTGTGTGGCCATCATGACCATCCACCGCTCCAAGGGCCTGCAGTTCCCGGTGGTGTTCGTGGCCGATACGGCACGGCGGTTCAATGCCGCCGACACCCGCCAGCCGGTGCTGCTGCACCGGGAGTACGGCGCGGGCCTGCGTCTGCGCCCGGAGGATGGCGACGGGACCTACAAGACCGCCGCCTACACGGCCCTGGCCAATGTCCACGCGGCCGAGCTGCGCAGCGAGCAGATGCGCCTTTTGTATGTGGCGCTGACCCGCGCACAGGATCAACTGATCCTGACCGTTCCGCTGGGGCTGACCAAAACGGGCAACCCCTTTGCCAAAGCGGCCGCGTTCCTGGCCGCCGGGGCCGGGCAGACGCTCTATCAGCAGGCCGGCAGCTTTGCCGACTGGCTGCGCGCGGCCCTGCTGGTCCACCCAAACGGCGGGCCGCTGCGCCGCCTGGCCGAGGATCTGGAACTGCCTTTCGTCCCAACGGACAGCACGCTGACCCTGACCATCCAGACCGAGCGGCCGGAAGCCCAGGCTCTGCCGGATGCAGCGCCGCAGGCCCCCGCCGCCCTGCCGGACCCCGCCCTGACCGAGACGCTGCGGCAGGGCTTTGGCTGGCAGTACCCGGCCGCCGCGCTGGCGGCGGTTCCGGCCAAGGTCAGCGTGACCGGCATCGTCCACCGGGCCGAACAGACCACCCTGGAACGCCCCGGCTTCCTGGCCAGGGACGGCCTGACCGCCGCCGAGATGGGAACGGCCCTGCACGCATTTCTGGAACACGCCGATTTCGCGGCCCTGGCGGCGGCCAGGGAGGCCGATGCGCTGGACGAAGCCATCTGCGCCGAGCGCGACCGCCAGGTGCAGGCCCGGCTCACCCCGTCCCAGATCGCGGAAAAGCTGGACACCGCCCGCATCCGCCGCTTTGTGCAGAGCAAAGCCTTTGCGCGCATCTGCGCGGCGGACGAAGTGCTGCGGGAGCTGGCGTTCATCACGGCCCTGCCCGCCTCCGCCGTGCTGGCGGCCCAGGGCGGAAGTACGGCCCCCGCTGCGGCTGTGGAAGATGCCAACGTGCTGGTGCAGGGCATCGCGGACCTGGTGCTGGTATTCCCGGACCACCTGGAACTGCTGGACTACAAGACCGACCGCCGCAAGACCGAAGCGGACTTCCGTTCCGCCTACCGCGCCCAGCTGAACCTTTATGCCCTGGCCATCGGCAAGCGCTTTGCGCCCAAACCCGTGACCTATCAGGCCATCTACTCGCTGGAACTGGGAAAGCTGATCGAAGTATAGAATATTTTTCCCGAAACCCGCATAAAAGTGCTTGACAGGCCGGGCGGGGTGTGGTAAACTGTTCCGGTAAAGAAAGCAGCTACGGCCTGTGCCGCGCTCGCCTTGCGGGGTCAAAACCTCCGGGCTATACCCAAACACAGTTCTTTGATCGAACTGCGCTTTTGTGTGAATCTCGCGCGGCTGTCCTGCAAAGGGGCGGCCGCGTTTTCTATGCCAAATATTGCAACACTATGGATTTTGTTTGGAGGTGCATTCATTATCGCTACCGCTGGAAAGTCGAAGGAACTGGAGATCAACGGGCAGATCCGTGATCGTGAAGTTCGCCTGATCGGTGCTGACGGCGAGCAGAAGGGCGTTGTGTCCATTCAGGTGGCCATGCGCGCTGCTGAGGAAGCCGGGCTCGATCTGGTCAAGATCGCACCGCAGGCCGTGCCGCCTGTGTGCAAGGTGCTGGATTACGGCAAATACCGTTTTGAACAGCAGAAGAAGGAGAAGGAAGCCAAGAAGAACCAGAAAGTGGTCGAAGTCAAAGAGACCCGCCTTTCGCTCAATATTGACACCAACGACTTCAACACCAAAGTGAACCAGACCGCCAAGTTCCTGGCCGCTGGCCACAAGGTAAAGGCTTCGATCCGCTTCCGCGGCCGTGAGATGGCGCACAGCGCCCTGGGCGCAGACGTGCTCAAACGCTTTGCCGAGGCTCTGCCCCAGGCAAGCATGGATAAGCCGCCGGTGCTTGAGGGCCGCACGATGTCCATTCT